>NZ_JBEUOQ010000006.1:93608-383158 GCF_040489275.1 Rhodococcus baikonurensis | reverse complement strand
TCTGTCTCCACCCCCTGTTTTTGGGGTCGCGTTTTTTTACTTACCCACGGTTTTTTTTTACCCCCGTGCTTTCAACTTTCCGGGAGGAGCGGGGTGTGTCACCGAATTCGGTGACACACCCCGCTCCTGGTATTCGATGCCTACGACATGTGTTGCCTACGACTCTGCGGCAGCCATCTCTGCTTTGACCACCTCGTACGACATCCCCGCTGAATATCCTTTGCGCGCGAGCATCGAGACCAGTCGACGCGTGACCTTGTCACGATCGTCGATCGGCTTGTTCTTCAGCTTGCGCCGAACCAACTCTGCTGCGCGCTCGCGCTCGTCTTCGGGATCGATCTGCGACAGAGCTTCGGAGGCGACGTCCTGGTCGATTCCTTTGAGCCGCAACTCGACTGCAAGCGCACGCTTTCCCTTGCCCGAGTACGTGTGCCGCGAATGAACCCATTGATTCGCGAAGTCTGCGTCGTCGATCAACCCGATTTCTTGGAGTCGATCGAGGACCTTGGTAATGATCTCGGGCTCGAAGCCGCGCCCGCTCAGCTTGGTTTCCAGTTCCGAGCGGCTGCGTGCCCGGTCGGTCAGGAGGCGCAGGCAAGCGTCTTTGGCCTGCGCCGCCGTACCACCTTCCGCACGTTGCGACGGTTTCTCGGAGCGTTGACGGGATCGACGCCGAGGAGCGCCGTACTCTTCACGAGCATTCTCGCCGTGGTCACCGTCGTCGAAGCTCATGACTGAACTCAGAAGTCGGCGGGAGCTTCGTCGGTTGCAGTGACGTCAGCACCGATACCGAGCTTTTCCTTGATCTTCTTCTCGATCTCGTCGCGGATATCGGTGTTCTCCAGCAAGAACTTACGAGCATTTTCCTTGCCCTGACCCAACTGGTCACCTTCGTAGGTGTACCAGGAGCCGGACTTGCGGATGAACCCATGCTCGACACCCATGTCGATGAGCGAGCCTTCCTTACTGATGCCCTGGCCGTAGAGAATATCGAACTCGGCCTGCTTGAACGGCGGAGCGACCTTGTTCTTGACGACCTTGACGCGAGTGCGGTTACCGACTGCGTCGGTACCGTCCTTGAGGGTCTCGATGCGACGGATGTCGAGGCGGACCGAAGCGTAGAACTTCAGTGCCTTACCACCGGTGGTGGTTTCGGGAGAACCGAACATCACGCCGATCTTCTCGCGAAGCTGGTTGATGAAGATGACGGTGGTGCCCGAGTTGTTCATGGCACCGGTGATCTTGCGCAGCGCCTGGCTCATCAGTCGAGCCTGCAGGCCGACGTGGCTGTCACCCATCTCGCCTTCGATCTCGGCGCGAGGAACAAGAGCGGCCACGGAGTCGATCACGACGATGTCGAGGGCGCCCGAACGGATCAGCATGTCGGTGATCTCGAGAGCCTGCTCACCCGTATCGGGCTGCGAGACCAGAAGCGCGTCGGTATCGACACCCAGCTTGGCTGCGTAGTCAGGATCGAGTGCGTGCTCCGCGTCGATGAACGCCGCGATGCCGCCGTTGGCCTGAGCATTGGCAACTGCGTGCAGTGCCACGGTGGTCTTACCCGAGGACTCCGGGCCGTAGATCTCGATGACGCGGCCACGCGGCAGTCCGCCGATACCCAGCGCGACGTCGAGCGCGATGGAACCGGTGGGAATGACGGCGATGGGCTGGCGGACACCCTCACCCAGGCGCATCACCGAACCCTTGCCGAAGTTCTTGTCGATCTGCGCCAACGCGAGGTCGAGTGCCTTGTCCCGATCAGGTGCCTGTGGTGCCATCGTGATCCCCATCCTTGTTTCAGTCTTCAGTGCCTGCCTGAGCAGACTCCGTCTCTTCAGCGCCTGCCTGAGCCGACCCTGTTGGTGTGTTGCGATCAGAGTAGATCCGGCCACCGACAGACTTTTCGATCTTGCTTTCGCGCTTGCCGATCACCGCGTTCGTGAAACACCGCATTTGTAGAACACCGAAAGTTCGCAGTTACGAAAAGAGCGTCACCACCGAACAGGTTCAGCATAGACGAACACGTGTTCGAACAGAAGACGAGAGACGTTCGACACGCCGAAGAATCAGCGGCGGGCGGGGGGTACGTCGAACTCCACGCAGAGTGCGCGCCACACTTCGCGAGGCTCCCAGCCTGCTTCGACAGCCTCCGCGGCAGTCATTCCGTCGAGACTCTGGAGTACATGGTCGATCAGCATCGAGTCGCCTCGTACCTGCCCGAACTCTTCGCGCACCATTTCATGAAATTCGGTCAACCGCACAGCCGCCACCGTAGTCCACAGAGCGGTGCACCTGCATTCAGGCGCACCATGCTCACGCCGTCACACCACCGTTGACCACCTGTCGGCACACCGCCACCGGATCGGTGACCTGCGACGCAGTCGCGGCAGCAGACTTCGCAGCGTCCGCGAATCGTCTGTCGGAGAGCACCTGCAGTACGGCATCGCGAATCGACTGGGCATCTGCGGGCCGCACGATCACCGACGTCCCTGCCCGCGCAGCGCGATTGGCCAACTCCCACTGGTCCCCGCCCCCGGGAACGACGACCGTCGGCACGCCGGCCAGCAAGGCTTTCGCCAACATGCCGTGCCCGCCGCCGCACACCAATACCGACGCGTCGCGCAGCATCGCGTCCTGGCGTCCGAGACCTGCACGAACCCAATCGGGATGCTCGCCTTCTGCTCCGTCGAGCATCGACGCGATCAGCCGCACACCGGCGCCGTCGAGTCCCTCGACCGTGCCCCCGAACATTCCCACTGCCCCGGTGTGCGCCGTGGACGGCGCCACCATGACCAGCGGCTCGTCACCTGGCGGTGGATCCAGAATGACCTCGGTCGGCTCCCAGAGAAGCGGTCCGACGACGTGTGCGTGCACCGGCCAGTCGGGGCGAGGCACTTCCAGTGCCGGAAGTGTTGCGATCAGCCGGGCTTGCGGACCGGGATCGAGAGCGGGCAACCCGACACCGACGCGAGCGTGGGAGCGCTGGGCCAACCCTTGCTTGATCGAACGTCCGGTCGCTGCGCGCATCAGGGTATCGCGGAGTCGACCACGAATTCCGACGCCTGGCGCGAGCCCGCTGCCGATCGGCGGCAGACCGCGCGAGGGTGAGTACAGCGGGTGAGGCGAGAGTTCCACCCAGGGGATGCCGAGTCGTTCGGCGGCCAATCCGCCTCCGGCAGTGAGGATGTCGGAGACGACGAGATCCGGGGAGACGGATTTCAGGTCGGGAAGCAGTTCGGTGGAAATATAGGCGGCGCGCGAATGAATCCGAGCGCCTGCATCAAGATCGTCGTCTCCCGGCCGCGGAGCCAAGCCCTTGAGCGGCTCGGCTTCCACGCCGGCAGCTCGCGCTGCCTCGACCCACCGGGTCCCCGTGTACAGGATCGGTTCGTCGCCGGCCTGGATCAACGCCAGCGACAACGCTATTGCGGGAAAAGCATGACCCGGGTCCGGCCCGGCAACAACGGCTACACGCACCGGATCAGAGTGTCACACCGAGTGAAAGGCCTGTTCCGCCGCACCCAGTGCGCGTTCGCGATCCGAAGCCACCAATCCGATCCTCGTCCTGCGATCAAGGACGTCGTCGACATCGAGGGCGCCTTCATGCGATACCGCGAAATCGAACTCTGCACCGCAGATCTCCAAGTCCGCAACCGACCGGAGTCGATCGCTGCTCGCCGCGGCCACGACCTCAGCCTCGGTGCCGTATCGCGCCACCAATGACGCGGGTGCCTTGATCTTTTTCAATTCCGCCGGTGATGCAGCGCCTACCAGCGGCAACGCGCGTGTCCGACACGCACCCGCACTCAGCGACCCGACCTCGACCGCGGCGTCGACAGCGTCTTCGGCCATCTTGCGGTACGTCGTGAGTTTTCCGCCCACTACCGTGACCAAGCCCGAGTCCGAACGGACTACAGCGTGATTGCGAGAGAGGTCCGCCGTCGAACCTTCACCGGTGTCCAGCAACGGACGCAGACCCGCAAAGGTCCCCAGGACGTCCTCACGGGTCAGAGGAACTTCCAACGCCGTGTTCACGGTGTCGAGAAGGAAGTCGATCTCGTCCTCGGACGCCGTCGGCACGTCTGGCACCGGTCCCGGCGCTGCTTCGTCGGTCAACCCGAGGTAGATCCGGCCGAGCTGCGCGGGCAGGGCGAAGACGAAGCGGTTGGTCTCGCCGGGAATCGGCACGGTCAGTGCTGCCGTGGGGTTCCCCAATCGCGCGGCATCGAGCACCAGGTGCGTCCCGCGGCTGGGGCGCAGGGTGATGCTGGAGTCGACCTGATCAGCCCAGACACCGGTCGCATTGACCACGACGCGGGCACGCATCAAGAACTCGGACCCGGTCAACTCGTCGCGCAAGGTGGCCGACGTTCCGGATACGTCGTATGCACCGACGCGGGTCAGGATTCGCGCGCCGTATGACGCTGCGGTTCGGGCGATGCCGACGACGAGGCGGGCGTCGTCGATGAGCTGCCCGTCGAACGCGGTCAAGGCGCCACGTAAGTTCTCCCGCTTGACCGCGGGAGCTAATTCGCGCGCTCGAGCAGCGCTGACCGTCCGTGATCGGGGTAGAACCGACGCTGGGGTTCGCGCCGACATGCGCAGAGCGTCACCGGCCAGGAAACCGGTACGCACCAGGGCCTTCCCGAAAAACGATGTGTCGGGCAACAGCGGTACGAGTTGAGGCATGGCGCGAACGAGATGCGGCGCGGTGCGCGTCATGAGAATGCCGCGCTCGACCGCACTTTCACGCGCTATACCGACATTGCCGGAGGCGAGGTACCGAAGGCCGCCGTGTGCCAGTTTCGAACTCCAGCGGCTGGTGCCGAATGCGAGGTCGTGCTTTTCGACCAGCGCAACACTGAGCCCCCGAGTCACGGCGTCGAGAGCGACACCGACACCGGTGATTCCGCCGCCGATAACCAGGACGTCAACCGAATCGCCGTTCGCGAACTGCTCGAGTTCACGAGTACGCCGCTGTGCGTTGAGAGCTGAATCGCCGCCTGCCGAATCCCGAAGGTCCACAGCTATTCTCCCGAATTCTTTGCAGGTGCCAGATACGCAGCGACCGCATGTCGAAGTTGCTCGACCGACGCGTCGGCCGAAAGTTCCGGCTCGAGAGTCGGTGCGGAGATGACGACGGACTGAGCCATCAGTAGAACCATCGCCGCAATCTCGTTGACGCTTCCCTCGCGAATCGAACCGTCTTGTTGACCGGCAGCCACGACGGAAGTGATCAGTTCGAGAATCGACTTCTGGCTCGCGCCGAGTCGGTCCACGATGTAGGTGGTGAGCAACTCTTGATCGGCGTGGCGAATCTTCACGAAGAGAGGATGATCGCGAATCTGGCCGACGACGTCACCGATAGCTTCCACGAGCAATGTGCCCGCAGACCCGGTGAACGCCACCTCTGGCAGCACTGATCGAATCTCCCGGGTCAGCAGATCCGCGACGACGGCTCGTGTGTCCGGCCATCGCCGGTAGACCGTCGGTCGGCTCACGCCGGCTCGACGGGAGATCTCCGCAAGTGTGGTTCGTTGCATTCCGAAATCGAGGACACACGACCTTGCTGCGTCGAGAATCACGTCGTCGATCTCGCGGCTGGGGATGCGCTGACCATCTGCCTTGCGAGGGGCAAGTGAGTCATCTGCGTTACGGATTACCATCGTATGTAACACAATACCGGACAAGTCACCGGTAATCCCGTCGGGACTTGCGAGTTCTCTCGCTCAGAGATCATCAGAAATAGTACAACTCGAAACCAACTGCGCGCTCGGCGTCGAAACCGGGCTTCGGTCCGCTGACCATGTCGATCTGTGCGCGCGCCTGTTCCCGGATCGGTGTGGAACTCAACGCCGCCAGATATCGCGCATGTTCCGCGAGCGAATCCACGGCGCGATCGACCGTCGACGTCACGTCGACGCAGTGTGTGGGAGTCATCGTGTTGACCGCAACCCACCGCACACCGGACCACGGCGCCAGTCCCTGAGCCGTCAATGACGGAAAGATCCATTCGTTCGCCGCATCAGCGGTCGCGTCCAGGACGCTGATCCCGAGTGCTCGGTGATCCGCGCTGTTGAGGTAGCCAGGTCCCCAGGTGTGGGAGAAGTTCATCGTCACCACCAATTCCGGGCGGTGGCGACGAATTGCCGCGGCGAGAGTCGAGCGCAACTCCAAGCCTTCCACGAGACGACCGTCGGGTAGACCGAGGAACTCCACCTCACTGACACCGACGATCGCGGCCGAGCGACGCTCTTCTTCCTCGCGGACCGGGCCGGACTCCTCGGGCGACAGACCGGCGATTCCAGCCTCGCCGCGCGTGGCCAGGACGTATCGCACGTCTTTACCGCGATCGGTCCATTGCGCCACTGCTGCGGCTGCGCCGTATTCGATGTCGTCGGGATGCGCCACGATGACAATCGCGCGCTGCCAGTCCTCGGGGAAGTTTTCCATAGGGCAGATCTTGCCCGTCAGAACCGCGAAGCGTGGGAATTGTCGTCACTTCCCGACATCGCCTTCACCAGGAAGTAGATTCCGAAACCGACAGCGCCGACCACCAGGACCCAGAAAAGCCCCTTGATCAGCGCACCGACCACCGCAAGTGCGACCCACACCAGTACGACGGCCAAAACGATCTTCCAAAACATGCTTACCTCCAACGTGCCGTTGAATAATCAGTCGAATCGGACAGGTGCTGCGTCGTCCGTAGAACCAGCCTGACAGGTCTGGCGTGACAAAGCAGCAGCTCAGCGGCAAGTTCAGGTAAAGATCAGGGTTCACCCCGAGACCGGCCCTCACGCAGGTCAGGTGTCCAACCCATCGGAGCTTGCTCCTGGCGTAAACTCGCGAAGTTCCATCCCGTACGCCGAAGGAGCACGTCCGCAGTGTCTACGACCCGTTTCCCCGCTCGCGATCTCGCGCATGTAGCCGTCTTCGCCGCACTCATCATCGCGCTGGGCCTTCCCGGGTCGATCAACATCGGTATCTCCGGTGTACCCATCACGCTTCAGTCCATGGGCGTCATGATGGCCGGCGCTCTGCTCGGACCACGCAAGGGTGTTCTCGCAGTCTTGACGGTCATCGCCCTGGGATTGGTCGGATTGCCCGTCCTTGCCGGCGGTCGCACCGCACTCGTGTCTCTCTCGAGCCCGACGGCCGGATTCCTCATCGGTTGGATCCCGACGGCGTTCGTCATCGGATGGCTGACTGCCAAGATGCTGCCCAAGTACCGGATCATCGCAGGCATCGGCATCAACCTTCTCGGCGGAGTCGTCGTTCTCTACGCGTTCGGCATCGTCGGAATGATGGTCCGCGGACACATGAGCTTCGTCGCCGCCTGGTCTGCCAACGCCGCCTTCATCCCGCTCGACGCCGCAAAAGCGGTCGTCACTGCGTTGGTCGCGTCCCAGGTTCATCGGGCATACCCGGCACTACTGCGTGACTCGGTGATCTCGTCGAACAAGACCGTGGTGGCGAACTAATCTCCGATGAGTGAGATCGTCTTCGAGAACGTCGGACACCGCTTCGGTGAACGAACGGTCCTGCAGCAGATAGATCTGCGTCTGAGCGAGCAGCGAATCGGGATCGTGGGTGCGAACGGAAGCGGCAAGTCGACCCTCGCTCGCATGATCAACGGACTGGTCGTTCCGACGGAAGGACACGTCCACGTCAACGGCTTGGACACGGCGAAGAAGGGCCGCGACGTACGCCGGCAGGTCGGATTCGTCTTCACCGATCCCAACCACCAGATCGTGATGCCGACGGTTGCCGAGGACATCGAATTCTCGCTCCGCCGTAGCGGATCGGGCAAAACCGAGCGCGCCGCAAAGGTGGCCTCGGTGCTCGAACGCTACGGCCTCGCCGGGCACGCCGACCATCCCACCCACCAGCTTTCGGGCGGGCAGAAACAGCTTCTCGCGCTCGCGGCCGTCATGGTGACGGAACCGACCGTACTGGTCGCCGACGAACCCACCACGCTCCTCGACCTTCGCAACTCTCGGCTGATCAGCTCGGTATTCGAGTCTCTCGATCAGCAACTGATCGTCGTGACCCACCAACTCGATCTCCTCGAATCCTTCGAACGGGTGTTGGTTGTCGACCAAGGGCGCGTCGTCGCGGACGGATCCCCCGCCGACTCCATCGATCACTACCGGTCGTTGGTCTCGTGACCACCCTCGGCGTCTACCGCCCGGGCACGTCACTGCTGCACCGGATGCCGACGGGGATCAAGCTCGTCGCCTTGATCGCGGCGATCCTCGCAGTCTCGATCTTCGTGCGTGAGCCCTGGCAGCTGGCAGCTCCTGCGATCGTCGTTGTTGCGCTGTACGTGATTGCGCGCATTCCTCCGATGACGGCACTCCGGCAACTGCGTCCGGCACTGTGGATGTTGCTCTTCATCGGGGCATTCCAGCTGGTGGTCGCGGGATGGCAGCGAGCGGCCGTCGTTTGCGGCGTTCTGATCATTTCGATCGCCTTCGCGGCGATCATGGGTCTGACCACACGGATCTCCGAGATGCTCGACGCGATCACCAGATTCCTGACGCCCTTGCGACGCTTCGGCATCAATCCCGAACGGATCGCCCTGCTCCTTGCAATGACGATCCGGTGCATCCCGCTCATGTTCGAGGTCATCACGCAGGTGTCCGAGGCACGCAAGGCGCGTGGACTCGGCTTCTCGCTACGTTCTTTCGCCGTGCCGGTCATCGTCGGCACGCTGATGACCGCGGATGCGATGGGTGAGGCGTTGGCAGCCCGCGGCGCCGACGACTGAGCGCCGATCAGACCGAGAGCTGTCAGTTGTACTTGCGGGTGATGTCGTCCACCTCACCGATGGCGTCGGCAAGCGCCGAGAGTCGCTCGGCGGCTGCGTGCAACGCCGAGAGTTCTCGATTGAACCCCACCAGTGCCGACGGGCTGTGGGGCGCGGTCAAGGCTGCGGCCGAGGTCACCAGATCCTCGTACTGATCCAACCCCGACTGCAATTCACGTACGGCGCTGTCGATAGTGGGATCGAGAGGTTCGGTCACCTTGGGCGTCGCGGCAACCGCGCGTTCCATCGCGACCACGTCCGAGGACACCGCGAACATCGCTCTCAATGCCGAATCAGCGGTGACGGTGATTTCGTCCAACTCGCCGGGGTCGATGGTGTCGGCACGCCTGAGCACACTCAAGATCTCGAACAGCGAAGTCTCGGCGCCGATCAGGCGAGACATCGGGATGAACGCGCGAGACGACGACGGTGGCAACCGCCGGCGAATCGGCGCGGACGGCGGTGGGCCGGAACTCATCGAACGGTAACGGCCGACCGCGATGACGGCGGGAACCGCGAACAGTGCCGCTCCCCCGCCTGCCACGACCACCGACCACTCTGGAGCGGACGCTACTGCGAGGCCGGCAGTGCCGACCACGGATCCGCCTGACATGAAACCCCAACGCTGCGCTCGTCGACGCGCTCGGGCACGTTTGCGTTCGAATTTGGCGCGCGGGTCCTGCCACCGCCGAGCTGCATCCGCCGCAGACAGACCGACCTCGCGCAATGTGTCCGCGGTGCGTCCCAATGCTCCGAAAGCGCCGGATACGGAAACGGGAACGGCCGACCGGGGCTCACGCCCAGATCGACCGTCTCGTGAAGAAAACATCAGAGCATCACTGCCGACATCGAGGATTCGGCTACTGCCCGGTCTGACCGGCAGCCGGGGGCTGCTTCTCGACGGACGGAGTCGCAGGAGTGGCCGCTGCGCCGCCGGACGGCAGTGCCTCGCCCTTCATGGATGCACGAATCTGTTCGAGGCGACTGTGCCCTGCCATCTGGACCGAAGCCTGCTGGACCTCCATCATGCGGCCTTGAACGGAGTTCTGAGCGAGCTCGGCAGAGCCGAGTGCGTCGGCGTAGCGACGTTCGATCTTGTCGCGCACAGCATCGAGGCTGGGTGTGTTGCCCGGAGCCGACAGCGTGCTGTCCATGGAACGAAGCGACTCGCTCACGCGCTCCTGCATCTTGGCCTGCTCGAGCTGGCTGAGCAGCTTGGTGCGCTCGGCAACCTTTGCCTGCAGAGTCATCGCGTTCTGCTCGACGGCCTTCTTGGCCTGAGCGGCCGCCTGCAAGGACTGGTCGTGCAGTGCCTTCAGATCCTCGACGCCCTGCTCGGCCGTCACCAACTGAGCCGCGAAAGCCTCGGCAGCGTTGGTGTACTGGATCGCCTTGTCGTTGTCGCCGGCAGCAGCGGCCTGATCGGCGAGGTTGACGGCCTGGCGCGCGTTGGCGTTGAGCTTCTCGACCTCGTCGAGCTGACGGCTGAGCTTCATCTCGAGTTGACGCTGATTACCGATCACCGACGCAGCCTGCTGGGACAACGCCTGATGCTGGCGCTGTGCGTCCTCGATCGCCTGCTGAATCTGAACCTTTGGATCTGCCTTCTCATCGATCTTCGAATTGAAGAGCGCCATCAGGTACTTCCAGCCCTTGACGAAAGGATTAGCCATTGGTTTGATCCTGCCTCCATCTGATGCGCCGCGCCGAACGCGACCCGGAGCGCGACCGTCGCGCACCGAAACAAGGGCTGCGCCCTATCTGCTCTGACCCCACCTGCTGGAAACCGGCGGTTACGTACAAAATCTATCGGTTACGGCCGGTAGTGGCTACGCCGCCGCCAACCTTCGAGCGTTCGGTGCCGGAATCACGACGCGGGTATCGCGTGCGATAGTCGGCGAACCGGAAGCCGAGACAGAACCGGATGCCGACACGGCAGGTTCGGTGACCTGTCGACTCGCTACCGGAGCGCTCTTCTTCGTGGCCAGGGTCTCGCTCACGTCGACCAGCACGTCGGACAGTGGGACTGCGAGCGCATCACAGATCGCTGCCAACAGTTCGCTCGATGCTTCCTTACGTCCACGTTCCACTTCGGACAGATAGCCCAAGCTCACACGCGCGCTGTTCGACACCTCACGTAGCGTGCGGCTCTGCGAAACGCGCGTACGCCGGAGACTGTCACCGATTGCCTCACGCAATAGCAGCGCCATCTCGCTCCTCCTTCATCCGTGACCTCATCGTGCATGGTCGTACGTCTTCACAATCGTCAACGTCCGAACACATCCGATTGGTTCCCGAGCCTATCGTGCCGCGCGCTCTGCGACACGATCACGTAACCGCGACACGGCAGTCGCGACTGCGGTTGTTCGAATCTCCCACCGTTCGCCGCCGAGCGCGAGCGGTACGCATTCGGTTCCGTCCGGGCCGGCGATACCGAGAAACACCGTTCCGACCGGGTGTCCGTCCTGCTCACTCGGACCGGCGACCCCCGTCAGACCGACACCCCAGTCGGCGCCGCACCTCGAGCGGGCACCGAGCGCCAAAGCCACCGCGGTGCTCGCGGACACGGGGCCGTCTGTTGCCAGGCGATCGGGGTCCACGCCAGCCAGCGTCGCCTTCAGGTCGGTCGCGTACACGACCAGCCCTCCGCGCAGCACAGCGCTCGATCCCGGCACCGACGCAACCGCTGCAGTGAACAATCCGGCCGTCAGAGATTCGGCGGCGGCGACAGTCTGCCCCGCGGCACCGAGGACCTCGACCAGTTCGGCCACTCCGAGTCCGAGCAGCGGATCGGTCATGACTCGACTGCGCGAACTCCGGCGCGAAGCCTGATCGCCTGCACGATGTATTCGATTCCCGTCGCCACCGTCAGCACGACGGCAGCAGCCATCAGCAACCCGCTGACGATGTCCCAACTGCTCGGCAGTGGGCACAGGTAGAAGCCGATCGCGACGGCCTGCACGAGGGTCTTGAGCTTGCCGCCCTTGCCCGCCGGGATGACCGCGTGCCGCAGAACCGCGAACCGCAGCAGCGTGATTCCGAGTTCTCGGGCGATGATCACTCCGGTCACCCACCATGACAAATCACCCAGAACCGAGAGCCCGATGAGCGCGGCTCCGATCAGCGCCTTGTCCGCGATCGGGTCCATGAGTTTCCCGAAATCCGTGACCAGACCGTATTTCCGAGCCAATTGGCCGTCGATCCGATCCGTGATCGCGGCCACGATGAACACGCCCATCGCCCCGAGACGCCACCACGTCGAGTGTCCGCCGTCGACGAAGAGAACAACGAGAAACACGGGAACGAGAACCATTCGAACCATCGTGAGAATGTTCGCGATGTTCAGCAATGGAACCGGGTTGTCCGCGACAGGTGTGCCGTCGGACGGGCCGACGGCAGCGCGATGGGCGTCGGTCTGATCGCGCGGGGTACTCATCGGATCACCGCACGAGCGGTGAGCCGAACCCGGGATACAGCCGAGCGGCGCGGGAATTGCGTGGGGCGGACAGGCACGCGACTTAGAATATCGGTAGGGGCATTGACTAATGTGCACCACATGACTTCGACCGCGCCGACCTATACCGAGAGCCAGTTGATCGTGCGTCGCGCGCGAACGTCGGACATCCCCGAAATCAAGCGCCTCATCGACATCTACGCCGGCAAGATCCTGCTCGAGAAGAACCTCGTGACGCTGTACGAGGCCGTCCAGGAGTTCTGGGTCGCCGAGCGCGGTAATCAGGTAATCGCCTGCGGCGCTTTGCATGTGTTGTGGGCAGACCTGGGTGAGATCCGCACCGTCGCAGTCGATCCGACAGCCAAGGGGCAGGGTGCAGGTTTCCATGTCGTCGACAAACTCATCGAGGTCGCCAAGGAATTGGAGTTGGAACGGTTGTTCGTTCTGACGTTCGAGACCGAGTTCTTCCACCGTCACGGATTCGCGGAGATCGACGGCACTCCCGTCACCGCCGAGGTCTACGCCGAGATGTGTCGTTCGTACGACGCCGGTGTCGCCGAGTTCCTCGACCTGAGCTATGTGAAACCCAACACACTCGGCAACACTCGCATGCTCCTGACTCTCTGAACCGTTCAGACTCTTCTCACACCCTGCTCTTCACACACACCTGTCTCGATCACCAGTCCCCGAAAGCGGTCACGATGTCGTTGTTTCTCGTCGAATACACCTACGCTCCCGAGAAGAACCCTCAGCGCGACGAAGTCCGTGGCGATCACCGCGCGTGGCTCGCGGATCTGGTCTCCCGCTCGATCGTTCTGTCATCCGGCCCGTTTGCAGATGGAAACGGCGCGCTGATCATCGTCGACGCCGCCGACGCCGACACCGTTTCGCTCCTCTTCACCCACGATCCGTTCGCGATCGCCGATTTGATCGAGAACGTCCGCATCACCGAGTGGGTCCCGGTATTGGGTCAGTTCAGCGCCTGAGAGCCTCGGCCCCGGCTTACTCCCCCGCCCGGTCGCGAGTCTTCAACAGGCTCGCGACCGTCGTCACCGCCAGTACTCCGATGATCACTCCGAGTGAGAGTGCCGTGGAGATTTCCGGCACGGAGACGTGTTCACCTCCGTTGACGAACGAGAGAGTGTTCTCGTGCAACGCGTGCAGTACCAATTTCACGCCGATGAACGCCAGGATTATCGAGAGCCCGTACGAGAGATAGACCAGCCGTTCGAGCAATCCGCCGATCAGGAAGTACAGCTGCCGTAGGCCCATCAGCGCGAAGGCGTTGGCGGTGAACACCAGATAGGGTTCCTGGGTCAGACCGTAGATCGCCGGAATCGAATCGAGCGCGAAGAGCACGTCGGCAAACCCGATTGCAATGAGCGCCAACAACAACGGCGTCACGACGCGCTTGCCGTCGATCCGGGTGATCAGTTTGTCCCCGTCGTATTCCTCGGTTGTCGGCAGCACCCGTTTCACGAGCGAGATAATGCGACTGTCGCGCTTCTCCTCTGCCTCCTTCTCATGCCCGTGATCGCGGATCAGGGTGTACGCGGTGTAGATCAGGAACGCACCGAAGAGGTAGAACACCCAGCTGTACGCGTTGATGGCGGCGGCACCGACACCGATGAAGATTCCGCGCATCACCAACGCGAGGACGATACCGATCAGCAGGACTTTCTGCTGGAACTCTCGTGGTACCGCGAAGGTCGACATGATGATCACGAAGACGAACAGATTGTCGACCGAGAGCGCCTTTTCCGTGACGTAGCCGGCGAAGTACTCACCGCCGTACGTGGTGCCCCAGATCCACATCACGACGAGACCGAAGACGACGGCGATCGAGATGTAGACCGTCGACCAGAATGCCGACTCCCGGAACGTCGGCGCGTGCGGAGTGCGGACGTGGGCGAAGAAGTCGAAGACGAACAGACCGAGGATCACCACGATCGTGATTCCCCAAGCCAACGGCGTCACATGCACGGGTTCCTCCGGTCGTCTGTCGACGGTTTGTCCGCCGAGGTGTCCCTACTCGTCTGCGGGTGCCTCGTCCGGGTCGCCGCCGCGAATCGACCACAGCAGACCGTCGAGTTCCTCGGGCTTCATGAGTACCTCGCGAGCCTTCGAGCCCTCGCTGGGTCCGACGACGCCGCGGTTTTCCATGAGGTCCATGAGTCGGCCGGCCTTGGCGAACCCGACGCGCAGTTTGCGCTGCAGCATCGACGTCGAGCCGAACTGGCTGGTGATCACCAATTCCACGGCCTGCAGGAGGACGTCCATGTCGTCCCCGATGTCAGGATCGACGTCTTTCTTCTCCCCGGCCTTCTGCGCGGTGACACCTTCGGTGTACTCGGGTTCCGCCTGGTTCTTCGCGAAGTCGACAACCGCCGAGATTTCTTCGTCGGTGATGAACGCGCCCTGCATACGGGTCGGCTTACCCGCACCCATGGGCAGGAAGAGGCCGTCACCCATACCGATGAGCTTCTCGGCGCCGGGCTGATCGAGGATGACTCGCGAGTCCGTCAGTGAAGACGTCGCGAACGCCAGACGCGAAGGCACGTTGGTCTTGATCAGGCCGGTGACGACGTCGACGGACGGGCGCTGTGTTGCCAGCACCAAGTGGATACCGGCAGCACGGGCTTTCTGGGTGATGCGGACGATTGCTTCTTCGACGTCGCGCGGCGCGGTCATCATGAGGTCTGCGAGCTCGTCCACGATTGCCAGGATGTAGGGGTACGGACGGTAGACGCGCTCGCTGCCCAGCGGGGCGGTGATTTCGCCGGACTTGACCTTGGAGTTGAAGTCGTCGATATGACGCACCCGGTTGGCCTGCATGTCCTGGTAGCGCTGTTCCATCTCCTCTACCAACCAAGCCAGCGCTGCCGCTGCCTTCTTCGGCTGAGTGATGATCGGCGTGATCAGGTGCGGGATACCTTCGTACGGCGTGAGCTCGACCATTTTCGGGTCGATGAGGATCATCCGTACTTCTTCCGGCGTTGCTCGGGTGAGCAACGAGACGAGCATCGAGTTCACGAAGCTCGACTTACCCGAGCCGGTCGAACCTGCCACCAGAAGGTGGGGCATCTTCGCGAGGTTGGCACTGACGAAGTCGCCTTCGATGTCCTTGCCCAGACCGATCACCAGTGGGTGGTGATCGCGTCGGGTGCTCGGCGCGTTCAGCACGTCGGCGAGGCGAACCATTTCGCGGTCGGAGTTCGGTACCTCGATGCCCACCGCGGACTTACCCGGAATGGGGGCGAGGAGACGAACGTTGTCGGTTGCCACCGCATAAGCGATGTTGCGAGCGAGCGCGGTGATTTTCTCGACCTTCACGCCTGGGCCGAGTTCGACCTCGTAACGCGTCACTGTCGGGCCGCGGGTGAATCCGGTAACGGCGGCATCGATCTTGAACTGTTCGAGGACCTCGCTGATCGCCTCGATCATCGCGTCGTTCGCAGAACTGCGGAGCTTGGGCGGGTCGCCCTCGATCAGCAACGTCGTCGGTGGGAGGTTGTAGTCGCCGTCGGTGACCCGATCGGTGACGAAGTGTTCCTTCTCCTCCGGCTCGGGTTCGGGTTTCGGCACCGGTTTGGCGATGGGGACCGAACGGGCCGGCACCTTGGGGCGCGGCGCCGGAGTCTCCACGACGGGCGCCGCCGCAGCCACGACGGGCTCGTCGGGTACCGCGGTTTCGTCGGCGTTCCACAGACCGAGTACTTCGGTCTTCTTGTCGCCGGATTCGAACTCGTCCGTCGGGTAGTTGTCGATCGGTGCGCGTCGGCTGGTCCGCTTGGCGGGCTTGAGCGGTGGCTCGGCGTAGGTGTCGACCGGATAGCCGTCGGCATCGAACAGTGAAGGATCGTAAGCAGATTCGCCGTAGTGGTGCTCGCCGTCCTCGTCGAATTCGGATCCGTAGTCGCCGTATTCGTCCGAGCGATACGAGGCACCGAAGAAGGACTGGAACTTGCTCGGCACCTCACGCAGAGTGGTTCCGGTCAGAAGGAGGATTCCGAATCCGGCAGCGATGACCAGCAGCGGCGCGGACAGCCAGACGGTGAGCCCGTTGGTGAGCGGGCCGCCCACGACGTACCCGACGAACCCTGCGCCGTTGGAGCGACCGGTGGAGTCTGTCGGTGAACCCGAGATGATGTGCCAGAGGCCGAGCGCCGGCAGACCGACCAGCAACGATCCCATGATCAGTCGGGGCCGGATCTCAGGTTTAGGTTCGGTGCGCATCAGCAGAATCGCAAGGCCGACGCCGACGATGGGGAGCACGGCCGAGGCCGCGCCGAAGATCGCGCGCACGAGGGTGTCGATGCCGCCGCCGATCGGGCCACCGGCCTTGAACCAGACGCCGCCGGCGATGACGACGCTGAATGCGATCAGACCGAGCGCTATTCCGTCGCGGCGGTGGCCGGCTTCGATCTCGCCGACCTTACTGACGGTGCGTGTGGTGGCGCCGACGCCGCGGGCAGCCAGGGACCACCCGGCTCCGATTCCCTTCCCGACAGCCGCCAACGGACTGGCCCGCTGAGACGTTTTCGATACCGGGCGACGCGCGGCCGACGACGTACCGGACGCCTTCTTCGGCGCTGGCTTGGAGCCCTTGCCCGAGGCCGGACGCCCACCAGCCCTGGCCGAAGTCGTGACGTTGCGAGGAGTCGACACGGTCCGTGTGGTGCGCGACGTACGAGGTTTTGCGGTCGCTCGGGCGCTCGGAGTAGAGGCTGACGACCTGGTCGATGCCCCGGACGTGGACGTGCTTGTACTGGATCCCCGGGCGCTCGACTTACCTGCCATGGAGTTCAGGCTAGTCTGTGCGACCCCATCTGGACCATCCGCAACACCAGCAACACTGGTCGCGAGTGCGAAACGTGATCTTCACAACCCGTCTGCGGAGCTCCACTCAGGTTGAAAAAGGCAATCAGAAACTGCGATCGAGCGCCATCACAGATTGAACGTCGGCCAGTTCACCTTTGGCTTCGATCTGCACTTCGTTGCGACCGAAAGCATGCAGCAACAACTCGGCGGGTTCACCTTGTAGAACAACACTGCGAGAGCCGGATTTGTGGACGACCGCACTCTCGCCGGAGGGAAGTTCGAAAATTACCTCGACAGCGGCCTTGCGGTAGCCCATCTTGCCGACCTGTCGTGCGTACTTCCACAGCTGAGCCTGCCGACCCTCCGACAACGGACGCGGCGCCCAGTTCAGGTGTGCGCGTCGTACATCTTCGTGGTGGACGAACATCTCCGTGGTGTTCACCTGCGCGTCGAGCCAGTACATAGGCGACCATCGCGGCGGCCCACTCCGAACGTCGTCGAGGATTTCCTCCCACGGACGCGCCGCTGCGGACTTTCGCACGCTCTCGGTGTGTCCGGCAAGAGGGCTCAACATGATTCCGGGAGCGGCGTCGAGACGCCGCTCCCGGACGATCAAGTGTGCTGCCAGGTCGCGATTGGTCCACTCCCCACACAGTGTCGGAGCATCGGGGCCGAATTCGACCATGCTGTCCACCAGGGCGAGTCGTTCGTCATGAGCGAAGGTCACCTTCGCCAAAGTACTCGAACCGGATCGGGTTCGAGCGTAAGCGACCTGCTGTGCCGAATCTACGGAACCGCGATGACCGTCGGGATGATCATCGGACGGCGACGGTACTTGTCCGCGACCCAACGTCCGACGACGCGGCGCACGGACTGAGCGATGCGATGAGCGTCGATGACGCCTTCGCTCGCCAAGCGTGCCAGGTCCGATTCCACGAGATCCGCGGCGTCCTTGAGTGCCGTCGGATCGTCGGAGAACCCGCGACCGGACACCTCGGGAGTACTGACCGCGCGGCCCGTCGACTCGTTGATGACGATGGTGATGGCGATGAAGCCGCCCTCACCGAGCACGAGGCGATCGGACAGCGTCGGCTCACCGACGTCACCGACGGAGAGACCGTCGACGTAGACGTGTCCGACCGGTACGCGTCCGACGATCTCGGCGAGGCCGTCGACCATGTCGACCACCACGCCGTCCTCGGCCAGCACGATGCGCTCTTCCGGAACGCCGGTTGCCTTGGCGAGCGCTGCGTTCGCACGCAGGTGACGCCATTCGCCGTGAACAGGCATGGCGTTGGTGGGCCGAACCGCGTTGTAGAGGTACAGCAGCTCACCGGCGGACGCGTGGCCCGAGACGTGAACCTTGGCGCTCTGCTGAGTCACGACGGTGGCGCCGCGCTTGGCCAGACCGTTGACCACGGCGAAAACGGAGTTCTCGTTGCCCGGGATCAGCGACGACGCGAGAACGACCAGGTCGTTGGCGCGGATGTTGATCTGGCGATGTTCGCCGCGAGCCATCCGCGAGAGCGCTGCCAACGGCTCACCCTGCGAACCCGTGGAGATGAGAACGAGGCGATCGTCGGGAAGGGTGGCGGCGGTGTCGATGTCGACGACCAGGCCGTCGGGCACCGTGAGGTAGCCGAGATCCTGTGCGATCTGCATGTTGCGGACCATCGAGCGGCCGACGAAGACGATGCGGCGGTTGTACCGAGCAGCAACGTCGACGACCTGCTGGATGCGGTGCACGTGGCTGGCGAACGACGCCACGATGACACGCTGCTTCGCCTTGCCGATGACGTTGTCGAGCACTCCCCCGATTTCGCGCTCGGGGGTGACGAATCCCGGAACCTCGGCGTTGGTCGAGTCGACGAGGAACAGGTCGACGCCCTCGTCGCCCAGGCGGGAGAATCCGGCGAGGTCGGTCAGGCGGCCGTCGAGAGGCAGCTGATCGAGCTTGATGTCACCGGTGTGCAGGACAACGCCGGCGTCGGTGCGAATCGCGATCGCGAGAGCGTCGGGAATCGAGTGGTTGACCGCGAAGTACTCGCAGTCGAACGGGCCGTGGGTGGTCGTGTTTCCCTCGACGACCTCGACGAGGTTCGGACGCAGGCGATGCTCGCGGCACTTGGCGGCAACCAGGGCGAGAGTGAACTTCGCGCCGATGACCGGAATGTCCGCACGCAGGCGCAGCAAGAACGGCAGAGCACCGATGTGGTCCTCGTGTCCGTGAGTCAAGATGACGGCTTCGACGTCGTCCATACGGTCTTCGATGTAGCGGAAGTCCGGGAGGATCAGGTCGACGCCGGGCTGCTGGTCCTCGGGGAACAGCACACCGCAGTCGACGATCAGCAGCTTGCCGCGGTGCTCGAACACGGTCATGTTGCGACCGATTTCGCCGATGCCACCCAGAGCGACGATGCGCAGACCCGATGCCGGTGCCTTCGGGGGTGTTCCGAGGCGACCCGTCGGATCGACGGCCGGACGGTTCTCGGGGCGCTTGTTTCCGCGTCCGTTGCCCGTCTTCGACGCTGCCGGACGGTTACCGCCGGAAGATTTGCGGGGCGACCTGTCTTCGGCCGACTTCTTCGGCGCAGCAGATTTGGAGGCTGCGGACTTGGCTGGTGCAGACTTGCTTGCTGCGGCCTTCTTGGGCGGGGCGGCTGCGGCGGGGGCCGCTTCTGCCGCCGGCGCAGCTGGTGCCTCTACCGGCGCGGCCTTCGCGGCCGTTTCGGGAGCCGGAGGCGAAGGCGGACCGGCTTGACGACTGGCACTACGACGTCGGGGGGGACGGGTCATTTACAAAACTCCTGCCGCATGCAGATCGGCGGCAAGACCGTCGATCTGCTCTTTAGTGGGTGCAACCTGCGGAAGGCGTGGTTCTCCGACATCGATTCCGATGAGTCGCAGACCCGCCTTCGAAGCGCTGACACCGCCGAGGCGGGCAACGGAACGAATCACAGGGATCAAACTGAGGTTTATCTCGCGTGCGCGGGCGATGTCGCCGGACACGAACGCGGTGTGAAGGTCTCGGAGGCGACCCGGAACAAGGTGGCCGATGACACTGACGAAGCCGGTAGCACCGACAGCGAGCCACGGCAGGTTCAGGGGGTCGTCACCGGAGAAGAACTGAAGCTCGGTGGTGCCGATCAACTCTGCGCCGGCGTTGAGGTCTCCCTTGGCATCCTTGACGGCCTTGATTCGCGGGTGCTCGGCGAGTCGGCGGATCGTCTCGGTCTCGATGGGAACGACGGAGCGGGGCGGAATGTCGTACAACATGACGGGCAGGTCGGTCGCGTTGGCGACGGCAGTGAAGTGCGCAAAGAGTCCGGCTTGGGGCGGACGCGAGTAGTACGGGGTGACGACGAGCAGACCGTGCGCGCCGGCGCGGGCCGCATCCCGAGCGAGTTCGACGCTGTGCGCGGTGTCGTTACTGCCGGCGCCTGCAACGATCTTGGCGCGGTTGCCGACGGCGTCGATCACAGCGCGGAGCAGATCGAGCTTCTCGGACTCGGTGGTGGTGGGAGACTCACCGGTGGTACCGGCAAGAACGAGGCCGTCGCAGCCGTTGTCGACGAGATGGGCTGCGAGGCGCACTCCCGCGTCGACGTCCAACTTCCCGTCGGCAGTGAACGGGGTCACCATCGCAACGGAAATGGTGCCGAACGGACGCTCGACAAGAGAAGCGGAATCACCGTAGGTCATGGTCAGAAGGTTACCCGGTTCAGCTCTTACTTCTGCACACGAGTCACGACTCGGCCGCAAATGCGCTGACGGCGATTTCCGATCCGTCGCTTCCGCGGAGAATCTCGTAGTCCCCGAACACATTTGGCGCGACGTCGCGAAGCTGACGTAGGCACTCGACCGCGACTCGCCGGATCTCGACGTCGGCATGTTCGGTGGCGCGCATCTCGACGAAGTGCCGCCATGCCCGATAGTTCCCCGTCACGACCAAGCGCGTCTCGGTTGCGTTGGGCAGCACCGAGCGCGCGGCTTGCCTGGCTTGCTTCCCCCGCATCGGGGCACCGGGCACTGATTGCAATTTCCCCTCGAGGGCGGTCAGCAGCTCGCCGTACGCTCGACGGCTCTCGTCGGTGGCAGACAGAAACAGTGCTTCGAGCTCGGGATCACCTTCGACGGCGGGAGGCACAACGACGTTCGCATCATTCTCGCGGACGAATCGCTGCGAGAGTTGCGAGTACGAGAAGTGCCGGTGACGAATCAATTCGTGAGTGCACGAGCGCGAGATACCGGTGATGTAGAAGCTCACGGTTGCATGCTCGAGCACCGAGACGTGCCCGACCTCGAGCAGATGCCGTAAATATCCGGCGTTCGTTGCCGTTCGCGGATTCGGTTTGGACCAACTCTGGTAGCAGGCCCGGCCGGAGAACTCGACGAGTGCTTCGCCGCCATCCGCGTCCGTCTCCCACGGAATGTCCTCGGGCGGGAAGAACTCGGACTTCGCCACCAACTGCACTTTCAGCGACACCGTGTTCGGCACAACCCACTCCTCGCAAGCACAAACCGACAAGCACAAAACCTGGGCGCTGTTCGCCTCAGGTGCTGGGCAACTCTATAGCGGTCGCCCACCTCCGAGATCGAGTGACGTCACCACGTCCTTGACTGACGTCACTTTTGACGTCAGTCTGGTGTCATGGACATTTCGGAGTACACCGCAAAGCTGCAGAATGACCTCGTCACCGCAGCCGAACTCGGCGACGACCACACGCGCCGGATTGCGGCGTCGTTGTCCGCCGCCATCGAACCCTCGGTCCGCCTGGTCTTGTTGGCCGCGGCGACGGAGTTGGCCAAGGAGATCGGGACCAAACTCGACGGCCGCGAGGTCAGAGTCAATCTCGACGGCAACGAGATCGTGACCGACGTCGTCCGCCCGACGAATCCGATCGACGGCGAGGGCGCAGACGAGAAAGCAGGCGACGAGAAGAAGGACTCCCCTTACTCGTTCGACGACGTCAGCGGAGATATCAGCCGAGTGACGTTGAGGATGATGGAGCAGATCAAAGCCCGCGCCGAGGAGGCAGCCAACCAGAACGGAGTTTCCCTCAACTCGTGGGTTTCACAAGCCGTTCAGGGCGCGTTGCGGGACCAGATGCGCAAGAACGGCATGGACTAGTTCGACGCCACCCCGATCGCCGAATGATCTAATTGCGCAACTGCAGTAATCACGAACCGTTGCCGCAAGGCGAGAAGGAGCACGTTCATGGCCGTTTCGGGCGTCAAGGAATTCGAGATCAAGGCCGATCCGGCGACGGTGATGCAGGCCGTCGCCGCGGTCGATCGACTGCCGGAGTGGTCGTCTGCGCACAAGAAGATCACCATCGAGAGCACCCACGACGACGGACGCCCGCATCGCGTTCGCATGGCCGTGTCCATTCTCGGAATCAACGACGAGCAGGTAGTCGACTACACCTTCGAGGGCGACGAGAAGGTGACCTGGACCCTTGTCGAGAGCGGCCAGCAGAACCAGCAGGACGGCTCGTACGTCTTGACGCCCACCGACAGTGGAACCAAGGTCACCTTCGAACTGACCATCGATCCCAAGATTCCGCTGCCCGGTTTCCTGGTGAAGAAAGCGCAGAAGACGGCCCTGGAAACGGCAAGCAAGGGTCTGACGAAGTTCGTCGAAAACTTCTGAGCACACACGAAATTCAGGCGGCCCTTACTTCGGCGTTCATCGCCGGGTAGGGGCCGTTCGCTGTGAAGCCGAGCTGCGATTTCTCGGAAGTTCTTGCCGATGTCGAACATTCGCCGGTAGCCGGTGACCGCCCGGAGTAACGTCGGCCGCGTGTCCGCCGAGACCGCAGAGCCCAACTCCATGGCACCCGTGCGCATCCTCGTCTACAGCGACGACGCACACACGCGCGAGCAAGTTCGGCTCGCTCTCGGAGAGCGCCCACATCCTTCGATGCCCACCATCGACTACGTCGAGGTCGCGACGGCGCCGATCGTCGTCGACAAGCTTGATGCCGGCGGAATCGATCTCGCCATCCTCGACGGTGAGGCCAGTCCGGCGGGCGGCATGGGAGTCGCGAAACAACTCAAGGACGAGATCGTCGACTGTCCACCTGTCCTCGTACTGACCGGTCGACCCGACGACGCGTGGCTGGCGTCGTGGTCCAGAGCGGAAGCCTCAGTGCCGCAGCCGATAGATCCGATTGAACTCTCTTCCGCCGTCATCGCGCTTCTGCGTCGGCAACTGAGCCGGTGAGCACCCGTTGCAGCGGTGATTCGTTGCGGCGCCGACTACTTCGGGCTTTCGCGAGCGAAACTCGGCACCTCGAAAATCAACCCAATGTCGGAGGCCTCCCCTAGTGTAGGTGTCGCAGGTCACATAAGTGGTGAATTGCTGGCAGGATCGAATTCGAACGGCACCTTCGGGTTAACGGCACCTTCGGGCTAGGCGGACATCCGCACAGCGGAGAGGAGTTCGGGTGACATGAACGCTTACATCCCCATTCTCGTTCTCGGGGTCATCGCGATGGCCTTCGCCGTGGTGTCGGTTGTTCTCGCGTCCGTGGTCGGCCCGAAGCGGTACAACAGGGCAAAGCTCGAAGCGTACGAATGCGGAATCGAACCGGCACCCCGCACCGCTGGTGGCGGACGGTTTCCCGTCAAGTTCTATCTGACGGCGATGCTGTTCATCATTTTCGACATCGAGATCGTCTTCCTCTATCCGTGGGCCGTGCATTTCGATTCGCTCGGCTTGTTCGGTCTGGCGGCCATGGGCCTTTTCATAGTCAACGTTTCGGTCGCATACGCATACGAATGGCGACGAGGCGGTCTCGGTTGGGACTAGCTGGACTAGTAGACGATCAACACAAAGAAGTCAGACAAAACCGGTCACACCGAAGCTGTTACGACTGAAAAGAGTCGGATATGGGTCTCGAAGAAAAGCTCCCCAGCGGATTTCTACTGACCACGGTCGAGGGCCTTGCAGGTTATGTCCGCAAAGGTTCACTGTGGCCTGCCACCTTCGGGCTCGCGTGCTGCGCCATCGAGATGATGGCAACCACATCCGGCCGCTTCGACCTGGCGCGGTTCGGCATGGAGGCCTTCCGCGCGTCGCCGCGACAGGCAGATCTTCTGATCGTGGCCGGGCGGGTCAGTCAAAAGATGGGCCCGGTACTTCGTCAGGTCTACGACCAGATGGCCGAGCCGAAATGGGTTCTGGCCATGGGTGTGTGCGCGTCGTCCGGCGGAATGTTCAACAACTATGCAGTGGTTCAGGGCGTCGACCACATCGTGCCGGTCGACATCTACCTGCCCGGCTGTCCGCCGCGGCCGGAGATGCTCCTGAACGCGATCATCGAACTGCACCGAAAGATCCAGGAGATGCCCCTCGGCGTGAACCGCGAAGAGGCACGCGCGGCAGCCGAGCGCGCCGCACTGGCATCCACCCCCACCATCGATATGAAGGGGCTTCTGCGATGACCTCGGGTAACACCGGCGCGAGAGGGATGTTCGGGGTCCGCGGAACTGGCGACACCTCGGGCTACAGCAGGCTCGCCCCTCCGATCTCTCTGGAGGACAAGGCTTCTCGACCTTTCGGCGGATATTTCGATGCAGTCGCGGATTCCTTGGACGCGGCATTGAGCAGCGCGGGTGGCACTTTCACCGATGCAGTCGAGCGAGTAGTGATCTTTCGAGACGAGATGACGCTGCACGTCGAACGCTCCCACCTGCCGCAGGTTGCGCGCAGACTGCGCGACGAACCGGATCTTCGCTTCGAGCTCTGCCTGGGTGTCGACGGAGTGCATTACCCGCAGGACACCGGTCGTGAACTGCACGCCGTGTATCCACTTGCCTCTATCACGCACAACCGCCGAATCAGGCTGGAAGTATCTGTGCCGGATTCCGATCCGCATATTCCGTCGATCGTCGGGATCTACCCGACCAATGACTGGCATGAACGCGAGACGTACGACTTCTTCGGGATCGTCTTCGACGGTCATCCGGCCCTGACCCGAATCGAGATGCCAGACGACTGGAAGGGGCACCCACAGAGGAAGGATTATCCGCTCGGCGGTATCCCGGTCGAGTACAAGGGCGCCCAGACTCCGCCTCCCGACGAGCGTAGGTCGTACAACTGATGAACGAGACGACAGGAACCAACTCCGGTGCCGCGACGGAAACCGTCGTCACAGCATCGGGACAGGACTGGGACGACATAGTCACCGCGGCCGCCCGCCAGCGAACCGGCGAGGCCGAACGGATCGTGGTCAACATGGGTCCGCAGCATCCGTCCACTCACGGGGTCTTGCGCCTCATTCTCGAAATCGAGGGTGAGACGGTCGTGGAAGCTCGATGTGGAATCGGATACCTGCACACCGGAATCGAGAAGAATCTCGAATTCCGGAACTGGACGCAGGGCGTCACTTTCGTTACTCGAATGGACTACCTGTCACCGTTCTTCAACGAAACCGCGTACTGCCTCGGGGTCGAGAAACTTCTCGACATCACCGACGACATTCCCGAGCGAGCCACCGTCATTCGCGTGATGATGATGGAACTCAATCGGATCTCGTCACATCTTGTCGCCCTGGCGACCGGCGGGATGGAACTGGGCGCCGTGACGGCGATGCTGTTCGGATTCCGCGAACGCGAATTGATTCTGGACGTGTTCGAGACGATCACCGGACTGCGGATGAATCACGCCTACATCAGGCCGGGCGGTCTCGCTCAAGATCTACCCGACGGGTCGGTCGCGAAGATTCGACACCTGTTGAAAGTCCTACCGAAGCGGTTGCGTGACGTCGAACTGATGCTCAGCGACAACTCCATCTGGAAGGCCCGCACCCAGGGAATCGGATATCTCGATCTGACCGGCTGTATGGCGCTCGGGGTGACAGGACCGGTCCTTCGCGCCACGGGTCTCCCCCACGATCAGCGTCGAGCGCAGCCCTACTGCGGCTACGAGAACTACGAGTTCGACGTCGTGACGCACGACGGATCGGATTGCTACGGAAGATACGTCATCCGCGTCGAGGAGATGAAGGAGTCCCTCAAGATCGTCGAGCAGTGCCTCGACAAGCTCCAACCCGGGCCGGTCATGGTGGAAGACAGAAAGATCGCCTGGCCTGCCGACCTCGCCGTCGGACCGGATGGCCTCGGCAACTCGCAGAAGCACATCGCCAAGATCATGGAATCCTCCATGGAAGGTCTCATTCACCATTTCAAACTGGTCACCGAGGGTATCCGCGTGCCGCCCGGTCAGGTGTACGTCGCCGTCGAGTCTCCACGTGGAGAGCTGGGGGTGCACATGGTCAGCGACGGGGGAACCCGGCCGTACCGCGTCCATTTCCGGGATCCGTCATTCACCAACCTTCAAGCGGTGGCGGCGATGTGTGAGGGAGGCATGGTGTCCGACGTGATCGCCTCGGTTGCCAGTATCGATCCCGTCATGGGCGGAGTGGACCGATGACCGGCCCGAACGGCTCGTCACGGGTGTTCATCGAACTCGGGCCGCGCCCGGAGGAGCCCACGCAACTGGTACGTCCTGGCGCACGATCGAGCTATCCACCCGACGTCCTCGCCCGACTCGACGCCGACGCCGAAACCCTCGTCGCTCGTTATCGTGAGCCTGACGCCGCCGCGACCACCAGCCGATCCGCTCTCCTGCCACTCCTTCATCTCGTCCAGTCCGAGGACGGTTACATCACCCCGGCCGGGATCGATTTCTGCAGTGCCAAGCTGGGTTTGACGGGCGCCGAGGTCGCCGCCGTTTCCACTTTCTACTCCATGTATCGCCGGGGGCCGACGGGTGAGTATCTGGTCGGAGTCTGCACCAACACGCTGTGCGCGATCATGGGCGGAGACGACATCCTCGCGGCACTCGAAGAGCACCTGGGCTCGACAGGCTCCAGAGACGAAGGCGGACACTCCATCTCGACGTCCGACGGCAAGATCACCCTCGAACACATCGAGTGCAATGCGGCGTGCGACTACGCCCCCGTCGTGATGATCAACTGGGAGTTCTTCGACAACCAGACTCCGGAATCGGCGCGCTCACTTGTCGATGCGCTCCGCGCCGGAGAACGCGTGACTCCCAGTCGCGGTGCCACACTGTGTTCGTTCCGACAGACCGCGCGCACCTTGGCCGGTTTCCCGGATACGAGAATCGAAGCAGCCGAAGCACAAACCATCGGCGGGGCAACTCTTGCCGGACTACGTATCAGCCGATCTCACGACGACAACCCACCCGGCTCGGCCTCCGCGGCCGACACTCCCGGCGAAGGGAAGTGACATGACACTCGCCCCCGTCCTGAGTCGCTATTGGGATCAACCGAATTCATGGACCCTCGACAGCTACCTTCGCCGCGACGGCTACCAGGCGCTGCGCAAAGCGCTGGCCACGCCCCCCGATGCCGTGATCGAGACGGTCAAGGACGCGGGCCTTCGGGGGCGCGGCGGCGCCGGGTTCCCGACAGGCCTCAAGTGGAGCTTCATCCCGCAGACCTCTGCAGACAAGCCCGGAGACGGAAAGCCGCATTACCTCGTCGTCAACGCCGACGAGTCCGAGCCGGGCACATGCAAGGACATGCCCTTGATGATGGCGGCTCCCCATACGTTGGTGGAGGGCGTCATCATCGCGGCGTACGCAATTCGAGCAGCGAAGGCGTTCATCTACGTCAGAGGCGAGGTTGTCCCGGTTCTGCGACGCCTGCAGACCGCCGTCGCCGAGGCTTACGCGGCCGGATATCTGGGCCGCAACGTTCTCGGTTCGGGTTTCGATCTGGATCTCGTCGTCCATGCCGGAGCCGGCGCCTATATCTGTGGGGAAGAGACGGCCCTCCTCGATTCGTTGGAGGGACGACGCGGTCAGCCTCGACTGCGGCCGCCGTTCCCCGCTGTCGCCGGTCTCTATGCCTGCCCGACCGTGGTCAACAACGTCGAGTCCATCGCGAGTGTTCCGTCGATCGTCCTGGGCGGCCCGGAGTGGTTCCGGTCGATGGGATCTGAGAAGTCACCGGGATTCACGCTGTATTCGCTCTCGGGTCATGTCACCACGCCCGGCCAGTACGAGGCTGAACTCGGGATCACTCTGCGCGAGTTGCTCGAATACGCAGGCGGGGTTCGCGCTGGACACACACTTAAATTCTGGACTCCCGGCGGATCGTCGACGCCGATCTTCACCGAGGAACATCTCGATGTACCACTCGACTACGAGGGCGTCGGCGCCGCGGGATCGATGCTGGGCACCAAGGCACTGCAGATATTCGACGACACAACCTGCATCGTGCGCGCAGTGTTGCGATGGACCGAGTTCTACGCCCACGAATCCTGCGGCAAGTGCACGCCGTGCCGCGAAGGTACGTACTGGCTGGTGCAGATCCTGCGGCGACTCGAAGGTGGAACAGGAACCGAAGCCGATCTCACCAAACTTCTCGACATCTCCGACACGATCCTCGGAAAGTCCTTCTGTGCGTTGGGTGACGGAGCGACCAGCCCGATCATGTCCTCCCTGAAGTACTTCCGTGAGGAATACGTAGCGCATTTCGACGGCAACGGATGCCCGTTCGATCCTCGCCGGTCCGTACTCGCGACAGGAGCGTTCGTCTCATGACTGCAGCCGACGCCACCACGAATGCCACCACCGGAGCCGATGCGGCACCGCCGACCGATCTCGTCACTCTCACCGTCGACGGCCGCGAACTCCAGGTACCCAAGGGCACGTTGATCATTCGCGCTGCGGAAATGATCGGCACCCAGATTCCGCGGTTCTGCGATCACCCCCTTCTGGATCCGGTCGGTGCTTGCCGTCAGTGCATCGTGGAAGTCGAAGGTCAACGCAAGCCGGTGGCGTCCTGCACGACACCGGTTGCGGACGGAATGGTGGTCACCACACAGCTCACGTCGCCTGTGGCCGAGAAGGCCCAACGCGGGGTGATGGAACTCCTGCTCATCAACCACCCTCTGGACTGCCCCGTGTGCGACAAGGGCGGCGAGTGTCCGCTCCAGAACCAGGCGATGTCGACCGGTCGCACCGAATCCCGGTTCGGCGAGGAGAAAAGAACCTACCCCAAGCCCATCCCCCTCTCGTCCGAGATCCTCCTCGACCGCGAGCGTTGTGTCCTGTGCGCCAGATGCACGCGATTCTCGAGTCAGATCGCCGGCGACCCGTTCATCGAGCTCCTCGAGCGCGGCGCGCTTCAACAGGTCGGGATCTACGCCAACGAGCCCTTCGAGTCCTACTTCTCGGGCAACACCATCCAGGTTTGCCCGGTCGGTGCGCTCACCAGTACGGCATACCGATTCCGGGCGCGACCGTTCGATCTGGTGTCCAGCCCCAGCGTGTGTGAACACTGTGCCGACGGATGCGCCCAGCGCACCGACCACCGTCGCGGCAAGGTTCTTCGTCGACTCGCCGGGGACGACCCCGACGTCAACGAGGAGTGGAACTGCGACAAGGGCCGTTTCGCTTTCACGTACACGACCCAAGGTGACCGGATCACCACTCCCCTCATCCGCAACGCTGACGGCGAATTGATTCCGGCGTCGTGGCCCATGGCACTCGACCTCGTTGCGCGATCCTTCGCGCAGGCCCGCGGTGACGCAGGCGTACTCGTCGGTGGGCGCTCGACCCGGGAGGACGCCTACGCCTACAGCAAGTTCTCGCGAGTTGCTCTCACTACCAACAACATCGACTTCCGAATCCGTTCTCATTCGGCCGAAGAGAGCGGTTTCCTCTCAGCTCACGTCGCGGGCCGCACGCTCGAAGAGTCGGTGACGTACCGGGATCTCGAATCTGCCCCGACTGCATTGCTGGTAGCTCTCGAGCCCGAGGAGGAGTCACCGATCATCTTTCTGCGGCTACGCAAAGCCGCTCGTTTCGGCAAGACAACCGTGCTCTCCTGCGCGCCATTCGCTACTCGGGGCCTGCAGAAGATGGGCGGCACTTTGCTTCGGACCGTTCCCGGAAGTGAAGCAGCTCTGATGGATTCGTTGGCCCGCCTGGAAAGTGCGGAGGGTCAGCTTCTCCGACGGCCCGGTGCGGTGATCCTGTTGGGCGAACGACTCGGTGAGGTGGCGGGCGGCTTCTCGGCCGCGGTCCGTCTCGCCGAAGCGACGGGAGCTTCTCTTGCTTGGGTCCCACGCCGCGCTGGTGATCGCGGCGCCGTCGAGGCCGGCGCCCTACCGGGACTGCTTCCCGGTGGACGCCTCGTTGCGGACGCGATGGCACGTCGAGAGGTGGAATCGGTGTGGGAGGCGCCCATCCCGACGTCCGACGGTCGCGATACCACGAGCCTCCTGAATTCGGGGCCGACGACTGCTGCGCTACTGATCGGCGGCGTCGAGTTGAGTGACCTACCGAACCCGGCGAAGGCACGCGCCGCGATCGAAGCCACCGGATTCGTAGTGAGCTTGGAAATCCGTCACAGCGAAGTCACCGAACTCGCCGATGTCGTCTTCCCGGTGGCACCGGTCGCCGAGAAGCCCGGAACCTTCCTCGACTGGGAAGGCCGCGAGCGTGTGTTCGACACCGCATTGAGAACCACAGGCGTAATGCCCGATCAGCGCGTTCTCCACGCGATCGCAGCCGAGATGGGTATCGATCTTGGCCTGCCCGACGCAGCTTCCGCGCGCGCGGAGATACACCGCCTCGGAGCATGGTCCGGATCGCGCCCCACCCCACCCCAGGTACCGGCAGCAACCGTGCCGTCACCGGCGCAAGGCGAAGCGGTGTTGTCGAGTTGGCGGATGTTGCTCGACAATGGTCGTTTGCAGGACGGCGAACCCAACCTGGCCGGTACTGCTCGATCCCCCCTCGTGCGTTTGTCGGCCGAGACCGCCGCCGAGATCGAAGCCGATAACGGTGATCAGGTTGCCGTGTCGACTGACTCCGGCACCGTCACTTTGCCGTTGGAGATCACCGAACTACCACCTCGAACTGTCTGGTTGCCGCTCAATTCACCGGGTAGCACCGTCTACGAAACACTCTGCGCCACCGCGGGATCTGTCGTGAAGATCGCGAAGGCGGGAACGCAATGACCGCCCACGAGTACGAGAGCGTCGCCGCTCCGGTCGACCTGTCGGCGTTCGGGCACGACCCATGGTGGTTGGTGATCGGCAAGGCGCTCGCCATCTTCGTGTTCCTCGTACTCACCCCGCTGGTGGCGATTTACGCGGAACGAAAAGTGATGGCGCGCATGCAGATGCGTGTCGGACCGAACCGCGTCGGCCCCCGCGGAATGCTCCAGAGTCTCGCTGACGGAATCAAGCTCGCCCTCAAGGAAGGCATCACGCCGACCGGCGCCGACAAGCCGATTTATCTGCTCGCTCCCGTGATCGCGGTCGTCCCGGCGTTCATGGCGTTTGCCGTCATTCCGTTCGGTCCGCAGGTGTCGATCTTCGGAACCCGGTCACCTCTGCAACTGACCGATCTGCCGGTCGGCGTTCTCTACATCCTGGCCGTGACCTCGATCGGTGTGTACGGCATCGTGCTTGCCGGCTGGTCTTCGGGATCGACGTATCCACTACTGGGCGCACTTCGATCGACCGCGCAGGTCATCTCCTACGAGGTGGCGATGGGGTTGTCCTTTGCCGCCGTCTTCCTCTACGCCGGAACGATGTCCACGTCCGGCATCGTCAGCGCCCAACAGGGTGCCTGGTACATCTTTCTTCTGCTGCCCTCATTCCTGATCTACGTGACAGCGATGGTCGGCGAAACCAATCGAGCCCCTTTCGACCTTCCCGAGGCCGAAGGTGAGCTGGTTGGCGGGTTCCACACCGAGTACTCCTCACTCAAATTCGCGATGTTCATGCTGGCCGAGTACGTGAACATGGTGACGGTGTCCGCTCTGGCCACGACGCTGTTTCTGGGCGGGTGGCACGCACCGTTCCCGTTCAACCTGTGGGACGACGCAAATTCCGGTTGGTGGCCCGTGCTGTGGTTCGTCGCCAAAGTGTGGGGCTTCCTCTTCGTCTTCATCTGGTTGCGCAGCACCCTTCCGCGGTTGCGCTACGACCAGTTCATGAATCTCGGCTGGAAGATTCTGATCCCCGCAGCCTTGGTGTGGGTGATGGTGATCGCGACCGTTCGTGCGTTCCGCAACGAGGGCTACAACACGTGGCTCGTACTCCTCTGCGTCGCACTGGTTCTCGGAGCTGGACTTTTGGCGGTGTTGGCCGGGACTTACCGCGGCCGACGCCGAACTGCCTCGTCGGTGCCCGATTCGGAGCTCCTGCCTTTCGATGGTCTGTCGGGTGGCTTCCCGGTTCCACCGCTCCCAGGTCAATCACTGCCGGCCCGAAAACTGCCGGGTCAGAAGGTGCCACCGCCGCGGCGCACAGATGTTTCCGACACATCGGAGGACTCCCATGCCTGATTTCCTCGGACCTATCGCGGGTTTCGGAGTGACGCTCTCGACCATGTTCAAGAAACCCGAGACCGAGTTCTATCCGGAGGAGAAGCGCCCCACCGCGCCCGGATACCACGGTCGCCATCAACTCAACCGGTATGCGGACGGACTCGAGAAGTGCATCGGTTGCGAGCTGTGTGCCTGGGCCTGCCCCGCCGATGCGATCTATGTCGAGGGCGCGGACAACACCGAAGAAGAACGGTTCTCCCCCGGTGAGCGCTACGGGCAGGTGTATCAGATCAACTACCTGCGGTGCATCGGTTGCGGCCTCTGCGTCGAGGCCTGCCCCACTCGGGCCCTCACGATGACCAACGAATACGAAATGGCCGACGACAACCGAGCTGGACTGATCTACGAGAAAGACCAACTGCTCGCGCCCCTGAAACCAGACATGGCAGCGCCTCCACACGGGCTGCGTCCCGGCACAACTCAGGACGACTACTACCGCGGCGACATCGCAGCAGCACCCGAACGAGCGGCACCCGAGCAAGAGCCGAACCCGGAGACCGAGAAATGATCGGGGCGGTCACGACCACGATCCTGGCGGAGGGAACGATGACATCGACCTCCACCGGCGAGGCGGTGCAATTCTGGATCCTCGGAACCCTTGCGGTGATCAGCGCTTTGGGTGTCGTCGCCGCCCCCAAGGCCGTCTACTCTGCGCTCTTCCTTGCGATGACGATGATCATCCTGGCCGTGTTCTACATCGTGCAGGGCGCGCTGTTCCTGGGTGTCGTCCAGATCGTCGTCTACACCGGCGCGGTGATGATGTTGTTCTTATTCGTCCTGATGCTCGTGGGCGTCGATTCTTCGGATTCCTTGGTCGAAACACTACGGGGACAACGAGTCAGCGCGATCGTGATCGGCGTCGGCTTCGGGTTGCTACTCATCGGCGGACTCGGAAATGCGTCGATCTCGGGCTTCACCGGTTTCACCGGACTCGACCAGGGCAACATCGACGCTCTCGCCGATCTCATCTTCATCCGCTACGTCTGGGCCTTCGAACTGACCGGAGCTCTACTGATCACGGCGACACTGGGCGCCATGATGCTCGCGCACCGGGAGAAGATCGGAGCCACGCTCAGCCAACGCGAACTCTCGCAGCAACGGTTCACGTACCTGGGCAGTGATGAGAGCAATCCCGAAAAGGGCTCCGCCACTCCACTCCCGAGTCCCGGTGTGTACGCACGTCACAACGCGGTGGACATGCCGGCCTTGTTGCCGGACGGATCGTTCTCGACCCTCTCTGTCAGCAGCGCGCTCACTCCGCGATCCCCGGATCCGAGTACCGGTGAGGAGTCTCAGCGATGAATCCCGAGAACTACCTGTATCTGTCCGTCCTGTTGTTCACCATCGGGGCCGCGGGAGTCCTCTTGCGCCGCAACGCCATCGTGGTGTTCATGTGTATCGAATTGATGCTCAACGCCGCCAACCTGGCGTTCGTGACCTTCGCGCGCATGCACGGCAATCTGGACGGCCAGATCTTCGCCTTCTTCACGATGGTGGTCGCTGCGGCCGAAGTAGTCGTCGGTCTGGCAATCATCATGATCATCTTCCGATCTCGGCGTTCTGTATCCGTCGACGACGCAGACCTGCTGAAGTACTGACATGTCAGGAGGAATCACGTCCGCCATCTGGTTGCTCCCCGCTCTGCCGCTGTGCGGCGCCGCTGTCCTTTTGCTGGCCGGTCGTCGCACGAACGCGTGGGGTCACCTACTCGCCTGCGTCATGGCTCTCGCGTCGTTTGTCGTCGCAGTGGTGTTTTTCATCGCCATGCTCGGCCGCGACACCGCCGACCGCACCGTCACCGAGCACCTGTTCAATTGGGTCCCGGTCGACAGTCTTCAGGTCGAGTTCGGACTGCAGCTGGACCAACTGTCGATGTGTTTCGTTCTGCTCATCACCGGTGTAGGTTCACTGATCCACATCTACTCGGTCGGCTACATGGCGCACGACCCCGAGCGTCGTAAGTTCTTCGCGTACCTCAATCTTTTCCTCGCTGCGATGCTGCTCCTCGTGCTCGCCGACAACTTCCTCGGACTCTACGTCGGCTGGGAAGGCGTCGGTTTGGCGTCATACCTGCTCATCGGATTCTGGCAGCACAAGCCGTCGGCGGCGACGGCGGCCAAAAAGGCTTTTGTCGTCAATCGGGTGGGCGACATCGGATTGATGATCGCAATGATGTTGATGTTCAGCACCTTCGGCTCGCTCGAGTTCAGCAACGTCTTCGCCGACGCGTCCGGCGCAAGCGAAGGTGTCCTGACGGCGATCGGTCTCATGCTCCTCCTCGCTGCGTGCGCGAAGTCCGCCCAGGTGCCGCTGCAGTCGTGGCTCGGCGACGCAATGGAGGGCCCCACCCCCGTATCGGCCCTTATTCATGCTGCCACGATGGTCACTGCCGGTGTGTACCTGATCGTGCGCTCCAATCCGATCTTCGATCTCGCACCCGACGCTCAGCTCGTGGTTGTCATCGTCGGTGCGGTGACGCTCTTGTTCGGTGCAGTCATCGGCTGCGCGAAGGACGACATCAAGAAGGCCCTCGCGGCGTCGACCATGAGTCAGATCGGTTACATGGTCCTGGCCGCGGGACTCGGACCAGCCGGATACGCCTTCGCAATCCTTCATCTGATCACCCACGGATTCTTCAAGGCAGGCCTGTTCCTCGGCGCAGGCTCCGTGATGCACGCGATGAACGACGAAACCGACATGCGGCGCTACGGCGGACTCCGAGCGTTCATGCCACTGACTTTTGTCACGTTCGGGCTCGGTTACCTTGCCATCATCGGTGTTCCGCCGTTTGCCGGGTTCTTCTCCAAGGACAAGATCATCGAGGTTGCAATCGGCGAGGGCGGTGTCAAGGGTGTGGTGCTGGGCATCGTCACGCTCTTGGGTGCGGCGCTCACTGCCTTCTACATGACCCGCGTGATGCTGATGACCTTCTTCGGAAAGGCCCGCTGGGAGAACCAGAAACCTCACGAATCTCCGGCGGTGATGACGTCACCGATGATCATCTTGGCGGTGGGGTCCGTCGGCGCCGGCCTGCTCCTGACCATCGGGTCCAGCTTGCAGAACTGGCTCGAACCGGTTGTCGGCTCCCATCACGTCGAACCGCCGATACCCGCATGGTCGATCACCGCACTGGCGCTGCTCGCAGTTGCCGCCGGCATCGCGATTGCTTATCGCGAGTACGCCACCCGGGAGATTCCACTGGTGGCACCGACTCCGGTTTCACCGTTGACCGTTGCAGCTCGCCACGATCTGTACGGTGACGCCTTCAACGAGACGGTGTTCATGAAGCCGGGACAACAACTCACCAAGTCGTTGGAAGTGGTCGACACCAAGGGAATCGGCGGCGTCGTAGGCAGCTTTGCGGTGGTCGTCACCGGGTTGTCCGCGCTCACGCGGAGGTTGCAGACCGGGTTCGTTCGTTCGTACGCGCTGGTGATGTTTGTCGGAGCAACACTCGTGGTCGCGACAATGATGGCGGTGACACTGTGGTGATCGAAACTGTGGTGATCGAAGCAGCGGTGAGCGACTCTGTGACCAATGCCGGCTTCCCCGCCTTGACGGTGCTCTGGCTGCTTCCGCTCATCGGAGCTGGTGTTGTCCTCGCTCTGCCGGCACGGTCGTACCAATTTGCGAAGTCTCTCGCGTTCTCTGTCTCCGTGGTGGTTCTGGTGGTCGCCGCCGGGCTCGTAGTTGCGTTCGACCGCGGCGGCGAGCAGTTTCAGTTCGTCGAAAGTCACAGCTGGATACCGGCATTCGGTACGACCTACACACTCGGACTCGACGGCATCGCCCTCGTTCTGGTTCTCCTGACCGCCGTGCTGGTCCCACTGCTTCTGATCGCCGGCTGGAACGACGTCCCTGCAGACCCGGCATCACCCAAACGGATGCCGCACACCTATTTCGCTCTGATCCTTGTTGTCGAGTCCATGGTGATGATTTCGTTCAGCGCCTTGGACATTCTCCTGTTCTACATCTTTTTCGAGGCGATGCTGATACCGATGTATTTCCTCATCGGCGGGTTCGGTGGAGTGGGTAGATCTCGCGCTGCGGTGAAGTTTCTGCTCTACAACCTCCTCGGCGGCCTGGTCATGCTCGCTGCGGTCATCGGCCTGTACGTGGTCACCACCCGCGACGAGAGTCCCTTCACCAGCGGCACTTTCGATTTCCGGGCGATCGCCTCAGCGGCAAACAGCGGTGAACTCGGTGTGGGACCCGGGGTGCTCAACGCATTGTTCCTCGGATTCATGTTCGCGTTCGCGGTGAAAGCACCGCTCTGGCCGCTACACAGTTGGTTGCCGGACTCCGCGGTGGAATCGACTCCGTCGACAGCGGTGTTGATGATGGCGGTCGTGGACAAGGTGGGCACGTTCGCGATGATTCGCTACTGCCTGCAACTGTTCCCGGAGTCGTCGTCGACTTTTGCACCGTGGATCATCACGCTAGCTGTGATCGGTATCGTCTACGGCGCGATACTGGCTATCGCGCAGACAGACGTCATGCGCCTGATCGCCTACACGTCGATTTCACACTTCGGCTTCATCATTCTCGGTATCTTCGCGATGACCAGCCAGAGCCAGGCCGGTTCCGCGCTGTACATGGTCAACCACGGTGTCTCGACGGCGGCACTGTTCTTGATCGCGGGATTCCTGGTCTCACAGCGGGGTACGCGATCGATCGCAGCCTACGGCGGCGTTCAGAAAGTCGCACCCGTCCTGGCCTGGACCTTCCTCGTTGCGGGCCTGGCAACGCTGTCGCTGCCGGGTCTGGCTCCGTTCATCAGTGAATTCCTGGTGCTCGTCGGAACGTACTCGCGCTATCACGTCGCTGCCATCGCGGCGACTGCTGCGCTCGTGCTGTCCGCGATCTACATACTCTGGCTCTATCAGCGAATGATGGGCGGACCAGTGAAGGAAGGGCAGGGAACGATCCGCGACCTCGCGCGACGTGAGCTCGTGGTGGTCGCCCCTCTGATCGCTCTCCTGCTGCTTCTCGGCATCTACCCCAAGCCTGCCTTGGACGTCATCACTCCTGCAGTGAGCCACACGGTCGTCGACGAGGCGCCGACACCGCTTGTCGCCGACCACGAAGGAGGTGCCCGCAAATGAGTTCCTTCACCGACGTGACCGTTCTCGGTTCAGCCGGTACGGCGTCACCCAGTATCGAATACAGCCTGCTCTCGCCGATGTTGATCGTGTTCGGTGTGGCGGTGCTCGGGGTACTCATCGAAGCGTTCGCGCCCAGGCGTATTCGATACCCCGTGCAACTCGTCCTCGGTGTCGCAGGTTTGGCGGCCGCATTCGTGGCAGTGCTTCTGCTGGCCGGTACGCGGTCGACGGCGATGATGGGTTCGGTAGCGGTCGACGGTCCGACGCTCTTCCTGCAGGCGACCATCCTTCTCGTGTCGATCCCCGCAGTACTGCTGATCGCCGAACGTGGATCGGGCAACACCGCCGAGGTGATCGCGCAACACGACGCGCTCGGCAGTTTCACTCCTCAAGCGTCGAGCGTCCCGGGAAGCGTTGCGGAACAAGAAGCAGTCAAGGTCGGTATCGCCCAGACCGAAGTCTTTCCGCTCACCCTCTTCGCGGTCGGCGGCATGCTCCTTTTTCCCGCGTCGAACGATCTGCTGACGATGTTCGTTGCGCTCGAGGTGTTCTCACTGCCTCTCTACCTCCTGTGCGGGCTGGCACGTCGACGTCGCCTACTCTCCCAGGAAGCTGCACTCAAGTACTTTCTGCTCGGGGCATTTTCGTCGGCGTTCTTCGTTTTCGGAATCGCGTTGCTGTACGGCTATGCCGGGACGGTCACTCTCTCCGGTATCGCCGACGCAGCACGCATCGGGTCGGGGACCGATGCCTTCCTGTGGCTCGGGACAGCACTCGTGGCGGTGGGATTGCTGTTCAAAGTCGGTGCAGTGCCGTTCCATTCGTGGATTCCCGACGTCTATCAAGGGGCGCCGACGCCGATCACCAGTTTCATGGCGACGGCGACCAAGATCGCCGCATTCGGCGCCATCCTTCGTGTCTTCTACGTGGCCCTGCCCAACGAATACGTGAACTGGCGTCCGCTGATGTGGGCGGTCGCGATTCTCACGATGGTTGTCGGATCGATCGTCGCCGTGACGCAGACCGATATGAAGCGGATGCTGGCGTATTCGGCCATCGCACACACCGGATTCATTCTGACCGCAGTGGTTGCGGATTCGGACGCCGGCCTCGCGTCGGCGATGTTCTATCTTCTGGCTTACGGATTCAGCACAGTGGGCGCGTTCGCCGTCGTGAGTCTGGTTCGGGACGCAGACGGTGAGGTCGCGACGCTGACGCGCTGGGCCGGATTGGGCCGGCGCTCACCACTGGTCGGGGTTGTGTTTGCGCTGTTCCTGTTGGCTTTCGCCGGGATTCCGTTGACCAGTGGGTTCATCGGAAAGTTCGCGGTGTTCAGCGCGGCTGCCGAGGGTGGCGCCGCACCTCTGGTGATCGTCGGCGTCCTGTGCAGCGCAATCGCCGCGTACTTCTACGTGCGAGTGATCGTGTTGATGTTCTTCACCGAATCGGCCGCGGACGCTCCGACCGTCGTGGTGCCGAGTGCGCTGACCAGCAGTGTGATCGGCCTCGGCGCCGGTGTCACGCTCATCCTCGGCATACTCCCCCAGCCGGCGCTCGACCTCGCCGAGCGTGCAGCGGACTTCGTACACTGAGGCGATGCGTGAATCCGATCGTTCTGCCGGACTGACCAGCATCATCCGGTCGCCCTGGTTCGTAGGGTTTTCCGCGGTAGCGATTATTCATCTGATCCTGAATGCCGCTGATGCTGAGCCCTGGGACGGGATCACCAAGGTCATGCTCGCGCCGATTCTGGCTGCCTGGGTTGTCGGTCATCGTGGACCGAGAATTGTTGCTGCTGCCTTGATTGCCTGCGCTTTCGGAGACCTGTTCCTGATCTGGGACTCCACATTCGTCATCGGGATGGCAGCCTTCGCGATCGGTCACCTCTGTTTCATCCGATTCTTTCTCTCGCACGGCGCTTTTCGGGAGATGCGAAGGCGGCCATGGTTTCTGTGCTCCTACACCGTCGCCGGGATCGCTCTTGTGTCGTATGCCTGGACCGGGCTCGAACCGGCACTTCGAATTGCCGTCCCCGTGTACGCCGCAATCCTGGTGGGAACCGCATCTACCGCACTGGCGTACAACACGATCACCGGTATCGGCGGCGCACTGTTCCTCGCCTCTGACGCCCTCATCCTGCTCGGTCAGGCGAACAAATGGCAGCCTGCCGCTGCCGGCATCTGGATCATGACGCTGTACATCCTGGCGTTGTTGCTTCTGACAGTCGGAATCCTCGGACGGAGTAGCACGGCAAACCGTCTACTGACGCCCACGCTGTAAGGATCAGCGACCAGCCGGACATCTCTTCACATGACGCCGAAAGCCGAGGACAGGCCGCCACCGAGCGACGAAGAGCGTTTCACCGCCCTGTGGGACGACTACGCCGGTCGGGTGTTCGCGTATACCTGCCGCCACGTCGATCATCACAGCGCACAGGAAGTTGTCTCCGAGACGTTCCTCGTTGCCTGGCGACGCTTGGACGAAGTGCCCGAGCAGGCTCTGCCCTGGCTGTTGGTGGTAGCTCGAAACACCGTGAACAACAGCCGTCGAAGCGTTCGACGCAATGATGCACTCACCGAGAAGATGCGACGAATCGAGCAGCTTGCGGCATCGACGCCGGGCGCCGACGTCACTGTCAACGACCGCACGGAACTTCTCGAAGCACTGGCAACACTCACCGTCATCGAGCGTGAAGCTCTACTCCTGACTGCCTGGGACGGATTGACCGCCACCGAAGCAGCGCGGGTCGCCGGGTGTTCGGTGCCAGCCATGCACGTTCGTCTCTTTCGCGCTCGGCGTCGATTGAGCAGCGGTTTGACACCAGAATCCGTCACCGCGATCCCGATCGACGTCACTCGACCTTGCGCTGCCGCCGAACACGGGAGTACCCCATGAGCAAAGATCTTCTGACCACGCTCGCGATGCTGCGGCCGACCGATGCGGTTACCACAGAATTCTGGCCCGAGAAGGTCCAGGATGCCGCACGCACCCGAATCATGGCTACCGAAAACAACATTGGAGCAACCAAAACTCCACGCCGCCGAGTCGGTGCCCTCGTTCTCGTCGCGGCGATCTGCGCAGCAGTGGTGGTGGGCTGCGCCGCTGCCACGGCGATGATGCCGAAACCGTTTACCGACATGTACGCCGGTTGGCAGACGATGCCGGGAACCAACGGCGGAATAGATCCGTCCACCGCCGAGCGGGTCGGGTCCATTCCCGGACCTGACGGATCCCTGTTCAGCGTCTTCGTTGCCCACGGCGAGGACGGATGGAGGTGCGTCGCCCCGGTTTTCGAGGCGTCAGCCGACGTCGACAAGATTGGACCGTCGAAATTCACCAGCCTCGGACACGGCTGCAGATCGAACGACGACTTGTACGGCGCAGATTCATTCGGCGGCGGTTCAGGCATGATGGTTGCCGGTCCGCACGAAGCGACCTACGACGCAGGCGCGGGGGGCGCCGTTCGGGCCGAACTTCACACCGCTGATGGCAATATCTATCCCACAATTCTTGCCGAAGACCGCTTCTACGGGTGGATTCCATTGTCGCTCACCTTCCCGCGTCCAACCCTCGTCGGATACGCCGCAGACGGGACGGTAGTCGGCACCCGGTGAGCTGTCGGTACCCTCGAAGAATGACTGCACAGGCCCCGAACGAGCGCGTCCCCAGCCAGTGGGAAGAGATCACTGCAGCCGACTCGACGCATTCCACACGGTATGTGGAGCGATTCCGTTCGATGAGAGCGGACGGCAAGGACATTGTCGGGGAAGCACGTTTGATCGACGCGATGCTCGGACGCAGTGGCCGGGTTCTCGATGCCGGGTGCGGGCCGGGCCGACTCGGCGGTTATCTGCACGACGTCGGCCATGTGGTTGTCGGAGTAGACGTCGACCCGGTTCTCATTGCTGCCGCGGAGGAGGACCACCCGGGCCCGACGTGGCTTGTCGGCGACCTCGCCGAGCTCGATCTACCCGCCCGCGGGGTCGAGGCGGATTTCGACGTCATCGTGTCGGCAGGCAATGTGATGGCATTTCTCGCCCCGTCCACCAGGCAGGCAGTGTTGGCAGGATTTGCTCGTCATCTCGCTCCGAGCGGCCGAGTGGTCATCGGATTCGGGGCCGGACGTGGCTACGAGTTCCCCGAGTTTCTCGCCGACGCGACCACGAGTGGTCTCGAGGTTGATCTGCTGCTCTCCACGTGGGATCTTCGCCCGTTCAAGGACAATTCCGAATTCCTGGTCGCGGTGTTCTCGCGCTCCTAGCCCGGCAGTTCACTGCTATACCAAGGGCCTGGCACACAGCGATCAACTCACTCTGATCACAATCATGGCGATTGTTGTTCACTACGAACATAATTGGATCAATGCGGGTGTGGCCGAGCGGCAAGGCAGCGGTCTGCAAAACCGTCCACGCAGGTTCGACTCCTGCCATCCGCTCCGCTTGCCAACCAACGATTCATGCCGCAACCCGCCCCCTACAAATGACATTCGGTGCACGCAGCCTGCATGACTCCGCAAGGTCTCCGTACAGAGCACTCGGGACAGTTACCCTCGATCGATGCACCCTCTGCACGCGACAGGACAGTTGCCTCCCGGACCGATGGCCTTACAGGTGGAACACCTCTGCATGGCGTTCGGCGCGAAAGTTGCTGTGAACGACCTTTCCCTCGCGGTGCCCCCAGGTTCGTTGTTCGGCCTGGTGGGGCCGAACGGTGCGGGAAAAACGACCACACTGTCGATGGCAGTCGGATTGCTTCGCCCGCACTACGGCCGCAGCCTGGTGTACGGCTACGACGTGTGGAACGACCCAGTGGCAGCGAAGAGTCTGCTCGGCGTTCTACCCGACGGTTTGGCGCTGCCCGCCCAGTTCTCCGGTCACGAACTGCTCACCTATTTCGGGCGTCTGCGCGGCATGCCCGAGGACGTCATTGCATCACGACGCGACGAACTGTTGGCCGCGCTCGATCTTGCCGATGCAGGTGGAACGGTCATCGCCGACTATTCAGCGGGCATGACGAAGAAGATCGGGTTGGCCTCGGCGCTGTTGCACGGCCCTCGCTTACTGGTGCTGGATGAGCCGTTCGAAGCTGTCGACCCCATTTCTTCGGCCGGAATTCGGAGCATTCTGCTCTCGTTCGTCCACTCAGGGGGCTCGGTCATTCTTTCCAGTCACGTGATGGCCCTTGTCGAACAACTGTGTACTCACATCGGAGTCATCGCAGACGGTCGCGTCGTGGCTTCAGGAACGGTCGACGAGGTGCGCGCAGGCAACACAATCGACGAGGCATTCGTTCGCCTTGTCGGCAGCCGCAGTCCCAATCCCGACGGACTGTCATGGATGCGCGCATGAGCATTACGAGCTTGCCGACGACGCGCAGCGCCCCAACCTCACTGTGGCGCACTGTTCTCCGCATGCGCGTGACCCTCTACAAACGTCAATTCACCGGCGGCAGAGCCGTCATCAAAGTCGTGGCAGCACTCTTCGGCGTTCTGGGGGCAGCTCTGCTGTGCCTGCAAGCCTCGGGGACGAGCGCGAGCTCTTCCGAACTCGTCAGCGGCACAACCAGTCTCGCACTGTCGGCTATCGGCGTGATGTGGATCTTGATGCCGATCATGTCTGGTCTGTCAGATGACAATCTTCACCCCAGACATTTCCAACTACTCCCCCTGGAACCCGTCCGACTCGCCAGAGCACTGTTCTCGACGTCGCTGGTCGGTATGACCGTCCCGATCACCGCGTTGGCTGCCGCAGCGATACCGATCTATGCAGCAACCCACCATGCTGCCGCGTTGCCTCTGGCGATCGTTGCGTGGCCCACAACGGTCCTGCTGATTGTCGGCACCTCACGGGTCGCGATGCTGGCGATGTCGCAGCTCCTGCGGAGTCGTCGCAGCCGCGAACTGGGACTGTTGGCATTCAGCACGTTCTTCGGCGGGCTGTATCTGCTGCAATTTCCGCTGCAGAGTCGCCTCGGCACGGTCGTGGACGGCGACGTCACGTGGCCGCTCACGGTCGCGCATTCGATCCCGTTCGCGTGGGGAATCACCAGTGTCGACGCAGCAGCAGGAGGCGCCTGGCTCCTCGCCGCGGGAGCAGTCCTCGCCCTGGTGCTGGTCGATCTCGCACTGCTGTGGTCATGGCAACGCCTGGTCGTTCGCTACTTCAACGGGAAGGTCGCAGAATCAGCGGGCGCCACTTCCGTGCAATTGAAGAACCAGGGCCGCGACATTCGAACCGGTTGGCGCGCATCCCGACTGGGCACCGTCATCTCTCGCGAGCTTTCGCTCTGGCACGGCGACATGCGCCGACGAACACAACTGCTCTCCGTTGCCATCATGACCTTGGTCTCCGGCTTCGGACCGCTGATCTCGTCATCGATCCCCTTCTCCGCCGCATGGGGTGCCTGGTTCCTGATCTACCTGGCAATGGCAGCCGGATCGAATCTGTACGGATTCGACGGCGCATCGATCTGGCATCTGGTGATGATCCCCGAAGCCGCTGCCGCTGACGTCCGGGGCCGACAAATCGCGTGGGCAATCGTGATGACACCCTTCGTGGTCGTCGCAACAGCTGCTGTACGGATCTTCGGGGACCTCGGGACCGACCGACTGGCCGTGCCGATCGCCGTCGGCATTTCGATGATGGGAGTCGGTGCAGGATTGGTAGTGGCGATATCCGCCAAAGCGCCCTACCCGGTTCCGGAGATGAAGAAGACGTTCTCCTTCAACACCCGCGGGTCCTTCAACGGCTCGTCCTTCGGACTGATCATCCTCGCCATCGTCATCTTCGCCGCGACAACGGCGCCCGGCGTTCTACTCGGGGCGCTGCTACCGAACCCGGTGAACTATTTCGCCATCCCTGTCGCTGTTGCGATTGGTGCACTGGGTGCTTGGATCGGGGGCCGCGTCGCGATCACCCGTATGCAACGCGAGCCGGATCGGATTCTGTTCGCAGTTACCACCACATGATCGTTGCCCAGATAGTCCGAGAATTTCTGGGCGTCAGCGCAGTAGCCGCAGCTTGCACCAAAAAACTCAGTCTGGGCAATCGGCTTATCAGGGAGCCAGGTAGCCAGGTAGCGCAGCCTCAACGCGTTCGGTCCTCGCATATCGCCGCCGGCGCTTTCGTGACATAGCTTCCGCTCGAGCCGAACCGTTGCCCTGGAATCATCGCACCACCAAGATGTTTGGCATGCCCCCGGAGCACCACGGTTCCGTACGTGTCGCCGAACGTCCCGGCCGATGCGGGAACTGCGCGCACCCGGCCCCTTCGCTCGAGCGCGGCTGGATCGAGCGCTGCCTCAGGTTCGCACCCCAACCCGCTCGGTGCGCAGAAATCCTGGTGATGGACCACTACACCGGAGCGATGGAATTCTGCCGGTGCCGACATCCGTTCCACGGGTCCTGATCGCGCCGGATCCTCGAGATCCGCTGCCGAGCCGAGTCCCTCGGCGCCCCGGCTCGACAGCGGAATAACACTTGAATCAGCTCAGCGAGCTCAGCAGCGGCTCGAGAAGCTTGTAGAGCTCGAAGATTCCGATGATCGTTGAAATAGAACCCATGATGATCCTCCGTGATTCGTGAACTTTCCGTGACGTCGCGTCACAGGCAGAAAGCTAACAAACCCGGCATTCAAACGGGGACCTTGAATGTGTCCGGCAGATGAACTCCCTGCTCGCAGAATCCTTTTGGTGATCAGCGTCATGTTCGACGAGAAATAGGCCCAACCGTCACATCACCTGACATTGACCGACGGCTGCAGCGAAAGTCTGCCCGTTGCTGTCTGGCGATACTTGGCACTATTTCCGCCCCTCCAACTCTTGCTTTGTCTGACGAATCCGATTACATTCCTCCACAATAACGGTACGCGTAACGAAATATCAAGACTCGCTACTGCGCCAACCGATATACGCAGTGCCACAACCCTTCCGGACTCCTGGCGGGGTGACGCATCGTCGCGTCGAGAAGCTCCTCACTCCCCGATCGAAAGAGAGCACGATGACCACTGAGAGCATCTCCGGACATCAGCAGCGACCGGTTGCAACAATTGCCAGCCTGACACTTCTGATCGCTGCAGTCGCCGCTCTCGAAAGCATCATCGTCCCCGCACTCCCCCTGATACAGCGAGACTTCGGAGTGACGGCCGACGTCGGAGCGCTCGCCTCCGTCGCTCTGACATTGAGCACCGTTCTCGTCACGCCGATGGCCGGGCGAATAGCCGACGTGTACGGCGCCCGTCCCACATTGCTCGCGATCACGACCATCGTCGTGCTCGGCGGCAGCGTGTCCGCTCTCGCAACGATCTTCCCGCTGTTCGTCCTCGGTCAGTTTCTCCAGGGATTCGGGCTCGGGTTGTTGCCCGTGAGCTTCGTGGTCCTACGACGCACTTTGTCCTCGGAACAACTGAAGACGGCCACCGGATTGCTCGGTGCCGTCGTCGTGGCGGGCGGCGCTCTGGGAGTCGTGCTGGCCGGGCCCGTCGCCGAAAACGTCTCCCGCACCGCGATGTATGCAGTTCCGACCGCGTTCGTCGTACTCGGCGCAATTGCTTTTGCCGTGAGCACACCACGAGATCGCATGTCGAAGGTCGGCGGCCGGCTCGATTGGCCCGGAGCGGGTGGATTGGCCCTGGGATTGTTGACGCTGACCGCGTGGCTTGCGAGCGCGTCGAGCAACGGTTGGGGCGCACCGACGTCGATGCTGCTGGTTCTCGCTGCCGCTACGGTGTTCACGATCTGGGCCAGGTATCAGGGCCGAACCAACGAACCGATGGTGGACCTGACGATGATGCGGCATCGTTCGATGTGGAGCGCAGTGGTCGTCGGCGTGGTTTTCGGGTTCACCTACGGCGCTGTTGTCTATCTACTTCCGCAGCAACTCGCCGCGCCCGCGGAGAGCGGATTCGGCCGCGGTGCATCGACAAGTGCCATCGGAATCCTGCTGTGCATCGGCTACGGCGCAGCGGTGATCGCGTCGGTGATCTCCGGAAAGCTCGCACAACGGGTCGGCACGAAAGCCATTGCGGTAGCGGGAGTTGCCCTCCTCGGCCTGAGTGGCGCCGTCGGAGTCTTTGCAACCACGATGTGGCAGATCGTTGTGGTGCTGATCCTGGCGGGTACCGGCGTTGCGGCCGCGTCGACGGCAGTGTTCGTCATCTCCGCCGACAGCGCACCGGCAGACCGCGTAGGTGTCACGACGGCGATAGTCACCATCGCCAGATCGCTGGGTTCTGCCGTCGGAACCCAAATTGCCGCCGGGATCATCGCGAGCGCGACTTCATCCGGCGGCCTTCCCCGACACTCGGCATTCGCCACGGCCTTCGGGGTAGCGGCAATCGTTGCGATTGTCGGACTCGTTGTCGCGGTGACGATGCCGAGGGCTGGGACTGGGGCAGCCGATGTTCAGTGGTCGTCGTCGTCCTCGTCGAAGTCCGCGACTCCGCGCTTCCAGTAGCCGGTGATCAGGTGGTCGCCCGAACTCAATCCGAGTTCGTCGCGCACGAATCTGCGAATCGGCTTGAGGCTGGTGGCCTCACCGGAGATCCAGGCGTAGACGCGCTCGCCCTCGGGCACCGTCACCGTTCGGACGGCCTGCTCGAGTAGATCGGAGTGACCGGCCGGCACGTCGCCACGGTACAGCCATCGCACCTCGACGCCTTCCGGAACGGTGAGTTCGATTTCCTGTGAAGGATCGGTGATCTCGACGAACACCCACCCGGCAGCAGCAGCGGGCATCATCTCGAGCCAACGAGCAATGGCAGGAAGGGCGGTGATGTCACCGGCAAGCAGATAGCGGTCGTACGTCCACGGAACCACGACGCCACCGGGCGGACCTGCCACGTGCACCCGAGTGCCGATGGTGGCCGCCTGAGCCCAATCAGAGGCGTACCCACCGTCGTGGAGTGCGAAGTCGAGGTCCAACTCCCCCGCCTCGGCGTCGTATCGACGGACGGTGTACTCACGCGAAATCGGCAGAGGACGAGGCCACTTCAGGCTGAATCCGTCTAGTTCGGGCAGTCTCAGAGACCCGTCGGCATCCGGGTAGACGAGGCGGACATGCTCGTCGGGAGCGTGCGATTCGAAGCCCGCCAACTCAGGTCCTCCCAAAGTCAGACGCAGCAGTCCGGATCCGACCATTTCGCTGCGAACGACTTCGAGTTCGCGAATGCCGATGGGGTACGGCACTTTTGCGCCGGTGGTTCCCGCCAGAACTTCGGCGATGGTCGCGAGGTGGTCTCCTCGGTTCATGAACTACCTTCCTTTTCCGGCGGAGCATTCCCCACCGGCACGGTGATGTCGGAGTGATCGACTTCGGCTGTCTCCGAAGTTACCCGACGCACCGAACCCAACGTTGCCAGGAGCACCAGGCCCAATGTCAGACCGGCGAGACCCAAGGCCAGCAGCGCAGCACCAGGCTCGAGCCACTGCCCGAGGAACCCGGCTGCCATCGACCCGATCGCCGTACCCGTGACAGCCTGCACCATCCACAGACTGGAGATGCGGCCGCGCAGTTCGTCCGGCGTGTTCTGTTGCAGGACGGCAAATCTCAGAATGTCGTTGAGGGCGCGTCCGAGGCCGAATCCGGCGAGACCGAGGAAAGCGACGAGTGCTGCTCCCGACGCACCCAGTACCACCAGGCCGAGAGGCATCAGCGCAACAGAGATCAACATCGCGGCGCCGTTGCGGTGGACTCGTCCTGTCCAACCGCTGGTGAGCGAACCGATCACGGCGCCGACGGCCGGTGCGCCGTAGAGCAGACCGAGCATGGTGGGTCCACCGCCGAGAACCTGGTCGACGAATGCCGGCAGCAACACCATCGGGCCGCTGACGAACATGACCAACAGTCCGCTGATCAAAATGCCGCGAATGACTGTGTGCGTGCCGGCGAATTTCACGCCGGTCACCAGCGCGCGCATCGGGCTTTCGTGATTCGTTCCCGGTGCAGGCGAAGGTCCGATGGCTTGGAACAACGTGACCGTTGCTGCGGTGGCCACCGCAGCGACAAAGTATGTCGCGGGGATGCCACCAGAGGCGATGATCACGCCGGCGATTGCCGGCGAGATCATCGTCCCGATGTCGGTGGTCAGAGCTACCAATGCGCCGGCCGCTGCCATCTTGTTGCGCGGCAACAGTGTCGGCATCAAAGCCATCAGGGCCGAGCTGCTGACACCGCCGGCCAAGCCGTCGACAGCTGCCGCGACGTAGATGACCCACATCGACGGGTGTGGCAAGAGCGCATTGCAGCCGAGAATGACGAAGCCGAGGCCCGCAGCACTGCGGGCCAACTGGATGGTGCGTCGCCGGTCGTAGCGATCAGCGAGCACGCCGCCGAACAGGCTGCCGAAGAACATGGCGATGGCCATCGCCGTGGACACTCCGGCAACCTGCAAGGTCGACCCGGTGAGCTGGTATGTCTGCGCGGGAACGGCTACGACGAGCAGTCCGATCCCGAGCAGCGAGATCAATCGCGCCGAGAAGGCATACCGGAATGGACGGCTGGTCTGCAGCGGTGAAACATCGATCACCAGCCCACCGAATCGAGTCATGCGAAGGTCTGGCCGATCAGGTCGAGCGTAGCCATTGCGCCGTCGTAGTCAGGACGGTAGCTGCTGGCGGGGAGCTCGAACGTCGTGCCGGCCTTGAACGACGGCAACTGCGAGTAGAGCGGATCGGTGGCAAGCTCGGCCATCGGGCGACCGGACACCGGAAGGACAAAGGCGACAGGCGCATCGGCGACCTGCGAGAGCAGCTCCGGGCTGACCTCGAACGAGTCACCCGAGCCGAAGAGCTGCGGGTTGCCGGCCTTGGCCATGACGTCGTCGGCCTTGAAACCGAGCTCGGCGAGCATCGCGGGCAGCGCGGCCGTCGGCGGAACGAGGTACGGCTTGTTGCTCGAGACCGAGAGGAAGTAGACGACGTTGCCCTCGGGAACCTTGATCTTGCCCTTGACCTCTTTGACCTTGTCCTCGTATGCGCTCAACAGTGCCGGAACCTGGTCGGAACGGCCCGCGGCGTCGGCGACGATTTCGAGCTGCTTGTCCCAGTTGGCAACCGTCTTGGGGACCAACACGGTGGGTGCGATAGCGGTCAGCTGGTCGTAGAGTTCCTCGGCCTGAACCGAGGTGATGCCCTGGCCACCGCCGATGATCAGGTCGGGTTCAGCCGCCGCGACGGCCTCGATATTGAGCTGCTCGCCGGCCGGCAATTCCTTGGTGCCCTGCGCCTTTGCGGCGTCCGACCATGCCGGCGGGAATCCACCGTCGAGGTTCGTGACACCGAGGACGCGGGTATCGGTGGCAACCACCGGTGCGTCCAGGGCGTACAGGTATCCGGCGAGACCGCCACTCAGAACCACGATGCGCTCCGCCGACGCGGGCACGGTGACCGAGCCCTTTTCGGTCTCGATCACGCGCGTCGTGGGCTCTGCAGCCTTGGTCGGTTCGTCGTTCGAATCGCTGCTGCAACCGATCATCGCCACGAGTGCGACGATCAGCAACCCTGCGATGGCGACGAAACGTCGCCAACTCCGTATCGCGAGGGGCGGTGTGGACTTCATCATTGAGCTCCCATTGTGTTTCAACTGTGTGGTTTTCGAACTATGTGGCCGTGCGTTTCGACAGATGGCTGTCGAGCAGCGGGGCAATCGCCGCCCACCCGGCTGGGGTCACCAATCCGGCGTGGTCGTACGGCAGATGGTGTACTGCCATGTCCCGGTCCCCGCGGACTCCGCGCCAGCGATCAGCCAGCAGCTGTCCGGACGCCTCGGCGTCGGCGGTGATCAGAGTAACCGGTCCGTCGTAGGTTGTGTCCGTCGAGCGGGCCACGAGCAAACGAGTGGCATCAAAACCCGCCAGAACAGCCTCGACCAGTCCCGGTGCCTGAGTGAGGATCTCGGGTGGCAGGGCGGCGGCCAGATCTCGGTCGTCTGCATCGTCGCGACCGCGATCGTCACGATCTCCCAGTGGATGAGTATCGATCAGACCGACGAACTCCACCGTCTCGCCGATATCGACCAGCTGAGCCGCCATCGCGGCAACGACGTTGCCACCGAACGAGTAGCCGAGCAGGTGGTACGGCCCGCTCGGTTGCACGCCGCGAATCGTGTCGACGTACATCGCTGCCAATTGGTCCACGTTCGTCGGTTCGAGTGGTTTCCCGGCAACTGTGGGCAATTGGAGGCCGAACAGTGGACGGTCGGCCTCGAGGACGCCGGTCAAAGGTGCGAAGGGCCAAGCGAATCCACCCGCCGGATGCACGCAGAACAGTGGTTCACCGCTGCCTTCGGCCCGAAGCATCAGCAGGTGATCGCGACTCAGATCGATGTCGGACGCCGGCTCGTCAAGGTGTGCTGCGAGCTCGGCAACTGTCGGACGGGTCATCAGCGTTCCTACACCGACGCTCAACGACAGGTCGTGCTCCATCTCCCCCACGAGCCGCATCGCTCGAAGCGAGTCGCCGCCGAGATCGAAGAAACTCTCTTCGGGATCCACCGCATCAACGCCGAGTACCCGCGCAAAGACCTGGCACAGGCGCCTTTCCATCTCGGTTCGCGGTGCTCTGGCCGCCGCTCGGGCAGGGGGCGCCGGCAACGCACCCCGGTCCAGTTTTCCGTTGGGCGTCAGCGGTATGGAATCCACGACGACGATGTCCGATGGAACCAGGTGTGCCGGTACGCGCTCCCTCAATTCGGCTCGCAGATCGGTTGCATCGGCGCCGGGTTCTTCGATGACGTAACCGACCAGTCGCGGCGGCGCGCCGCCTTCGCTTCGGACTGACGCTGCCGCTCGCAACACTCCCGGCAACGACGCCAACGCGGATTCCACTTCACCCAATTCGATTCGAATGCCTCGGATCTTGACCTGATGGTCCGCGCGGCCCAGGTATTCGAGTTCACCGTCGCGGCGACGCAGTACGACATCACCCGTGCGGTACATGCGCCTGCCGACGGAGTAGGGGTCTGCAACGAACACAGCGGAGGTCAGGGCGGTCCGGTGGAGGTAACCCATCGCCGTTCCGTCACCGGACATGTACAACTCGCCCGCCGCTCCGATCGGAACCTCCCGCAGCCCCGAATCGAGTACCCGCGCAGACGCGTTCAGAATCGGACGACCCAAGCACGGTGTCTCGCTCCCCTGAACCGGGGATCCCATCGCATTGATCGTGAACTCGGTCGGTCCGTAAAGGTCGTACCCGTCGACACCGTCCTGATCGCGCAGTCGCGACCACAGTTCGGCAGGCACAGCTTCTCCGCCGAGCATCACCAACACAGGCGTCCGCTCACCGTCGAGGAGACCGGCGGCCATCAGTTCCCGTGCATACGAGGGGGTTACGTTCACGACGTCGATCCCGACTTCGCGGTAGTGCTTCACCAGAGACACGGGGTCCAGTCGCGCCTGCTCGTCGATCACGTGAACTTCATGCCCGGCGAGCAACCAGAACAGTTCTTCCCACGACATGTCGAACGAGAACGAGACTGTGTGCGCGATGCGCAAACGTCGACCACCAGCGCTGTTCTCCGTCGGAGTGAAGATCTCGGCCTTGTGATTGTGATACATCGTCGTCAACCCGCGATGACCAACGACGACGCCCTTGGGTTTTCCGGTACTGCCCGAGGTGTAGATGACGTAGGCAGGCTGATCCGGTGAAGTCGGCCCGCATACCGCGGCCTCGTCGACGACTGGTGCCGGAGCCTGCCCGTCGAGTACCCCGGTTACGTCCGGGTCGTCGAGGACCAGACACGCCTGTCCATCGGGAACAACGAGGTCACGCGTCTGAGTCGTGGTGACCACCAGCGCAGCATCGCTGTCGAGGATCAGTTCGCGCAGGCGTGCCGGCGGGTGAGCCAGATCCAAGGGAAGATATGCCGCTCCGGTCCTCATGACGGCGAAGATCGCTACGACGTGATCGGCGGTACGCGGAAGTGCGAGCGCCACAACACGGGTCGGACCCCCGCCTGGCGCCGACTGCCCCAGCACCGAGGCGAGTAGCCGCGCCAGTCTGTCCACCCGAGAGTTCATCTCGGCCGCGCTCAGCGTGACGTCACCGAAGACCAGTGCAGTGTCGTCGGGTGTGGCCACCGCCCTTTCGCGGAGCAAGGCGTCCACGCTGCCGCCCGCCTGGTCCGGCCGCGGCATCACGACGTGCTGTGAAGCGAATTCCGCGGGAGTGCTCGAAAGCGGAATCGTCGTGTCCGCCACCGTAGCCGTGTCGGATGTCGCCATCACTTCGAGAATCGTGATGGTGCGTGACAGGACGTCCTCAGCCACGTCGTGCGGAATCAGGTCGGGGCGGTTTTCGAGTGTGAGCGCCATCGCCGCATCCCCGACACCCGGGTCCACATCGAGCGTGAGCGCATAGTGAGTGCCGTCCACCGCATCGAACCCGACGATTCCGCTGCGCCCGAACGTGTCTCGACGTGCCTGTTCGTCGCGCGGGGTGTTGCGGAAAACGTAGAGCGTGTCGAAGAGCGTGGCGAACCCTGCGCTTCGCTGTACGTCACCGAGCCCCAGAAAGTGATGCTCGAGCAGCGAACCCTGCTCGCGGAACAGGCGACCGAGCAGCGCCGGGATCTCCTCACCTGGCCGTACGCGGACACGCACCGGAATGGTGTTGAGCGCCAGGCCCACCATTCGGTCGGCGCCCTCGACCTCGGGCGAACGTCCCGAGACCGTGGATCCGAAGACGACGTCGTCTCGGCCCGTCACAGCACGCAAGGCCAGGCCCCACGCCGCAGAGACGACGGTGGACAGGGTCACGCCGCTACGTCTGGCCAGCTCGCGAACTGCCTCGGTGACGCTCTGCTCGAGCTGAACGCGGGTGAACACCGGCAACGGAGCCCGCCCACCTGATCCCGTACCACCCACGAGTGTGGGCTGCTCGAGATCCGCGAGGTAGTCCTTCCACGACGAGAGGGCGTCCGTGCGATCCGATTCGGCGATCCATCGCAGGTGATCACGGAAGTCCGCAGGCTTGTCGAGCGCGCCGTCGAGTCCAACCGGGTCCGTGCCGTGAGTGCGAGCAAACTCGTAGAGCGCCAACAACTCCGCGTACATCAAGGTCTGCGACCAACCGTCGGTCAGCAGGTGGTGCTGAGTGAAGACGAGGTGCGCTCCCCCACCTGGCAACCAGACCAACACCATTCGAATGAGTGGCGGCGCACTCAAGTCGAACAGCCTGCCGAATTCGGCCTCGTCGACTGCGCGGACCTCGATATCCAAGTCCTCGGGTGCGACAGCGCTCAGATCGATCTCACGGAAAGGCATTTCGGCTTCCCTGGGCACGAACTGCACCGGAGCATCGAACCCGGCGTGTGTGAATCCGGCCCGCAAGTTCGGATAGCGCCGCAAGAGCGCATCCCCCGCTGCGCGGAGTGAGCGAACGTCGACGGCGGCATCGGCGGAGAACTCGAATCGCGGCTGCATGTGATAAACATCCGTACCGCCGGCACCGTCCAGAACCGACTGGAAGTACATGCCTTCCTGCAAGGGACCGAGCGGTAGCACATCCTGCCAGCCCGGGCTCAGCGACTCGAGCCGTGCCCGTCGATCCGTATCGACGGCTACGAGAGGGCTCGGCACACGATCCGGCGCGGTGTCGGGCAATGCCTTGCGGTCTACCTTCCCGTTGAGGGTGAGCGGTAGTGCCTCGAGAACCGTGATGGTCTGCGGCACCATGTGTTCGGGTAGGAGCCGCGCAATCTCCTTGCGCACCAGTACCGAATCGAGCGCGGTTGCACCTTCGGGAACCACGTATCCGTGCAGACTTCCGGTACCCGCCGCATCTACGCGGACGGTGGCTGCCGCGCGGAACACACCGGCTACCGATCCGAGTGCGCCTTCGACCTCGCCGAGCTCGATGCGGAAACCGCGGACCTTCACCTGATCGTCCGCACGGCGCAGGAAGTGCAAAACCCCTCGCCTGCGTCGGACCAGATCTCCGGTGCGGTAGAGGCGTGCCCCCGGCAGAGAAGGATCGGCGACGAACCGAGCGACGGTCAGATCGGGGCGGTTCAGGTATCCGCGAACCACCTGCGCACCGCCCAGGTACAGCTCGCCCGCAACGCCTTCCGGAACCTCACGCAGGTCGTCGTCGAGGATTCGTACGTGCACATCGGTCCAGGGTCGACCGATCGTGACTGGGTCACCGGTCGTGATGACCGAAGATGTCGCCCACACCGTGGCCTCGGTGGGTCCGTAGACATTCCGGACCGAAGCAGCGTTGGCCACCAGATCGTCGGCAAGATCCTGTGGGAGTGCTTCCCCTCCCACCAAGGCGCGCACCGCGGCGAGGCGGGGCGCATCCTCATGTTCGGTGACCACTCGCCACAGTGCCGGCGTCGCCTGCATCACAGTCGCATCACTCGCGATGATCAACGCCAACAACGCATCCGGGTCGCGAACCGTCCGGCGGTCCGCGATGACGACCGTGGCACCCGCTGCGAGCGGGCACAGCAACTCGAGTGCCGCGATGTCGAACGACACCGTTGTCACCGCCACGATGCGATCGCCCGGCCTGATCCAGCGATCCTCGACTACCGTGTCCGCGAAGGCCGCGAGGTTGCCCGTCGAGACCATGACGCCCTTGGGGCGACCCGTCGAACCGGAGGTGTGGATCATGTAGGCGAGGTGATCACCCGCCGCAGGCGCCGGAGGAAGCACGACGCCCGAGTTGGTGAACTCACCGTCCACGAAGACGCTCGTGGCGACCGTCGACGGAAGTTGACCTGCGCTGTCGATACTGGTCAGGACACACACCGGCGACGCGTCCTCGATCATGAACTCGAGCCGCTCGGTCGGGTAGTCGACGTCGAGTGGCAGGTACGCCGCGCCGATGCGCAGTACCGCGAGCAGTCCGGCCACCAGATCCGCATCTCGATCGAGCGCGACGGCGACTACCTTCTCAGGCCCTGCGCCGGCCGCGAGCAGTTCGCGAGCCAACTCGTCGACCCGCGCCGACAGTTCCCCGTAGGTAATTCCGACCTCACCGGAGACTACCGCGACGTCGTCGGGGTGACGGCTGACCTGTCGGGCGAACAACTGCGAAATTCCGGCAGGCGACGTCGCGCGTCGGTCCGGGTCACGGTCCGACTTGCTCTCCGGCAGCCGGAGATCCGCGACGACGGTGCTGTTTTCGTGGCTCAGAACCGCGATCACACCGTCGAGCAGTGCGTCTGCGGTGGCGGCGTCGAACAGCCCGGCATCAACCGTCAATCGAAGTTCTGTTGCAGTTTGGACGAACTCGAGGTCGACGCTCTTACCGGGCGAGTGACCGACGCGGGCAGCGAAGAGGCTGCTGGTAGGACGTCCGAGTAGATCGGCGATTCGGTCGAGGCTGACATCGGAATGCGCGCGTGCCTCGGACACTGCGTCTTCGACTCGTCGAACGACATCGGCAATGTGCGGCCGGCCGGACAGGTCGATCCGAATCAGGGTGTCCGTCTCGTCCGAGGACAGCCCGACCGCAAGGTCCCGACCACCGCCGAAGCCGTTCAGCGTCGCCGCCACGGCGGCCAACAGCACCGCGTCGAATCTTGATCCGTCACCGAACCGAGCATCGCGTAACTGACGAACGTAGGTGTGCGGGCGGTACTCTTCGCCGCGCGAGCGATCGTAGGGAAGGTCCGTTTCGAGGGGCAGGCCCGCAAGCGTGCGAACCCAGTACCGCTCGTGATCAGGATTTCCAGCCGCTGCCGGGGAGCGGAACGTCGCCGCGTTCACTGTAGGTCGATCAACGACAGCGACCGAATCCGGCGAGAACTTCTTCTGATCGACGCGGGCGGCCGCGGCAAGACCGAGGGGGGTCGGGGTGTCGAACACATCCGAGACGACGACGCGGATGCCCAGCTTCCGCAGACTGCCCACCAACCTCATCGCAGTGAGCGAGTGACCACCGAGAGTGAAGAAATTGTCTCCTGGATCGACGTCGGAAAGCTCCAATACCGTTGCAACACAGGCACACACCGCATCGACGACCGCGGGATCGGCGTCGATCGCCTGACGTTGCTCGTCGGCCCTCTTCGTGGCGGCCGTTGCATCGGCAACGCGGCGTGTCTGTCGGACAACCGTCAGCACCGCGGATGCGGGAGCTGCCGGTTCGGTCAACAAACCACGCAGGATCTCGGCGAGCCGAGCGACCATTCGCTGCGCGGCGGCTTCGGAGACAACCGCCGGATCGTGGTAGAGGACCAGATCCAGACCGGTGCTCGGCGGTGCCATCAACGTCATCGGATAGTGCGTGACTCCGCGGTTGGTGAATCCCTCGACACGAAGTGTGTGCGACGCAGGCTGTCCCGCACCGGAGTTCGGGAAGTTCTCGAATACCAGGAGCGTGTCGAACAGTTGACCGATCCCGGCGATGCGTTCGATCTCGGCCAAACTGGTGTGCTCGACGTCCACGATGTCGAATTGCGCGTTCTGCAGCCCCACGAACTGTTCCAGCAAAGGCTCGTTCGCGGCGATGTCGAGGCGGGCCGGAATCGTGTTGCTGAACAACCCGACCATCCCCTCCACTCCGGCGAGTTCGGCAGGTCGACCTGACACGGTGGCCCCGAACACGACGTCCCATTGTCCCGTCGTCTCGGCGAGCGTTGCCGCCCACGCGCCCTGGACCAGCGTGTTGATCGTCAGCGCTCGCGCACGGCCGAGTTCGATCAACGCGGCGGCGTCCGAGGCCGCGAGTGGAACTTCGAGCGCGACGGGCACACTTCGCGGCGCTCCTACGTCGGCAACGAGAGTCGGTGCGGCGAGCCCACGTAAACGCTCGCTCCACACTGCACGGGCAGAGTCCTGATCCCGGCCGGCGATCCACGCCAAGTAGTCGCGATACGGAGTCGGCGACGGGAGGTGCGCATCGCCGTCGTGGTAGACGTTCATCAACTCGCGCAGGACGATCGGCGTCGACCACCCGTCGGTGAGCAGATGATGCGCGTTGAGAACGAGTCTGTGCACCCCACCGGGCAGCCGGATCAGTAGAGCGCGCAGCAGTGGCGGTGAACTGACGTCGAAGACATGCTCGGCGGCCTCGTCCTCGAGCTGATCTGCAGAGCGGAATGCGGTGGCAGCTGGAACGGAGGTCAGGTCGACCGAACGCCACTCGACTCCTGCACCGCGCGGAATGACTTGAACGGGACGTTCGAACTGCTCGTAGTGGAAAGCGGCGCGCAAGTTCGGGTGCCTGTCGATCACCGTCTCGAACGCGTCGGCCAGCTTTCCTTCGTCCAAGGGGCCGGAAAGGTCGAAGCGTGCAGTAAGCGTGTAGACGTCTGCCGCGCCGTCGCGGACCGCGTGGAACAGGAGACCTTCTTGAAGCGGCGACAACGGAAGTACGTCGGCAAGCGGTCCGTGGACGGCTTCGAGTTCGTCGATCCCTGCCTGATCGACCACCGCGCCCTGGCCGAAGATCGTCGCCGAGCAATCGGAAGGCGTCAAACCACCCTCGAAGAGTGCGGCATGTGCGGTCAGGGCAGCGAGCGCACGTTCCCAATGCTCTTGCAGCTCGACGATCGTCGCGTCGTCAAGCACTGAACCCGCCGCAGTCCATTCGACTGCCAGCGTCGTCTCGCCATCCTCGCGGACGAATGCGTTGAGCGCCAGCACTTCCGACATGGCCTTGGTCGCCGGTTCGATAACCGCGAATGCATCCTGTTCCGGCAATCGCCATCCGGTTCCGGGCAGAGACGGGAAGCGGCCGAGGTAGTTGAGCAGCAGTTCGGGAGTAGCGCACGCGGAAAGATCAGGTGCGGTTTCGGGATCCAGGTGCCGCAGAACTCCGTAGCCGACGCCACCTCCAGGCACGGCGCGTTTTGCCTCCTTCACCGCCCGAAGCAGATGCCCGGCAGCTGCTCCGCCGCCGAGCGCGTCGGAAAGATCGTCGGCGGTCAGCAGTGCTTCGGTGGGAACCCGAACCGGGAATTCGCTGGTGAACCACCCGATGGTTCCGGCGAAGTCGGTGTCGCTGGTGAGCGCGTCGCGCCCGTGGCCTTCGACGGTGACGGTCTGCGCGGGCAACCCGGTCAGGCCGTGACTGTGCTGCCACGAGCGCACTGCAAGCATCAAACCAGCAAGAAGCACTTCGTCGGCCTTGGCTCGATACGCCGCCGGAAGCGTGGTCAACAGCGCGTCGGTGACGGCCGGGGGCGCAACAGTTGTCGTGCGGGAAGCTGTTGCGGTCACGTCGATGTCCGGGTCGAGGCGACGGCTGCCGATCGGCTCGTCGTCCGCCTGCACCGATGCGGACTTCCAGTGCTCCAGCTCTGATGCCCTGCTGCCCGAGGTCCCGAATTCTGCGAGCAACCCCGCGTATCGACGCCACGAAGTGCCGCCGGCAGCCAACCGGGCGGACCTGCGCTCGCGTGCAGCATCGGTGGCTTCGTGGAGATCGGGAAGCAGAATTCGCCAGGACACACCGTCGACGATCAAATGGTGAGCCACCACGATCAATTGATCGGGCCGACCGGCCTCAGTCCTCACCAGCACAACGTGCAAGAGTTCACCGGCGCGTGGATCGAGACTCGCTGCCGCCGCCTCTGCGAGCTCTCTGACCCGGAGCGGTTCGGGGCTGTCGGACACCTCGCGAACGAGCCCTTCGCTACGCACCGCGCCCGCGTCGCGGACGATCAATTCAGCAGTGCCGCTGTCGTTGTCACGCCGCAGGAGCAGACGGAGAGCGTCGTGGTGATCGAGGACCGTCTGTACGCCGGACTGCAGGTCATCCAGCGAGAGGTCGTCGTCGATGCGCACCGCAGTCCACTGCGCGTAGCCCGCGATTGCCTCGTCTGTCGGATTCTTGTCGATCAGTGCCCGAACGATCGGCGGAGCGATCACCGTGCCGGTCGCCACGTCCGCGACCGTAGCTGCGACGTCGGCGTCATCGGCAATCTTGCGCGCCGCAGCGGCGATGGTTCCCAGATCTCGCTGTGCAAGAAGCTCTTTGGGAGCCACGACCAGTCCGCGCACCCGCAGGCGACTGCTGACGCTGATTGCCGTGATGCTGTCACCACCGAGGCCGAAGAAGTCCTCGTCCACGCCGACGCGTTCGCGGCCGAGCACCTCGGCCACCACGTCACAGAGAATTTCTTCGTGCGGTGTGGACGCAGCGCGACCTTCCGACTCGGTAGCCGGGGCGGGTAGTGCCGCACGATCGAGCTTTCCGTTCACCGTGACGGGTAGCTCGTCGAGAACGACGATTGCGGCCGGAACCAGATGGTCCGGTACACGACCGGCGAGGTCTCGGCGTAGCTCTTCCTGCGGCGGAAGCGTCGCGCCGACAGCGGCGACAACGTAGCCGACCAGGCTGGGCCGTCCTCCGTCCGTACGGATCAGCGCGGCAGCCGCGCCGATTCCGGGCACCGATCCGAGAACAGCTTCGACCTCGCTCAACTCGACACGATGTCCGCGGATCTTCACCTGCTTGTCGCTACGACCGATGAAGTCGTAGCCCCGCCCCGGTACCCAGCGCGCGACGTCCCCAGCGCGGTACATCAGATCTCCCGGAGCCCCGAAAGGATCGGCGACGAAACGCTCGGAGGTTGCACCGGCGCGGCCGAGGTATCCCCTGGCCAATTGCGGTCCGGCCAGATAGAGCTCACCTCGTTCACCGTCGGCGACCGGCTCGAGCGCGCTGTCGAGCAGGTACGCACGGGTACCCGCAAGGGGGTACCCGATACGCGGCCTGGCGCCTTCGACCGTGGTCGCGATCGCATCGACCGTCGTTTCGGTGGGACCGTACAGGTTTCGAGCCGGAACACCGGATTCGATGATCGCGTCCCACAGTGCGGGCGGTGCCGCTTCGCCGCCCACGACAAGCAGTTGCAGCCGCTGCGTGCGCAGCAATCCGTTGTCCACCATCGCTGCCGCCATCGACGGCGTCGTGTCGACCACGTCGACGCGATCTCGCTCGAACGCCGCGACCAGGGCAACAGCGTCCTTCTGGAGTTCTTCGTCGTACACATGAACCCGATGACCACACAGCAGCCACAACAGCTGATCGAGAGACGCGTCGAAGGCGAACGACGCCGTGTGCGCGGTGTGCAGTTGCCGGTTTCCGACTCGCTCGGCAGTTTCCCGGTACATAGTGGCGCGGTGGTGGTGAAGCAGATGCGCCAATCCACCACTTCTGACCAACACACCCTTTGGCTTGCCGGTCGATCCAGAGGTGTAGATGACGTACGCCAGGTGATCACCATGCCGCGGTGTCGCCAGTTCACCGAGTTCGAGTGGAAGCTCGGAATTGGCACGGAGTTCTTCTCGCGCGGCGTCGGAATCGAGTGCGAGCGGGACGGGCCGCGAATCTCCGACGAGTTTCCCGGCCAGTGCGGAAGTGGTGAGCACCACCTTCGGTTGCGCGTCGTCGACCAAGTCCCGCAATCGCTCAGCCGGGTGCTGCGGATCCAAGGCCACGTACGCTGCGCCCGCGCTCAATGTCGCGAGCAGCGCGACGACCATCTCGGACGTTCGCGGAAGTGCAAGTCCGACAATGTCGTCCGGGCCGACGTCGCGAGCGCGAAGCAACCGCGCAAGCCGGTGGACGCGGCCACCGAGTTCTGCGCCTGTCAAACGTTCCTCACCGCACACGAGGACCGTGTCATCCGCATGATCGGCGACGATGCGGTCGAAGACGTCGGGGACGAGCTCGACGGAGCCAGGCACAGGTTCGGTCTCACGGCCGGCAAGGATCCGCGCAGCCTCGGGTGCCGGCATCATCTGCACCTGTCCGACGGCAGGATCTTGCTCCCCCACCAACGCGTTCACGATGCTCACGAAACCGGAGAGGCGTCGCTGAACCGAATCCCGAGTATTGGTACGCGCGTCCACTTCGAATCCGAGTAGGACTTCGCCGTCCGCTATGGGGGTGACCGTCAAACCCAGGTCCTCCGGCGGACCTCCGGCGACGTTACGCAGTACGCCCACAGCGCCGGCGAAGTCGAGGGCGAAGTCGAAAGCCTTGAGATTGATTCCGATCCCGTGAAGGAGTGCGCCGGTGCCCGCGACGCCCAGGTCCCGAGCAAGATTCTCACCGCGGTAGCGCTGGTGCGCGCGCAGGCTTTTCATCGTGGCGGCTACCTGCTTGCTCAGGTCACCGAGACGATCGTGGCTGCGAATCGTCAACCGGAGAGGCAGAACGTTGACTGCCATGGCCGGGGTCTTGAGTGCCGTGCGCCCAACGCGCGCCATGAGTGGCATCGCGATGACAACATCCGTCTCACCCAGCAATCGGTGGAGAAACGCGCCGTAGCAGGCGATCAACGCCTCGGCCCATGTTGTTCCCGTCGCGTCGGCCACCTTTTTGAGGCGGCCGAGGGCGTCGGCACTGATGACCTCACGAACCTGGATCGTTCGTTCCGCCGGACCGGCGACCTGCTGGCCGCGCCCGTCCAACGCGGGCAACGGCGTCAGGACATCACGCCAGTAGTCACGATCTTCCGCGAACTGCTCGCCCGCCCGGTACGCCTCGTCCTCGCTGACCAGATCGGTCATAGAACCGAATCGCGTTGGCGCGACCTCGGTTCCCTTCTTCGCGGCCGTGTAGTGCGCAGCGACACGGCGCGAAATCATAGCTGCGCTGTATCCGTCGACGATCAGGTGGTGATAGAGCTGGATGCACCAGATTTCGCGATCGGAGAGCCTGATCAGCGAGTACGTGTACAGCGGACGCTCCACCATCAAGCGGCAGTACTCGGACGCCCGGCTACGCTCGGCGTCGACCAATGCGTGTGCCACGGCTACGGGATCGCGCTCGTCACGGACATCGGTGACGGGGATGGCGCCCACCGGTTCGCCGGAGATGTACTGACGCGGGCCCTCGACTGTCTCCACCATCCGCAGCCGCATGGTTTCGGCTTCACCGATCGTCGCCGTGATTGCGGCCGTCAGAAGGTCGGTGTCGATCGGTTCGTCGCCCGAGATTTCGAGCACCTCACCGACGAGGTAGCTCCGAGATTCGGGATCAAGCCTCTGCGCGTTCCAAATCCCGAGTTGAGCTCCTGTGAGAGCAAACGTAGCTTCGTTTGCCGCTCCGGAGTTCGAACCTGGAAGAACGCTCACACTGATCCCCTCGTCTGTGGACACACGTCACCCAAGGGTGACCTAACGTCGTTTTGGGTAGCCTAAACTAAATGGCGAGGAATCGGGGAATCCGCCTCGCCGGTGACCCGAATTCCGATGGCTCCCGACGCGTTCACAAGAGAACGCACGCTGCTACAACCGCTTGCAGGACAATCTCTTTCGTGAACCGAAACGAGAAAAGTGAAGGCTAGTCCATCAGCGTTGCTGCTACAGTTCCGCCCAGTTCATAACAACCATCGCGGACGGATTTGTCCACGCTCACAGTCACTTCGAGCGGATCCGCCACCGCGACCAATCCGAGCCCGGTGGCGAGCTTGCGCACCGACGACACGGCACCGGCAGTGTCGTTGTTGCCGTGAACCCACAGCCCGTACGGCCGATCCGACACCGCGCCGAGGCATTGGTAGTACGTGGTGTCGAAGAAGTATTTCAGCGCACCCGACATGTAACCGAAGTTTGCGGTGGTACCGAAAAGATAGCCGTCAGCAGCGAGTACGTCGGGCACCGTCGCCGCCAACGCCGGCACTACCTTCACCTCCACACCCTCGATCTCGGGATCGCGAGCGCCCGCGAGGACTGCATCCAACAATTCGTGGGTTGTCGGCGAGGGCGAGTGGTGAACCACCAACAAAGTCTTCACACACCTGACAATACGGCGACGGGTGGCGCACCCGTCGCCGTTCACTCCTACGCCGAAACCGTTTCCGCGCTCATCGCCTTGACCAGGTCGTCGGTTCGGGTGACCGAGGCGCAGCGCCCGGCCGCGTACTCGAGTGCACCGACATGCTCGTCGAGGGAGAAGTCGGCCACCGCGTCACCCACGAAGAAGATCTGCACGTCTTGCATGAACCCGTCCAAAGCGGTAGTCAGGCAGCCGATGTGGGCATAGATTCCGGTGATGATCAGCTGGTCACGACCACCCTCACGCAGCCGTTCACGCAGGTCCGTCTTGATGAAGGCGCTGTAGCGCCATTTTGTGAGCATCACGTCGTCCGGATGCGGAGCCAACTCGGCGATCACGTCGGTGTGAGCGGGATCTGCCTTCAGTCCCGGTCCCCAGAAATCCGACAGCAACGCGCGCTCCTCGGGATCCTGATCTCCGGGTTGCGCGGTGTAGACGATCGGGATTCCGGCAGCTCGCGCCGACGAGCGAAGGCGATCGATATTCGGAACCACGGTTCGGAGCGGGTCGACGCTTCGGTCGTACGCGTTCACGAAATACTCCTGCATGTCGTGCAGAAGCAATACCGCGCGGGAAGGATCGAGAGTCCAGTCGACCCGATTCTGCGGAAACTCGGTGGGCATCTCGTATCGGACTGCGGTGGGTAGCGCCATGAAGAATCTCCTCCAAGAAGTGGGGTGAGAACCGATCAACTCGACAGCGTCTGTGCCGCAATCGATTCACTGAGAACACGGCGCAGGGCCGCCTTACTGGTCTTTCCGACGCCGGTGACGGGGAACTCGGTCACGAACTCCACTCGATCCGGCACTTTGTATGCCGCAACGCCTCGGCCTCGCATGTATCGCTTGATCTCGCCGACGGTCGGCGCTTCTCCGGCGACCACCAGGACAGCACACGTTCGCTCGCCCAGGTACTCGTCGGGGACGGCGACGACGGCCGCATCGTGGACGGCAGGGTGCGAGAGCAGGTGGTTCTCGATCTCCTCGGCGGCCACTTTCTCACCGCCGCGGTTGATCTGGTCTTTTGCGCGCCCCTCGACTATCAGGTGTCCCGTATCGGTGACGCTGACCAGATCGCCGGTGCGATAGAACCCTTCGGCGTCGAAGACCTCGGCATTGTGCGCATCTGCCCGGTAATAGCCACGGATCGTGTACGGCCCCCGAGTCAGTAAGTGCCCCGTGGTTCCGGGCTCGACGGGCGCGCCCTCGTCGTCGACCACACGAACCTCGTCGTCCGGCGAAATAGGCCGGCCCTGCGTACTGACGATCAATTCTTGCGTGTCGTCGAGGCGGGTGTAGTTGACCAGCCCTTCGGCCATCCCGAACACCTGCTGGAGGGTGCAGCCCAGCTCCTCGGGTACGCGCGCAGCAGCTTCGGCGCTGAACTTTGCTCCCCCGACGCCGAGAACCCGCAAGCTCGACAGATCGTGATCTGCCTTGCTGGGGGCGGCCATCCAGGCCAACGCGATCGGTGGAACCAAAGAAGCGTGCGTGACTCGCTCTGATTCGATCAGACCGAAAGCTGTGGACGGCATGGTGTCCGGCGCCAGAACCACGGTGCCACCCGCGTGGAAAACACCCAGGATGCCTGGCGAACTCATCGGAAAATTATGCGCTGCAGGAAGAACCACCAACATGCGCGTCGAGTCGTCGACGCCGCAGATCGGGTTCGATGCCCGCACCGAGTAGAGGTAGTCGGCGTGCGTTCGCGGAATCAGCTTCGGAACACCGGTCGTGCCACCGGAAAGCTGAAGAAAGGCGACCGACAACGGATCGACGTCGGCAAGAACGGGAATCTCGTATCCGCGCAGCGAATCGAAACCGACAAACTCTTCGGGGTCACCGGCCACGATCACAACAGGCGGAGTCTCGAGGCCCTCGTTCACCTCACGCGCCAGTGCGCGGTAGTCGAACCCGCCATGACGGTCGGCGACGATATAAGCAGCGACATCAGCGAACTGGCAGAAGTAGCCGATTTCGGTTCGGCGATGCGCCGGCAACCCGAATACCGGCAGGGCGCCGAGCTTCAACACACCGAACAATGCTTCGACGTATTCCACGATGTTCGGTAGCTGCAGAAGCACCCGGTCACCGGGGCGAACACCCAACCCGGACAGGCCTCCGGCCACGGCCGAGCTGCGACGATCGAGCTCGGAATACGTCAGCCGTGTCTGTGTGCCAGCGGCATCGCTGCCGACCACCGCTTCGTTGTCGGGATACCGTGCGGCCGCGGCCGTGATGAATCCGGCCAGCGTCTCGTCAGTCCAATAGCCTCGCTCCCGATAATGCGTCACCAATTCGGGTGGATACTGTGCGACGGGTGCCAAGGGCTCGCGAGCGATCCTCGAGGTCATGCAAGTGACTCCTGTTCGAAAGTACTGTCAGCAACTACGTCTCACGCTTTGAGCGTCGCTCCACCGTCGACGTACAGCGCCTGCATGGTGATGTGGGCCGCCCGGTCGGACAGCAGGAAGTGCACCGAGTCCGCGATATCGTCTGCGGTGGCCAGTTTTCCGAGCGGAATACCCAGGCGATAGCTCGCCAGATTGCCTTCGATGACGGCGTCGGCACCCGAATCGTCGGAAGGGTCCGACCACAATGACCGCTGCATCGCTGTGTCGGTGGATCCCGGAGCGACCACGTTGACACGAATCCCGTCTGCGGCCAACTCCAGTCCAGCGGTTCGAACCAACATGGTGGCGGCAGCTTTCGACGAACCGTAAGCACCCATCCCCATACGTGGGACACCGGCCGCATTCGACGAGACCACCACGATCGCCCCGGCCCGACGGCGACGCATTTCCCGTCCCACACTTTGCAGCACGTTCAGCAATCCGAAGACGTTGACGCCGAATATCTTCTGCCACTGATCTGGATCGGAGTCCAGCACCGACCCGGTGTCGAGAATTCCGGCGACGTGCGCGAGAGCATCGATCCGGCCGAACGTGTCCATCGTGGAGGTCACTGCCGCGTCGACTGCCTGCCGATCGGTCACGTCCACGACGTGACTCGCGACATCGGCGCCGTCGACGATGGTTTCCGCCAATTCCGCAGTTACCCGCTTCAATTCGACGTCGTCACGATCGAGAAGCGCCAGCGAATACCCGTCACGGGCAAGAGTCCGGGCCACTGCGGCGCCGATCCCCGCCCCCGCACCGGTGACCACGGCGATTCTGCGCTCACTCACTGCGGGCACAGGACCTGAACCCAGGCATTGATCGTGGGCTCTTCTGCCAACTCCGCGAAGTCGGCATCCGCGCCCGCTCCCCGCCACCGTTCGACGAGCGTCATCAGGCGAACCGAGTCCAGGCCTTCGTCACCCAGGTCCGCGTCGTCGCCGAGTTGTTCTGCCCTCATCGACAGAACCTCGGCGACGTCGCGCACGATCTGGTCACGGTCCACGGTGTTGCTCATCGGTCTCCTCGGGTAGTGGTCGACGCGCTCAGATCGAGCCAACCCATCCTCGTGTCGACCCCGTCCGCACGCCTGACTTTAGGCCAGCCTAACCATAACGGTACGGAAGTACACAACCCGGACGGCCACGGCACAAATTCACCCGAACTAAGGCTAGCCTCAACATAGCAAGTAATCCTGTCGAACTGGAAGGGTGTCCATGTCAGCACTCGCCGAAGTCTCCGAATTCCCGTTGCGCAACAACCGGACTGACGATGAAACGGACTCCGTTTTCCTGCTCTCACGTAGGCAAACGTCGATCCGCACTTCGGGAGTGGTCGAAGAATTCGACTCCGCCTTCGATGCCGCCGAAGCCCTCAAAACCGGGCGGATCGACTCGGTCGTCGGCGCTCTGCCGTTCTCCCCGGAGACGCCGTCCGCCCTCACTGCGCCACTGAGTTTCACTCGGGTCCACGGTGATCTATATCACTCGAACATTCCGACACTCCCCACTTCGCGGGTCGCGGAATTCGAACCGAGCCCGCAGATCCACACCGACAGGGTCCGCGGCGCCGTCACCCGCCTTCGAGCAGGCGAACTCGACAAAGTTGTCCTCGCACGCTCCCTGACCATCGAAGCCGAGTCCACGATCTCCCCCTCCGCCTTGGCAGAGAAGCTGATCGCACTCGACCACGCGCACAACGGCTTCTGCGTCGACCTGTCCCCCGCCGGAGGGAAATACCGCGGGCGTTCGCTGGTCGGCTCGACGCCCGAGGTTCTGATCGAACGGCGAGGCGACGTCGTCACCTGCCACCCGTTGGCGGGCTCGATTGCACGCCACCCGAATTCGGAACAGGACGAGGCGAATGCCGAGCAACTCCGCGCTTCGACCAAAGATCTCGCCGAACACGCGTTTGTCGTCGACTCCATCAGTGCGATACTCGGGCCGCTCTGCACATCGTTCACCGCACCCGGTGCGCCGGAACTACTTCGGACACCGCAACTGTGGCACCTCGGGACCAAGATCGAAGGTGTTCTGATCGACCCGAGCGTGACCTCGCTCGAACTGGCAATGGCGCTGCATCCGACTCCTGCAGTCTGCGGAACACCGACGGTCGCCGCACGCGAGCACATCACCGCAACCGAAGCCGATCGTGGGTTCTATGCGGGTGCCGTGGGCTGGTGCGACCGGACCGGAGACGGCGAGTGGATGGTCGCTATTCGTTGCGCCGAGATCGCAGCAGACGGCCTCTCGGCGCGGGCCTACGCCGGCGGCGGCATCGTCGCTACTTCCGATCCGGAAATCGAATTGAGAGAGACCAGTACGAAATTCCGCACGCTACTCAGTGCGTTCGACCTCGCTGAACATCAGCTCTGACAGGGCGTCACTTCTTCGAGGTGTTCAGGGCAATCGCGGCGTGAACGAGTGCCTTGAACGCCTTTTCGTCGACGGCTTCACCCTCGTGGAAATCGATCGCCCGCCGCGTATTGCCCTCGAGGCTGGAGTTGAAGAGACCTGAAGCGTCGTCGAGTGATGCGCCTTTGGCAAAAGTCACCTTCACTGCGCTCTTGTAAGTCTCTCCGGTACAGATCATTCCGGCGTGGTACCACACCGGAACGCCTCGCCACTTCCATTCCTCCACCACATCCGGATCCACCTCTTTGATCAGAGTTCGTATCCGGGAGAGCATCTCGCCCCGCCAGTCTCCGAGTTCCTCGATTCGCTGGTCGATCAACTGAGACGGGGAATCTGCATCTTGCTTGTCGGACTCACTCTTCGCCATCACTTCGTCACTTCCTGCTCGTTGTCGCCGATCTCCAGTGAGTCGAGTATCCCCTCCTGCACCTGCATTCACTTGTCGAATCACTGACGCATCACGTCGCCTCGGCATCGGCCGTTTCTTGCAAACTCGGACGAAGTGAGACGGACGTCCAGTAATCTCCGGGTACTAAGTCCCGATTCTTCGGCCCGGAGGTCTGCATCGTGATGCTGAATCGCCCGTTCGCCCATTCAGTCGCTGCGGCTGCCGGCTCGCTTGTTCTCGCCGCCACGGTCGTGGGCATTCACACTGTTCCAGCGTCGGCGCAACAGACCCCGCGTGTCTTCGACGTCCTGTGCACGCCCACTGATGCAGGCCTTTCCGAGCTGTCCGGACTCACGGTCGCATCAACCGGGATGTATGCAATCGGCGACAGCGGCTCCGACGACCGGGTCGCCGAACTCGATTCGAACTGCCACGTTCAGCGCTGGATCGACGTGGACACCCCTCGCGTCGACGTCGAGGATCTCTCGTCGACTCCCGACGGCCACCTGTGGCTGGCAGACATCGGCGACAACAACGCGGTACGAACGTCGATCGGGCTGATCGAACTCGATCCGGCTTCGGGTGCCACCACCTCCTACCCCCTGGTTTATCCGGACGGGGCCCATGACGCCGAGGCAGTGCTGATCCAGAGCGACGGACTTCCCGTCATCGTCACCAAGGACTACCTAGGCGCAAGCGCGGTCTATACAACCGCTGAGCGGCAGCACGTTCAGGATCTGAGTACGGCGCCGCCGACCATGTTGGCCAAGGTGGGTCAGCTCAGATTCACCCCCACCCTCACTTCCGGTGGACCGATCCCCCACGCCGGAACCATGGCTGTCACGGGCGGCGCCGTGAGCAAGGACGGCACGGTGGTAGCACTGCGCACGTACACCGACGTCTATCTCTACACAGCTCCCGACGGTGATGTCGTGAAAGCCTTGACCACCAAGCCGATTCGGGTGCCCCTTCCGGACGAGCCACAGGGTGAGGCGATCGCGTTCGACGCGGCCGGTGATCTGATCAGTGGCTCCGAGGCGTACCAAGGGCCGCTGCCTCCGCTCCGAATTCTCCGAAGCGCCAGTGACATCGCGCTCTCGGGCGGGACGACAAGCTCTCTCGGGTCGTAGTCGATTCACGTCCCGGGAAAGCGGACAGGCGCCGCTATCATGGCCGAGTGAACAAACAACTTCGAGCGACAGTGGCGATCTCGGCAGTTCTCGCGCTGGCTTCGTGCGCGAATTCCCTCGAAGGAACACCTCGACCGGATGCGTTTGTTCCGAGCGTCGACAATCCGGATCCGTCCCGAGCCATCGACGGAGTTGTCACGGTCGACTACCCAGCAGCCCAACACGTACGGCCGAACGAACGTGTGGCGTACACACATTCACCGCCCTTCGGCGGTCGCCATGACTCGGTCTGGGCAAACTGCACCGGAGTTGTCTATCCGCAAGCCATTCGAACCGAAAATGCGGTCCATTCCCTCGAACACGGGGCCGTGTGGATCACGTACAACCCCGACCTCGTCTCGAGCGAGGATAAGGCTCGCTTGGCGCAGCGAGTCGAAGGTATGAGCTACACGTTGATGTCGCCGTATCCGACCCTGGATTCGCCGATCTCACTGCAGTCTTGGGGCCGTCAACTCAAGCTCGACAACGCCGCGGACGCTCGCATCGACCAATTCGTGTCGGCTTTGCGGGTCAACCCGAACACGTATCCCGAAGTGGGCGCGACGTGTTCGGTGCCGGTGACGAGTTTCGACCCGAACAACCCCCCGCCATTCGACCCCACCGCTCCGGATCCGTCTTCTCCCACAACGGTTCCCGAGCGGTAGCGTCTCAGCGGCCCCCTCGCCGCAGCAGAGACACCTACTTGCCTCGAGAACGGCGTTCCAGTTCCACTGCCCGGCGCATGGTTTCCCGAGCCCGGCTTCGATCACCGGCGTAGTCGTAGGCGCGAGCGAGTCGGAAGTTCTGCTTCCAGTTGTCCGGGTCCGCTTCCCAGTCGACCTTGATCTGGGCGAACAACTCGTCGGCCGCCGCTCGCTCGATCCGGCCCGAAGGCAGTTTCGGAAGCGCAGACGCGTCGACGGCGAGGCCCTCGTCGTGAATCTGCTGCGCGAGACGCTGGTGCGTGAAGCCGGCACGGAGCGTGGCGATGACGAGCCACAGCCCGAGGAAAGGCAGGATCAGCACTCCGATCCCGAGACCGATTGCGGCGCCACCGCCGTCCTGGATGAGCTGGATTCCGCGCTGACCGAGCAGCACGAAGTACACCGCGAGCGCGATACAGATCGCAACGATCAGCGCGAGAGTGCGGGTGGTCTTGTTCATAGATCGAGGAAGGAATCGATACCGACCGTCAGGCCCGGACGCGAACCGATCTGGCGGACTCCGAGCAGAACGCCCGGCGCGAACGAATTCCGGTCGATCGAGTCGTGGCGAATGGTGAGCGTCTCGCCCTGCGTTCCGAGAATCACTTCCTGATGCGCAACCAGTCCGGCCATCCGCACAGAGTGAACCCGGACGCCGTCGACGTCAGCTCCACGTGCGCCCTCGAGCTCGGTCGTGGTGGCGTCCGGACTGCGTCCGACGCCCGCTTCGGCGCGAGCCTCGGCGATCATGGCGGCCGTTCGGTACGCGGTACCCGAGGGGGCATCGGCCTTGTTGGGATGGTGGAGTTCGATGACCTCGACAGAATCGAAGAAGCGTGCCGCAGCAGCGGAGAAGCGCATCAACAACACGGCACCGATAGCAAAGTTGGGCGCGATGAGAACACCCGTTGCCGGCTGGGCGTCGAGCCAGGACTGCACCGTCGCGAGCCTGGACTCGTCGAAACCGGTGGTGCCGATCACGGCGTGAATTCCGTTGGCCACGAGGAATTCCAGATTTCCCATGACGACGTCGGGGTGCGTGAAATCGACCACTACCTGAGTGCGGGTGTCGACAAACGTCTCGATGCGATCACCGGTGTCGACCTGAGCGACAAGTTCCAGATCGGGAGCAGCTTCCACTGCCTCGCAGATCGCTCGGCCGACCTTGCCCTTGGCTCCCAGAACCCCGACCCTGATGGGTGCTGCACTCACGTCTTCCACGCTCCGTCCGATCCATTGTTTGAGGTGAAGCCTACGCAATCGCGCAGATGCGCTCACCATCAGTCGGGCAGGAGTTATGTCACCACTGGCACACTGGACGTAGTGAGCAACCGTCCGCAAGTCCGCGAAACCGGCAACCTTCGACCACTCGAGTTGGCAACGGGTGCCGTCATGGCCGGATTCACGGTCGCGTTGTCCGTCATTGCCACGGTCATCCCCATGGCCAGCGCTCTCAACCTCGTGGCAGCGGTTCCGATGGGAATTGTCGCCCAGCGCTTCCGAGTCCGCGCCGTGATGACGGCCGGTGTCTCGGCTACTGCGGTCGCCTTCGTCGCGGCGGGTTCAGGATCTGCGGCGGCGGTCGCGCTGAGCGCTCTCCTCGGCGGAATCATCGGTACCGTCAAGCGGCGCGGTCTCGGCTTCGTCTCCGCGTTGCTCTCGTCATGTGTCATCGGGCCCGCACTGGCGTTGTTCTCCATAGTCCTGTTGCTTGTTCTCGCGCCCCTGCGCACCTTGTTGCTGACCTCGCTCGAGAACACCGCGCTGGGTGTGGCCGCAATCTTGAAGCGCGCCCCCACGCTGGTCGGGGCAGCCGAATGGATCGAGAACAGCATCGGCTCGATCATCGACTACTGGTGGTTGTGGATCGGCGTGTCCATCATCTCCGGAATCGTCCTCAGTACCGTCGTCTCCTATTTCGTCCTCGGTGCCGTCCTCGACCGATTGGCGGCGCTCCCCTCGTCCGATCCACTCGAGACGACACCCGACGACCGTCCGATCGATCCGTTACCGGTCACTTTCGATCACGTGGGCTTCACCTATCCGGGTGCATCGACGCCGGCCCTCGTCGACGTCAACTTCACGGTGCGACGAGGAGAGTTCGTCACCGTCGTCGGCCACAACGGCTCGGGCAAGTCCACACTCACTCGGTTGCTCGCCGGTCGCGCGCCGACTGTCGGGACCCTGACGAGACCCGGTTCCGCCGGTCTGGGCCGACACGGCGGAACCGCCGTTGTCCTCCAACGTCCCGAGAGCCAGATCCTCGGAACCCGGGTCGCCGATGACGTCGTCTGGGGGCTCCCCCCCGAGTCACATCCCGACGTCGATGCGCTGCTGGCCGAAGTGGGACTCGCCGGAATGGGCATGCGCGAGACGTCGGGGCTGTCCGGCGGCGAGATGCAACGCCTGGCGGTTGCCGCGGCTCTGGCCCGGCGCCCCGCGCTGCTGATCGCCGACGAAGCCACCGCGATGGTCGACCAGGCGGGCAGGGAGGAATTGGTCGCGCTCCTCGCCGAACTGCCACGCCGCCATCCCATGGCCGTGGTACTCGTCACCCACCACCACGCCGATACGCGTGCCGCAGATCGGGTGATCCAACTCCAGCGTGGAAGGCAGATCGATCACCAACCCGGCTGGATGACGTCGACGTTCGCGGGTCCTCCATCTGCACCGTGGCCGACCAGCACACGTGCTGTACTCCAACTCACCGATGTCACCCACACGTACAACGACCGGACTCCGTGGTCGCGACGCGCACTGTCGGACGTGAATCTGACCATCGGCGACGGGGAGGGACTCCTGGTCCTGGGCGGCAACGGTTCCGGTAAGTCGACTCTGGCCTGGATCATGGCGGGCTTGATCACGCCGAGCAAGGGAACCGCAGTCTTCGACGGCAAACCCGTCTCACGCCAACTCGGCACCGTCGGCCTCACGTTCCAACATTCGCGGTTGCAGTTGCAGCGTCGAACCGTCGCCGAAGACATCGAGGCAGCCGGCGGTCCGGAGATCGGATCCGTACAAGTCTCGTGGGCACTCGACGCCGTCGGACTCGATCGTCACATCGCAGGTCGGAGCATCGACGAGTTGAGCGGCGGACAGATGCGACGCGTCGTGCTGGCCGGTCTCCTCGTCCGCCAACCCCGAGTACTCATCCTCGACGAACCCCTGGCCGGTCTCGATCCACCCGGCCGACACGAAATCCTGAACGTGCTCAGGTGGATTCGTCGGAACGGAACCGCAGTAGTCGTCATCTCGCATGACGTCGACGGCATGGACGCCGTGTGCAGCAGAACAATTCGACTGTCGCAGGGTCGCATCCTCGACCCTGCCGCCAGCAGCGCTTTGGAAGGATCGACGACGTGACAACACTTCTGCGCGAAGTCCCGACTTCATCGCCGATCCACCGATTGTGGGCCGGAACGAAGATCGTTGCGGTGGTACTCGTCAGCATCGTGGTCGTCGCCGCGCCGTCCTGGCCGGCGATCGGCGTCGTACTCGGATTGTTGTTGCTGACCGCGGTAATCGGACGCATCCCCCCGACTGCAGTTCCTCGACCTCCGTGGTGGTTGTGGGCGCTGATCCTGCTCGGTGCGTTGATCAACCTTCCGATCGGCCTCGACGCAGTGTTCCTCTACCTGCAAGCTGTGACGTTCGGTCTCGTATTGCTCTGCGTCTCACTGATGTTGGCGTGGACGACGTCGATGAGCGATGTGGCCCCCGCCTTGGCGACGCTGGGCCGACCACTTCGATTCTTCAAGATTCCCGTGGATGAGTGGGCAATCGCGACGGCCCTGTGTATTCGTTCGCTTCCGCTGTTGATCGACGAGATGCTCACCCTCGTTGCAGCGCGGCGACTGCGCCCGAAAGCTGTGGTGAACAGCGCGGCCGACAATTCGATAGTCGACCTGATCACCACAACCATGTCGGTGGCAATTCGGCGATCTGCCGAAATGGGCGAAGCAATCTCCGCTCGCGGGGGCACCGGATTGATCGCGGCATACCCCAAGCGCCCTCAGCTGGCCGACCTGTTCGCCCTGGTTGTCGTCATCACAGCGTGCGCGAGCGCGGTCGCTTTGACGATAATTCTCCGCTGACCGGGTCACCCGTCACCGAACGGACTGGGCGATGATCGCCGAACCCATCCAGCGTCGCAGGTATCGCCGCAGTTCCTCGTCGCTCCGCTTCGGGTCGCCGGGCGCGAGGAAAAACGACTGCATCGTCCGCAGGACGTATTCGACCAGTTCCTGAAGTGACGCGTCGTCGTAGCCGTAACGCACCCAGTCCACGTCGAAACGGGTGATCATCGCCATTCCGAAGGCCTGCGCCTCCTGAGAGGTCAGACCTTCCGGGTGCACACTCGAATTCGTGCTTGTGAGCAGAATGCCGAGATGCGGCGTTCGGTGGACCTGGGTCAGTGTGAAGACAACACCCTCGGTCATCGCCTCGACGGGATCTTCGATGCCGCTCACGTGTGTGGCGAGTCGATCGAGGTAGCCGTCGACCGACGCGATCGCAGCTGCCCGCATCAGAGCGTCGGCGCTGGGGAAGTATCGGTACACGGTCTGACGGATCACGCCGAGTGACTCCGCGACGTCGCCGATACTGATTTCCGAACTCGTTCGTCCGATCAGCTCGACAGCGGCCTCGACAATTCGACGAGACGCATCTTCGTCACTGTCCGGTGGATTGCCGCCCCACCCACGCCTTCGTGCCACTGCCCACTTCCTCGCTCGAACGAGGCTCGAACCATGTCTTTGCGCTCGAAGTCCAAGAGCCACAGGCTAACACAAGCAGGTTTTGCATCGGCGTCCCTCGAATGCACTCTCGTCGTCGAAAGTGAACATACAACTGCACACCAATATGTATGATCACTGCCACACGTGGCTTTCAGTGCCAGAGCGGCCACCTGACCAGCCCCTCCGAAAGACGAGGTTCGACAAGTGACCAACCTTCAGCCCCGAAAGATGGATTTCGGATTCGAGGATCATGACGTTCCCTTCCTGTGGAACCCGGAGAATCCGGCTTGGTCGAGCATGTCCAACGCGGTCTCGTTCCTGGCCATCGGTTTCGAGAAGATGATCGTGAAGATGATCATGCAGACCAAGTCGCGGATCAGCGATCCGGAGGTCGCCGAGGAAGCCGTGGCATTCATGCGTCAAGAAGGCCACCACTCGACCGCCCACCGCCAACATGTGAAGGCTCTGATCAGGCGTTACCCCGGACTGCAGAACACGCTCGACGCCGTGATCGGTGAATTCGATCTGCTGACCGAGGCGACCTCGCTGAACTACCGGCTCGCGTACACCGCTGATCTGGAGGCGACTTTCACACCGGTGTTCAAGCTGATGCTCGACAACGAGGCGACCTTGTTCCGTCCAGGAGACGACCGCGTCGCGTCGCTGTTCATCTGGCACTTCGTCGAGGAGGTCGAGCATCGCAGCTCGGCACTGATCATCTTCAATTCCGTTGTCGGAAGCGAGCTTTACCGAATGCGGATGGCGCCGTCGATCTTCGCGCACGTGATGAAGGTGATTCGCATCGCCTGTGCAGGGTTCAACCAGCACGTTCCGCTCTCCGAACGGCAAGTCGACTCACTGTCGATGTTCGCCATGCACCGCACCAAGCAGAAGATTCTGACGTCATTTGCGCCCTACCTGACCAAGGGGACCATGCCCCGCGCCTTCGATCACCTGCAACTCGGCGAACAACTCGTCGCACTCGGCGGTGTCTTCCGCAGCCAGATGCCCAATCACAACCCGGACCACGAGAAGCTCCCCGCATTGGCCGACCAGTGGTTCAAGCGTTACGACGACGGCTACGACTGCACACGCTGGTACACCGCCGAATCTCAGGCACAGGCCGAGTCGATCACGTCAGGGGCCAACTGATGGCAGAGCACTGCTCCCCCACATTCGCCCAGCTCGCAACAGAACTCGGTTTCTCCTGCCAGGAAGCAGGTGGACTCGTCGAGTTCCGTAACCCGGCGGCGCTCGAGAACTGGACCCTGCCCGTCCTCGAATGGACGATCATCGTCGGTTCGGTGCTCGCACTGGTGTTGGCGATCGTGCGACTGCGCCGCAACGGTGACCCCACCAACTTGGTTCTCTGGTTCGGCGCCACCGCCTACCTGTTCATCATCGAGCCTCCGCTGTACTTCCCGGCGGCATTCGGCATCGAAGAACAAGTGGACACGATGTTCGCGCACAACGTGTTCACCGTCGACTTCATGTGGGGTCGACTGCCGCTGTACATCATTGCCATCTACCCGCTCATGGCGACACTGGCCTTCGAAATAGTCAGAATGCTCGGCGTTTTCCGCAAGTACGGTCCACTACTGGGCGCAGTCTGCGTCGGCTTCGTCCACCATGCGTTCTACGAAATCTTCGACCACCTGGGACCCCAGCTGCGATGGTGGGAGTGGTCGACGTCGAACCCGATCAACCAACCCATGTTCGACGCGGTTCCACTTCCCAGCGTGGTCGTCTTCGCCGCGCTGTGGCCCATGTCGTTGGCATTCTGCGTCCAGTACTTCGTCGGACGGCACGTTGACGCCGGCAAGCACTTCTCCGGACTTCAGTTGGTGTGGCGCACCATCGTCATCGGCCTTCTGGCCTCGCTGGGCACGTTCATTCTCCCGCTCCCGGCGACGGTCTTCGGGATGGGTAGCGACACCGTTCGTGGGTTCCTCTACGCGGCGGAACTCGCCGTCCTCACAGTGGTCGCGATCGTGGTTCTCGTCCGGCAATGGCGAGACTTGCGCTCGGCTGAATCGAACACTCCTGCACACACCAACAGATTCGTACAGGTCTACAGCGTGGTGTACCTGGTTGTCATGGCCGTACTGTGGGCGAGTGCGCTTCCCGACTTCTTCGACGCGGTCGACGGTTCCACCAGCGCTGGGGATCCCATCGGAAATCTCTGGTACACACTGGGGTGCTTCGTCATCGCAATCCTGTGTGTGAGCGCAACTTTCACAATTCCGAAGAGGAACTCCGTCGTCGACGACGCTGAACTTCTCGGGGCACACTCAACGACCCCGGCTACCTAGGCCGACCGGGACGAGACCCCTCGGGTCTCGTCCCGATTTCTCGGTTTCTCGGTGTCCCAGGGTTACGGGACGCGGTGAGTCCACGCTTCGGTGCTGAACTTCGTGTCCACCAGCTTGCGCGCCTGCTCCAACTCCGAGTCCGTGTAATCGCTGTCACGGGTGTCGTATTGGCCTCGGAAGTGCTGCGCAAACGACTCCAGGATCGCCGCGCGTGTCATTCCGGTCTGCGAACGCAACGGATCGACACGTTTGGCTGCACTCTTGGTTCCCTTGTCCGACATCTTCTCTCGTCCGATTCGCAGCACCTGCGTCATTTTCTCCGCGTCGATGTCGTAGGCCATGGTCACGTGATGGAGCACAGTGCCGGACGCGAATCGCTTCTGAGCAGCGCCGGCGATCTTGCCCTTGTCCGAGGCGATGTCGTTGAGCGGCACGTAACGAGCGTTGATACCGACCTCGGCAAGCGCTCCCATCACCCACTGATCGAGAAATGCGTAGGACTGCTCGAAACTCAAACCTTCGACCAACGACGCCGGTACGGCCAACGAGTACGTGATGCAGTTGCCCGGTTCCATGAACATCGCTCCGCCACCGGAGATTCGGCGCACCACGCCGATGCCGTGCCGCGCTGCCGCCTCGGAGTCGACCTCGTTACGCACCGACTGGAACGATCCGATCACGACCAGGGGCGAGTCCCAGTCCCAGAATCGCAGTGTCGGCGGACGCTCACCCGATGCGACCTCACGCGCGATGACCTCGTCCAGCGCGACGTGCATCGCGGGATCGAGAACCACCGGCGGGATGAGGTCGAACGTGTGATCCGCCCAACTCGTGGCGTGACCGAGTGCGCGCCGGATCGCAATGCCGACCGACTGGGGCGTGAAGCCGATCATCGAGACGGACTCGTCGAGCGCCGCGGAGATGGCTTGCGCCAACTGTTCTGCATCCGAGTCGGCGGGCATTCCGCGCAACGCTGCGTTGATGTCGTCGAGCGCGCTGTCTGGCTCGAGGAAGAAGTCCCCCGAGACTGCGACGTCGGCTAGTCGACCATCCGCCACCTCGACGTCGACCGCGACCAGTTTTCCACCAGGAACCTTGTACTCTCCACGCATTCGTCCAGCCTATCCCTGCGGGATTCTTTGCGGTGAGCGCCGTCGAAGATCACACCGCGTGCGCAGTGCGCATCTCTTCGGCCGGCAAGGTGATCAGGCTCTCACCGCTGTAAGTCACTGTGGGGCTGCACAATCGCGCCTACGGGACTGCACGCGTCAGACCCCGGCCATATGGTCTCGAGCAACGGCCATACTTCTGCCGACAGGCGAGATGATCTCTGGGGTGGGAGGATTGCCGCAACGAGCCAACTCGCTGGCGAGTCACAACGGAGGTAGACATGAAGGTCCCGGCGTTCCACTCGACGGTTCCTTCGGATCTCGACGTCTATCACGACAACGAAAGCTGTATCTTGGCCGCTCGCATCGCAGTGGCCCATCGAGCCCCCGGGGTCGACGGCCGACCGTGGTGCACTGCCTGCGCATCGTTGGACTGACGAGCGACTTCCAGCTCACTCACACCCACGTCGCCGATTCGGGGACAACTCCATTGGCCAGAGCGTTCGCATCGATGACGGCGTGGATCCACGCAGCCAGACCGGTCTCGACCTGGTCGAAGAACTCGGAGAAGCCCGGATCGGCAACGTACATCCGCCCCAGGCACACGTGCATCGAAAGTGTGCAGTCGAAGTAGACGCCGATAGACGCTCGATGCCGTTCTGCCAGCGAATTCGCCTCGTCGCTTCCCGGTTCGACGCCGGAGCGGCACGCCGACGCCAGATCGTCGTTGAGCGTCTCGACGCCGTCGGCGATCTTCTGCCAATCCTCAGCGGTCCTACCCGCCGACCGTTCCGCGTGCTGCGCCCACTGCGCGCTGTCGCCCCAACGCTCGTGCGCCTCGGTTCCCCATGACGGCTGCCAGTGCCGGCCGAAGATCGAGACCTGTTCGTCTGCCGGCAACAGCACACCCGACTTCCTGGCATCGATGATGCGATCCAAGGACTCGCCCAGCGCCTCCAAGTCGGCGATCCGTTGCCGCAATTCGGCGCGCTGCCCACGCAGCGTCTCGTCCACGTGGAGTGCGGGCGCTTCGAGCAATACCCCGATCTCGTCGAGCGACAAGCCCACGTCACGGTAGACAAGCACCCGGCCGATGCGGCCGAGGTCCGCGTCGGTGTACTGCCGGTAGCCTCCGTCGCTGCGACCGGACGGGCACACCAAACCGATTGCGTCCCAATGATGAAGGGTACGTACGGTTACGCCCAGTCGTGAGGCGGCTGCACCGACAGTCAGAGCACTGTCTGCGTCGTCTCCGAAGAGTTGGTCCGTCACGGCATCCAGTTTGACAGACGCGGTGCGGGAGGCCACGGCGTCAGACCGCCGCTCAGTCGCCTGGTCCGTCAATTCCCATACCTCGCAGATACTCTGCCTCGGCACTGTTCGGGTCGTACGGACGAGCGGCAGTCATGATCACACGTGCATTCTCCGGTGTCACAATTTCCAACTCGAGGGAATTCCACGGCTTCACGTGCGGTCCGCTGGTGCATCCGGCCCGCAATTCCTCGCACGCATTTGCTATCTGGCCGATCTGGCTCAGCACACACGCAAAGCTCACGCTGACGGACGGTGGCGAACCTGCTCGCTGACCGGGTTCGAGCAAGACGTCCTGAAATGCCCAGCGTCGCAGGTGCGTCAGTCGATCAGGCACCGAAAAGAGGTCGAAGAAGCCGAGTCCGCGGATCCAGAAGTCGACCGATTCGGCCAGATCCGAAGTAGGAATCGAGACGAACATCGGCATTCCGTAGAGACCTCGGAACTGTTCCGGAGGCACAGCATCGGTTGTAGGAACAGGGACGGGGCTGATGTCGAATGCTGGGTAGGTGTCGGTCATGAAGTCATCGTGAGCCCTCACGCTACGTCAGGGTCAAATCGTGTGAACTCGGATCGAACCAGACTGCGCGATTACACCTGTCCGGCGAATACACCGCCGTCTGCGAATACACGTTGGGCAAAGCGTTCACCGATGAGATGATGCGTTGCGGCGTCCGGATGGAGCTGATCGGGAAGCGGCAGCTCCGCATTCTCGGCCGCACCGTAGAGATCGCACCCGTCGACGTAGTGCAGATTGGGATCATCGACCGATCGCTGGGTTACGATGCGCGCCAACTCTTCCCGAATCGAGCGCAGCGTCAGCTTCCCGGATGCACGCTCGGCGGGATCTCCGGTGGCAACGAACCGCATTTCGCCTCTGGCAAGTGCATCGAAATCGAAAGCACCAGGTCCCGGCGTGTCTTCGTGAATCGGGCAATAGACCGGCGAAACGACCAGCAGCGGAGTCACTGGATGACCGTCGCGAACCGTGTCGAGGAAGCCGTGCATTGCCGATGTGAAGGCCCGCAGACGCATCACGTCGGAGTTGACCAGATTGATACCCATCTTGATGCTGATCAGGTCAGCAGAAGTGTCTCGCATCGCGCGGGCGATGTACTGGTCCAGCAGAGCGCTGCCACTGAACCCGAGGTTGATCAGATCCACTCCGCCGACGGAGGCTGCAAGAGCAGGCCAAGTGCCGGAGGGACTTTCAGCGCCGGATCCTTGACTGATCGAGCTTCCGTGATGGAGCCACACGCGGCGCTTCGTGTCGTCCGCGGGTTCGAGTGGGGCGTCGGTTCGAAGTGCGACAAGTTCGGTGGTCTCGTTGTGCGGCAACCAGATCTCGACATCCTTCGATCGCGTGGGCAGATCCGCGAAACGAATGGTGCTGACGGGCCCGGACTGCTTCTGAGCGGCGCCGGTCGCCATGTCGATCGTCACCGAATTGCCGCCCGTGGCGCTTGCTTGCCCGGCCAGTTCGCCGTCGACGAGCAGGTCGTACACCCCTTGTGGTCTCGGCGGGGCGCCGGTGTAGATCATTTTCGTGGGCAGAGTATCGAGTTCGATGCTCGTAGCGCTCGTTCGGAACACAAGCCACACTCCGGAGGGTTGTGATTGCGCCATGGCCATCTGCCCGTCAGCGAAGAGTGCGCGAGCCCTGGCAGGTAGACGGTGCGTCAGCACACCGCGTTCGGTCCGTTCGATTTCGAGGGCTCCGCGCACGATGTCCTCGGAAATTTCGGTAGTAATCCAGCTGCTCTGGCTGTGCATGTCATTCACCTGTAGATAGCTTGCGTATAGTTCAACTACATCACACAGTAATTTGCCTATACTGTTTAGGCAAATGAGTTTCACTTTTCGACGAACAGGACCAGCGGACATGCCTCGCGCAGGACTCACCCCCGAACGCCTCGCCATGGCGGGTGCCGAATTGGCCGACGAGGTCGGCTTCGAGCAGGTGACCGTATCGGCAGTCGCCAGACAGTTCGACGTCAAGGTCGCGAGCCTGTACTCCCATGTGAAGAGTTCGAACGACCTCAAAACCAGAATCGCATTACTCGCCCTGGAAGAGTTGGCCGACCAGGCTGCCGACGCCGTGGCCGGTCGGTCCGGCCGCGACGCCTTGACCGCCTTCGCGAACGTCTATCGCAACTACGCGAAGGCACACCCCGGCCGGTACGCCGCGTCGCAGATGCGCCTCACCCCGGAGGCCGCAGCAGCGAGCGCTGGCTTCAGACACTCGCAGATGATGCGATCGATTCTGCGCGGGTACAACCTCACGGACCTCGACCAGACTCACGCAGTACGATTGCTGGGCAGCGTTTTCCATGGCTACGCCAGCCTCGAGTTGGGTGGATCGTTCAGCCACAGTGCACCTGACAGCGCGGAAAGCTGGTCCAGAATCCTCGAGGCACTCGATTCGATGCTGACCAATTGGCCAGGGTCGAGTCCGTGATCAGACGCGATCTTTCGAGTAAAGTTCTTGCGCCACTTGGTAATCGCATACGACCGAGAAACACTGGAGGGTGGACGGTTCTCGAACTCTCCGACCCGGTTTCGTCCACTTTGGGACAGCAGAGGTTCTGAGTGCGCAAGAAGCCGAGGTGTGGGACTGCGCCTAGACGAGAAGCTTGGCGCGCAGAGAGTCGATAGTGCCCTGGTCGACGCCGAGGCCCTCCCGTACGTAAGCGTCCATGCCGCCGTAGAGCCGGTCCACCTGGGCGTACGCCGCATCGAGCCACGACAGGTCCACCGCGTCGTCGCGGCCCAGGTAGGTGTTCGACGCCATGAAATCGGCACTGATGACCTCACGCGGGACACCGAGGATGGTCAGTAGGATCGCGGTGCCCCAACCGGTGCGGTCCTTCCCTGCACTGCAGTGGTAGACGGTTGCGCCGTTGGAGTTGTTCGCGATCGCAGTCAGCAGGTCACGGAAGGCGACATCAGAGCCTCGGTAGTTGACCATGAAGGGGTAGCCGATGCTCTGGCCGATGTTCGAGGTTCCGTTGACTGCGCCGTCGATCAACGCGCGACCGAGGGTCAGGGGAACGAATTCGTGGAACGCGATGCCGTGTTCGATACTGACGACGTCGGCGACCTGGTAGGTGACCCCGGCAGGGATCCGATCGGGATCCTCCGCGCGTTCGGAGGTGTTGCGCAGGTCGACGTCGAGGGTCAGGTTCGCGGCGGTGAGTTTGGCCAGATCAGACTCACTGAGCGAGCTGAGCTTGTTGGAACGGAACACCATTCCTGTCCGGACGGTCCTGCCGTCGGTAGTCCGGTAGCCGCCGACGTCGCGGAAGTTCCGCGCCTCGTCGAGCCTGATCGCGGCCGCGGACGGCGGTGGGATCTCTGGCAGCGGCGGGTGCTCGCCGGACGATCCGAACTGACTCGAACCCGATTGCAGGTCGCTGCTCGAAGCGGAGGCGAATGTGGGACCGGTCAGGGCCGCAACCACGGCAAAGAGCGCAGCGAGGGCGAACCCGAAAGGGCGCGCCCCTCGGCGGCGCGTGTAAGCAGTCGTCATCGTCGTCCTCTCACTCACTGTGCGTGACGACCCCGCGCCCCCGCAAACTCACGTGCGAGATTACAAGGGTGGCGCGCCCCTCGTCCCGACTTTGCTCCAGAAACCGGACAAGTGTTCAGGTGCCCGGATTGTCGCCGTCGTGCGGGAAGAAACTCGTGCCCGTCACCGCAGCGCCATCGACCACGCCGGACCCGCTCGAACTACAGACCGCGGCCACAGCCGCTCCAACATTCCGGGGCGTCTGTAGCCGAAGGGATGGGATCCGCGAACCCTCGACGGCCTGATGAAATCTGTGGTGAGCCTCGAGTTGTTCCATCGTCAAGCACTCGACCAATATCTGACACCGAACACACGCCGCGTGTCCTCGGCACACTGAACCGCGCCCGCGCTTGTCACGCCGACTCGTCGTCGAGACGATGCCGAAGCCAGGCACCTATATCGAGCGCAGCGCGACGGGCAACAGGCGTCGGATGGTTTGTAAATCCATGCGGGACATCAGGATAGAGGCGCAAGTCGACGTCGTTGCCTGCCGCCGACAGCCTTGCCACCATGGCGAGATTCTCGGCCAGGACCACGTCGTCGGATCCGATGACAACGAGGGTCGGGGGCAGGCTGCTCAGGTCTCCGAAGGTCGGAGAAATATCCGGGACAGTGCGATCACCGACATGGCCGACGTAGGCTTCGATGAAGTATTCGTCGCCGATGGTGCGGCCGGCGGGAGTCTGAGCACTGACGTCGTACGTGCCGGCTTCCAACACGGCACCCGAGAACGACATGGCCAGACCTCGATCACGAAGCCGTAGCAATGTTGTCATCACCAAGGTTGCTCCCGCCGACATGCCACCGACGGCGAGCTTGGTTGTCCCGAACCGCTCGGCCGCGACATCGAGCAGCCACAAAGCGACTGCCTCACAGTCGTCCGGCGCTGCCGGCCAAGGGAACTCCGGCGCAAGCCGGTAATCGACGGTAACCACTGCGAACCCGATCTCGTCGGCAAGTCTCGTACTTCGGGCGTCAGCGCTTGCCGCCGAACTCATGTAGAAGCCACCGCCCGGAAGATACAGATAGACCCCGTTGACCACGCCATCTTTCGGAGTGACCACACGGACCGATACGGCTCGGCCGTCGAGTATGTGCTCGACAGCTCGGGTCGGCGGCGCGGGATCAACCACTCTGGAAGCGCGCACCGCGAGCAGTTCCTGCAGAGAACTCGGACCGGTGCCAGCGGTCCGTGACTCGTAGAACGCACGCGTGATCGCCAACTCGTCGCCGGCTAGTGGTTCGACCAGTTCAGTCAGTGCAAGTTTCACAAATGCTCCCTCGGGTCGCGACGTGTCGACAATTCTCGCACCTCGAGTAGCAGCTTCGAGTCGGCGTGCCCAGCAATGTAGTCGTGACGGGTATGTGCGAATTGCGCCGCAACAAGGACGTTCTCCCGCTAGCCTCAACTCGGAATTGGACGTTTGTCTAGAAAGGTCGACGGATGCGTGCGCTGTTGCTTGCCACCCTTGCAATCCTGGCTGTCCAGCTTGCAGCCCCGGCGGCAAACGCTGCACCTCCGGAATCGGGATGGACACTCCCCCGATTGACCGTCGCAGATCGAACGATCAAGGACGTCGGCGGACGAACGGTGCTGCTCCGCGGCGTGAACGCCAACGGCCTCAATGACTACGCGACCAACGGCACCGGTCTACCCACCGTCACGCCGCTGGGAAGAACGGACTTCGCGCAGATGGCCGCGCTGGGCTTCAACGTCGTCCGACTCAACGTCGCGTGGTCCCTCCTCGAACCGACTCGCGGTGCATTCGACACTGCGTATGTCGACCGGATTCGAGGCGCAGTCCAGAACGCGAAAGATCACGGCATCTACACCGTTCTCGACATGCATCAGGACGCATGGGGCCCGTATGTCGGCACCCCGAGCGACCTGTCGTGCCCGTCATTCATGCAGCCGGGAGTCGGCTGGGACGGCGCACCCGAATGGGCAACCCTGACCGGCGGATGGACAACCTGCAACATCGGTGGACTCCGGGAGGCTGCACCGGCGATCGGCCACGCCTTCCAGGCGTTCTACGACGACGAGCAAGGAATCCAGAGTCGCCTCGTGGCGACGTGGGCGAGGTTGGCCGCCGAGTTCAAAGGCGAACCAGCGGTAGCCGGATACGACCTGTTGAACGAACCGAATCCCGGCCTGCGCGACCCATTCACGGCAGCTGATCAGATCGGGCAGTTCTACAAGCGAGCCACCGACGCCATCAGACAGGCCGAAGCAGGCGGATTTCCGCACCTCGTGTTCTTCGAGCCCAGTGCGGTCTGGTCGGCTTTCGGCTTCGACGCGCTGCCCCCACGCCAGTACCTGACCGATCCTCTGGTGGTCTTCTCGCCCCATCTTTACAGCGAATCAATAACAGTCAGTAGCGAATTCCCCGCAATCGAGGACGGATTCAAGATCGCCGACCGCGCTGCCGCCTGGTACGACGCACCGTTGTGGACGGGCGAATGGGGCTGGTTCGGGGACGCCGACGAGCAGGGGGCAGACGTCGACCGCTTCGTCGACGCCACCGACCAGTACCGGATGGGCGGCGCCTGGTGGTCGTGGACGCAAGCGTGCGGTGACCCCCATCCGGTTCGAGACGGCAATACCCACCAGCCGCAAGGAAATCTGAATCGCATCGACTGCCCGTCCGGCGAATCACTCGGACTTGTAGAGGGATTCGCGGTTCCACTCTCGCGTGCTTATCCGCGAGCAGCGCCCGGCACGCTGACGAAGGTATCGCGTGACGAGTTTGCCGGGAGCGGCACGGGGCGGGTCGAGGCCTGGTACCCGGGCACCGGACGGCCACAACTCGAGACCACGAATCTCACCGACGTCCGCCTGGACCCGATCGAAGGCGGTTGGCAACTGATCGGCCACGCCGACGGCGAATACGCGGTGAAAGCGACCTGATCGGACACTCACCCGGCTGTCCCACGTCCACACCACGTGAACGCGCGGTGTCAGAAGATTCCGCCGATTCCCTTGCCGATCAGTACAACTCCGACAACCAAGATCAACACGCTCATCACCGTGGTGTTGTTGTCCTGGAGCCAGACCTTGAGCTTGGCCAACGGCTCGCGCAGGCGGTCAGCAGCCACCACGTATCCGACGACAGGTATCGCCACCGTTGAACTGGCGATGATCGTGAAGACGAGGACGGAGGCGATCACTCCACTGGTCGCCAGCGACGCCGAACCGATCGACACTCCTGCCGCGATGCACATCAGAAGGTTTTTCGGATTGATCGCGGCGAGGGCGAATCCTAGGCCCAACCCCTTGACCGCGGTCATCTCGTCGATGGCGTGCATCCACTTCGGCGTTTCGTGTTCACCGCTGCGCCCTCGCCATTGCTTGACCCCGACCATCAACAGGAGGACGCCCAGCGCCAGTTTGATCCACGAAGCGGTGGTGGACGGTCCATCGTCCGAGGTGCTCAGTGCACTGGAAAGAAGGACGAAAAGAACCGTGGCAATGAAGATTCCGAGTAACCAGCCCACCGCGAAACCGATGCTCGTGCTACCGGCGCGCTTGGAGAGCAACATCAAGATCGTCGCGATGACGGCCACCGGGGAGACGGCGACACCGACGGCTATGGGGAGGAGATCTCCGATAACGGATCCCATGTCAACACTCGTTTCTCATCGGGACGCAGTCGATACCGCTGCGCGACAATGCTGACACTGCGAGCGCCTGCGTAATTCATGCCTCGTTCGAAAGGGATGAGTGCCCGGACCGCCGTACCTCTCACTCGCCCCGAGTCAGTTCGTCTGTGCCTGTTGGAACGCAGCGGCAACGCCCCCGACGTCGCCCCCGACTTGGAAGACTCCACGAGGCAGATCGGGAAATACTGCATCGCTGACGGCTACGACGAACAGAAGTCGGCGATCATCGGGGGTGATCATGTAACCGGACAGCGCCTGAAGGGTCACTATCAACCGGCCTGTGTCGGGTTCGACGTCGGCAGACGTTCCCGTCTTACCGATGATCTTCCCCTTCGCGGGACTGTCGGCCCCGACGCCGCACAACGAACCGCGCTCACCGAGTACCGGTTGACCGGCCCAGAACGTGTCGGCCCAGGGCTGCTGGTCCACCCAGCCGAGCCAGTCGACGACTGCCGCGGGTGTCGCTTGTGACGGATCTCCGCCTTGACCGTCCATCACCACAAGATCGGACGCTGCAATACCTGCCTTCTCGGCGAGTGCCCTGACGGTCGGTAAGCCGTCGCTGCACGACGACGATCCTTCCGCTACCGCCAACAGACACAGGAAGGTGTTCGCGCCGGTGTTGTAGCTGGTCGCGAGGATCATCCCTCCCGACTCCGAAAGTGGTGCCGATCGAAGGCTCGCAACCTGACGACTGCCGGTATACGTCCGATCGGCAGGCAGAGCAGTTGCGTCGTTGGTCCGAGATACCGTTTCGACCTCGATTCCGTTGCGACGCAATGCCTCAACGAACAGCTGCCGGGCCCACGACGGTGCATCGGTGATGCGGTGGACAGTCAGCGACGTCTTTCCAGCCGGCACCGACCCGGTCACGTTGATCTGGGTGGGATCGGTCGAGTCCGCTGCTGCCTTCAGTGTCGAGTCGCTACCTTCTTCACCGGTGGTGACCTGCGCATCGACGCGGAACAGGCTGTTCCCGGGAAGCATGTCGATGGTGGCGGGCTCACCTACCGCACCTGGCCGGGCCTGGATATCGACGAGATTGTCGTTGACGAAGATCGACGGAACGAGGCCTTCGACCGTCGCGTAGGTGTCCCACAGACGAGGGTCGACGAGGACGTCGCCTTTGACACGAGTGATGCCGGCGCCGGCTACTTGTCGGGCGAGATCGTTCAGTCCCGCAAGGGGATCGCCGGGCGCGAGAACGGCTCCGGGTAGGGCGTCGGCGTACACGTGGTCGATTCCGTCGGTGGCGAAGTCGAATCGACCCTGCGCCGCATTGCGCCCGCCGAGCGCAAGGTCGCCGGAGCCGACGAGCACGAGATCTCCGGCGAGAGTGCCGTCGACGGGAACGGAGGTGGCATATACGGGGGTCGAGACGGTGTGGTCAACGCCGAGGGTGTCGTAGGTGGTGCCGACGGTGAAATGTTTGGTCTGCGAGGCCAGAAACATCGAGTTGTCCGCGTTGTTGCTGTAGATCACCTCGTCTGTGTCGGGGTCGACCACGAGATACGACCAGCTAGCCATGGAGTAGGGATCGGTGGTCATGATGCGGGTTACCTCGTCCGGAATCTGGAGCATCGGAGTCGATGTGACACCGGAATTCGACGGCTGCGCCGAACATGCGGTGAGGACTACGCCGGCGCTGACCAAAGCAGCAACGGCGCGAACTGATGTGGTGGACGACATGGACACTCCTGAGGATCTATGACTGATTTGTCGTAATTTACTGCAAAGTGCAGCATGCAATGTGCAGTATCACTTAAAGTCTTTTCATGAACTCTTACGGGAAGTCGACAGCACGACACGACGCCAAGGTTCGCAAAGTGGCCGTCGCCGGCATCGCCACGGCGTTGTTTCTCTCAGCCTGTTCGTCCGCAACCGATTCCGCGTCCCCCTCCTCGTCTGCGCCGACCTCCGCCGGGTCGACCGGCAGCGCCGTCTTGTCTTTCGACAGCGCTGCAATGGATTCCGTCGTCTCGGAGAAGGCGGAGGGATTCCGCGAGATCGCGATGGTGGTCATGATCACGACACCGACACAGAAGTACGTCAACACATGGGGTTCGGTCCGAGAAGGCGTCAACGAGCCTCCCACTCTGGACACCAAGGTTCGCGTGGGCTCGAACACCAAGACCTGGACCGGCACGGCAATCCTGCAGTTGGTCGACGAGGGCAAGCTGGCGGTAACCGATCCGGTCAGCAAGTTCCGCCCCGATGTCCCCAACGGCGACAACATCACGATCGGCGACCTACTCGACATGCGTAGCGGCCTGTACAACTACACCGAAACCCTCGAACTCAACCAGGCGCTCGACGAGCAACCGGAGCGAGTGTGGACACCCGAGGAGCTGCTGGCGATGGGGCTGAGCCAGCCGCCGTATTTCGCGCCAGACACCGGCTATCACTACTCCAACACCAATACCGTTCTCCTCGGCTTGATCGCCGAGCAGCTGGACGGCAAGCCGATCCAGCAGATCTTCGCGGACCGCTTCTTCGGGCCACTCGCACTCGCCGGGACATCGTTTCCTGCGAACACCGACACCAGCATCCCGACGCCCTATGCAAACGGGTACACCTACAGCGGGAACGTCGAAACGCTCGGCGAAGGCAAACAAGCGCTCCCACAATCTCGCCTCGACGCGATCGCCGCAGGCACCGAAAGGCCGACCGACACCACGACGCACAATCCTTCGTGGACATGGTCCGCAGGTCAGGGAATCTCTACTGCGAACGACATGGCGACATGGGTCAAAGCTCTAGGCACCGGTTCGCTCCTGAGTCCGGCCACCCAGGAATTGCGTGTGAACAGTGTGCAACCCACAGATGGCGAGGGATCTGCGGGATACGGATACGGCATCGCTCAAATGGGTCCGATGTACGGCCATATCGGCGAACTTCCCGGCTACAACTCGTTCATGGGGTACGACCCGGTCAACGATGTGACCATGGTGGTGTGGGGAAATCTGGCACCAACCGCTGACGGTTTCGCACCGGCGTCTGCCGTCGCCGGAGCGCTCGTCCCCTTCATCTACGGCAAACCTGCGCAGGACGCATCCGACGACATCGCCGACACCGAGGATGCGAACGGCGAAGGGAAGTGACACTTGTAGGCTTGGATGCCAACCGCGGAGCGAAGGGAGCCATGTGGCTCAGCGTGATCTCACACCCACCTCGTACATGATCCTGGGACTGCTGACAGCCAAGGACTGGTCCGCATACGAAATCGCCGAGCAGGTCGGACGCGGGGTCGCCGAGTTGTGGCCCAGCGCGGACCGCCAGCGATACAACGCGCCCAAGATATTGCTCGAACGCGGCCTGGTCACGGCGACCACGGTCACCAAAGGCACTCAGCGCTCACGCACTGTCTACTCCATCACCGACGAAGGCCGAACAGCACTGAGCGACTGGCTCGCGACCCAGACCACGCCCCCCGCCTTGCAATTCGAAGGCATGATCCGCGTGATCTTCGCCCACCAAGGCACGATCGACGACCTGCGGTCCACCCTGACTACCACGCGCGAACAAGCTGCTCGATCCCGAAGTCTGTTCGTCTCACACGCACAACGAATTTCGGCCCCCGAAGCCGGCACACTCCCCCAACAAAATCACCTGATGGCACTGGCCAACCGATTCATGATCGGCCACTTCAACCACATCGCAGAATGGGCCGACTGGGCGTTGGAAGAAACTGCCGACTGGCCCGACACGGTGCAACCCGCAACAACCCACCGAGAGCGCACCATGTCCATCCTCGCCCGTGCGATAGACGACGGAAGTAGCTAGCTTCCGCAGCGAAGACCGAAGAGGGCCGGTTCGACGGTATCGAGCTACTTCGCGCAGCCGCTGCCCTCGAACGCAAGCTTGGATGTATATTGACCGTCCGGCAGATACTGTCCCATCACTGCCTTCTCGTCACCGGGCGTCCGAGTATCGTGCGCAGCGTGACCGAAGTCATTGGCCGGCAGCATGTTCCGCATGATCAGAAGCGAATCGTCGAGATGGCCTGCGCCGTCACCGGCCGGTGAGAGCGACAACCACGACACCCCACATTCCTTCGTAGCGTTTGCAGGTCGGTCTTCAGGTAGCGACGCGACAATCGTGTAGCGCCCCGCTGCATCAGTGGCCACCTGCTCGTCGAAAAGACACGTGGCTACCTTCGTCGTCGCCAGCGATTCATTGCTGCACATCGACCAGAACCGCATGTCGACTGCACTGTCGAGATTCTTTGCGCCGGTTGTCGTCTCAGGAGTCCTCGGCAACTCTCCCCGGAGTACCAGAACTTCACCGAACCCGCGATTGACTTCGGCCGTGACGTAGCTGTTGTCGATGTTGGAGTACTGCCCGCCAACACGCTGAGGTGTGCCATCGCATTTGCCGAGATAGGTACACCCGAGCGTGAACTCGGCGCTGTAGTAAGCCCGCCAGACAGGCGTCTGCTCGGAAGGGAAGGTCGAAGGCTTGCCCGGTTGGTCACGCAATGCCTTGTACGTGTCCAGAGGCAGCGACGCCGGCTTCAAGATTCCATTGTCCGCACCGACCGCCGAACACAGATCCTCCCCACGCAACACCCGACCATCGGAAAGGCGCAACTCTGGCTCCGGCAGTCCGACTCCACCAGTGAGATCACGCCCATTGTCGGGAAGGTAGATGCGATAAAGCAGGCTTATCCGGTCCTGGCCCGGCACACCGGCATACAAGGTGTTGGGTTTCGGTTCTGCAGGCGACGCCTCGTTGCGGACCGACGCCGTATACGACCTGGCACCGTCATTCGATCGATCGGCACCGGGAAGATAGGTGTTGTGTGAGCCTGCGTCCGGGGCCGTCGAAATGTCGTTGAGAACGGCGGTGGGCATAGCGGTTGCTGCGTTGTACGAGTTCAAGGACTGATAGCGCGCATGCGCATATTGCCCTCGAACAACCAACTCGGCATCCTCGGGGATTGTGAACTGCGCAGCCCAATAGATGGCCGCGGTGTCGGGAAAGGCGTAGTTGAGTTGCGGGTCTGCGCGCTCGGGATTGATCGGCACCGACCAGAAGCAGGTCGACACCGGATGCTCGACATCAGGACCGCCGGATCCGAAATCGACAGAGCCGAATCCTGATCCGCTCGACGAACCGGTTTCGGACCCGGTCGACGAACCGAAATCGACAGAGCCGATCGCCGGCGCGGCAACCGCGGACCCCGCCCCGGCAAACACAGTGATCGCGCTCAGCGCCACCGCAGCCACGAGTGTTCTTGACGAATGCATAGCGCTCCTTGTGAGATAGCTGAAAAACAGGGATTGAACGATCACGAGCGAGTGCTCCCGCTCGAACGACGAGAGACCGTCACGAGGTCGGCGGTCCGCACTACTACTTGGTGGGTTGGAAGTTGTTCGTCAGAGCGGCGTGAATTGCGTCGGTGTCGGACTGAGACCAGTCCTCGGGGTGCAGGATCTGTGCCCACATGTCCGCTGCCTCGGCACCGTAGTTGTGTCCGTGACCAGGGGGCACGTCAGCCGAGAAGACCATGTCCAGTGTCACCTGCCAGAACGTCACGAACGGTATCCACGTCATTCCCGGATCGACATCCCGGCCCAGAGGTTCAGCAAGCCAGTCCGGTTTGTTCAGGAGTAGGTCGAAAGACCACCAGACAATCGGATCGCTGGCGTGCTGCCAGTACACGACGCGGGAGTCGTTCCACGGCGCATCGAGTTCGAGGTCTTCCGGGTAAGCGGCGAAACGGATCGAATGCCCGTCGTCGATCACCGGCACCGCTTCCCGTGAACCTGAGTCACGACCGCTGGTGATCTCCTGCCACTGAGCAGTGAAATTCGGGGTTCCCGACCACAGCGCCCCATCCACACGCGTCGCCATGTCCTGCGCTCCCGCGAACGCCGCCTGTCCCCCGTACGATCCCAGGCTCTCGCCGAAAACGACCAGCTTGGGGCGTTTGTCGAGCGGCAGCTCGATCCATTTCGCGTAGACAGAGTTGAACAGCGCCCGGCCGGCGGCCATCGGGGTTTCTCGGTCGGCGATGAATGCCAACGGGCTGGGAAGGAACGAGTACTGCATCGCCGCGATGGCAGTGTCGCCGCCCTGAACGTATTCGAAGGAGGACGCCACGTCGTCGTTGACCCAGCCGCGGCCGGTGGTGGTCACCACTGCCAGGACGGCGCGGTCGAATCCACCGGTGCGCTCGAGTTCAGCGACGACCCGCCCTGCGACGCCGTCGACGGAATCGGACGACTCGCGGCCGGCGTACACGCGGATGGGTTGCTTCGCGTCCCGGCCGGTCAGCGCGGCGATCTGCTCCGCGGACGGCCCGCTACCCATGAAGGTGCGCCCTTCCTTACCCAGCGAATCCCACGCCTCGGCAGACATGGGCGAACCACTGCGTTCGGCGATCAGAGGCTGGTCGATACCATCCGGTGTGTCGTTGTCCGCACCGGAGAAACTCCAGTTCGCAAACGCGATGAGCCCGTTGTAGAGGGCACCGTTGACGACGAAGATCGCCAACGCGAAGACGACGACCAAGCTCGCGACTTTCGCCGCCTCTTTGGGCACAAACCGCAGAGCGACGGCAGCGATGCTTCTGGTGAGATACCGCAAACCGCGACCCGCCTCGAGCAAGATCAACCACACCGCGACCGAAATCAGCAGCACCAGAAGATAGTTCGCCCGGTTGACGCGCGGTGCCTCGACCAGATCACGGACGATCTGCTGCCACCACGAACCCAAGATCAGAAAGAGAGGCACCAATATCACCGCCAGGACAGTGAGTACAGTCCAGCCGAACTTCTTGGTCCGATCCGACCACGTCGGCTCGACTCCGCATTTGCGGATCATCCACGCCACGCTGACACCGATGCCGTACCCCGTGGCGACGGAAATACCGGTCGCCACGCCCTGCAGGTACCACGCCCGCGGCAAGAGGGACGGGCTCATAGAGAGGACGAAAAACACCAAGCCGAACGACAACCCAGCCGAGTGCAGCGTCTGGCCGTAGCGCCGCACACCTTCCCACACACGTTTCATGCCGGAATCGTAAGCGCGGCAGAGAGATGGAATGAGCCTCTCATCCCTTTCGAATGAGGCGCGAACTACGTCGACAAAAAGTGTCCGATGTTCCGGGTCGTACACCAATAAGCCTCGCCCCAAAGGCAACTACGGGCGAACACCGGTGGTGCGATGGCAGATTTCACGCACGCGAATCCGCGTACACTGTGTGGGGTCAATCCACTCAGCACGTACAAATTCGGCGCGATTCTCATGGCGGCAAAACGAGGAAACCTACCGATCGAACTGAGCAGTTTCGTCGGTCGTCGGTCCGAAGCCAAAGAAGTCCGACGCCTGCTGTCGGACTACCGCCTCGTGACCCTTACGGGCCTGGGTGGGGTCGGCAAAACCCGCTTGGCGCTCCGTGCCGCCGATGATTCCTCCCGTGCGTTCCCCGGGGGCGTCTGGTTCGTCGACTTCAGTGAACTGCGGGAGCCGGCACTTCTCGATCAGACGATTCTTGCCGCACTCGGAGTACAAGACCGATCTGCGCGGTCACCGCGATCGGTACTGATCGGCCGTCTCGTCGACGAACGTGTCCTGATTGTTCTGGACAATTGCGAACACCTCATCGGCTGGGTGGCCGACACCGTCGTCGAACTACTCCGGTGCTGTGCCCGATTGGCACTTCTGGCGACCAGCCGAGAACCGCTCGACATTCCCGGCGAGATGGTATTACGGGTGCCGCCAATGCGATTTCCCACCGAGGCGCCGTCGCCAACCGACACCCGTGATGGTGATGCGATGATGCTGTTCGAGCAGCGGGCACGTTCCTCCGTGACGGACTTCCGCATCACCAGCGAGAACAGTGCGGCTGTGGAGAAGATCGTCCGCCGGTTGGAGGGACTACCGCTGCCGATCGAGCTGGCGGCCGCCCGACTGAGGGCGATGTCGGTCGATCAGATCCTGCAAAAACTCGACGACCGCTTCCAACTGCTGACGCGGGGCAGCCGGAACGCTCCAGCGCGTCAACAAACGCTTGCACAGAGTATCGACTGGAGCTTCGATCTGTGTACGCCGCCGGAGAAGTCGTTGTGGGCGAACTCGAGCGTATTTGCGGGTAGCTTCGATCTCGGGTCCGTCGAAGGAATTCTCGCCGACGAAGCACAGAACGACGACTTGGGCGATCTCGTGATGTCCCTTGTCGACAAGTCGATACTCATCCGTGAACAGAACGGCTCGTACGTTCGCTACCGCCTACTCGAGACTCTTCGCGACTACGGGCGCGAACTGGTGTCAATCGACGAGTGGGCCTCGCTGCAGCGCAGGCACAGTGAGTGGTTCAGGCAACTCGTCTTCCGCGCCGGAGTCGACTGGCCGGGGCCGCACCAAATCGACTGGATGACGCGGATCGACCGCGACCTACCCAACGTGCGCACCGCGTTGGAATTCGGTCTGACCGAACCCGACTCGGTCGAAGCCACATTGCGTACCGCAAGTGGTCTGCATGATTACTGGCTTGCACGTGGTCGATTCAACGAAGGTCGCTACTGGTTGGGTCGCGCCCTGGCCGAGGTGCCCGCACTGACCGAGGGCCCTCTCGGTGACGCGGTAGTCGAGGCCGCCGCGACAGGCGCACTGCTGGCAGCCCTCCAACGAGACATCGCTTCGGCGACAAGCATTGCCGAAGAGGCTCGGCGACAGGCCGAGATACAGCGGAACGACGACGGACACATACTGGCGCGGTACACGCTCGGATTCGTCGCGGTCGCCGACGGCGATCTCGTGCGCGGTGCCGAGTACCTGGAGCAGGCTGTTGCAGCATTCCGGGCAAACGACAACATCGCCCGTCTGGTACCCGCGCTCTACTGGTTCGCCTTCGTCGTCGACGCTCTCGGTGAAGCCGACCGTGCTGCAAGCATTTACGAGGAGGAGTTGGCCCTCACCGAATCGCGCGGCGAAATCTTGTGGCGGTCGATGGCGATGTCGGACTACGGATCCGCCCTGTGGCGTCATGGCAACCACGCTCGCGGCATCGAGCTACTCGAAGATTCTCTCCGATTGCTACGAGGGCTGGGTAACCAGTTCGGATGCGCATGGTGCCTCGAGGAAATCGCGTGGACGCTTGTCGACCGGGACGCGAAGCTGGCAGCCACACTGATGGGAGCTGCCGACACGCTGTTCACCGCCACGGGCAGCCCGATGGACACCTTCAGGAGCATGGTCCAGTACCATGAAAACAGCGTAACCAAAGCTCGTAACCGGCTCGGAGACCGGGTTTTTCAAACAGCATTCGATCATGGACGAGCTCTGACTCTCGACGACGCAGCGGCCCGCGCGCTGAGAGAGCAACCGCTCGGTGGATCATCGAAATCGGCGGCCGACGAAGTGCTGACTCCGCGGGAGCAGCAGGTGGCCGAACTCGTCGCACAGGGCCTGACCAACCGAGCAATCGCGGGCAAGCTGGTCATTTCCCAGCGCACTGTCGACGGCCACGTCGATCACATTCTGAACAAACTCGGGTACAGCTCGCGCACCGGGATTGCGGCCTGGGTGCTCCAGCGCACAAACGACCCTGACAACCCTTCGACCTCTTGACGGACGATGTCTTCGATCGCCCGCCGCGCAGTGGATGCTCTCGCCGAGGTTTGTCGAAAGAGGCCGACCGAGGAAAGCTGTTCTCAGCCTTCGCGATCAGTGAGCGTCCAGTGTCCCGCACCGCGCAGTTCGAGTTGTCGATTGTGAAAAACGTCGAGTGTGCTGCGATGGCCGACGCTGACGATGATGCTGTCGGGCAGTTCATGGCGAAGTATGTCGTAGAGCGTGTACTCGAGACCTTCGTCGATTCCGGATGTCGCCTCGTCGAGAAATGCGGTTCGCGGGCGGATCAGGAGGACTCGGGCGAATGCCAACCGTTGTTGCTCCCCCGGCGACAGAATTCGAGTCCAATCCGCAGCCTCGTCGAGTCGGCCGACCAAATGCGCAAGATGCACGTGGGCCAACGCGTCGCGAAACCTGTCGTCGTCGAAGTTCGCACGCCCTGTGTTCGGCTGCCCCGCGGGCAACTGATCCGGATATGCCAGACCCGCGCGCAGCGAACCCAACGGCAAGTACGGACGTTGCGAGAGAAAGAGCACGGATCCGACAGGAGTGGTCACGGAACCGTCTGTGTACGGCCACAACTGCGCGATGCTGCGGAGCAGCGTGGTTTTGCCGCTACCCGACGGACCCTTCACCAGCAGAGCATCACCGGGCACCAGTGACATGTCGAGTTCGGAGATCAATGCCTCACCAACAGGCGTGCGCACATCGAGTCCCCGAACAATCAAGTGTTTACCCGAGGAAAAAGCGTCGAGCACCGGGAGTGCGCGGGCACGTCGATCCGCATCTGCGAGCCCTGTCAAACGGATCAGCGTGGCCCGGAAACTGGCAAAATCAGCATAGGACTCTCGAAAGAAGGACAGTGAATTGTGCACCTGGCCGAACGCTTGAGCAGTTTGCATCACGTCGCCGAAAGTTATTTGCCCGCTAAATAATCGAGATCCCTGGACGAGGAACGGAAACACCACCGCTGTCTGATTCACTGCCAGATTGAAGCCACTGAACTTGAGCGTCCGGAAAACGATCGCCCACATATTGCGGATCACCGCAGCAAAACGTAGTCCGAGGGTGCGTCGTTCGACGTTCTCTCCGCGATAGAAGGCGATGCTCTCGCCGTACTCCCGCAGTCGAACCAGTGCGTACCGGAAGGTGGCGCCGAGTTTCTCGTTCAAGAAGTTCAGCATGATCAAAGGCCGGCCGATCCAGAAAGCCAGTGCCGTCGTCACCAACACGTAGATGTAGACAAGGAAGATCATCGCTCGCGGAATCTCGGCACCGAAAACAGTCAACGGCCCGGACAGATCCCACAGGATCTTGGTGAAGCTGACGATCGACACCATTGCCGTGACGGCGCCCATGGACAACGTGCGGGACGACGTCACGAATGTGGTGATGTCTGCCTGAATACGTTGGTCCGGATTGTCGACCGGGTTCTCCAGGAAGTTTCCGCGATAGTAGGCGCGGCCGTCGAGCCAATCGTCGGTCAGTGTGTCATTGAGCCAGCTGCGCCAGTTGATATCGAGGGTTTGACCTACCAGGTAGACGACAAGTGAGCTCGCGACGTGGACTGCGGCCAATATCGCGAACACTCGCAGGTAGTGCCAGAAGGCGGTTTCGTCGAGGTTCTGGATAGCGTCGTAGAAATCCTTGTACCAGTACGAGAACAACACAGTCACGCGGACACCGAATATCGTGAGCAGCAACAGTGACGCGAGAATCGACAGTGGAAGGACGGTGCGCCGGGGATCGAAGTAGGGCCAAGCCATTCGCCGAAATTGGTTGCCCCAGCGAGTGTACCGAGCAAGGAGCAGCGCGGTGATCACGAGAACCACTACCGTAATCGCGTACGCCTCTGCCAACCACAGTGCGCTGTCCGGTACCGCGCTACCCCAATTCACCGGAGCCTCCGTCCTGGAGGGGAACTGACGATCAGATATCGGTCGACAACATCTGGTTCGCGATCCGCAGTGCGGAGTCCTCCGCGGCATCCAAGGCCAGTGCCTGCTCTGCAGTGATGCTGTCGCACAGCCAATCCCAGTGCATCGTCACCACAGCGCCCGGAACGGGCGGCGGCGCGAGTGAGCGGCCGCCGACGCTCCATCTCACTCGCTGCGACACCGGCGTCCCGCGTGCGAGTTGCTGACCGTCGAACTCGAGCGGGGACGAAACCACCGACGCGTGCTCCTGGCTCACGTCCTCGACCACTCCGCATCTGATCCGACAGTTCTGGAGAACGGACAATGGGACCGCACCGCGCTTGCGAAGAAGCTTGACCCACGGATACACCAGAAAGACGTGGAAACTGTGGTGTGCGAGCGCGCGGTCCCGATCCTCGAGAGCGGTGAGAAACCCGGTGTTCTCGCGTTCACCGAATGCCGTCCTCAAGTGCTGCAACAACGTCGCCGAATCGAGCGAGTCGAGGAGATCACTCCCTACCCAATAGGCTTCGATCACCCGCGGATCGAGAGGATCCTCGATGCCGGCACCTACGGCCAATGCCTCGAGGTACGGCCACGCACCGTCGAATTGACGAGCGCGATCACGGTCGCCGCTGCCCGAGCCACCAAGGGCCTGGCGGAGCAGCGTTGAAGGATCGTCGGGTCCGCAGTAACCCAACTCGTTCGGCGGATATGCGTAACGAGCAAACAACGCCGGCCCGTTGATACCGACGGCAGTCATCAGCAGATCCGCGGAAGTTGTTCACCTGCAGGCAAATCCACTACCCGATTGCCTCCCAATGCCGTGCGCGCCACCACCATTCCGCGATGTTCGGCCACGCACTCCCCGATCACGGCGGCTCCCACACTCAGTGAATTGCCGCGCATCGCTTCCAGAATTCGGTCGGCATCGGCTCGCGGAACGAAGGCGATCAACTTGCCCTCGTTGGCAACGTACAACGGATCCAAACCGAGTAGCCCACAGGCGTCGCGCACGTCAGCGGGAATCGGCAGATCTCGTTCCACCAGTGCAACCCCGATGTTCGACGCCTGAGCGATCTCGTTCAGGGTCGCGGCGACTCCACCCCGCGTAGGGTCGCGCAGGACGTGGATGTCGACGCCGGTGGCAATCATGTCGGCAACCACGCCGTTCAGGGCCGCACAATCACTGCGCACTTCGGTCCCGAATTCGAGACCTTCGCGACAACTCATCACGGCCACTCCGTGAACGCCGATGTCGCCGCTGACGATCACGACGTCACCCACTTGTGCGCGAGTGGGGTTGATGTTCACCCCATCGGCGACAATCCCGATTCCCGCGGTGTTGATGAAGACTCCGTCGCCGTGACCGGCATCGACGACCTTCGTGTCACCCGTCACCAGCCGAACGCCGGCAACGTGCGCGGCCTCACCGAGCGCTTTCGCGATTCCCGCGATGTCGGTCAGCGCGGTCCCTTCTTCGAGAATGAAGGCTGTCGACATCACCAGAGGTTGTGCTCCCGCCATCGCCAGGTCGTTCACCGTTCCGTTGACAGCAAGATCGCCGATCGTTCCGCCGGGAAACACCATGGGTTTCACGACGTACGAGTCCGTCGAGAAGGCGAGCCGCACCCCGCCGACGTCGAATACGGCCGAGTCGCCGAGTTCTGCATCGGCGGCGCTTCCGAACGAGGGCAGGAACAGATGCTCGATCAGCTCGGCGGACATCGCTCCCCCACCACCGTGCCCCATGACGATGTTCGGCGAATCACGCAGCGGCAGTGGACAGACCCATGCCGACAGGTCCACGACAGCGGTCTCCTCAGCCGGCATGACCCGCCTCCTGAAGTTCCAGGCGCCGGTACAGGTAGTACGCAGCGCACGCCCCCTCGGACGAGACCATCGTGGCACCGAGCGGATTCCGCGGAGTGCATTCCTTCCCGAAGGCGCTGCACTCGTGTGGCTTGATCAAGCCTTGCAACACTTCTCCGGAACGGCACACGCTCGACTCGTCGGTATGGATATCGGTCACCGAAAAGCGCTCTTCGGCATCGAAATACGCATACTTCGGCGCCAGCTGCCAACCGCTGTCCGGAATCGATCCGATGCCGCGCCATGTCCGATCCGACACCGCGAACACGTCCTCGAGCATCGCCTTCGCTGCGGTGTTGCCCTCGGCCGTGACAGCACGGGCGTAGGCATTTTCGACCTCGTATCGACCCGATTCCAATTGCAGCACAGTCTTTCTGATTCCTTCCAGCAAATCCAGCGGCTCGAATCCCGTGACGACGATCGGGACCTTGTACTTCTCGGCGAGCGCCGGGTACTCCGACGTACCCATCACACTGCACACATGCCCGGCCGCCAGAAATGCCTGCACGCGGCACTCTGGCGAGTCCATGATCGCGGCCATCGCCGGTGGGACGAGAACGTGCGAGACGAGTAGCGAGAAGTTCTCGATGCCCAGGCGATTGGCCTGATAGACGGTCATGGCGTTGGCCGGCGCGGTGGTCTCGAATCCGATCCCGAAGAACACCACTTGCCGGTCCGGGTTCTCCTTGGCAATGGTCAGCGCATCCAACGGTGAGTACACGACGCGCACGTCGCCGCCGGCACTCTTGATCCGGAACAGATCCGAAGAACTCCCCGGGACTCGCAACATGTCCCCGAAGGAGCAGAAAATGACATCGGGTCTTGCCGCGATTTCGAGAGCTTTGTCGATGATCTCGAGCGGGGTGACACAGACCGGGCATCCTGGTCCGTGAATCATCTCGATCTGTTGCGGAAGTAGTTGATCGATGCCGTGTCTGATGATCGAATGTGTCTGACCACCACACACTTCCATGATCGCCCATCGCCGTGTGGCCAGCGCGCGGATCTGATCCAGCAGTTTGCCGGCCAGTTCCGGATCGGAGAACTCGTCCAGATACTTCATGATTCCGTCTCCTTCGGTTCGATCCCCGCGGCCCGGGCAGCCCTTTCGAACCCGTCACCGAATTCCTCGTCGAGTACGCCGAGGTGCTCGAATTCCGCCAGCGTGCTGCGAGCGGATTCCTCGTCGAGTCGCTGGATGGCGAATCCGACGTGTACCACGACGTACTCGCCGACTCGGGCGCCAGGAATGTACTCGAGGCACACCTCTTTTCGGACGCCACCGAAGTTCACCACCGACATCGTCGTTCCGTCGCGTTCCTCCAAGGACTCGATACGTCCTGGTACGGCTAGGCACATGACACAACTCCTGACCTCATGACGAACTCCCGACCAGCACTTGGCCGTAGGCGAGACCGCCGTCGTTCGGTGGTAACTCCAGTCCTGTCAACGGCGTGAATCCCGCTTCTCCGAGCAGGGCACACACCCGGACGAGCAGGAGAGGGTTCTGGAAGACACCTCCGGTGAGTACTACCTCGTCCACTCCCGCCATTTCCCGACCACGAATTGCCCACTCGAGCACCAGGTGCGCTACTGATTCGTGAAAACGGGCGCCGATCACGTCGGCGGGCACCTTCGCCCGGAGATCGCCGACGACAGCCCGAATGACCGACCGCGGATCGGCTGTCCACGAATCCTCGTCCGACTGCATCCAGTCGAAGGTGTACCGGGAACCGGCGCTGTCGACTCCCCTCGAAATCCCCTCCAGCTCGATTGCGGCCTGCGCTTCGTAGTCGACACACTGTCGAACCCCGGCCAGCGATGAGACTGCGTCGAACAACCGCCCCATGCTGGAGGTGTCCACACACCCGAAACCGGTTTCCAACTGATGAAGTAGAACCGACCGCTCTCGGGGCGGACAGGCCGCAACCGGCGCGAGGTCGACGTCCCAATCCAACCCGGCGTGCCACAGGTGAGCGAGCGCCATTCGGTACGGTCGTTCCACTCCGGCATCACCACCGGGCAGCGGTACGTATTCCAGATGGGCAAGCCTGCGACAGCCATTGTACGTCGCCAGCAGCATTTCCCCTCCCCACACTGCGCCGTCCGCCCCGTAGCCGGTGCCGTCGAAAGCCATTCCGAGTACGGGTTCGCTCCCGTCCCGGCCGTTCTCCCCCATCACGGAAGCCACATGTGCATGGTGATGCCCGACGACGCGCACCGGTCGGTCGCCGCTACGCCTTCGAGCCCACGAGGACGAGCGATACCGCGGATGTTCGTCACAGGCGATCTGCTGAGGCACTACTCCCGTGATCGATTCGAAGTGACGCTCCGAGGCAGCAAAACTGTCGATGACTGCGAGGTCGCCCATGTCTCCGATGTGCTGGCTCGGCCACACACAGGCACCGTCGGCGAGACAGAAGGTGTTCTTCAGGTCGGCCCCGACCGCCAAGGTGGGCGGTAAGTCGAACGGCGCGGCGACGGGCAGCGGTGCATATCCGCGCGAGCGACGAAGCAACTGCCGTCCACTGTCCACTATTCGCATCACCGAGTCGTCACACGGCATCAAGATCGGACGGTTGTGGGTCAATACCCCGTCGGCCAGACAATCCAGTCGTGCGAGATCGCTGTCGGAGAACAGAATAGGCTCTCCACCGATGTTCGCCGACGTCATCACCAACACCGCCGGGCCTGCAGCGTCCCCGGGCAAGCCGAGAAGAAGATGCTGAATCGGATTGTAGGCCAGCATGATTCCGATGTCCGGGATTCCTGGGGCAACCGAGGGCGAAAGCGCGAATCCAGACGCTTTGGCCACCAGCACTATCGGGCGCTCGCGTGAGGACATGGCACCGGCCTCGGCATCGCAGACAAGACCCTGCGCTCTGGCTTCGCGCATGTCGCGCACCATCACCGCCAACGGCTTGCTTGCTCGACGCTTGCGCTCACGCAACTGGTGAACCGCGTGATCGTCGCGGGCATCACAAGCCAGATGGAATCCACCAATTCCCTTGACAGCAAGAATCTTTCCGTCTCGTAGCAGCGATCGGGCGGCCAGGAGTGCAGCCTCGCCGGTCACCGCAGGCATATCCTCTTTCACGAACGAGAGCGTCGGGCCGCACTCCGGACAGGCAATAGGTTGCGCGTGAAATCGGCGGTCGGAGGGATCCGCGTACTCCACCGCACAGTGTGCGCATAACGGGAATCGCTTCATCGTCGTGGCGGCCCGGTCGTAGGGCAGCGACTCGATGATCGTGAATCGTGGACCACAATTGGTGCAGGTGATGAAGGGATGACGAAATCGCCGATCGCTCGGATCAGTCAGTTCGCGGAGGCAGTCGTCGCAGATTCCGACGTCAGCCGGCGCCAAGGTTCGCCCGACCGACCCCGCATCCGTCTCGATTATGCAGAACCCCTGACGACCTACCGGCGGCAAGTCCTCACGCTCGATCGACTCCACTCGTGCCAGCGGTGGGGGGCTGTGTCGCATTCGAACGACAAATGCATCGATTGCCTCTCCGTCGCCTTCGACCTCGATCACGACACCGAGAGCAGAATTTCCCACCGAACCCGACAGTCCCAGTTCGGTGGCAGTCGCATGAACGAACGGCCGGAATCCCACCCCCTGGACTACGCCACGAACGATGACACGGCTGGCGATCATCATGTCCCGACCTCGCCCGTACGAGTATCGGAGTCGTCGATCTCACTGGCTTGACCTCGGCCCATCAGTTCGAGGCCGGTCCGGGCACGGCGCGCTCCCTGTTCGTCGACCTTTTCCACTGCGAAGCCCATGTGGATCACCACCCAGTCCCCTGCGGCGACGGCGCCTTCGTCGAGCATCCCGATGTTGACTTTGCGCGGAGCACCTTCCACGTCGACGAGGGCGAGTTGACCGCCGTACCCGTCCAGTAGTTCGCGGACTCGTCCCGGGATTCCCAGACACATGACTCACACCTCCGGTCCCAATGTGGTGACATCGCAATCCACGTCGATCGACCTCACGAGTGCCATCACCGCAGATGCGGCTTGCCCGACCGAACCGCTCATCTCCGCACTCAATCCGATCCCGTCACCAATCGATTTCGCGTGCGCCCCCACCACGAACGTCCGCGGAAGTGTTCCGCCGAGGGCCTGCAAGCTGGCGAACACCGAACTCGGATGCATCGAGTGGGCGTCGAAACCGCCGTGCGGGCCTTCACTTTCGGGGTCCACCTCGATGATCGAGAGCTTCCCCGGGACCCCGGTGGCCGGTAGGGCGTCGATCAGCACCAGTGCGTCCCACGGCTCCAACAAGTCGTACGCCAGATGCACGCCGCGAATCCCGTAGTCGACCAGACGGGTTCCCGACGGGAGATCCTCGTGCTGCAGCGCCCGAACGACTTCGGGACCGAATCCGTCGTCTTCGAGAAATATGTTTCCGACGCCTGCAATCAGCACGCGCACAGCGCTTTACATCTTTCGCATTCTCAGATACCGCTGGATGTCCGGCATCGACACCACCAGGACGATCGCGGCTGCGATCGCGGTGGCGCCGAGAAGTGCCGTCGACAGCAATCCCATGCTCCTCATGGCGAGTTCTCCTCTCGATAGCTGTGAAGTCCGATAGCTGTGAAGTACGTCAACTCCCGCTGTCTCGCGGCATCGGTTCTATCTCCTCCGGCGCGAAGTACAGATAGCGGCCGTACCAGTTGTGCAGATCGGCGGCCGGATCGTCCAAGAGTGTCACCCCAACATGAATGTCGCCGTCCACGTCTTCATGAATGGTGGCGACGTGGGCGATCCGGCCGTCGAAGAACAGGTCCTGAGCATCAGCGCGACGCGAGGGGTGAAGCCGAACTGTACTTCCACCGCAAACGCGGACGCCGTTGATCAAAACTGCGTCGGTGCGCGGTTGAACACTGGTGTCGGCTTCCGGGGTCCACCAGTCCACGCCGTCAGGCACCTCGGGTACGAGATCAGAACCGGCATGCGGATCTCGCAGCACACCGTGCAGGCCGGCCAGATCGTCGTCCGTCAAGCGCTCACACCGGTCGATGATGTCGGCAGCTTTGGAATCGGTAGCCCGCGCCACCGCTTTTTCCTCGTCGGTCATGGCAAGGATTCTCAGGGTGAGTATTTCGTCGATCTCGGTCGAGTCGAACAGAGATCCTTCGCTCTGCGGCGCAATCTCGGGGAAGTCGTACAGGATGATCGGTGACACCAGAACGGTGGCCGAAGTGCCAGGGTGAGTGGAGTCCGCTATGCCCGCAAGCACGGGATAACAGCGATTTTGCCGCAGCGGCTCCGAATGATCGGGTTCTTCGAACAACGACAGGAATCTCGAGCCTGTGGAGTTCAGAATGACGTGAGTGCCGAGCATCGACTGCGCCGTGGCGGTGCCCTTGTCCCTCGCGTCGATGCTCGTGGTGTTCATGACCTTCACGGACATCACCGTGCGTCCACCTCCGGGTGAGGCGCTCACTGCCACGCGACCATTCACCGGAAGCCGTGTCCGGACGATCCGTCCGACCACTCTGCCCCGAGAGTCCGAGAGAGTCTCGCCGTCGACAACTCCCGCCGCACAGAAGGTTTCTTCGACGCCGGCCTCGAGTTCGTCCAGACCCCACGGGCCCAGTGCCGACTCGGATTCGGTCGCTTCGTCCCACGAGATCGACTCGCGCCCGTCGACTACCAACCGATCGACCGGAATCCACGCGCCGCCGGCGCCGAGTCGTTCAACCGTCCGCGACTGGTGGTGCAGAAACCTCACAGTCGCAGTCACTTCGACGCCGCTCCGCTCGAATTCGCCGAGCAGACATTGCGCGGACATCGACGGTTCCTCCCCGACTCCGACCTCGGCGGCGCCGGGCGGTCCGAGAACGCCGAACTGCCAACGGGATTGATTCTTCGCCGAACCGGCCCGGTAAGGATAGAGAAGGTAGCCCTCGTAGAGGACAGCGTCGGCCACGGCCCGAACGTCGTGATCGATCTCCGCTCGAGTCATCGCTGCACCTGGCTCGCCGTCAGCAACTGCCGCACGGCTGAATCGAGGTCCGTGAGGCCGTGGGCAGCCTTGAATCGCACGAGATCGGCAATCGTCTCATGGTCGAGGCGTACCCAGCCGGAGGCCGGATAATGCGTGGCCATCAGCAGTTTCCACACGTCGACCGGCAATTCGTAGGCAGCAGATCTGTCCCACGGGATCTGCTGCACCGAGAAACCACGCGGTCCGTCAGTGAATACCGTGCCGCTCAGCAAAAGCACGATCGGAATGATTCCGTCACGGAGGCCATGCATGTACTTCGACGCCGTCACCGAGAAGTCGTACGTACACGCCATGGGTAAGGCCGCGACTGTTGCTCCCGTGAATCCCTGAACGACCGTGGAACACTCCATCCACAAGAAGGTGCGCAGCGTGCTCGACCAACGCTCCCGCGGACCGAAGAGATCGTGCAGGGCTTCGCCTTCCGCATCGGAGTACGGCCGGCGGTGCGGTTCGATTCGAACTTGTGCGCGCAGGGCCACCGCACGAACGGTCACGCCGGTCGTCTCCGACATCCTCAATCTCACCGTCAGATTCGGCGTGACCGCGTACGGTTCCACCTCCACGTTGTCGACCGAGAAGTCGAGAGAAGTCATGCCGACCTGCTTCGTGCCTCGACGCGAGCAAAGAATTCGTCCACTGCGCGCGCGGCATCCTGGCCACCGTCGAATCCGCGCCACACGGTGCGCAGCCGTCCCACCAGTTCGTAACAGGCGTCGACGGGAACAACGAAACATCGCGGCGATTGTCCTGACGTGGGCACGGAGACGATCAACGCCTCGACGTCGGCCCGCATCTGCGAGAGCCCCGGATTCTCGTCGAGCACTGTCTCGAAGGAGTCGATCGGCAGCTCGGATTCGGTAGCTCCGGCAGGTCCCGGATAGAAGACTATGTACTTGTCGAGAAGCGAGTTTCGAAAGAAGAATGCGAGGCCGACGGGGATTTCCAAAGACTCCCAACGGCCCGGCGCCAGCTCGAAGTCCGGAAACTCGAGATACCGATCGGGAACCGCTTTGTATCGAAGATCCGCGTCGACCGGCGAAAAGAGCAGATAGCAGGGACGGCACACGCACATCAGGCTCCGAACCTGTACGTCCACAACGTGTTGGTGTTCGTCACCTATGCCCGTCGCGCACATCTCACACAGCGGCCCGGTCGGCATGACGCGCGCCGAGGCGATTCGTGTGAGTACTTCTCCCACAGTAGTTTTCATGACAGGGTGACTTTCATGACCGGTCTTCGTTCACGGCTAGGTCACCGGCAACACGGAATCGTCGGCGAGCGCGACCGAGAGAACTCCGTCGCGGATCAACACCGGCAGCGGCGCCAGGTGCTCCGAACCACCACCAACCCTCGCTCCCGCTCCGTACACGCTGAAGTGGGCAGAGCACGTCGGACAGGTAAGAACGGCGGCGTCTCGGGCAGGAACGCCCATCATGCGTTCGAGCACAGACCCCGCCATCGAGTGGTCGCAGACGGGACAACGGTCGCGATACGCGTACAGATCGTCACCGGAGCGGCAGACCAACAGTTCGGTACCCGATACCCGGAAGCCCGCGACCTCACCCGCGTCGACTTCGGCGAATTCGGGGACCTCCACCCAGTGCGCACCTCCCCCGTCGGCGTGTACGTGCGAGAACAGGGACTCGACCGAGATCACACCCGACTTCAGCTCGTGCGGGTCCGGTGTTTCGACGTCGATTCCGGTGGTCTCGGGTGCCGCAGCCTGCACCGCGTCCTGGACCGCGGTTTCGAGAGTCACCGACGACGAAGGACAACTGTTGCAGCTTCCGAGCAGACGTAGCCGCACGACTCCGTTCGCCACCTCGATCAGTTCGACGTCGCCGCCGTGCGAACCGAGGTACGGACGCACGCTGTCGAGCGCAGCGCGTACGCGGGTCTCGACGTCGTGCGGGTGAAGTCCGTGCACGAGTAGCAGGCTCGACACGAGATCGTCGCGAACCATCGCATCCATCGTGGCCGGATCCGCCAGCGCGACGGTGCGTTCGAGCGCTGCGCCGTACAACTGCACGACCTCACGCACCAGTTGCTCGGCGCGATCGCGAGCTACCGGTCCCGCACCGGCACTGGCCTGCAATAACGTCTCGATGCGCTCACCTGCTCCGCGCCAGTAGTCGGCCGTTTGCTCCATCGATCACTCCCCGGTCACGGACTGCGTCGGCGAGTGCAGCTTCTCCAGGATCTTGCCCCCGCCGAGATACATGTGAACCCCACACGGCAGGCAGGGATCGAAACTACGCACCGTCCGCATGACGTCGATGCCCTTGAAGTGGTCTCGATCGTTCTCCTCGAAGATCGGCTGACCCTGCACAGCGTCCTCGTACGGACCGGGAGTTCCGTAACTGTCGCGCGGGCTCGCGTTCCACGGAGTCGGCGGGTACGGGTGATAGTTCGCGATCTTCCCGTCACGTATCACCATGTGATGAGAGAGAACTCCGCGGACGGCTTCGGTGAATCCGCAACCGATACCCTCGTCCGGAACCTCGAACGACTCCCACGTCTTGGTCCGGCCGGCCCGGATCTCGACAAGCGCCTTCTCGGCGAAATGAAGGGCAGCCGCGGCTGCGTACGCCTGGAAATAGGTTCGCGCACGGTTTCTTTCGAGAGTATTGCTGCCGTGTTCCGGTATCTTCCACTCGAGCGAGACCGGACCTTTCAACGCTGTCTTCGGAAGATTGATCTTCACGCTGTGTCCAGTCGACTCGAGGTACCCGATGTCGACCAGGCCGGCAAGAGCGGTGCTCCACAGACGAGCCAACGCTCCCCCGCCGGTGTCCAGAGCGAGGTTGTCTTTTCCGTCGAACCATCGCGGTGACATCACCCAGCTGTACTTGTCCTCGAGGTTCCGCTTCTGCGGATGTGGGTTGGTGTGTTGATTCCACGGATGCCGGCGATCGACCGGATTACCCAGCGGATCGGTTTCGACGAACATCTCCTGATCACTCCAGTCCTCGTAATACGAGGAGCCCAGCATGATTCGGATACCGAGATTGATGTCCACCAGGTCCGTGGTGACCAACTTCCCGTCGACGACGACACCCGGAGTGACGAACATCTTCCGGCCCCAGTCGGTCATGTCCTTGTACGAGAAATTGCAGTACTCGGGGTCTTGGAACGATCCCCAACAACCCAGCAGGGTCCGTCGCAGACCGACCTTTTCGTAACCGGGCAGCGCCTCGTAGAAGAAGTCGAACAGGTCGTCGTGCATCGGCACGACCTTCTTCATGAATTCGACGTACCGCATCAGCCGCGACAGGTAGTCCGTCATCAGTTCGATCGTCGCGACCGTGCCCACGCCACCGGGATAGAGCGTCGACGGGTGGACGTGCCTGCCCTCCATCAGGCAGAACATTTCACGGGTCGAACGCGAGACTTGCAACGCTTCCCGATAGAACTCGCCCGTGAACGGATTGAGAGTCCGCATGATGTCGGCGATCGTGCGATAACCATGCTGGTCCTCGTGCGGACAGCGCGTGTTCTCTGCCTGCGCCAGCACCCCTGGATTCGTCTCGGAGACCATCTTCTCGCAGTAGTCGACCGCGACCAGATTCTCTTGAAAAATGTTGTGGTCGAACATGTACTCGGCCGCCTCGCCGAGATTGACGATCCACTCTCCCAGATGCGGCGGCTTGACACCGTACGCCATGTTCTGTGCGTAGCACGAGCATGTGGCGTGGTTGTCACCGCAGATGCCGCAGATACGACTGGTGATGAAATGCGCGTCGCGCGGGTCCTTCCCCTTCATGAACAGGGAATACCCACGAAAGATCGACGACGTGCTGTGGCACTCCACCACTTCGCGATTGGCGAAGTCGATCTTGGTGTAGATACCCAGACTGCCGACGATTCGGGTGATGGGGTCCCACGCCATCTCGACAAGACCGTCGCGGTCCGCAGTCGAGGTGGGTTCGGGAACGATGGCCGTCATTGCAGTGCCTCCCAGAGACGTTGCTCACGAACTGATTTGAATGTATCCGGTCGGTCACCACGTACGTGTCGCACCGGTGAGCAACTTCGACCCGCGCTCGCGCCAGTGCGGTTCCTTGTCCAACGTGTGACCGGTGATCCGGCGCAGACTGTGGATCACGGACCCGTACATTCCCACCGCATTGGTGGAGAGTTTGCCGCCAGGTGGTTCATCCATGAACGGCATGAATTTGTCCGGGAATCCCGGCATCGTGCAACCGATACAGATCCCGCCGACATTAGGACATCCGCCGACTCCGTTGATCCAACCGCGTTTGGGGACATTGCATTTCACGACCGGTCCCCAACACCCCAGCTTGACGATGCACTTCGGTGACCCGTACTCCGTCGCGAACTCGCCCTGCTCGTAGTACCCGCCACGGTCACAGCCCTCGTGAACGGTGGCACCGAAAAGCCACTGCGGGCGCAGGGATTCGTCCAAGGGAATCATCGGCGCCTGATCAGTGGCCATGTACAGAAGGTAAGTCAGGGTCTCGGAGAGGTTGTCCGGCTGGATGGGACACCCGGGAACGCACACGATCGGGATGCCCGCCTTCGATTTCCAGGTCCACCCGAGATAGTCCGGCACTCCCATAGCACCGGTCGGATTGCCGGCCATCGCATGTATGCCGCCGTAGGTTGCGCACGTGCCGACCGCGACTACCGCAGTGGCTTTCGGTGCCAGCTTGTCGAGCCACTCGCTCGTGGTGACCGGTTGGCCGGTTTCGCGATTGTTCCCGAAGCCACACCAGTACCCTTCGTCGTGGAGTTTCTCGTTCGGTATAGATCCTTCGACGACGAGAACGAAGGGTTCCAATTCTCCCCGGTCAGCTTTCCAGAACCATTCCAAGAAATCGTCGGCTCCACCCTGCGGTCCGCATTCGAAGTCGATGAGCGGCCAATGGACCGCTACCTGAGGCAGGCCCGGCAACGCACCGAGTGCGATCTCCTCGATACTGGGTTGCGTAGCGGCAGTCAGTGCCACCGAATCACCGTCGCAACTGAGACCGGCATTGATCCACAGCACGTGAATCAGAGTTTCTTCCGCTTTGGCTGCTGCGCTTTGGGGGGTTACAGCGAAGGCAGGTTCCGCCGTGGTGCCAGCAGTCGATTTTTGTGTGTCCATGTCAGCCGCTTTCACGGGTGCACTTGCGCCTGATTCTCGGCGCCGCCACCGGCCTGACACGCTAGGGCCTCAAAACTCTGTGGCCTCGCTGTGGTCTCGAAACACCGCGGCACCGAAACGCTGACGCCACCGGAGTCGAACCTCGGCCCACTTGCGTGGCACCCACTCATTTCATTAACTACCCGAGCAGATCAGTTGTCAACGGCCACCGGAGAAATCGCCGAACGACTACCGATCCACTCGTACCACTCGTCCATGCCCTCACCTGTCGTGGCGGACAGAACAACTACGCGCACAGCAGGATTGAGCATTCTTGCTTGCGCGATGCAGGCATCGACGTCGAACTCGACGTACGGGAGCAAGTCGATCTTGTTGATCACCACGAGATCCGCGACGGCAAAGATGTGCGGGTACTTTTTCGGCTTGTCGACCCCCTCCGGCGTCGAAATTAGGACAACCTTGCCTTCCTCGCCCAGGTCGAAGAGCGCGGGGCACACCAGGTTTCCGACGTTTTCGATCAGAAGCAGCGAGCCGTCTGGCGGATCCAAAGCCCGTAGTGCGTGATCGATCATCTCGGCATCGAGATGACATCCGGCCCCGGTGTTCACCTGGACCACCGACGCACCGGTCTCGTGAATCCGCTCGGCGTCGAGCCGGGTTTCCTGGTCACCTTCGATCACTGCGATAGGTCGTTCCCGTGTCAGTTCCCGGATCGTTCGTGCCAGCAACGTCGTCTTACCCGCGCCGGGCGAACTCATGATGTTGAGTGCTGTGATTCCGCGGACCCGCATCCACTCACGATTGTGCAGTGCGATGCCGTCGTTCTTGGCAAGCACCTGCTGCTCGAGAAGCACTGTGTGCTCCGAGTGACCGTGCTGATGGTCATGCCCGTGACCGTGACCGTGTTCCTGCTCGTGACCGTCTACCTGCTCGTGCTGTCCCTCTTCGACCACCGACACCCGCGGTCCCGCGGTGTCCCCGCACCCACACGTCGCGCACATATCTCAGCTCACTTCCATCGAGAGGATCCGCAGCTCTCGGCCGGCAAGCACCTCGACATCAGCACTGCCGCACCCGCACAACAAGAACATGTCGGGCGGCGAGAACGTCACGCCACAGCTTTTGCATCGCGCGCTGGTTGCGATCTGATCGATGTGCAAGCTGGCACCTTCGGCGTGAGTACCCGCAGTGACGACGTCGAAGCAGAACAACAGAGAGTGTGGAACCACCGCGCAGAGTTGTCCGACTTCCAGCCGCACGCTCGATACTCGTCGCTCGCCGGCACGCTCACACACGGCTTCGACCACACTCTGCGCAATAGACAGCTCGTGCACGGTGAAACCCACGATTCGTGATCCGGAAACCTTCCTTCCACGATAAGCACCACCAGTCGCCGTACGGAACCCGTACACCAAAACAGGCTGCGATCCGCAACTGATTGCGGATCGCAGCCTGTGACAGCGTTATTCGTGTGACGAACGGAAACCTCTCGGCTAGCCGGCTGCAGCTTGTGTCGTCGTTGATGTTGCCGTTGTCGTGGTCGCGGCGGGCGGTGCACTCGACTCGACTGAAGTCGACGGCGCCACGGTTGAAGTCACACTCGGCGTCGCGGCCGGAGCAACGGCTGACGTCGTCGGAGCCGCGGGTGCCGGTGCTGCAGATTCCGACCCTGCGGGTGCGGGTTGCACCGCTGCGACCGTGGTTGTGGTGGGCTTGGCCGAGTCCGTAACCGAAGGCGAAGCAGCCAAGGCATCGATTGCATCCGCCATCTCTTCTGCGGTCGGCTTCGCCGACGAATCGACCGGCTTGCCGTCCTGCGCCTGCTTGGCGAGATAGGTCAGCCACGCCGCTGCGTATTCCGCTGATGTCAGGGGCTTGCCGTTTGCGGCATCCGAATCACGCCAGTAGTCGAAGTGGTGACCGACGTCCGGGCCCAGGGTCAGGCCGTACGGATCGTTCATGACTACGGGGATGGTGTTCTGGTTCGTGGCGATGAGGCCGACGATTTCCTTGAACAGCTTCTGCGGCAGGTACGCCAACGGTGATACTTCTTCAGTGGAAACCGAGTCCTTTGCGACTGGCTCGGTGGTGGGCTCGCTCGGCTTGTATGCCGGGTCGGACACCTTCAGCAAGACATCGAGGAAGGTTTCGTCGCTCTGCATCCAGGCGGGATTGCCCGAGATGTCGTTGAACGCATCGAACATCACACGTCCCATCACGACCGCGATATCCATGCCGGTGGCGGGCGTCAGATTCTGAGCTTGCAACTGGTCGACGTTGAGCTGCCGACCGACGTTTGCCGCCAGGATCAGGAGTGAAATGTTCGCGGGGGCTGCGCAAGTGAGGTCGCCGTCAGAGCAGAACGAGGCAATCTTGCCTTTCAGTGCCCCGAAATCTCCGCTGGTGCCTGGAAGTGCCCCGGATCCGGAAGCGGTGTTCTTTCCGTTCTGATACATCTCGTTGAAACCATTCGGGTTCGAGTACGGGTTCTCGGCACCGGGGAACGGCCCCTCGCCCGCGAGTCGACCAGCGTCGGCGAAGATGACCACACCGACGACGTTGTCCGGATTGATGCCGGAAGTACTCGACTCCGAGCCGATGTCCATCGCGACGCGGCGCACGACGTCAGCGCCCTCGCTGTAGCCGACAATCGAGAACTTCGTGTTCGGGCAGGCCGCGCTGATTGCCTTCATCACAGCGCGGGTATTGTCCGCGCCCGTCGTCACGGCCTCTTCGTAACTGTCCATGTTTGCGGGGTACGCAATGTAGACCGAGGCGTACGAGCCGTCCTTGACCGAACCGGCAGGCGCCTTGAGTACCGGGTCCACCCAGTGGCTGCTGTAGTCGTCTGTGAGCGCCGCCGGGAGGAGCGTCTTCCCATCGGCACCAACGAGCATCTTCGTCGTGCCCTCGACCGGGGTGTCACCGCGACCGGCAACACCGATCCCGACCGTGTCGTGACACTCGGTGACAGACGCGGTCAACTCGGTCTCGATCGTCTGCGATTGCGGAGAATCCACGGCAACTGCGACCGCCACCAACGCGGCCACGCCGAGCGCTGCGGGCGCTACAGCACCCGCCAGTATTCGATGTCGCGAAAAGAACCCACGAACCGGCATATCTTCTCCCCAATCAACTTTTGGAAAACGTACGACCGACCCCCGGGGCGTCACGCAACGTCATTCGAGTAGTCGTCCAGTACGAGAGGAGCGTTACAAGGGGTAACGATTTTCCGCGGCGACTCGGGAGGCTATCGGGGACGCAAACCTCTCATTTCCGCTGCATAACAGCAACGTGCGCCTACTCCGCGTCGAAGATAATGACCTGTCGGATTGCTTTTCCGTCGGCGAGTTCGTCCATGCCGGAATTGATGTCGGCCAGTTCGATTCGCGAGGAGATGAGCTTCTCGACCGGAAGCTTCCCGTCCCGCCACAATTGCGCGTAGATCGGGATGTCGCGGGCCGGGACCGCGGATCCGAGGTAGCTGCCGATGATGGTCCGCGCTTCGGCAACCAACCCGAGAGGCGAGATCGACGAACGCGCATCAGGTGCAGGCAACCCCACTGTGACGGTCGTGCCGCCCGGTGCCGTCGCAGCCACCGCAGTCTCGAAGGCCCGAGCATTTCCGGCGGCCTCGACGACGATGTCCGCACGGACGCCACTCTCGGACAGTCCGGACGGTGTGAAGACCTCGGTCGCGCCCAGTTCCAGGGCCTGGGCCAACTTCGACTCCAGTGCGTCGACGCCGATGACGGTCTCGACCCCGAGTGCGCGCGCCGTCAGGATTGCAGCCATCCCGACTCCGCCCAAGCCGACCACCATCACCGTGTCGGCAGGGCGAGGCTTGGCCGCGTTGAGCAGCGCTCCCCCTCCGGTCAACACCGCGCAACCGAGTACGGCTGCGATCTCGGCCGGGATGTCGTCGTCGACGGCAACAACCGACTTGGCGTTGACCACCGCATGCGTCGCGAAACCTGAAACACCGAGGTGATGTTTGACGTTCTCGCCGGAGCGTCGCAGCCGTTGCGCGCCACCGAGCAAACTGCCCTCGTTGTTGGCGGCACTACCCACCGTGCACGGCATCCGGCCGTCGGCGGCGCATCCCGCGCACTCACCACACCGCGGAAGGAACGTCATCACGACGCGGGTACCGACCGACAGTGAATCGACTCCTTCGCCGAGTTCGAGGATCCGACCAGCTGCCTCGTGCCCCAACAACATCGGTACGGGTCGTACGCGATTTCCGTCGACGACGGACAGGTCGGAGTGACAAAGCCCCGCAGCTTCGATCTTGACGAGGATCTCACCCGGACCCGGGGATTCGAGATCGAGTTCCGAAATCGAAATCGGAGCCGACTCCGCAAAGGGACGCTCCCGGCCGATCTCTTCGAGCACTGCACCACGGATCTTCAACTGCACACCCCGATTTCGATAGTTCGAACTACTTACCCACGATCCCGCGTACCGACGCGGGGAGGTCACGAACCCGCTTGTACGGGCCGACGACGGCGGCCGCAAACGGCCTCGTCAAGAGCACCTGCGCCACCTCGAGCACCTCTTCGGAGGTGACTGCGTCGATGGTCGCGAGTGTCTGCGCGACACTGCGATGGTTGCCGTAGTTCAGTTCACTGCGACCGATACGGTTCATACGTGAGCCCGAATCTTCCAGTGCCAGAACCAATCCGCCGCGCAGCGATCCCTTGGCGCGGGCGATCTCGGCATCGGTGATTCCGTCCGTCGCAACGTTTGCGAGTACCTCGCGGATCACTGTGGCAACCTCACCGAGGTTCTCCGGCTGGCAACCGGCGTATACGGAGAACGCTCCGGTGTCCGCGAAGGTGTCGACGCCGGAATAGACGGAGTACGCAAGCCCACGCTTCTCCCGAATCTCTTGGAAGAGACGAGAACTCAGCCCGCCGCCCACTGCGGCGTTGAGAACCGACAGCGCCCAGCGATGACCCTCGTGCCGGCCGAAGGCGCGTACTCCCAGCGCAAGATGGACCTGCTCGCTGTCGCGGTGGGTCAAGCTCAGTTCAGGCATCGTGCGCAATCGCAAAGTGCCCTCGCGCCGCGGCGCCGGCTTGACTCCACGCTCGAGGTGCCCGGCAAATGCGCGGCGAGCGAGCGTCACAACCTGCTTGTGGTCGACGTTGCCCGCTACGGCCAGCACCATCCGCTGCGGCGTGTAACGCCGAACATGGAAGGAATGCAACTGATTGCGCGACATCGACTCGATCGATTCGACGCTGCCGATGATCGGACGACCGACGGGATGATCACCGAACAACGCGGTCAGAAACGCGTCGCCGAGCAGGTCTTCCGGATCGTCGTCGCGCATCGCGATCTCTTCGAGCACTACTTGGCGCTCGACATCGACGTCCGCGGTTCTGCAACGCCCGCGCAGTACGACGTCGGCAACGAGGTCCACCGCCATGGGAAGGTCGTCGTCGATCACGTGCGCGTAGAAACAGGTGTGTTCCTTCGACGTGAATGCATTGAGTTCGCCGCCCACCCCATCCATGACCTGCGCGATGTCCAACGCAGTCCGTGACGGCGTCGACTTGAACAGCAGGTGCTCGAGAAAGTGCGCGGCCCCGGCCACACTCGGCTGCTCGTCTCGGGAGCCGACCCCGACCCACACACCGACGGAGGCAGAACGCACACCGGGAATGAACTCGGTGACGACGCGCAGGCCGCCGGGAAGGACCGTGCGCTGCACTCCGGATTCGGGAGTCGCATCGATCGGCGATTTCAGCACAGCGCTGCGGCTGCGCGTGGTGTTGGGAGTGGTCTTTGCCATGAAAAGGTTCAGCAGTCCTCGGTGCAAGTGTTGTAACAGGTACGTACAGGCTCGTGTCTACGTGTCTACAGACAGTACAGATGCGGCCCCGCACGGAAATCCGCGCGGGGCCGCATCAGAGTACGAAGTGAGATCTACTCGGAAGCAGCCTCGTCGGCGGCCGGAGCGGCAGCCTCGTCGTTGCCCTCTTCGACCGGGATCAGCGAGATCTTGCCACGTGCATCGATGTCGGCGATCTCGACGCGGATCTTGGATCCGACGTTGACCACGTCTTCGACCTTGGCGATGCGCTTACCGCTGCCCAGCTTCGAGATGTGCACCAGTCCGTCGCGTCCGGGCAGGAGCGAAACGAAGGCACCGAAGGCGGTGGTCTTGACGACCGTGCCCAGGAACCGCTCGCCGACCTTGGGGAGCTGCGGGTTGGCAATGGCGTTGATCATGTCGATCGCGGCCTGTGCAGACGGTCCATCGGTGGCGCCGACGAACACGGTGCCGTCGTCTTCGATGGAGATGTTGGCACCGGTCTGCTCGGTGATGGAGTTGATCATCTTGCCCTTGGGGCCGATGACCTCACCGATCTTGTCGACGGGGACCTTGATGGCCGTCACGCGGGGAGCGAACGGGCTCATCTCGTCCGGGGTGTCGATGGCTTCCGCCATGACCTCGAGGATCGTGGTCCGTGCATCCTTCGCCTGCGAGAGTGCACCGGCGAGAACCTGCGACGGGATGCCGTCGAGCTTCGTGTCCAGCTGCAGGGCCGTGACGAAGTCCTTGGTACCTGCGACCTTGAAGTCCATGTCACCGAAGGCGTCTTCGGCGCCGAGGATGTCGGTCAGAGCGACGTAGCGGGTTTCACCGTCGACCTGGTCGGAGACCAGGCCCATGGCGATACCGGCAACCGGAGCACGCAGCGGCACACCGGCGTTGAGCAGTGCGAGCGTGGAAGCACACACCGAGCCCATCGAGGTGGAACCGTTGGAGCTCAGAGCCTCGGAGACCTGGCGAATCGCGTACGGGAACTCTTCGACGCTGGGCAGAACCGGCATGAGAGCGCGCTCGGCAAGTGCACCGTGACCGATTTCGCGACGCTTCGGCGAACCGACGCGACCCGTCTCACCGGTGGAGTACGGCGGGAAGTTGTAATGATGCATGTAGCGCTTGGTGGTCTCGGGGCCGAGCGAGTCGACCTGCTGAGCCATCTTGACCATGTCGAGAGTGGTGACACCCAGGATCTGGGTCTCGCCGCGCTCGAACAGCGCGGAGCCGTGTGCGCGCGGGATGATCGCGACCTCGGCGGACAGCGAACGGATGTCCGTGACGCCGCGACCGTCGATGCGGAACTGATCGCGCAGGATGCGCTGGCGAACCAGCTTCTTGGTGAGCGAGCGGAACGCAGCTCCCAGTTCCTTCTCGCGGCCCTCGAAGTTCGGTGCAACCTGCTCGAGAACCTCGACCTTGACCTCGTCGGTCTTGTCGTCGCGTTCCTGCTTGCCGGCGATTGTCAGTGCGGCATTGAGCTTTTCGGACGCAGCAGCCTCGACGGCAGCAAAAACGTCGTCCTGGTACGCCGGGAAGACCGGGTAGTCACCCGTGGGCTTTGCAGCCTTGGATGCCAGCGCTGCCTGTGCGGCACACAGGCGTGCGATGAACGGCTTGGCGGCCTCGAGGCCCTCGGCGACGATGGCCTCGGTCGGTGCCTGAGCGCCGTCGGCGATCTTCGCGATGACGTTGTCGGTGGCCTCGGCCTCGACCATCATGATCGCGACGTCGGCGTTGTCACCGCTACCGGAGACGACGCGGCCGGCGACGACCATGTCGAAGACGGCGTTCTCGAGCTGATCGACCGTCGGGAATGCAACCCACTGGCCGGTCTTGTTCTCGTCCGAGACGATGAGTGCAACGCGCACGCCACCGACGGGTCCGGAGAACGGCAGGCCCGCGATCTGCGTCGACGCGGAAGCGGCGTTGATAGCCACGACGTCGTACAGATCCTGCGGGTTGAGGCTCATGACCGTGACGACGACCTGGATCTCGTTACGGAGACCGTCGACGAACGACGGGCGCAGCGGCCGGTCGATGAGGCGGCAGGTCAGGATCGCGTCGGTGGAGGGGCGTCCCTCACGACGGAAGAACGAGCCGGGGATGCGGCCCGCCGCGTACATACGCTCTTCGACGTCCACCGTCAGGGGGAAGAAGTCGAAGTGCTCCTTGGGGTGCTTGCTGGCGCTCGTGGCGGACAGCAGCATGGTCTCGTCGTCCAGGTAAGCGACGACGGCGCCGGCGGCCTGCTGAGCAAGGCGTCCGGTCTCGAAACGGATGGTGCGGGTACCGAAGGACCCGTTGTCGATCACGGCGGTGGATTCGAACACGCCTTCGTCGACCTCTACTACGGAATTCTCTGTCATTCTTTTCTCTTCACTTCCCTCTCGTCTTCGCCGTACCCGCGCGGGCGTTTCCACCCTCCTGGTGGAAACTGCGCACCGAGGGACGTCCCCCTCTTGAATTGCAGACGCTCCTTGCGATGCGAGCGATTTCTGCTTCGGGACGTCACGACGTTCGGGCGGCCGTCGATCGAAGTCCGCCGGAGCTTTCGGGCACTCGCCCGGTCCGGAGAACCACTACCGACAACCGACACCACGTTCTCTGGTGCATACGGTGTGCTGACTACGCACTGCACAAAGACAACTGTGCATAGCGCCGACAGCGGAAACTGCCTTGCGGCAGCTAACGCCGAAAGCCAGCGAAGCCCAGTATATGCGTGGCTTCGCCGGCTATCGGAGTGTTCGGCAAACCGAAGCCTGCCGTGTTGCTTTCGATCAGCGTCGTGAGAAAAATCTAGCGACGCAGGCCGAGACGCTCGATGAGCGTGCGGTAGCGAGCGACGTCAGTCTTTGCCACGTACTTCAGCAGACGACGACGACGACCGACCATCAAGAGCAGTCCACGACGTGAGTGGTGGTCATGCTTGTGGGTCTTGAGGTGCTCGGTGAGATCGGTGATGCGCTTGGTGAGCATTGCCACCTGAGCTTCAGGCGATCCCGTGTCGGTCTCGTGCAAGCCGTACTCGCCGAGAACGGCCTTCTTTTCTTCCGTGGTCAATGCCACTTGATTCACTCCTGTGATGACGTTTGCGTGAAAGGAACTAGATCGGGCGCGGCCACCGCAAACCGCAGCACGCACCGAGAGAAGATCCTACCAGCAGCAATGAGGCACTTTCGCCCGCCTGCAGCGAATGTGGCCGCCGCCACTAGCGCAGGACGAACTCAGCCAACGCTGCGCTCTGCGCTCAACCAACGCTGCGCTCTGCATCCTCGCTCAGGATTTCGCGTGCGCGGTCGACATCCCGGTTCATCGCCGCGATGAGCGACTCGATCGAGTCGAACTTTTCCATCCCACGAATCCTCGAAACCAGGTCTACCGCGACGTGTTGGCCGTACAGGTCGGCTTCGGTGTCGAGAACGTAAGCCTCGACGGTCCGGGTCCGTCCGGAGAAGGTCGGATTGGTACCGACAGACACGGCGGCTTGGTATCGACGTCCGGGAACGACAGTTCCGAGTTCCTCGCCGGCACCGAGCACCGTGAACCACGCTGCGTACACACCGTCCGCCGGAATGGCCGAAAACATCGGCGGCGCAACGTTGGCCGTCGGGAATCCCAACTCACGTCCGCGCTTGTCACCGTGCACGACTACACCTTCGACACGATGTGGACGGCCGAGAGCTTCGGTAGCCGCTTCCATGTCACCTGCGTCGACGCACGAGCGGATGTAGGTCGACGAGAACGTCACCGCATGCTCGGCGAGTAGCTGGACGCCGTCGACGGCGAAGCCGAAGCGAGCGCCCATCTCACGGAGAAGATCGACGTTGCCGAGAGCCTTCTTGCCGAAGGTGAAGTTGTCCCCCACCACCACCTCGGCGACATGCAGACGTTCGACGAGAATTTCGTGGACGTAGCGCTCCGGCGTCAGCTTCATGAAATCAGCGGTGAACGGCATCACGCAGAACACGTCGATGCCCAGATCCTGAGCCAGTTCCGCACGCCGTTGGAGCGTCGTCAACTGGGCCGGATGACTACCCGGCCGCACAACCTCCATGGGATGCGGGTCGAACGTCATCAACACGCTCGGAACACCGCGTTTGCGGGCAGCGGTTACCGCTCTCGCTATCAATTGGGCATGCCCACGATGCACACCGTCGAACACACCGATAGTGAGCACACAACGACCCCAATCGGCCGGAACTTCGTCGAGACCACGCCATCTCAGCACGATTGGCAGCCTACGGGTCCACTGGCGGCGGGTCACGTCGGGACCCGCCCATCGAATCACCGCTGTGCTGCCGCTCACGTACGGAAGTTCCGGATTTCGTAGCCTAAGCTAAGCGTTGTGGCAGCTCACAAGACCGGAACCTCGGAAGCATCATCGACGCCGGATGGCGACAGCACTTCGGCGCACGACGCGGCAATCGACACGCTCGCACTCTCGTCGGTGGCTCAGGACTACCTCAAGGTCATCTGGACGATCCAGGAGTGGTCTCACGAGCGGGTATCCACCAAGCTCCTGTCCGAGAAGATGAACGTCTCGGCCTCGACGGTGTCGGAGGCGATCCGCAAACTCTCGGACCAGGGTCTGGTCGATCACGCCCGCTACGGCTCCATCGCGCTGACGGACAGTGGCCGCGCCGCGGCTGTGTCCATGGTCCGGCGCCACCGGTTGATCGAGACCTATCTGGTTCAGGAACTCGGGTACGGCTGGGACGAGGTCCACGACGAAGCCGAAGTTCTCGAACATGCCGTTTCGGATTTGATGATCTCCCGGATGGACGCCAAACTCGGCTTCCCCGAACGCGACCCGCACGGGGACCCCATTCCCGCCACGGATGGTTCGGTACCGACTCCCCCGGCCCGCCAGCTCAGCGACTTCGCCAACGGCGAACGGGGCCGCGTTGCCCGGATCTCCGATTCCGATCCCGAAATGCTCCGGTACTTCGATTCCGTCGGCGTCAGTCTCGATGTCGAGATCACTGTCGAGGAGCGCCGCGATTTCGCCGGGACCGTGTCCGTTCGACTCGGCGACAGTCCCAACACCATCGACCTGGGAAGCCCAGTCGCTCAAGCAATTTGGCTCGTGTAGTCACAGTAGTTCAGAGCGGCAGCCGGTACCGTCGTTCCACGGGCCGGACGCCGTCTGCCCGCGTCCAGTCGGCAAGTCTCTCGTCGACGTACACCCAGCCTCGACGCTCGTACAGCGCGATCGCCGGAAGAGCGTCGGCGACGACGTCGAGCTCCAGTCCCAACCGACGGTCGACGGCAAAATCCGTCACGGCGTCGAGTAGCGCACCGCTGAGGCCGCTTCCGCGTGAACCGGGATGAACGAACAGTCGCGACACGGCTATCGTGCCCGCAGTCGTGGGCGCACTTCCGAGCGAGCTGTCGAGGGCGACATGGCCGACAACACGGCCGTGACTCTCACCGACCCACGCCTTCACCAGAGTTGGCGAACTGAGCCAACGTCGTGGGATCTGCGGCCATGTGTCCGGATACCCGTCGCGCTCGTGAACCTGCGCCAGCGCATCGACGCAACCGTCGAGGTCGCTTTCGACACGCTGGCGGACGATCATCCGCGTAGCGTCGCCGGCCGCACGACCATCACCGAACTGGCGCGTCGCCCCTTCTCCTGCAAGAGCGCGATCGTGTGACCCGTGGGATCGATGGCCGCACAGATCCCCTTCATCCCGATCGGCTCGAGCCAACGACCCTGACTGATCGCCTCAGCTTCCTCCGCCGTGATCTGTCGATGTGGAAAGGCCGTCTGCGCTGCCTGATCGATGTCGAGGCTCACACCCGGCTCTTCTGCGAGATCTTCGAGTGTGCGCGCGTGTTCGAGAGTGAACGGCCCGACGCGAGTGCGGCGCAATGCCGTCAAATGACCACCGACGCCCAACTCACGACCGAGATCGCGCGCCAGCGAACGGATGTACGTTCCGGACGAGCACTCCACCTCGACGTCCAGATCGACGAAGCCTCCCGGGACATCTCGCCGAGCCAGAACGTCGAAAGTCGACACCGTCACCGGGCGCGGCGCCAACTCGACGGTTTCTCCCGCGCGCACCAGAGCATGCGCGCGCTGACCGTCGACTTTGATGGCGCTCACGCTTGCCGGGATCTGCTTGATGTCTCCGGTCAACGTCGCCACGATCGCAGCGATCTCCTCGTCCGTCACCCCCGAGGCATCTGCAGATGTCAGGACCTCGCCCTCGGCGTCGTCCGTATCCGTCGCTGCGCCGAGTCGAATGGTCGCCGAGTACGCCTTGGTGGTCAGTGCCAGGAGACCGAGTAACTTGGTCGCACGCTCGACGCCGAGAACGAGAACACCGGTCGCCATGGGATCGAGCGTTCCGGCGTGTCCCACCTTGCGGGTGTTCAACAACTTGCGGCATCGCGCGACCACGTCGTGGCTGGTGATACCCGCCTCTTTGTCGACGATCAGGATTCCGGCGCCGACAAGACCGGAGGAAGGCTTTTCACGAGCTGACACGTGTGTCGATTCTGCCAGTCGCGCTCACTGCACCGAAATTGCCGTCAGGATGAGCCCGTCCGACACCAACCACCTGCCGTCGAAAGAGGTGAGCGGCGGACCGGACGTCGCCTCACCGGGGACGAGCAGACGCGAAGTGAAGGTCCCGGAAGTTTCCGACTCCGCCTCGAAGGTGATGTGGGCGTCCTCGAACCCCAACCAGCGGCCGGTGAGCGGGAACCACGCCTTGTAGGTGGCTTCCTTCGCGCAGAAGAGCACTCGATCCCAGTGCACCGGACCGCCGGTTGTCTGAGCGCCCAGCCACGTTCGTTCCGCTTCGATGCTGACCGCGGGCAATACCCCGTCCGGCAGTGGACCGTGCGGTTCGGCGTCGATCCCGAGTGAGCGGACCTGCATGGAGTACGCCAGCACAGCGCCGCGGTAGCCGTCGCAATGCGCGAGGCTCCCGACCACTCCCTGCGGCCACAGCGGGGCGCCACGCTCGCCGCGCATGACTGCGGCAGACGGAACACCGAGCTTGCCCATCGCCTGACGCGCGAGATGCCGAGTAGTCACGAATTCGCGACGACGCTTCTCGACGGCACGGCCGATCAACGCCTCCTCGCTGGGGTGCGGAACCAGACCGGGCGGATCGACGAAGGCCTCGGCCGTCGCGACTCCACCGGGAAGAATCTGTTCGATCACGTAGCGATACCTCTCAGCGTCCGGCGCGCATGCGCTCGACTTCGGCTTCCTGCTCCGGCGTGACCTTGAAGTGGCCACCCCACTTGTTGAGCGTTCCCGGCGGGTACTCCGGAACGGGAAGAATCTGACGTAACAGCTTCTCCGGCAGTCCGCGCCGACGCCATTCACGCGGGTATCCGAGTGAAACTTCCTCGAAGCGGACGCCGTCGTAGTAGGTGGTTCGAGGAATGTGCAGGTGCCCGTACACCGAGCACACCGCGTTGTACTTGACGTGCCAGTCGGCGGTCGCGGTGGTTCCGCACCACAATGCGAACTCCGGATACATGAGCACGTCAGTCGGCTGCCGGACCATCGGGAAATGGTTCACGAGAACGGTTTTCGTGCCTTCGGGAAGTGCGTCCAGCCGTGCCTGGGTGTACTCGATCCTCGCGCGGCACCACGCGTCGCGCGTCGCATACGGCTGAGGTGAAAGTAGGAACTCGTCGGTGGCGACGACGTTCTTGTCCCGCGCGATCTCGAGCCCGTGTTCCTTGTCCCGCGCACCTTCCGGCAGGAAGGAGTAGTCGTAGAGAAGGAACATCGGGACGACCGTGACCGGGCCCTCGTCTCCCTCCCACACCGGGAACGGGTCCTCGGGTGTGATGACGTCGAGTTCGCGGCACATGTTAACCAGGTACTCGTACCGCGGCGCTCCGTGAATCTGAACCGGGTCCTTGGCGGTCGTCCACAGTTCATGGTTCCCCGGAATCCAGATGACTTTTGCGAATCTGCTTCGCAGGAGCTTCAAAGCCCACCGGATGTCGTCCGTCTTCTCCGAGACGTCACCGGCGAGGATGAGCCAGTCGTCAGGCGAATCCGGAAACAGCTCTTCCGTCATCGGCTTGTTGCCGTTGTGACCGACGTGAATGTCGCTCACCGCCATCAACTTTGCTGCCACGATCCCTCTGCTTCCTCAGTTGAACTTCCGCGCCTCGCCGTCGCCGGACCTGTCACGGCCCACTTGCCGGAAAACGCGCGCCACGACACCGCGACCATCCGAAGTACTACGAACACGGTAAGCCCTGCCCAAATTCCGGCCAGCCCCCAGTCGTAGGCGAGGGAGAGCCAGATCGCGGGCAGAAACCCGAGAACTGCGCAGAGCATGGTCGCGTTGCGTAGGAACACCACGTCGCCGGCACCGAGCAGAACACCGTCGAGGGCGAACACAATTCCCGCGACCGGCATGATCGCGACGAAGAACCACCACGCGATCGACATTTGACCGAGCACCTCGGCGTCGGACGTGAAGAGACCGGGGATCACGGAGTGGCCGGCAGCGAAGAAGATCGCGAGCGCCACGGCGAAAACCGTCGACCATGCGGTGATCCGCCAGGTCATCCTCTTCGCCGCGGCTGCGTACCCACCGCCGAGTGCTGCTCCGATGAGCGTCTGAGCTGCGATCGCCAAGGAATCGAGAAGGAGCGAAACCAGGTTCCACAGTTGGAGGACAACTTGATGTGCACCGACGACAGCTGCACCGAACCTCGACGCCACCGCAGCCGCCGAGACGAAACAGGCTTGGAACGCGAGGCTGCGCAGAATCAGGTCACGGCCCATCAGCATCTGCGCCCGCATGATCGCAAAATGTGGTCGAGCCGAGACCGGTTCACGAAAGAGCGCCCAGGCGAACAGAACACCCGAAACACTCTGGCCCACCAGATTCGCGACAGCCGATCCTTCGAGTTCCATTCGGGGAGCACCGAGCAATCCGTGCACCAGAATCGGGCACAACACCGCAGAAATACCCAGGCCGACAAGGACGAACCGCAGCGGTCGCACCGTGTTCTGAACGCCGCGCATCCAGCCGTTTCCAGCCAGGGTTACCAGGATGAGCGGAACACCCAATACCGCTATCCGAAGCCAACTTTCCGCAGCCGCGGCGATGTCGGGAGTACCGGCCACCGCCGACGTCAACGGGCCCGCGATCACCTGCACGATCACTACCAAGGCCAAGCCGATCGCGGCTGCCAGCCAGGTCGCCTGAACGCCCTCGCCCACCGCGTCGCGCTCGCGGCCCGCTCCGTGCAGCCGCGCGGCGCGCGCCGTCGTGCCGTACGACAAGAAGGTCAGCTGCGTACTCACCAACGACAGGATCAGACCACCGACCGCCAACCCGGCCAGCGGAAGCGCCCCGAGTCGGCCGACCACGGCGATGTCGAACAACAGATAGAGGGGTTCAGCCGCCAGCACCCCGAGTGCCGGAAACGCCAGGGAAAAGATTCGTCGTCCAGTGACGTCGAACTCAGCTGCCGAAGATCTCGCCGAGGTGGCGTCAGATTCGCTCAAGGCCGCGGATTCAGCCGAGTGCCGCGACGAGCGCGGCAACAATCTCGTCGCTGGACGTGGTCGACGTGTATCCGGCCGACAGCCGATGCCCGCCGCCACCGAGCCTTTCAGCGACCGCCGACACGTCGATCGCCGACTTTGCACGCAACGAGATCGACCAGCTTCCGGAAACCGACTCTTTGAGTACAGCGGCAACTTCGGCTTCCGAAGTGGTTCGCACGATATCGACGACGCTCTCGATCTCCTCGGAGCGAAGATCGCCGATGTCACTGCGTCGAATCACTGCGTACACCAGCCCACGGCCGGCGGCGGCGTCCGGAATCAACACTGCGGACCCGAGTACCGAACCCAGCATCGGCAACCACCCGAACGGATGGGTGTCGAGCAGCTTTCGCGCAATCGCGTCGCCGTCGATGCCCGTCGCCAGCAAACGCGCCGCGAGCACATGTGGAAGCGGACCTCCCCACCGGAAGGAGCCGGTGTCGGTGACCAGTCCGGCATAGAGACAGTGCGCGATATCGCGATCGATCGCGACTCCCCACGCATCGAAGAATCGTGCGATGAGTGCCGTCGTCGAAGCCGCGGTTTCGTCGACCACGTTGATCGTTCCGAACTCCGAATTGGAGCGATGGTGATCGAGAACGATCGTGCGACGTGCGCCGGTGAGTCGACTCGCCAACTCACCGAGCCGCCCCTCGCTCCCGACGTCCACGGTCACCAGCACATCGACGTTTTCCCGAACGTCGATGGGAGCCACGAGCAGGTGCACACCGGGGAAATCACGCATCGACTCGGGCAGCGCCGACGGCCGGCTGAACGCGACCTGAACCGAAACTCCCCGACGCTCGAGGACGAGGCCGAGTGCAAGTCCACTACCGATCGTGTCCGCATCCGGCTGCACGTGGCAGAGAATCGTCACCGAGTGTGCTGCTTCGAGCACCTCGGCCACCTGAGCGAATTTCGCCGCGCAGGGGTCGACGTCCGAAAGTGCGGTGATCGTCATTCTCGGTGCGCGTCAGTCGGCTTCACGAACATCTGGAGACGCCGCGTCTTCGTCCGCAGCCACTCGCGGTTCCTTGTACGGATCTGCATCTCCGGCGGGCTGTGCGTTCTCACGAGCCTTGGCGACCTCGTCGTCGGCTGCCTTGGCCCGGGCCAAAAGCTCTTCCATATGACGCGCGGTGTCGGGAACGGTATCGGCGACGAAGGTCAGAGTCGGAGTGAACCGGACTCCGGTTCCGGCGCCGACCTTCGAGCGCAGAACACCCTTGGCCTTCTCGAGACCCGCAGCGGCAGCTTCCACGTCGGGCGCGGAATCGACCTTCTCACCCATGACGGTGTAGTACACCGTCGCGTCGTGCAGATCGTTGGTGACCTTGGTGTCCGTGATGGTGACGAATGCGAGCCGCGGATCCTTGATCTCGTGATCGATCGCCGTCGCGACGATGGTTCCGATACGCTTTGCCAGCTTGCGTGCCCGGGCTGGATCTACCATGACTGTCAGTCTCCTCTACCTGGCCACTCGAATCGAGGTGACTCGATCGATCAAAGTTCTGGTTAACAAGAATTATTACCGACAACAGTCTCGTCCATCGGCTACCCGGCAACCAAATCACCATCCACCCGCGCCTGCCGGACCCACAGCACAGACCGATCGGCCTTTTGTTGGTAACGTCCGGTCGATGACGCGATCAAGAATCACCGCATCGATAATTTCCGGAGGACTCGTTGCGACTGCACTACTTTGCTCGCCGGCAATCGCGTCGGCCGACCACAGCGAGTTCACACCGCTTCCATTGACATATTCGTTGGGAAGGAACAACACCCTTCCTTGTAGCGGACAACTCACGGGCTACGTCCAAACCCCGCACGACCGTCCAGGCATTGCAGTCGTTTCAGTCTCCTGGACTTCCTTTTTCGACAGCCCGTGTTCGATCACCGCCTACGTCAACTATTCGAACCGCGACACTCGCACCGGTGGAACCAGAGCAATCGACTTGACGCACATCTCTGACGGATCCGGTTCGCTGCGGGGTGAATCGAGCCGCCAGATATCCATTGAGGTCGGGTCGGGCAACGCGGGCCTCAATCTGACCAGCGAATCGCTCACATCAACCTTGATCGATCCGGGCGCGTCTACCGTGCGCTTCGTAGTGGCATGAAGTAGTGCGCCGCCTACAGGGAGGTCCTCGCCAAGGGCGCCCCGCGAATCACGCGCTTCCGGACCGGATCTGAGTCGGCTCACCCGTCGTCGATCCCTCGGGCAACAACGTCATCTTCATTCAGCGTGACGAACCCGAAGACGTCGAATACGGCGATCGAAGTCGCTGAAAGGGTTGCCGACAACGCACAGATTTCTTCGGGAATTCAGAAGCGACGATCACCCGGCCGCTCGGGTTTTGGACGTTGGCCTACTTCGATTCCCCGACGCAGGCGCGGACCGGGTGAAAGCGCTGACTGCTCCTGTCAAGATCGGCGTTGCACAGAGTGGAACCGAGATTGCGCGGAAAATACGCGACGCGGCCGACACAGTCGCACTTGGTCCCGTAGACGCCTAATCCCTTGCCAACCAACTCGTTTCGGTACGCCGTCTCGAGGAGCGGCTCACCGACACCGACCAGTGACACTCAGTCTTCCGGGCCGAAGATTCGCCTTCGCACAGCCAGCAACTGAATCTCCGGACGCTCGGCCACCGCCCGCTCACAATGATCGAGAACATCGTGCAGGTGATCGACGGACGAACTCACCACACCGACGCCCACGAGCGCTCGACGCAGGCGTCCCTGCTCCCCCGCCTCCGCTGCACTCACACCGAATCGACGGAGTTCCGTCAGGATCGGCGACAACATCGAACGCTTTTCCTTGAGTGAGTGGACATCACCGAAAAGGATGTCGAACTCCAGTGCCCCTACAAACATTTTCCCCCTCGACAGAGCCGAATGGACCCTTCCGGACTTGTATGTTCAAGTCCGGAAGAGTCCATGTCAGCTAGTACTCACGTGCGTCCGCCCCAACGCCCGTGTCGACATAATCAGTCGCGCGGCTTCTCGCGAAGCTCGTAGCACTCGAGAACGTCACCGATCTTGATATCGGAGTAGGTGACGGTCAAACCACATTCGTAGCCTTCGCGAACCTCGGTGGCGTCTTCCTTCTCCCGCTTGAGCGAGGAGATGGTGACCGTCTCGGCGATGACCTTGCTGTCGCGGATGAGACGTGCCTTGGCGTTGCGACGGATGCTGCCCGAGGTGACCAAGCAACCGGCAATGTTGCCGATCTTGGACGAACGGAACATGGCGCGAATCTCTGCCTTGCCCAGCTCGACCTCTTCGTACACCGGCTTGAGCAGGCCCTTGAGTGCCTTCTCGACCTCGTCGATGGCCTGGTAGATCACCGAGTAGTAGCGAATGTCGACGCCCTCGCGGTTCGCCAGCTCCGTTGCCTTGCCTTCGGCGCGGACGTTGAAGCCGATGATGATCGCGTTGGACGCAGCAGCCAGGTTGACGTTGGTTTCCGTGATGCCACCGACACCGCGGTCGATGACGCGCAACTGCACCTCGTCGTCGATCGGAATGCCGAGGAGAGCCTCTTCGAGAGCCTCCACGGTTCCCGAGTTGTCACCCTTGAGAATCAAGTTCAGCTGCGAATGTTCCTTCAGAGCTGCATCGAGATCGTCGAGGCTGATGCGCTTACGACTCTTCGCTGCAAGCGCGTTGCGCTTACGTGCGTTGCGACGGTCCGCGATCTGGCGAGCGATACGGTCCTCGTCGACCACGAGCAGGTTGTCGCCTGCACCGGGGACCGACGTGAAGCCGATGACCTGGACCGGACGTGAAGGCAGTGCCTCGTGGACGTCCTGACCGTGCTCGTCCACCATGCGGCGGACGCGGCCGTAAGCATCGCCGGCAACGATCGAGTCGCCGACCCGCAGCGTTCCGCGCTGAATGAGCACGGTAGCGACGGGGCCGCGGCCACGGTCGAGGTGCGCCTCGATGGCAACACCCTGAGCGTCCATGTCCGGGTTGGCGCGCAGATCCAGGGAAGCATCGGCCGTCAACAGCACTGCTTCGAGCAGTGCGTCGATGTTGAGACCCTGCTTCGCCGAGATGTCGACGAACATGGTGTCTCCGCCGTATTCCTCGGCCACCAGTCCGTACTCGGTGAGCTGCTGCCGGATCTTGTCCGGGTTCGCGCCTTCCTTGTCGATCTTGTTCACCGCGACCACGATCGGCACGTCGGCCGCCTGGGCGTGGTTGATCGCTTCCACCGTCTGCGGCATGACGCCGTCGTCGGCTGCGACGACAAGGATCGCGAGGTCGGTGGCCTTGGCACCACGAGCACGCATGGCCGTGAAGGCCTCGTGACCCGGGGTGTCGATGAACGTCACGAGACGCTCGTTGCCCTCGAGCTCGGTCAGCACCTGGTAAGCACCGATGTGCTGCGTGATGCCGCCGGCTTCGCCCTCACGGACATTCGCCTTACGGATCACGTCGAGCAGACGGGTCTTACCGTGGTCGACGTGGCCCATGACGGTGACCACAGGCGGACGGGACTCGAGGTCCTCTTCTCCGCCGGCGTCCTCGCCGTAGGTGAGGTCGAAGCTGTCGAGCAGCTCGCGATCCTCGTCCTCCGGGCTGACGACCTGCACGACGTAGTTCATTTCGCCGCCGAGCAGCTCCAGCGTCTCGTCGTTGACCGACTGAGTTGCCGTGACCATCTCACCGAGGTTGAACAACGCCTGCACGAGTGCTGCGGGGTTCGCATCGATCTTGTCCGCGAAGTCCGACAGCGATGCGCCGCGAGCGAGACGGATGGTCTCGCCGTTGCCGCGTGGCAGCCTGACGCCGCCGACTGCGGGAGCCTGCATGCTTTCGTACTCGGCGCGCTTCGCCCGCTTCGACTTACGTCCACGGCGAACTGCTCCACCGGGACGACCGAATGCACCTGCCGCTGCGCCGCGCTGACCGGGACGGCCACCGCCGCCGGGACGACCGCGGAATCCACCGGCCGGAGCTGCTCCACCGGGAGCACCTGCACCGGCACCGGCGCCGGGAGCGCCGCCGCCGCGGTATCCACCGCCGCCGCCACCCGGACGACCACCGGGAGCGCCACCGGGACGACCCGGACGTCCGCCGCCACCTGGCGCGGGACGAGCGGAACGAGCAGGCATTGCACCCGGGTTCGGGCGAGGAGGCATGGAGCCGGGGCTCGGGCGAGGTCCGCCCTGACCTGCAGGCGGACGAGGTCCACCCTGGCCGGGAGCCGGACGGGGACCGCCCTGACCCGGAGCCGGACGAGGTCCACCCTGGCCGGGAGCCGGACGGGGACCGCCCTGACCCGGAGCCGGACGAGAACCGCCCTGGCCTGCACCCGGACGCGGTGCGCCGGGAGCGGGACGAGGTGCCGGACGCTCGGCGGGAGCCGAGGAGTACGGGTTGTTACCGACGCGAGGTGCCTTCGGTCCCGGACGCGGTCCGCCGGGCTTTGCGCCGGTGGACGGTGCTGCCGGAGCCGCGGGGGCTGCCGGAGCCGACGCTGCGGGAGCAGCCGGAGCCGGACGTGCCGGCTGTGCTGGTTTCGGAGCGTTGAACGTCGGGGTGGGGACCGGCGCCGACGGTGCTGCCGGAGCAGCAGCTGCGGGAGCCGCGGGGGCTGCCGGTGCCGGAGCTGCGGGAGCAGCCGGTGCGGGTGCGGCCGGCTTGGGGCCGGGACGCGGGGCACCGGGCTTTGCAGCTGACGGCGACGGTGCGCCGGGCTTTGCCGCGGGGCGAGCCGCCGGAGCGGCTGCGCCGGTCTCGGACTTGGTTTCTGCTCCGCCTGCCGACGGGAATGACTCCCGCAGACGACGGGCGACGGGCGCCTCCACTGTGGATGACGCAGACTTCACGAACTCGCCTTGCTCCTTGAGCGTTGCGAGTAGTTCCTTGCTGGTGACACCGAGTTCTTTAGCCAACTCGTGCACGCGGGCCTTGCCTGCCACTGCTCTCCTCACTGATGAGGTCGAGCAGGAGGCATCCCACAGATGTGGGTCCCGCACGACCTCGGGTTATCGCCGATGGACGTTCATCGTTGGTGCTTCACGGTGTGCTCATGAGTGCTTGTGCCTGTTCTTCTCGAGAGGTACTGCTTTTGTGTGAACTGCGTCGACCAGCTGGTCGACAGCGGACGTGTCCAGATTTCCGGACACTCGCAGTGCTCTGCTGAATGCTCGGCGCCGCTCTGCCAGGCTCAGACAACTCGGATCCAGGTGCAGCCATGCACCTCGACCGGGGAGTCTTCGCGATACGTCGGGGATCAGCGGGGAACCCTCCGGCCCCTGCTCACCAACCACGACCCTCAACAGATCGGCAGCCGACCCTTGTTCCCTGCACCCCACGCACGTTCTGACCGGCGAACCGGGTTTCACGCGCGCAGAATCCGAGGACTCACGTCGAACCATTGTCCACTCTACCGCCGAACCGTCTCGATCACTGCATTCCACCGTTATCCGTTGGACGTGGCGGGCCGGTCGGACGCGTCACCAACGGGTGCCGCATCGCTACGAATGTCGATACGCCAACCCGTCAACCGCGCAGCCAGACGGGCATTTTGACCCTCTTTTCCGATGGCCAACGAAAGCTGGAAATCGGGCACGATGACACGGGCTGCACGAGCTTCGGGATCGACGACAGTGACGGAGACCACTTTCGACGGGGAAAGTGCGTTGCCCACAAACGTCGCGGGATCTTCGTCGAAGTCGATGATGTCGATCTTCTCCCCCGCGAGTTCACTCATGACGTTGCGGACGCGCTGACCCATCGGGCCGATGCATGCACCCTTTGCGTTGAGCCCCTGCACGCGTGAGGCAACGGCGATCTTGGAACGATGTCCCGCTTCGCGCGCGACGTTGATGATCTCGACACTGCCGTCCGCGATCTCCGGAACCTCGAGTGCGAACAATTTGCGAACCAGGTTCGGGTGAGTCCGCGAGAGGGTGATTTGCGGGCCACGGGCGCCGCGAGCAACTCCGACGACGTAGCACTTGATGCGCTCACCGTGCTCGTAATTCTCGCCGGGAACCTGTTCTGCAGGCGGCAACAATCCTTCTGCGCCATTGGATTCGCTGCCGATGCGCACAACGACCATTCCGCGAGAGTTCGCACGCGTGTCACGCTGAATGACACCGCCGACGATCTCACCCTCATGGGTGGAGAACTCACCGAAACTGCGCTCGTGCTCGGCGTCTCGCAAACGCTGCAGAATGACCTGGCGTGCGGTGGTAGCCGCAATGCGTCCGAATCCTTCGGGAGTGTCGTCCCACTCCTCACCGATCATGTTGCCGTCGGCATCGGTGTCGTGCGCCATTACTCGCACCGAACCGGTCTTGATGTTGACATCGATCCGAGCGTTCTGCTTGTGCCCCTCGGTGTGGCGGTACGCCGTCAGCAGCGCGGTCTGGATCGTGGCGATCACAGTTTCGATCGAAACGCCCTTTTCGGCTTCGATCGCTCGCAACGCTGCAATGTCGATATTCACTTGTCGAACCCTTCTTCGTTTTCTACGTCTTCTAATTCTGCTTCGTCGTCTTCGACACTGTCCACGCCCGAGTCATCGGTGAGGTCAACCGCATCCGAGGGAACTGCGCGCCCCTCCGGGATGCCGCCCGCGAGTTCCAACTCCGCCTCACTGGGCTTCGAGAACTCCACTTGAACTACCGCCTTCTGAACGTCGTCCAGAGCAATCTCGCGCACGGTCAGCCCGCCGCGGCCACCGATGACAACCGCCACGGAATCGTCGTTCAACGTTCCGATACGGCCCACCACGGTCTCGCCGGCCAGATCGATACGCGCTTTACGTCCGCGAGCCCGACGCCAGTGACGCTCGAGCGTCAGTGGGCGATCGATACCCGGAGAGGTCACCTCGAGGGTGTACGGCGTTTCACCGATTTCCTCGAGGCTGTCGAAAAGTTCCGAAACGAGTCTGCTGATCTCCGCGGCGGCATCGAGTTCGATCCCGGCATCGCTGTCGACCATGATGCGCACCGCGCTGTGCTTGCCCGCACTGGTCACGACAACGTCCTCGACGTCGGAACCCTGGGCGTGCACGAGTTCGGAGATCAGCTCGATCACCCTCTCCCTGGATGGCACCGGCATCTCGCGAACTCCTCATTTCAGTTGTCGTCGATTGTCCGACTTGTGTCGACTGTCGACGTGGGCGGCTGCGAGCATGAAAAGACACCAGGTGCCACATGCTGCAAGCATCCAAGAGTACCGCTCATTGCGCGTCTCCGTGACCAGAGTGCCCGACGCACGTCACACTTGAACACGACGCGCGGATTCGAACGATCGGCCGACCACCTGGCACGATGGACTGGTGCTGACGCCCATGACTACTACCCCACTCTCCCGGCGGAGTGCGCTCAAGATGACGGGAACCGCAGCAGCGTTGGGCGCTGCAGCCTTCTCGTTGTCCGCCTGCACCGACGACGGCACAGCGGAGGCGGCTGCAGAAGTCGACCAGCTGACGGCCCAGGCCGAGCGAGCTCGCGCCGACGCTGCCGCCGCAACCGCCGCGATCGCACTCGCACCGGACAAGTCGGCATCACTGACCACGATCAGCGCCGAACGCACAGCGCATGCACTCGAACTCGACGCCGAGATTGCACGAGCAGCGGGCGGCGGCGCCGCTACGACCACTGCACCCCCGTCGACCTCGGTCGCAAACGCTCCTACCGGCGTCGAATCCTTGAGTACCTCGCTGGCTGATTCGGCGCGCAGTGCCGCGGATCTCGCTCGGACGATGTCCGGCTATCGCGCGGGCCTGCTCGGTTCGATCAGCGCGTCGTGCTCGACTCAGGTTGCGGTGTTGCTTCCGTGATCATTTCGCACACCCGTCGATCCGAGAGTTCTGCCTTGCTGACCGCGATCGAATCAGAGAATGCCGCGATCTTCGCTTACGGAGTGGTTGCCGCGTTTTCGAATCCTGCCCGTGTCAACGAAGTTGCCACACATACGGCCGCGCACCGCGCGCGACGTGATGCGCTGGTTGCCCTGTCGACCGACGCGGGCGAGACCCCACCGACAGCCGCGGCAGCCTACGAGATTCCGTTCCCGGTGACGGACGCCGTTACCGCGGCACAACTGGCAGCACAGATCGAATCCGATACCGCCGTGACCTACCGGGCATTCGTCGAACAGGTCGATACCGACCAACTCCGCACGTTCGGAATCGACGGCCTCACCGATGCGGCAATCCGCGGCGCCGGATGGCGGTCCGCGCTGGGAACGGCTCCGGCCACCTCAGCCTTCCCGGGGGACCCGACTTCATAACTGCTGTGCGCCTTTATTAACCGCCGGGGGTTGATAAAGGCGCACAGCAGTGGCTCAGGCCTTTCGATGCGAGGGCACGAACCACGCCGCGACCACGGCCACCAGCACGAAGCAACCGCCGACGCGCAGCGCGGGTGTCAGGGCGTCGCCGTAGCCAAGCGGGGTGAGCGCGCCACCAGCGGCAAGGAAGACCGCTGTGAGAACCGCGATTCCCAGTGCGACACCGATCTCGCGAAGCGTCGAATTCGTCGAACTGGCTGTTCCGTGATCAGGCTCGTCCATGTCGACGAGTACCGCGGTCGAACTCGGCGCGAAGGTCAAACCCATCCCGATTCCCGCCATCAGTAGAGCCGGAACCAGCGAACCGTACGTCACGTCGGGACCGATCAACGCGGCCAACCAGAACAGTGCTCCGGCCTGGAGCAGCAGACCGGTCAGCAGTAGCGAACGAAGCCCGACCTTCGGCGCCAGAAAACCGGCGAGAGGCGCGAAGATCATCGGTGCCGCCGTCCACGGAAGCGTCCGCAGGCCTGCTTGGAACGGGCTGTAGCCCATCACGATCTGGAGGTACTGAGACAGCAGGAACACCGCTCCGAAGATTCCGATCGAGAAGGTCAAGCCGATGACGTTCGCCATCGAGAAACTGCGTGAGCGGAACAGACGTAGGGGCATCACCGGATGTGACGTCTTCATCTCGCGAAGAACGAAGAGCGCCAAGGCGACTGCGGAACCGACCAACGACGCAACCACTCCGAACGATCCCCAGCCGTCGTCGTTGCCGTGAACGATTCCCCACACCGCCAGAAACACACCCAGTCCGGCGAGTGCGACACCGGGAAGGTCGAGAGGTTGTGTGCGACCGGTCGATTCACGCAACGCATACATCGCGAGAGGAACGGCAACGATCGCCACCGGCACGTTGATCCAGAAGATCCCCTGCCACGAGAACCCGTCGACAACCGCTCCACCGACCACGGGACCCATCGCGATACCCAGGCCGGAGACACCACCCCACACGCCGATTGCCATGGCGCGCTTGGCTTCCGGTACCGCTGCGACGAGGAGGGTCAGCGAGAGGGGCATGATCGCGGCAGCACCGGCGCCCTGGAAGGCCCGGGCCGCAATCAGCAAGCCTGGGGTTGTGGACAGCGCCGAAGCGATCGATGCCGCCGTGAACAGCCCGATTCCGAACACGAACATACGGCGGCGACCCCACCGATCGCCGAGCGTCGTCGCCGAAAGCATCAGCGTCGCAAAGCAGAGCGTGTACGCATTCATGAACCACTGGAGTTGCCCGACGGACGCGTTCAGTTCCTTCTCGATCACCGGCAGCGCGCTCGTCATCACGAGATTGTCGAGGGTGGCCATGAACATGGGCAGAGAGGCAGCAACCATCGCGATCGCGATCGGAACCTTACGTCCCCCACTGCTTTCCGACCCGGATGCGGCGTCCGATCCGGACTTCGTCAAAACGGTCATCGCGATTCCTCGAGTGAAGGTGCCTTAAGGCATTGAATGATTACTTAAGTCGAAACTAAGCTATCCGGTGATAACGTGTCAACATGTCGATCGGTGCAGCTGAACCACGTACCCGCAGGATGAGCGCACCGGAACGTCGCGCACTGGTCCTTGCCGCGGCAACGCGAGCGTTCGCAAAGGGCGGATATTCCGGCACCAGCACGGACGCCGTGGCCAAGGAAGCCGGCGTCTCGCAGCCGTACGTCGTGCGCATGTTCGGAACCAAGGCCGATTTGTTCCACGCGGTGTTCACGCGCGCGCTCGATGAAATCGTCCGCACCTTCAACGACAAATTGGACACCGTCACAATCGATCCGAGCAATCCGCAGTTCTGGGCCGAACTCGGATCCGCCTACGGCGAGCTGGTTCTCGACCGGGATCTACTGCTTGTCATGTTGCACGGCTTCGCAACCAGCACCGACGACGTCGCCGCGGTGTCCCGGAACGCCATGTCCGGCATCTACACCTTGCTGCGTGAGCGCACCGGTTGCACGCCCGAGCAAGCGCGCTTGTTCATCGCGAACGGCATGCTGATCAACAATCTGCTCGCGATGATGGCACCCGAACACGCCGAAGAAGATCCGGCCCTCGGCGAACTGTGGGGCAGCGTCTTCAGCGACTCGACTGCAATCACTCTCACCGGCGACGAATCCTCGAGCGAAACCGACACCGTTTCCTGACCGGTCACTGGGAAAAACTACACACATGTGACTGAGGACACCCTACAGTCGATCCGACATGTCTCCGGGAAACCCAGACGAAAAGGACCGACGGTGGATCTCGCACAACGCCTCGACGCGCTCGAACAGATCGAGGAAATCAAGAAGCTCAAACATGGCTACTGGCGAGCCTGTGACGCCAAGGATCCGGTTCGGTTCCGCAGCAGCTTCATCCGTTCAGGAGCATCGATCGACTACGGCCGCCTCGGCGCGTTCGACGACGCCGGGCCGATGGCGGACATCTTCGAGAAGATCGCTCTTCGGAAGATCGACGGCCGGTACGCGGTCCTCGACATGCATCACGGATTGCATCCCGACATCGCACTGACCTCGGAGACGTCGGCGGTGGGGCGATGGACCCTGCAGTTCCGCCAGGTCGACACTGTCGGACGCACCGAGAAGTTGATGACCGGCGAATACGACGACAAATACGTGATCGAGGACGGTGTGTGGAAAATGAGTCAATGCCATTTCACGGAGACGTGGTCGATTACGACCCCCCTGTCCCCGGACGCTGATATCGCCGAGGGTTCGTTGGGTGGGCCGCGATGACGACGAACGGAAAAGTTGCGCTCGTAACCGGAGCCAGCCGGAGCGTCGGCAAGGGCATTGCCCTCGCCCTGGGAAGCGACGGCTGGACGGTGTACGTGACGGCGAGAGGAACCGTCGGCGCCGACGGCCCGCTCGATCGCACCGCAGCGGAGATCACCGAACGCGGTGGTCACGGCATTGCCGTGCAGTGCGATCACGCCGACGATCAACAGATCGTCGACCTGTTCGCACGTATCGCCGAGGAACAGTCCGGCCGCCTCGATCTTCTGGTCAACAACGTCTGGGCCAATCCGGCGGGCTATGCAGGCTTCGCCGATCCGTTCTGGAAGAGGCCGATCGACGATTGGGATTCGCTGATCGGGATCGGACTGCGCGCTCACTACGTTGCTTCGGTGGAAGCGGCGAAGTTGATGGTTCCCCGGGGCAGTGGAGTGATCGGCAACATCTCGTCGTTCGGGACCCGCGGGTACCTGCACTCTGTGCTGTACGGGATGTCGAAGGCAGGTCTGGACAAGATGGCCGCGGACATGGCTGTCGAATTGAAGGGAACCGGCGTCACCGCACTTTCCTTCTGGCTCGGGTTGATCCGCAACGAGCGGATGGAGGCGAGTGGGATCGAGAGCTTCGAAGGCTTCTCACTGGCCGAGGCCGAAACCCCGGAGTTCGTCGGCCAAGTCATCACTGCATTGGCCAACGATCCGGAAGTGAACGCGCGAAGCGGTCACACACTGATCACGGCGGAAACAGCCGTCGAGTACGGAATCACCGACGCCAACGGGAAACAACCTGCGTCACACCGCAGTGCCTTCGGTGGCGGTCCGCTTTTCTGAATCATCGGTGGTAGTAGTCGCGTCGCGTGCCGGCACAGCACGCGGCGCTGCCACTCGGGCCTTCAGGGCAAGCCAGGCACACCCGATGACGACGACGCCGCCGGCCACGATCGAGGGTGACAACGCCTCACCGAGTATGAGCGCCGACCAGGCAATGCTGAGCACCGGTTGAACCAACTGTGTTTGGCTCACTGTGGAAATGGGGCCGATCGCCAGACCTCGGTACCAGGGAAAGAATCCGAGAAACATACTCACGCATCCCAGGTACGCAAACGAAAGCCACGAGTTGATATCGGCAGAGACCGGAGCCTGTGCCATGGACGCCACCGTCAACGCAATCGTGACCGGCAGTCCGAGAATCAATGCCCAGGCAATCGTCTGCCACGACCCGATCTCGCGGGCCAGCAACGCACCTTCCGAATATGCAAGTGCTGCACAGACAACTGCGGCGAACAGAAGAAGATCAGCGAGATGGAACGAGCCGAGTCCGCCGTTGGCGACGGCCACGAATCCGACGACGGACACCGCACCGGCGGCGCTCGCCCACCAGAATCCCTTACTGGGACGCTCTTTTCCTCGAACGACGGCAAATACCGCAGTCGCCGCGGGAAGCAACCCAATCACGACTGCCGCGTGACTCGCCGGCGAAGTCTGCAATGCAAACGTGGTGAACAGTGAAAACCCCAGTGCTGCACCAACGGTCACGAGTGCGATGCGCAACCATTGCCGAAGTGTCGGAAGCGTCGCGCGAGTAACCGACAGCATCACAATCGCAAGGGCTCCGGCAACGACGGCGCGGCCCGCACCGACGAACAGTGGGTCGAGATCCTCGACGGCGACCCGCGTGAGCGGAACGGTGAACGAGAACGCCAGCACTCCGAGCAATCCCCACATCAAACCGGATCGTGTCGATGCCACCGGTAGCGGTGCCTGTGACGCGACGATAGCGCTACTCTTCATACTCATGTTCAACGATAGCAGTAGCGCACCAAGCTACGAAACTGACATTTTCAGATGCGCACCCGCGTGCAGGAGATCGATACTGCACCGAGCAGTCCGACGAGCGCGAAAGCGTAGAAGCCCCACGGCACGGCGTACCCCGCACCCAGGAGAACTCCGCCCAGAATCGGGCCACAGATGGCACCGACCCGGCCGACGCCTGCCGACCATCCGAGCGCTGTCGCGCGAATCTGAGGTGGGTGATTGGCGCTGGTGAAGGCGTAGACCAATACCTGCGCACTGAACACGAAACATCCGGCGAGGAAGACCATCACGTAGATCCCGAACGACACCTTCACGCTCAGTAGCGCCAGGAACAACGCCGCTCCGGCAAACCACACGATGGCCGCGGTACGCGGGCCGATCTTGTTCGCCACACCCCCGGCGATCAACAGTCCGACGACGGCTCCGGCATTGAGGATCAGAAGGAACGTCAACGACGCTCCGAGGTTGTATCCGGCCTCGCGCATGATCGTCGGAAGCCACGTGTTCAATCCGTAGACGAGTAGCAAGCCCATGAAACTGGTGATCCAGATGGCGATGCTGTTACGCAGGAACTTCGAAGAGAACAGTGCGCGAACGGGATTGGCAGCTTCGGCGCGACCAGCTTCGGACGTGGGCGCAGCCTCGAGTTCGACGCCGTAGCGGGCAGCGATTTCCTCGGCCTCGGCACGCTTTCCGTGAGCGAGAAGGTATGACGGGGATTCCGGCAGATACCGCAACATGAGTGGAATGAGGACGACGGCAGGAAGTGCGCCGACAACGAACATCGCTCGCCAACCGAAAGGCTCGATCACGACGAGGGCCAGCGCGGCGGTGGCAACGGCGCCCACGTGATAGCCGGTCATCAGCATGGTCGACGCAGATCCCCCGCCTTGCTTCTTCGAGAATTCGTTGACCAGAGCCAATGCCGTCGGCAGGGCGCCACCCAGTCCCACACCGGCGAGGAAGCGCAGCAGTCCGAAGATGAACGGATTGGGCGCAATTGCGCACAACAGAGTCAGAATCGAGAATGCGGCAACGGCGTACAGCAGCGCGCGGCGTCGACCGATGACGTCGGTGAGAGTGCCGATGACGAGGGCGCCGATGGTCATGCCGATGAGCCCGAAGGTCGAGATCATCGTGATCGTGCCGGTACTCAATCCCCACGCGTCGTAGTCGAGAAGCGAAGGAATGACCGCGCCGAGTACGACCAGGTCGAATCCGTCCAGAAGCACAGCGATCCAACACAACGGTGCCACCCACATTGCGGCACGCGCCCCACGCGAACCGGTAATTGAACTCGACTGCGTATGCGGTGCGGTCATCGGATCCTCGACATTCACTGCTTGTGGGCGTTCGCGACCGGTTCGGATCCAGTAATTCAGATCGAAAATGTTCGCATTGCGAACGCCTGTTCATAATGAGCACATCGATTGTGTACGGAGTCACAACGCCGTGTCAAACGTCGCGGTAATCTCGAGGAATGGCACTCTCCGAAAATGAGCGTGAACAGTTTCTGGCCGAACCCCACATCGGGGCGCTGTCCGTAGCGGACGGCGCCGAACGCGGTCCCTTGACCGTCCCGATCTGGTACCTGTACTCACCCGGTGGCAATCCATGGATCCTCACGGGCAAGGATTCACGAAAGGCACGACTCATCGAGTCGGCCGGACATTTCTCGTTGATGGCCGAAAGGCTCGATCCGACAATCCGTTACGTCAGCGTCAGCGGATCCGTCGACAAGATCGTTCCGGGCACCGACGAGATGCTGGTCGAAGTCTCGCGGCGTTATTTGACCCCGGACAAGGTCGACGGGTATCTCGAATTCGCGCGGTCGCAGTTGGGTGAGCAGGTAGCGATCTACATGAATCCGCAGCACTGGCTGTCTGCGGATCTCGGGGCGATCTGACACTTCACCGAAAAGCGAAGACTCGGCGCGCCGGAGTGGCGCGCCGAGCCTGTTCTGCATTCGAGTGTTCTCGGTATCAGCTTTCGGTGAAGAAGCGCACCCGATTGAGGCGATGACCGCTCGCCTCGAAGCCGAACAGTGCGATGGCCGGTTCTCCGCACACGACTACGCTCGCCGTCACAGTGCGACCGGCAACCAGCATCTTGCTCTTCGTCACGCCGGTGAGCAGAGCGTTGACATCAGCATTGGACAACGGCGTGCCCGCCGGAAGCTCGACGGGCACCGGCGGCGTTCGACCGACAGCGGCCGCCTCGAGGAACCGCGAAGCTGCCTTCTTGCCTTTGTCTCCGACGCCGAAGATGCCGCGCGAGAATCCGAGCGCTCCCCCGATCCCCTGGTTCGAGAGCAACTGCGGAGTCAATTTCGCGGCCGCCTTCACCCCGGCAACGCCGGCGGTAGCGAGCTGGCTCAGCATCGTCGCCAATTCCCAATGCGCATAGAGGGTTCCGATCCGCAACGAATCCGGCTCCCCCACCAAGTCGTAGCGCAAATGCATCGGCACGTCGAGGACGACTCCAGTCGACATCTCGGTAGCGAGGCTCAAATCACGCCACACCGTGCGGCCGCACACGATGTCTCGCTCGACATGGAAGGTGATCGAATTGGGGGCGATGAACGTGTCGTAAAAACTCTCGATCGCCGCCTGCCCGTTGTGCGGACGTGAACCTACCGGGTCGTTGATCTGGCCCTCCTCGGCAAACAGGGCAACCCAGGTCGAGCGGTCATGCGCGCCGACGGCTTTCGGGGATCCCTCCACGACGGCCATCAACTGCTCGCGCGTCACCGGGGCCGTCATGCGCGCATCTCGTATGCACCGTCGTACGCCTTGACCTGCTGCCACACCCGGTCGAAGCGTTCACTGTCGACGACAGGCTTCCGCACCGCGGCCAAGGCCCACTTCTGCTGCTCCGGCGTCGACGACGGCTTTCCGTGCAGTGCGATCGCGTATCCCGAGAAGTCGCGGATCTGGAAGTCGAAGATCTGATCGACGACGTCGGCGTCGAGCCCGCCGATCTCGGCCTGCTCGAGAATCAGATGGCCGTAGACAACGAGCGAGAACAGGTGCCCCACGTTGAGCATGAAGTCGAGATCCTTTTGCTGCTGCGCGTCCGGCGCTGCCGCAGTGAGCAATTCGGTGAGCGCGATAGCCTGCTCGTAGAAACGAGCGACGTTCGGAATCGACGAGTGCTTCTCGTAGACGGGCTTCCACTCGTGGAACTGAATCTTCGCAGCGCCGCGGGTAGGCCCCTGGTTCCAGAAGAACTCGTCATCGGCGGCGTCGTCACGAGTAACGATCTCCGGGAACTGCGCCGAATTGAACAGATAGTTCGGCAAGAACTTGAGGATCAGGCCGACGTTGACGTGGACGGTGCCCTCGAGTTTGGGCAGCGTGCCGATCATCTGCGCTGCCTCACGGAAGTACGTGGACTTCTCGTAGCCCTTGGCTGCGATCACGTCGTGCAGCAACCCGACGACCTTTTCACCTTCCGAGGTGACTTTGGCCTTGGTCATGGGGTTGAACAGCAGATAGCGACGGTCTTCGAGGCTGGCGCTGCGGAAGTAGTCGACCGCCCGGGCACTGAACTGTTTCATCGCGATCAGACGTGAGTACGCGTCGACGAATGCGGCGCGAACGTGGGCGAAGTCCGTGACCGGATTGCCGTAGAGAATTCGATTCTGCGCGTGAGTGATTGCCTCGAAGAACGCATGTTCGGTGATCCCGATGGAGCCGGTGCAGAGGTTGAACTTTCCGACGTTGACCGTGTTGAGCGCGGCCTCGAATGCGGCGACGCCGGTGTGCAGAATGTCTTCCTCACGGACCGGATAGTCGTCGAGGCGGAAATTGCTGACGTACATCTGGCCGCGCAGGACGTTGTCCACGAGTTGATAATTCGGATGTGCGCTGTCGGCGACGAAGAACACGTAGCCTTCGGGACCCTCGACGTCGGTACGACGCCCGAACACCGACACCATTCCGGCTACGTTGCCGTTCCCGATGTAGTATTTCTCGCCGCTCGCACGGAAGGCGACATCACCGTCGGCGGGAGTGAGAAGCATGTCGGTGGAGTACACGTCGGCGCCGTGGTCGCGCTCGGACAGTCCGAACGCCATGACTCCACCATCGGCGAGTTCCTGTGCTGCACGCTTCTTCGCTGCGTCGTTGTCACTCATCCAGATCGGTCCGAGTCCGAGGATCGTGACCTGCCACGCGTACCAGTACGCCAGCCCGTAAAAACCGAAGATCTCACTCAGAGCTGCGTTGCGGGCACCGTCCCAACGACGGTTCTCGTCACCGTCGGCGAACGCCGCCGGAGTCTGGAACGTGGCGAACAACTTCTCCTTGCCGACGAACTCGAGAAAGTCGGAAACCCACACTGCGTCGAGGTCGTCCTGAAGCAGTTGCTTCTTGCCGCGGTTCTCGAACCATTCGATCGTGGCTCGCAGCAAACGGCGGGTCTCAGGATCGAACTGAGCGGGGTCGTAAGTATGGGGGTTGAAGAGCAATCCATCGGTGCCAGACACGTCATTACCTTTCGTCGATGACGCTAAACTACCAGCGGGTAACTTTCCGCGGTGCGATTCATGGAAGACCTGCGATTCTTCGCGAATGCCACAGGTCCATCGGATTCCACGTGCCGGCCCGAGCACGGGTGATCGGGTAGCACGCCAACCCGAGCAACAACGCAGACATGTGGCCGATGGCGGTGAAATTGGTGGCGAAAATCAGAGGCACACCGTAGAAGAGCAACAAGCCCGTGAGATAGACGTACCGCCACGGATCGACGATGCGGTACACCAGAATCCCCATGATGCCGGCCAGACCGTAGCTCACTCCCACGTCGAGAGTGTTGACCGCCGACTCCGCCACGTATCCGTGCCGAATACCTTCGTACAGAACACCTTCGCTGATGTACGTGGCTCCGACGTGGGCGATGACGACAACACACAGCCACCGCCACGTCCCGAGCCAACGCTCAGCCGTGGCATGAAAGATGGTGAACAGAACCAGGTATCCCAACCACCCGCCACCTTCGAGCCAGAAGGCACTCGAGAACAGGACTCGTAGCGGGTCTTCGGCCAGGTGATGCAGATTGGTCGAGCGCTTGCCGAGAAAACGCTCCTCGACATTGTCAGGCAGATGCCGCAGGAACAGTGTGGTGAACAGCAGGGCAAGCAACCAGACGTATGTACCGGGAGCACTGCGCACCCATCGCCATGCCGCCTTTGCTGCCCCCAGCATCCTCACCGCTTCGAGTCTGCGCTCACTCGTTCACTACTGCAACGGCAAACCCGTCCCATCCCTTCGAACCCACGGTTTGAATGGCGGTGCCGTCGAGTTTCGGCTCAGCCGCGATCATCTCCAACACCGCTCGACTCGCTTTGACGCGCTCGTCGTCGATATCCGGGTTGGACACATGTCCCCCACGCACCACGTTGTCCACGATGATGACGGTTCCGGGATGCGAAAGGGCCAACGCCCACCGCACGTACTCGGTGTTGTTCTCCTTGTCGGCGTCGATGAAGACCAAGTCGAAAGGTCCCAACTCTTCCTTCGCGATCGACGGGAGGCTGTCGAGCGCGGCCCCGACGCGGATGTCGACACGGTCAGCCAAGCCGGCGCGCTCGATATTCGCCCGAGCGACATCCGCATGGGTGGGATCGAATTCCAGCGTGATGACCTGGCCCGAGGGGCCGACCGCGCGAGCGAGCCAGATCGTGCTGTATCCGCCGAGCGTTCCGATCTCGAGAACATTGCGCGCCAGGCACATTCGCGCCAGAAGATTGAGGAGCTTGCCCTGGTTCGGCGCCACGTCGATGGGCGGGAGACCGGCCTCGGAGTTGGCTGCGAGTGCCGCGTCGAGAACCGGATCTTCACCTACCAACGTGGAAACGAGATAGCCGTCGACTTCTGCCCAATCCGGTTCGCGTTCCATAGCCACGATTGTGGCAGAAAAGAAGGGCCGCAGACACCTCGGAAGGTGGCTGCGGCGGCCCTGACGACTATTCGAATCAGCCGCGAACTGCGCTGATGATCGCCTCGATCGCCGAGTCGGCGTCGATCTCACGGCTCTCGCCAGTGAAGCGGTCGCGAATTTCGACCTTGCCGTCGGCCCAACCGCGTCCGACGACAACGATCAGCGGAACGCCGACCAGCTCGGAGTCCTTGAACTTCACGCCCGGCGATGCCTTGCGGTCGTCGAGGATTACTTCGAGTCCGGCACGGTCGAGTTGCGCGGCGAGGCCTTCGGCGCCTTCGCGCGCGGTCTCGTCCTTGTTCGCGATCACGAGGTAGACGTCGGCCGGTGAAACCTCGGCAGGCCAGCGCAGGCCCTTTTCGTCGTGATGCTGCTCGGCAATGACGGCCACCAGACGCGAGACGCCGACGCCGTACGAACCCATGGTCGGGCGGACGGGCTTGCCGTTCTCGGCGAGGACGTCGACGGTGAAGACGTCGGTGTACTTACGGCCGAGCTGGAAGACGTGCCCGATCTCGATACCGCGAGCCGAGACCAGCGTGCCGGCTCCGTCCGGAGAGGCGTCGCCGTCGCGGACTTCGGCAGCTTCGATGGTTCCGTCGGGGGTGAAGTCACGACCGGCAACGAGGCCGACCACGTGCTTGCCGTCTTCGTCGGCGCCGGTAATCCAGCTGGTGCCGTCGACGACGCGCGGATCGACAAGGTAGCGAACACCGTTGGCCTGCAGTGCCTTCGGGCCGATGTAACCCTTTGCCAGGAACGGGTTGTTCTTGAAGTCGGTCTCGGTGATCATCACGAACTCGGCCGGCTCCAGCGAAGCTTCGAGGCGCTTTTCGTCGACCTCACGGTCGCCGGGGATGCCGATACCGAGCAGTTCCCACTCGCCGCCGGGTAGGCGGGTCTTGACCATGATGTTCTTGAGAGTGTCGGCGGCGGTGATCGTGCGGCCGAGGTCGGCACCGTTGGCCCAGTCCACCAGGGTGTCGATGGTGGGTGTGTTCTCGGTGTCGTACACCTTGGCTTCGGGCAGTCCGTCGAACGGAATCGAGTCCGGAACAACCGTCTTGACGGCCTCGACGTTGGCGGCGTAGCCCGACTCGAGGCAGCGGACGTAGGTGTCTTCGCCGATCTCGCTCTCGGCGAGGAACTCTTCGGAAGCGCTACCGCCCATCGCACCGGAGGTGGCCGAGACGATGACGTATTTGACACCCAGACGCGTGAAGATCTTCTCGTAGGCGCCGCGGTGCGCCTGGTACGACTCCGTCAGGCCTTCATCGCTGAGGTCGAAGGAGTAGGAATCCTTCATGAGGAACTCGCGACCGCGCAGAATGCCCGCACGCGGACGTTCTTCGTCGCGGTACTTGGTCTGCACCTGGTACAGGGTGACCGGGAAGTCCTTGTAGGAGTTGTACTCGCCCTTGACCGTCAGAGCAAAGAGCTCCTCGTGCGTCGGGCCGAGCATGTAGTCGTTGCCCTTGCGGTCCTTGAGGCGGAACAGGTTGGGGCCGTACTCGGTCCAGCGGTTCGACGCCTCGTAGGGATCGCGCGGGAGCAGAGCAGGCAGCAGAATTTCCTGCCCACCAATGGCATTCATTTCTTCGCGGACAACACGCTCAACCTCGCGCAGCACCCGCAATCCCAGCGGCAACCACGAGTAGACGCCTGGCGCGATACGACGCACGTAGCCGGCACGAACCAGCAATTTGTGGCTGGCAACTTCGGCGTCCGAGGGATCGTCACGCAGGGTACGCAGGAACAGGTGGGACAGACGGGTAATCACGAGGTGTAAGGATAGTCGCCGCAGTCGGCCGAGCGGGCCTCGGTACGGTTACAGCGTGCTAGTACTGCTGCCTCCCTCAGAAACCAAGTCCGACGGCGGCAAGGATGCGCCCCTCGATCTGGCCGAACTGTCGATGCCACAGTTGACCGAAACGCGCGAATTGCTGGTCCAGACGCTGGTCGATCTGGCCGCTGACGTCGAGGCGTCGTGCGAAGCGCTCGGCCTTGGTCCGACGCAAGCAGACGAGGTGGAGCGCAACGCCAAGCTGTGGGTGTCCGCGACGCGGCCCGCGCTGCAGCGCTACACCGGAGTACTCTTCGATGCCCTCGACGCGAAGTCGTTCACCCGTGCCCAGAAGGCCAAGGCTCTCGATCGGATCGCGATCGGTTCCGCTCTTTTCGGTGCGGTCCGCGCGGGAGATCTGATCCCCGCCTACCGCCTTTCCGGCGGGTCCAAGCTGCCGGGGATGGGCACGCTCCGCTCACTGTGGAAGCCGGAACTGCCGAAGGCGCTGGCCGCCGAAGCGGACGGGCTGGTGATCGATCTGCGATCGGGTACCTACCAAGACCTCGGACCGGTTCCGGACGCACTGATCGCCACCGTGCTCACCGAAAAGCCGGACGGCACCCGGACGGTGGTCAGTCACTTCAACAAGCACCACAAGGGTCTGCTCGCCCGTGCGCTGGTGGTCTCGCGTGCCGAACCGACCGATATCAAGGGTGTTGCGCGGGTGGCGTCGAAGGCAGGCCTGCGGGTGGAAATCGCGTCGGAGCGTGAACTGATCATCCTGACGGATTGATGGCTTCGGCTGTCAAGTGCCGCAGAAGGTTTGGAACGTCTCACTGAAGGACTGCGGGGCCGCCTCGGTGTAGTCGGACCACTCGTCGCGTCGGTCGAACGGGTGCGTGACCACCTCCAACAGCTTCTCGAAGGGAACGAGGTCGCCGTCGGTCGCGGCGCGCAACGCAGCGTCGAGCTGATGATTACGCGGAATGTACAGCGGGTTGACGCGATCCATGGCGCCGGCGGTCTCCGCGGACCCGCGCCCCTGTTCCGTCAGAGCGCCCAGCCACCGCTGCAACCAGGGCGCGATGTGGTCTCGTGGCACAAGATTGTCGAGGGGCGCCGAATCTCCGCGCAGTTCGTCCGCGAGAGCGCGGAAACTGCCTGTCCAATCGGCACCGTGTTCCGCCAACAATGTCAGGAGATCGTCGACGAGCGTCCGATCGCCGATCGCCTGGGCCAGACCGAGTTTTGCCGCGAGACCGGCCGCGTAGTGACCCTCGTAGCGCTCGTCGAAGGTCTCGAGAACTGCTGACACCGCGGAAATTGCTTCGTCGGGTGTGGAATCGATCAGTGGCAACAGTGTTTCTGCCAAGCGCGCCAGGTTCCACTTCAGTACAGCGGGCTGATTGCCGAATGCATAGCGGCCCCCGTGGTCGATCGAGCTGAACACTGCCGCCGGATCGAATGCGTCGAGGAAGGCGCACGGACCGTAGTCGATGGTCTCCCCCGAAATTGTCGTGTTGTCGGTATTCATGACCCCGTGTACGAAACCGACGAGCATCCACCTCGCCGCCAGTGACGCCTGCGCCTCGACCACCGCCTCGAAGAACCTCAGGTACCGATTGTGTGTACCCGTCGCCGGCAGTTCGGTCAGCTCCGGGTAATGGCGGGCGATCGCGAAGTCGGCGAGCGACTGCAGGACTTCACCCTGCCGGGCCGCGAACTCGAAGGTCCCCACTCGAATATGGCTCGACGCTACCCGGGCAAGCACAGCACCGGGTTCCGCGCCGTTGCGGCGAACGTGGCGACCCGTCGCCACCACCGACAGCGCGCGCGTGGTGGGGATGCCGAGGGCGTACATCGCCTCGCTGACCAGATATTCGCGCAGCATCGGCCCTACGACTGCATACCCGTCGCCGCCCCGAGAGAACGGCGTGGGCCCGGAGCCCTTCAGATGCAAGTCAACTCGCTGCCCGTCATTGGTGACGAGTTCGCCGAGTAACAACGCCCGACCGTCCCCGAGTATTGGTGCGTATCCACCGAACTGATGGCCCGCATACGCCATCGCCACCGGTGTGGCCCCGACCGGCACCGTCGACCCGGACAGGACGCCGACCCCGTCCGCACTTCGCAGCACCGTCACGTCCAATCCCAACGACGCGGCCAGTTGCTCGTTCACCACGAGCAACTGCGGGTCAGGCGCGGCAGCACCCTGCCACGGCACGGTCAGGGCGCCCAGCTCGTCGGCGAACGTGCTCTCGAGGCCGGCCACGATGGTGACCGCGCCTGCTGTGGATTCCTGGATTGCAGCCATCACACGAGAGTAGTCACCGTGAGACGACCTATCGATCAGCCCTGATCGATGTACGACTCGAGTTGATCGCGCTCACTCTTGAGCTCGTCGATGCGACTCTTCACCACGTCCCCGATACTCACGATGCCGAGAAGGCTGCCGTCCTCGATGACCGGCAGATGGCGGATACGACGCTCGGTCATGATCGCGGCAATGCTGTCCACCGCATCTGCCGGAACGCACGTGTACATCAGCGCGGTCATGACCTCGGAAACCTGGATATCCAGGAGATCCGGGCCGCGTTCGTGCAGGCGTCGAACGACATCGCGTTCGGAGATGATCCCGACCACCGCGTCGTCGTCGACCACGACCATGGCCCCGATGTTGTGGCGGGCGAGATCGCACAGCAACCCGTTGACCGTCGTGTGTGCGTCAATGGTGACGATGCTGTTGCCCTTGTTTCGCAATATGTCCGCGATCCGCATCACGGCACCCCGATCCGTCGAGACTCTCGGCACGTCCTGCAACGATCGTATCGGCTGGCGAAGCGGATAAACAGGGCTGATCAGGCGATTCCCTGAGCTGCCTTCTCCGCCGCTTGTGCCTGGGCTACCTGTGAGGGCGTGAACCTGATGCAGAGCGCTGCGATACCGGCGAACACCGCGCAGACCGCGCAGCCGACGAGCGCGAAGGTGTATCCCTCGCCGAGCGCGATCAATTGCGCCGGATTCATCTCCGCGGCCTTGCCTGAAGTGCCGCCGAGCGAGAGCGTCTTGGACGTCGCCATCGCACCGATCACCGACAGCGCCAGTGGTCCACCGAGCGTCTGGGCAACCTGGGAAATGGCGGTCAGTGGGCCGATCTCGGTCTCGGGTACTCCGGCGATCGCGCACAGTGGCAAGGGCACCATCGCGAGGCCGATACCGAATCCGATTCCGATCACGGGCACGAACAAGTTGGCGAGGTAGGTGGAATCGGAATCGAGAGTAGATCCGTAGAGGAGTCCGACGATCATGATCACGACGCCGGTGAGGACCAGCCACCGCGGCTGAATCTTCACTGCGAGCTTGGATGCAACCGAGGCGGCGGCGCCTAATCCGAACGCGAACGGAATGAACGCGATACCGGCACGCAGCGGCGAATACTGCATGATGTCCTGCACGAACAACGCGACGAAAGCCGTCATGCTGAACATCGCGCCACCGACGAAGAAGATGGCCAGAAACGTCGCGACGCGGTTGCGATCGGCGAACAAGGAGAACGGCAACAGCGGATTGTCTGCAGTTCGCTCGACGAAGAGGAAGGCTGCGAGGGCGACCAGGCCGACAGCCAATGCCCCGACGACGGCGATACTCCCCCACCCCATTTCCGGGCCTTCGGTGAGAGCAAAAACGACACCGGTGCATCCGAGGGTTGCGAGGATCGCGCCGGGGACATCCAACGCCAGACGCGTCTGATTCGTCTCTCGAAGGGCGCGGAACGCCATGCCGACGAGCGCGATGCCGATCGGGACGTTGATGAGGAAGATCAGACGCCATGACACCTCGGTCAACGCGCCGCCGATGATCAGACCGGCGATCGATCCGACGCCCGTCATGGCGGCAAAAATCGCGATGGCCTGATTTCGAGCCGGACCTGCGGCGAAAGTCGTGGCAACAAGGGCGAAGGCGGTGGGCGAGGCCACGGCCGCGCCAACGCCTTGCAGCGCCCGCGCTGCGATCAACATGCCCTCGTTCAGGGCGAGACCACAGAGCAACGACGCCACCGTGAACAGGGAGACTCCGGCGATGAACATCTTCTTGCGCCCGTACGCGTCACCGAGGCGCCCACCGAGCAACATGAGCCCACCAAAAGCCAGCGCATAAGAGGTCAGTACCCAGTTGCGGCCACTGTCGCTCAGTCCGAGATCAGCCTGCAGCGGGGCAAGCGCGAGGTTTGCGACGGTGCCGTCGAGCACCACCATCATCTGCAAACCACTCAGGACGATGATGGCGAGCCCGATGACTCGAGTCACTATCGGAGCGTTAGCCGAAGCGGTTTCAGACGTTGGGGAATCAGACACAAGACTTCACGTTACCCAGCGTCGACAGAAAAGCCCGCGACCGGCCCGATCACGATGATCGCCGGAGGCTTGATCTCCTCGTCCTTGACGCGCTGAGCAACGGTCGCCAGATCGGCCCGAAGTTCACGCTGAGTTCGCAACGTGCCCTCTTGGATCACGGTGACGGGCGTGGTTGCGGGGCGTCCACCGTCAACGAGCGCCTTCGCGAACTGATCGATGCGCTCGACCGCCATGAGCAGCACGATCGTGCCTCGCAACTTGGCCAGTGCCGACCAGTCGACCAGCGAATCCGGATGATCCGGAGCCACGTGCCCACTGACGACGACGAACTCGTGGGTGACGCCGCGGTGGGTGACCGGGATGCCTGCGGCCGACGGGACCGAGATCGCGCTCGTGATTCCGGGCACTACGGTCACCGGAACGCCGGCAGCGGCACACGCTTCGAGTTCTTCGTATCCCCGCCCGAAGACGTACGGGTCCCCGCCCTTGAGGCGGACCACGAACTTGCCTGCCTTCGCGTTGTCGATCAGTGCGGCGTTGATGGCCTCCTGAGCCATGGCGCGGCCGTACGGAATCTTCGCGGCGTCGATCACCTCGACGTCCGGACCCAGTTCGGCGAGCAACTCCGGCGGAGCCAATCTGTCAGCCACGACGACGTCGGCCCGGGCGAGCAACCGGCGTCCTCGCACGGTGATCAGGTCGGGGTCACCCGGGCCACCACCGACGAGGGCAACACCCGCAGCAGCAGGCTCGGCCGTATCGGCGAGGACGCCCGACTGAAGACCTTCGACGACGGCGGTGCGCACGGCTGCCGAACGACGGTGATCGCCGCCGGCCAGAATTCCGATGCTCATACCGTCGTACTCGGCGCTGGCGGGAGTCACCGCCGTGCCATGCTTCGCGTTGTCGGCGCGCACGCAGAAGATGTGGCGACGCTCCGCTTCGGCGACAATCGCCGCATTGGTTTCAGGCTCGTCGGTCGAGGCGATGGCGTACCACGCACCTTCGAGGTCGCCGTCGGCGTACGGGCGCTCTTCGACCGTGATCTGTCCGGCCGTGGCCATACCTTCGACGGCTGGAGTGAATGCGCGGCTGATGACGTGAACACGGGCACCGGAGGCGACCAGCAGTCCGAGTCGGCGCTGAGCCACAGTGCCGCCACCGAACACGACCACGCGTCGATCGGTCAGGTTGAGGCCGACCAAGTAGTTGGTCTCGTCTGCGGTGGACTCGCTCACTCGCACTCCGTTTCGTCGTCAGAATTGTTCAAGCTGGAGGGAACTTTACGGGCCGCGGCTACGGTCACTCCATCCCTGGCAGTCTTGGTCACTACGAGCCGGCCACCCACGGAGGCGAGGATTGCCGCCGCTTCCGCGACGCTTGCCGTCCCGATCGCGTGCTCGACGCGAGTCGACGGTGACGGAACCCGAACCCGCCCAAGTACGTCCGAGTCGAAACTCGCAATCGGGACGTTCAGCTCATCGGCCGCTGCCAACAGAGCCGCAGACGCCGCTTTTCCGGTCACAGTGGCGAGGACCACGATCCTCGCTTGCCCCCGCAGCACGGCGTTCACCGCAGCGACGATGTCCTTCGCGGTGGCACTCGTCGTGAATCCAACACCTATACAGAGGTCATCCCCGAGCGGCATCGACGAACTTCGCGATCGATTGGGGCTGCCCCACCGGATGAGTGTGCAGATACGACGCGTGGACGCCGCCGCGAACAAATCCTTCGCGGACACTGCCGCCGTCCCACGGCCGCCACCCCCACGCGCCGGCACAACCGTCCGCGTCTGTCGAGACGAGAGACGTTCGGTGGAACTCGTGACCGGTGACACGGGAGCCCGCGTCGAAGAGGCTGGAGTCGCTGATCGCCACTGCCTCGCGGTAGCCGAGGGTCAGGCGTTTTCCGAACGTCGCGTCCACCCCGACAACACCGGCCATGCCGTGACCGTCCAGGCTGCGCGCGAGGTAGAGCAGTCCGGCACACTCGGCGTGGATCGGTGCACCGCCGTCCGCCAGGTCACGAACCTGCTGCAGCAGAACGGTATTGGCCGCAAGGTCCACCGCGTGTTCTTCCGGGAAGCCGCCGGGAAGGACCAGAGCGGCAGTTCCCGCGGGAAGCTCGTCGTGCAACGGATCGAACACCTGCACGTCCGCGCCGCCAGCGGTCAGTAGTTCCCGATGCTCGGCGTAGCCGAAGGTGAAGGCAGGTCCACCAGCCATGGCGACCACCGGCCGAGATTCGGCGTGCCCACCGATTTCGGCAACCGGATCCCATGCAGCAGAGCTGACGTTCGAGGCGGCCAGCGCGCGAACAGCACCCAGATCGACGTGCGAGGCAATCAGGTCGGACATCGCGTCCACCGCGGCCACGGCGGCCGCGCCGTGCTCGGCCGCCGGAATCAGACCGAGGTGCCGAGACGGAACTTCGAGTTCCGTCAACCGCGGTACCACTCCGAGCACCGCGACGCCGACCTTGTCGCACGCATGACGCAACACCTGCTCGTGACGAGCGCTCCCGACGCGGTTGAGGATGACGCCGCCGATGCGCACACCTGCGTCGTACGTCGCGAAGCCGTGCAGTACGGCGGCCAGACTCTGACTGTGTCCACGGGCGTCGATGACGAGAACCACCGGCGCACCGAGGATTGATGCGACCTGCGCCGTCGATCCTTCGGCCGACGGCTGCGAGTTGGCCTCGTCGATCTTTCCGTCGAACAGACCCATGACGCCTTCGACCACGGCGATGTCGCAGCCGGCGGTTCCATGCCGGTAGAGCGGTCCGATGCGATCCGGGCCGACCAGGACAGTGTCGAGGTTGCGTCCGGGCCGCCCTGCCGCGAGTCCGTGATAACCCGGGTCGATGTAGTCCGGCCCCACCTTGAAGGGTGCAACGCTGCTACCGGACCGTCGCAGCGCACCGATCAATCCCGTTGCCACCGTGGTCTTTCCGCTACCCGAGGCAGGAGCGGCGATCACCACGGCCGGAGTGGAAGGACTTACCATTCGATGCCCCGTTGACCCTTTCGGCCGGCATCCATCGGGTGCTTGATCTTCGTCATCTCGGTCACGAGGTCGGCGGCGTCGATCAGCGCCTGCGGGGCGTCACGCCCCGTGATGACGACGTGCTGGTTGCCTGGGCGATCGCGCAGTGTCTGCACCACCTCGTCCACGTCCACCCAACCCCACTTGAGCGGGTACGTGAACTCGTCGAGGACATAGAATCGATGCTCTTCGCCTGCAAGCCTTCTCGCGATCTCCTGCCAACCCTCCGCCGCGGCAGCAGCATGATCTTCCTCGCTACCGGCCTTGCGTGTCCATGACCAACCTTCGCCCATCTTGTGCCACTGCACCGGCCCACCGACACCGGTTTCGTCATGCAGGTTTCCGAGCGCGCGGAACGCGGCTTCCTCACCGACCTTCCACTTGGCACTCTTCACGAACTGGAACACGCCGATGTCGAACCCTTGATTCCAGGCACGCAGCGCCATGCCGAAAGCGGCGGTGGACTTCCCCTTTCCAGGGCCGGTGTGCACGGCAAGTACCGGCGCGTTACGACGCTGACGCGTGGTCAGACCGTCGTCGGGAACTGTCTCGGGAACACCCTTGGGCATCGCGAACTCCTGAGCTGGGATCTAGGCTGCGGCGCGGACGACACCCGCGACCTGCTGCGCTGACAATTCGGCGAGGCGGACGTATCCGCCACGTAGTTCTCGGGCCAACTCGGCGGCCAACCCCAGACGCACGAGGCCGGTCTCGCAATCGACGACGATGGACGCGACGGACGCGTCGGCAAGAAGGTGCGCGGCGACGCGGGCGCGATGCAGCGCATCCTTGCCGCCGGTAGCCCGGCCGTCCGTGAGCGTGACGACGAGGGCGCGACGCTGCGGATCACGAAGGCGCTCACGCAGAACCACCTCACGGGCACGCAGGAATCCCTCTGCGAGTGGCGATTTGCCGCCGGTACGCATGGACTGCAGACGACGAACAGCGATGTCCACCGACGACGTCGGCGGCAGTACGAGCTCGGCCTCGCGACCACGGACCGTGATGACGGCGACCTTGTCGCGGCGCTGATAAGCGTCGCGCAGCAGCGACACAACCGCACCGGTGACCGCTGAGAGCCGATCGCGTGCCGCCATCGACCCCGAGGCGTCCACAACGAAGACGATCAGATTGCCTTCTCGCCCTTCACGAATCGCGCCGCGGAGATCAGCAGGTGCCAGCCGCAGCCGTCCAGCAGTGCGACCGCGCGCAACTTGGGACTCGGCTGCGGCGAAGACCGTGCTCGTCAGATGCAACCCGTGACCACGCTCCCGGGTGGATCGCACGACCCGTCCGCGGGACGACATGGACCGCGAGCGGCGTCCCGGTGCACCTTCACCGACTCCCGGAACTTCGAGGAGCTTGGCCTTGAACTCGCCGGCCGGTGGTGCCGAAGGTCGATCGGTGGCGCGTACTCCCCCACCAGGTCCGTCAGGGTCTTCCGGGCCGTCGTCGTCCGGACCCTCGTCTTCGGGGCCACCATCTTCCGGGCCACCATCTTCCGGGCCACGGCCTTCGTCAGGGCCACGGTCTTCGTCAGGGCCACGGTCTTCGGGACTCTCGGGAGGTTCGGGCTCTCCGTCGCGCGCGTCGTCCTCGACCTGAGACTGGGCGTCCTGATCGGCCTGCTCGAGTGCGTCGTCCAACTGCTGCTGGTCCAAGCCCGGCTCGTCGAACGGATCGCGGCGGCGGCGATGCGGCAGCGTCAGTTCCGCCGCTACTCGCACGTCCTCCGCAGTGACCTCAGTGTCGCCTCGCCACGCGGCGTGGGCGGTCGCGGTGCGCGCGAGCACCAAGTCGGCGCGCATTCCGTCGACGTCGAACGACGCACACAGCGAGGCGATACGACGCAGCTCGCGGTTGCTCAGCTCGACCGAGTCCAGTTTCTCACGCGCCGTGAGGATTTCGGCTGCCAACTCCTCATCGGCTGATTCGTACCGAGCGACAAATGCCTCGGGGTCACGCTCGTAGTCGAGGCGGCGACGCACCACTTCCATGCGCACGTCGACGTCGCGGGAAGCTGCGACGTCGACAGCCAGACCGAATCGGTCCAACAACTGCGGACGTAGTTCTCCCTCTTCGGGATTCATCGTGCCGACGAGTACGAACTTGGCCGGGTGCGAATGGGAGATGCCGTCACGCTCGATGTGGACCCTGCCCATCGCCGCGGCGTCGAGAAGCACGTCGACCAGGTGGTCGTGAAGCAGATTCACCTCGTCGACGTACAGAACACCCTGGTGAGCGGCGGCAAGCAGGCCCGGCTGGAAAGCGCGCTCACCGTCACGGAGAACTTTCTCGAGGTCGATCGAGCCGATAACTCGGTCTTCGGTGGCGCCGACGGGCAGTTCCACCAAGCGGGCCGGTCGCATCGTTCCGGCGTCGTCGACCGCGGGCAGCAGCGCAGTCAGCGCGCGCACGACCGTCGACTTGGCAGTTCCCTTCTCACCGCGGACCAGGACTCCACCGATCCCCGGATGCACAGCACACAGGATCAGCGCCAATCGCAATTGATCCTGGCCGACCACAGCACTGAACGGGAAGCCCGCCACTGGTCGATCTTCTTCACTTCGCACGTCGATATCCCTCCACCTCTCGGTTTCCTCGCCGAGAATTTGGCTGCACTCGAATGTCGCGGCAACCTGGCTGAGATCTCCCGACCAATCGGTAGAGGAGAGATCTTTCACAGTGGCGGGACCGCGCCTGGATCGAACAGGACTTCCCCGCGAGCATTCGGTATCGAAAAAACCCTAGTCGGCTCACTTTCCCATGAGCCGACCAGGGTCAAATCTCCGACGAACTAGCTGACAGCCACGAAAGGCTCTCCCCCACCACGACGCATCGGGGTGTGCGGGATGCCGTCTTCGATGAACTCTTCACCGTCGGCCTTGAATCCGTGCTTGGCGTACATCTCGACCAGGTAGGTCTGCGCGTTGATCCGACACGGCGCTTCGCCGACCTCGGCCAGCGCAGCCTGCAGGAGGCGGGTCGTATGCCCCTGTCCACGAGCCTGACGCGACGTGCAGAGACGCCCGATTCGGAAGCTCTTGTTTCCGTCGTCGTGCTCTTCGAGCAGACGGAGTGTGCACACCACCTGGCCGTCCTGCTCGAGCCAGAAGTGGCGGGTTTCCGTCAGCAGGTCCCGCCCGTCCAACTCGGGATACGGGCAGGCCTGCTCGACGACAAAGACCTCCACTCGAAGCTTCAACAACTCGTAGAAGGTCTTGTTGTCGAGGTCGAGTGCCCATGAACGCTTCAAAGCTGCTGTTGCCGTCATGGGTTGGACTATCACACAGTCGCGGCGGTATCCGCGACCGGAGCCGATTCGGAAGCACCGGCAGAATCGAGCTCGAGAACCTTCGAGGACCAATCCCAGACCTGGTTGAACAGGCCTTCGTTGTCGGTGAGTTTGACGCCGATGGACGGAACCATCTCGCGAAGCTTGCCCTTCCAACCCTGGAACTCGGTCGGGAAGCAGCGCTCGAGCACGTCCAGCATCGCCGGAACGGCCGTCGACGCACCGGGCGAAGCACCGAGCAGGCCGGCGATGGAACCGTCCTCAGCGGCGACCACCGCGGTGCCGAATTCGAGAACACCACCCTTGCCCTTGGCCCGGCGGATCACCTGGACACGCTGGCCGGCGGTGATGAGTTCCCAGTCCTGCGCCTGCGCCTTGGGCGCGAATTCACGCAGATCCCAGATGCGACCGGCTTCGTTCTTGGCGAGCTCGCTCACCAGGTACTTGACCAGGCCGAGCTCGCTGACACCGACGCCGAGCATCGAGAGGATGTTGTTCGGCTTGACCGAGCCGGGCAGGTCCGTGACGCGACCCTGCTTGAGGAACTTCGGCGACCAACCGGCGTACGGGCCGAACAGCAGACCCGGCTTGTTGCCGATGACACGGGTGTCGAGGTGAGGCACCGACATGGGCGGGGCGCCGACAGCAGCCTTGCCGTAGACCTTGGCGCTGTGCTGGTCGATGAGTTCGGGGTTGGTGCAGCGCAGGAAAGCGCCGCTGACCGGGAAGCCGCCGAAGCCCTTGGCTTCCTTGATGCCCGACTTCTGCAGCAGGTGCAGGGCGCCGCCACCGGCACCGACGAACACGAAGCGCGAGCGAACGGTGCGCTTTTCACCGGTACGACGGTTGGTGACCTTGACGGTCCAGGACTTGTCCGAGTTCTGGGTCAGGTTGGTGACCTCGTGGCCGAAGTACATCTTGCCGCCGGTCTTACCGATGTAGCCGATGAGCTGCTTGGTGAGCGCTCCGAAATCGACGTCGGTGCCGTCTTGGCTCCAGTTCAGGGCGATGGGATCCGAGAAGTCGCGTCCCTTGGCCATGAGTGGCAAACGCTTGCTGAACTCGGCCGGATCGTCGATGTATTCCATGCCGCGGAAGAGCGTGTGGCCGGCAAGTGCGTCGTAGCGAGCACGCAGGTACTTGGCGTTGGCCTCACCGTGAACGAAGCTCACGTGTGCGATGGGGTTGATGAATTCCTTGGGCTGAGTCAGGACGCCCTGCTCGACCGCGTGTGCCCAGAACTGGCGGGACACCTGGAACTGCTCGTTGACGTTGACGGCCTTCTTGATGTCGACCGTGCCGTCCGAGTTCTCCGGGGTGTAATTGAGCTCACACAGGGCGGAGTGACCGGTTCCCGCGTTGTTCCAGGGGTCGCTGCTCTCGGCTGCGACGGCATCGAGCCGCTCGAAGGTCGAGATCGACCAATCGGGCTGCAGCTGGCGCAGCAATGCGCCCAGCGTGGCGCTCATGATGCCTGCGCCCACGAGCACTACATCCGTCTTCGTCTCTACCGCGTTCTGATTCGACACTGGAGAATCGACTTCCTTGTCATTAGCCGTGCGCGCATCCGCCTGCTGTGTTACGCCGAATAGGTTACCCGTGCGTACTCGCGCGGTTCACCACCCCCAATTGTGCTCTACAACGCGCACCTGAAACGACGATTAGATTGTGATTTGTGACTACTTGGGTTCCAGACGTCCTCGGTGACGGATATCAGCAGCTGACGATCCCCCTCGGAGCGGATCCGGACGGCGAAGGCGAGGTGGACGCAACACTGGTCCGCTACCAACCGCAGAAGGAGGCGGTGAAGACACGTCGTGCCGTCTTGTACGTGCACGGCTTCACCGACTACTTCTTCCAGAAGCACCTGGCCGAGCATTTCGCCGAACAGGGTTACGCGTTCTTCGCACTCGATCTGCGTAAGTGCGGGCGCTCCCTCAAGCCGGGGCACACAGCTCATTACGTCTCCGACCTTGCGCTCTACGACGCCGAACTGAACGAAGCGCTGCGCATCGTCCGCAGCGAGACCGAGGGCAGCGAGGTGTTGCTCATGGCGCACTCCACCGGCGGTCTGATCGTTCCGCTCTGGCTGAACCGTTTGCAGCGCAAGCCCGGTGGCAGCGCCGGAGCCGGAATCTGCGGGCTGGTCCTCAACAGCCCGTGGTTCGACCTTCAGGGTCCTTCGGTAGTTCGCAACGTCGGCACTACAGCGATCGACGCCCTCGGACGAGTGTCGGCAAAGACCGTGATCCCGGGAACGGGACTACCGACTTACGGTTCCAGTCTTCATGTTTCGGCCAACGGCGTCTGGGATTACAACCTCGATTGGAAGCCACTGGCCGGCTGCCCCGTCACCTTCGGGTGGATGCGCGCGGTTCGAGCGGGTCACGCGAAACTTCACCGCGGCCTCGACATCGGAGTGCCTGCGCTGATCCTGCGCTCGAAGAAGTCGCAGTTCGCGAAGGCGTACAACCCGAGCGTCGACCTCGCCGATTCCGTTCTCGACGTCAAACAGATCGCACGCTGGGCGGGGTGCCTCGGCGATCGCACCACTATCGTCCCGATCGACGGCGCCCGCCACGACGTGTTCCTTTCCACCGAGAAGCCCTTGGCCACAGCCTTTTCCGAACTCGATCTGTGGTTGGAGTGGCTCGACGGCCACCTCACCCCGGCCGTAGAAAGTTCGGCAAGCACAGCAAGCAACACACAGGAGATCGCGCAGTGACGCACTACGACCTTGCAATCATCGGCAGCGGATCCGGAAACTCGCTGCCCGACGAGCGGTTCGACGGCAAGAAGATCGCAATCCTCGAAGAGGGCACCTTCGGCGGAACGTGCCTCAATGTCGGGTGCATTCCGACCAAGATGTTCGTCTACGCCGCCGAGGTGGCACGCACCATCACCACTGCCGAGAAGTACGGCGTCGACGCCACGCTCGACGGCGTCCGTTGGTCCGACATCGTCAAGCGCGTCTTCGGCCGCATCGATCCCATTTCTGCAGGTGGAGAGCGGTACCGCAGCGAAGACAGCCCCAACACCACCGTCTATCGCGGCCACGCCACGTTCACCGGCGACAAGACGATCGACACCGGAACCGGCGAGACGATCACCGCTGACCAGGTGGTCATCGCAGCCGGTTCACGTCCGATCATCCCGGAAGAGATCGCGTCGAGTGGTGTGAAGTACTACACCAACGAAGACATCATGCGACTGCCGGAACTCCCTGAACACCTCGTGATCGTAGGCTCCGGATTCATCGCCACCGAATTCGCACACGTGTTCTCCGCGTTGGGTTCCCGCGTGTCGATCATCGGTCGCAGCCAGCGACTGCTACGGCACCTCGACGACGAGATATCCGAGCGCTTCACCGAGTTGGCCGAACAGAAGTGGGACGTCCATCTGGGCTCACCCCTCACGTCGGTACGCGGCGACGGCGACAACATCGCCGTCGAACTGGCAAACGGCACAGTCGTTTCCGGTGACGTCCTCCTCGTCGCGGTGGGTCGGCAGCCCAACGGCGATCTACTCGGCCTCGACAAGGCCGGAGTCGAACTCGACGACAAGGGCTCGATCGTGGTCGACGAATACCAACGCACCACCGCCGAGGGTGTCTTCGCGCTCGGTGACGTCTCCTCGCCGTACCAACTCAAGCACGTCGCCAATCACGAAGCGCGAGTCGTTCAGCACAACCTGCTCCAGGACGCCTGGAAGGACACGTCCGGGCTTCGCAGCACCGATCACCGCTTCGTACCCGCTGCAGTGTTCACCGACCCGCAGATCGCCGATGTCGGAATGACCGAGAAGCAGGCTCGCGACGCCGGACTCGACATCACGGTCAAGGTGCAGGCATACGGCGACGTCGCGTACGGCTGGGCGATGGAAGATCAGGAGGGCATCTGCAAGGTGATCGCCGAGCGCGGCACCGGACGCATCCTCGGCGCCCACGTCATGGGTACGCAGGCCCCGACCGTCATCCAGCCGCTCATCCAGGCGATGAGCTTCGGTTTGTCAGCTCAGGACATGGCCCGCGGCCAGTACTGGATCCACCCGGCCCTGGCCGAAGTAGTCGAGAACGCGCTGCTCGGCCTCGACATCTGACCACGACCAACCCGCATGACGCCGAAAAGGCGGGCACTCCGCATAGTGGGAGTGCCCGCCTTTCCGTAGGTCAGAGTGTCACCAGGGGCTGGTACGCAGCACGATCTCGGTTGCGAGTTCGGCCGGTGCCGACTTCACGACGTCGTCGACACCCGGAAGTTCCGTCACGCGAAAGTCGGAGTACACGAAACGACCACTGGCGTCGGCGATGGCCCGACCTCCACTGCCCACGACGACGGTGGTCGGAACCTCGACCGGCGGAACGCCGGCAATATCGCTTGCTGACGGGTGACCACGGTCCACGGCGATCAAACTCGCGAAGCGGCCGAACTGACGTGCAGCCAACAGCCACGCGAGATCGGCGCCCTCCCGGTGACCGACCAGATTCACCCAGGCGATGTTCAACTCGTCCAGCAGTACCACTGCCGAGGTCTCGTCGAGATTCTCGATCGATTCCACCGCGACGGTCCGCAGATCCGAATGATGCAGTCGCTCACACACATCGTCGTACAAGTCGACGGGGTCGCCCTTGCCGGGGAGCAGGAGTACCGCATGCTTGCTGACCGGCCCGTCGATCCGAACGGTGCACGAACCACTGCCCACCGCTACTCGAGTCAATTCCATGTCTGGAAACGGTACGCGATCCACACTGTGGAGGACCCTGGAGTCGACAGAAGTATGACCACTCATACATTCACACCACCGCTGCGAGCCCGATTTGTTCGCTCTGTACCACCTCGTTACCCCCTCCCTTCCGAGCGAAAGTGGCTTTCGGCGCATCTGAGGCGACCGATGTACCGTTCGCTCGGGTGGGGGGTGGGCCGAAGCACCGAGCGTCTGACCGGAGGAAGCGCCTCGGTCAGCTGGTCATCGACGTGCCTCGGCACCGGCGGCCGTGAGAAGCAGAACCAGTGCGTCCGCAGTGCGCGTGCAGAACGCGTCACCGTCGGCGAGGCCACTCGTGAGGCCCCGCACGATGGTGGTTGCAACGAGAATGTCGAAGGCCACATCGGCGGTCGACACGATTTCCGCGTCGGCCCGCTCGGGAAATTCGACACGCACGCGCTCGGCGAGCGCGAGCCGGGCCGGGTCTTCCGATCTCCGAACCAGTTGTTCGTAGGCGCCGTCTTCTTGATGGTAGGCCGACAGCAGGCCGGGAATCGCTGCGCGCGTTGCCGGTTCGGCAACTCTCGCGAGGAACCATCTCGTCCAGGCCTGCATGTCGTCACGCAAATTCGACGTGGTCACCGGTAGCGCCGCATCCTGCATTCCGAAGACCGCATCCTCGATGATGGATTCCTTGGTCGCCCAGCGCCGATAAATTGCGGCAGTGCCCAGTTCGGCCCTTCGCGCGATGGCTGTGATCGTGGTCTTCTGGTAACCCTGCTCCGCCAGCAACTCGCGGGCGGCGGTGAGGATGGCGTCGTCCACCTGCGGATCTCGAGGGCGCCCCACTCCGACGGTGCCGATACGTCGATCCTTGCGTTGGTCCACAACTGCGGACAGTACCCGACCGGTTTCGCCGAAAACCATTACGTTGCGTAGCGCTCCGTAATAGATTGTGGACATCCACCCCGTTGACAGAAGGACCTACCGTGATCACACCGCACGACGAACTACTCATTCATCAACTCCCGACGACACTCGACCACGTCTCGCAAAGTGACCTGCGCTGGACCGAACGCATCGTGATGTACGGCTTCGACAAAACGGGCGAGATCAGCATCATGACGGGGCTGGCCAAATACCCGAACCGCAACGTCCTCGACGCCTACGCGATGGTGACGCGCAAGGGCGAGGAAGCCCGCGTGGTGCGCCTGTCCACCGAGTTGAACCCTCAGACCGGAGGACTGGCAGCGTGGAGTGTGGGGCCGTACACCTATGAAATCGTCGAACCACTCCGCCAGGTACGTTCCACGGTCGACGCAAACGAACACGGATTGAGCCTGCAACTCGACTTCCACGGCGACTTCCCGGTGTACGAGCAGACGGCAGCGTTCCATCGCACGCGCGGCCGCGTTCGCGAAGACGCCCGACGCTTCTACCAGAACGGCACCATCACGGGTTGGATCGAAATCGACGGCACCCGCATCGACATCGATCCCGACAACTGGTGGTTCGGCCGCGATCACTCGTGGGGCGTACGACACGGCGGTGGCGGCGGCAGTCTGTCCGAGGGCGCGAACCTGCAGCCGTCCGAGGTTCCGAACGGAGTCCTCTATTACATGGGGATATTCCAATTCGACGACGAGGTAGTGCATTTCGCGCAGCGCGAAACCAGCACCGGCGCGCGCTGGCAGTTCGAGGGCGAGGTGCTCTTCCCGATCGGTTCCGGCAAGGACGCGCTACCGATCATCGACGTCGAGCACGACCTGAAATTCCGTGACGACATGCGGGTGGTCGAATCCGGCACTTTCACCGTGCACCGAGCGGACCGGACCACCGACGTGATCGAGGTGAATCCAGTGTGCGATTTCTGGCCTGGACTGGCCGGTTACGACGAGTACCGGGGCTACGCCTCCGGCATGTACCGCGGCAAGGACTTCAGCGACAGCTTCACCGTCGACATCACGAACCTCGATGAAATCCGGCAGGTGAGCATGCTCAGCGAGACGCTGTGCGAGGTCCGCATGGGAGACAAAGTCGGATACGGGCTCGTGGAAATGGTCTTCATGGGCGTGAATCCCCGCTACGGGTACACCGATTGGAGCAACACACGGACAGGGACGAACAATGACTGACCGAACAGCCGCAGAAGACATCGCACCCGCCCTTGAACCACTTGTCCGGGAGCGCATTCCGGGTACTCGAGGCGCCAAGATCGTCAACTTCAAGCGCACCGAACGCGGATTCTCGACGGAGACATACCTGTTCGACCTCGATGGCGCCACTGGCGAGTCGAGTGGTTTTGTTTTCCGGCGTCCACCGGAGGTTTCGCTGTTCCCCGACTACGATCTCCGCCGCCAGTTCCTCGTGACACAAAGGCTCGCGAAGTCCGACCTCGCAGTCCCCCACGTTCGGTGGATCGACAGCGGTGACAACCCACTCGGCAGCCCCTACTACGTCATGGACCGCATCGGTAATGCCGAGGCGCCCAGCGACTTTCCGTCGTATCACAGTGCCGGAACATACTTCGACGCCGACGAGGCAGGCCGAGCGAAGATGTGGTGGGGATGCGTCGAGACGATTGCGCAGATTCATCGCTTGGACCCGGACAAGCTCGAACTCGGATTCCTCTCCTACCCCAAGTTCGGCACCCATCCGGTCGAACAGGCGGTGAACTACCTCGACTGGGCCGTTCGTTGGGCATCGCCGGACCTACCGCCGATATTCGACAAAGCACTGGCCTGGCTGAGGGAGAACATCTACCAACCCGAACATGTGACACTGTGCTGGGGCGATGCCCGGATGTCGAACATCCTCTATGGTCCGGACCAGTCGATCGCCGGGGTTCTCGACTGGGAGATGGCCTACCTCGGCGATCACGAGGCCGACCTCGCCTGGCTGTTGTTTCTCGATTGGGCGTGTAGCGAATTCGAGGGACACACACCTTTGCGAGGCACTCCCAGCCGAGAAGAGACGATCGCCCGCTACGAGGAGCTGACCGGCTGGAGCGTCGAGAACCTTGTGTTCAACGAGGTACTGGCTGCGGTTCTGCTCGCTGTGCCACTCCTGCGCCTGTCCACACATCTTAAACTCGGCGAACATACGGACATCACCGCGTTCTGCAAGCATCGTCTCGAACAGTTACTGCGAGAGCATTAGTCGTCCGCGAGTGAGTATCCGCGGACTGCCGAGTCATTCCGACGGGATTTCCTGCCACTCGTCGGAAAGATTCGAAACCCATCGAGGTGTGCGCCGTTCCATGAAGGCTCGAACCCCTTCCACCGCGTCCGGCTTCCCCATGACGCGTAGATGCAGGTCCGTTTCGATGGCCGCCACCGTCTCTGGTCGACAGCTGCTGCTCTGGCTCTGCCAGAGCAGTCGCTTCGAGAGTGCCACCGACATCGGTGCAGTGTTCGTCGCAATGTCTCGGGCGATCACCAACGCCGCCGAAAGCACTTCGTCAGCGGGCAGGCAACGGCTACCCAATCCGAGCGCGATTGCCTCGGCTCCGTCGAACGTCCTCCCAGTCAAAAGGATGTCGGCGGCCACAGCCATTCCGGCGATGCGCGGAATCGTCCAATGCGCCATCGCATCCGGCAATACACCGAGGCGAACCTGCGGTATTGCATACTTGGCGTCTGCCGCAAAGATTCTGATATCGGCCTGCATCGCGATGGTGAGGCCGATTCCGATCGCATGTCCGTTCACCGCTGCGATGACCGGCTTTCGCAACTCGAACGCCGGCGGATCCACCGGTGATGACGAAAACTGCTCACCGTCAGGTGAATCGAAGGTGCCGGCGCCGTCGCCAAGATCTGCACCCGCGCAGAATGCTGGTGGCGCACCGGTCAGCACGATCACGCGAACGGAATCGTCTTCGTCGAGCTTTCGGTACGCCTGCCCCAATTCTCGACCCATGTGCTTGTTGAAGGCATTCCGCTTGTCAGGCCTGTCGAGGGTCACGACGGCAACGCCGCCGTCCACCGAAACCGAGATCATTGCCCCACCGCTTCCGTCCCGACGACGTCGGCCGGATGCGCAGCCAGGACGTACAGAGATCGTGCGAGGGCATCTACAAAGCGGTCCTGACCCTCGAGCCCACGGGTCAGCCCCTGCATTGTCGTCGTTCCGGCCAGCAGATCGAACAAGAACATCGCGTCTGCACCTGCCGGGATCTCACCACGCCTCACCGCGTCGTCCAGCAGATCCTGAAACGCTGCACGAACCGGCGCACCGATAGCCAACAGACGTTGTCGCGCCTCCGCCGTCCGCGAATCGGCAAGCAGGCCAGGAACTCCGGCCCGCGCCGCGGGTCGGGCAGCGCGGACCAGGAAGATGTGCACCCATGTCGTCAGATCCACCCGCAAATCACCGGTCGACCGAGGCAGCGGATGTCCGCCCGGTCCATGCACCGCTTCTTCGATCAGGGCTTCCCGTGACGACCAGCGACGGTAGATGGCCGGCGTATTGACACCGGCAGTCCTGGCAATCGCCGAAATGGTCGTCTGCTGATACCCGACTTCGGCCAGCAGTGTGCGAGCTGCAAGCAGCACAGCCTCGTCCTTGTCTGGGTCGCGAGGTCGTCCGATACGGGCGGGAGACTCGGCTTTCACCATTACATGTTAACTCGTAACGTTATCTCCCTACCTGAACCAACGCAGTTCAGGTACCGGACGGTTTGGGGAGCCTCGTCATTCCGTAGACGTGATCAGCGCGCACCGTGAGGATCTGTCGATGCTCCACAACCATTGCTTCGCGGTACTCCTCCCAATCGGGATGCTCCTGGCCGCTGATGTCCCGGTACAGCTCGACCAGTGCGTCAGACACTTCGTCGTGAGGATCGGCCGCGACGGGTGTTACCACGGCAAGTCCTTCGATCACGGCGTAGCTCCAGAAGTCGGGCGCGCTGACGTGGAGGGAAACCCGCGGATCGCGGATCGCATTTTTACTCTTGGCGCGATCGGCTGTGATGGACACCGAAGCAGTCTTCGACTCGACGTCCCAGCGGTAAATGATGTTGGACAACTGTGGGCGGCCGTCACGCTTGACGGTTGCCAGCACGCCTTGTTTTCCCTGGGCCACGAGTGCGAACAACGCTTCGGCGGTGTCTGTGTCATTGCTCATATCTGCACCAACGACGCCGTGCGGCCGGTTTGTTCCGGAGGCAGTCCAGTTCGAAGATCGCGGACCGCAATCGCGCGATGTCTCTTCCCCCGATGGACGACAGCGGACAAAGATGGTCGACATGGCAATTTCTCGCGACATTCTCCGGCTGACTGCGTTCAGTTCGGATCCGGCCGGCGGTAATCCCGCCGGCGTACTGCTCGACGCCCGTGGGCTGGATGACTCCGAATTACAATCTGTTGCAGCTGAAGTCGGGTATGCAGAGACGGCGTTCCTCATCGAACCGGAACTCGGCGGCAATCCGCGTCACAGCCGGATCCGCTACTTCTCCCCTATCGCCGAAGTACCGTTCTGCGGCCATGCCACTATCGCGACGGCCATCGCGCTCACCGAGAGAGACGGCGCCGGCACCTTCACATTCGAGACGCCGATCGGACCGGTATCGATCGACACGGCGACCGACGCGGACGGCAGATCCACCGCCACCTTCACCAGCGTCGAACCGTCGGTCTCGCCGATCGATCACGCGGTGTTGACGGCACTGCTCGGGCTCATCGGCGTCGATTCGTCCGCGCTTGACGTACGGTATCCCGCAATGCTCTCGTATGCCGGCAACACTCACCCGATCGTCGTACTACAAGAGCAGGCAGCTTTCGACGAGTTCACATTCGATCCCGTAGCGATGCGAACCCTGATGGACGCCCAGGGTTGGGCCGGCACGGTGACAATCCTGCATCCCCTCGACGACTCCACATTCGAAGCCCGAAATCTGTTTCCGGTGGGAAACATCGTCGAGGATCCCGCAACCGGGTCCGCAGCGGCGTCGACCGGCGGTTACCTGCGCAAACTCGAACCCGCGGCCACTCCGCGGCGGATCACCATCCACCAGGGCCGACACGTCGGGCGTCCCAGTGTGCTCGAGGTCGACATCCCAGTCGACGGCGGTATCTCGGTCACCGGCACCGCAGTGCCCGTCGTCAACGGGCAATAGTCAACCTCAGCGATGAGTTTCTGCCCGCCGGCGGGTCTATTCACCAGAGCGACGTCACCAGACCATCGCATCGAGCCGGGAGAACACCATGTCTGCAATCACGTCAACCGCACACAACCTCCACGTCACCAAGCCACGTGCCGTACTCGGCGCCACGGTAATTGCTCTCGTCGTCAATCTGATCCTGTGGTTGATCGGCCTCGCATTGGGCGGATCCTTCGAGATGACAGATCAGGGAAAGCCGGCGAGCGTCGCGCCTGGTGGGGTCATCACATTGACGGTGGTGCCACTGCTGGCCGGTTTGTCGGTCGCAATGTTGATCTCACTGAAGTGGGAGCCGATCATCCGCATCGCCCAGATCGTGGGTGCAGTCGTGGCGCTCGGCACCATCGCTCTGACCATTGCCGCGGACTTCGACGCCGCCAGCACGGTCATGCTCGCGCTGATGCACGTGGTTGTCGCCGCGGGCGTCGTCGTCGCGCTCGAGGCTGTACGTCGGTCCCCCTCGAACTAGACAGCGGTAGGCGGCGCCGAATACGTCTCGACGATCTCGGCTGCCACGTCGCGCAACCGGGTATTCGTCGTCTGAGACTGCTTGCGCAGCATGTGAAATGCAGTGTCGGCGTCGATCCGATGGATGGCCATCAGCATGCCTTTGGCCTGTTCGATCGGCGCCCGGGTCTCGAGCGCACGTTGCAAGGCATCAGCCACAGCCTTGGCGGACTTGAAACGAGAGAAGTCGCCGATCGCGCGTGAGACCGTTGTCGTGAGAATCTCCATGACGTCCGCGTCGACGCGATCGAAGGCCGCTGGGGCGCGTCCGTACAGGTTGAACGAACCGAGTCGCTGATCCGGCGTGAAGAGCGGCGCCGCGAGAAAGGACTTGATCCCTTCGTCCTTCGCCGCCGCCGCGAACCGCGGCCAGCGTTCCGCGCTGGTCTCGGCGTCGACGACAACGGTGTCACCGGTTCGAGCGGCGTGCAGACATGGTCCGTCGCCGGCGTCGTATTGCTCGATGTCGACGCGCAAGGTTCGCGAATCGGTGTGCACGGCGGTGTAGGTCTGCCCGGCCAGATCGATGGTGACGCCGATGCTGTCGGCGCCCTCGATGGCGTCGTTCGCGATTTCGACGGCCCGCTGGAGCAGGACCACGAGTTCGTCCTCGTCACCGATACTTCCTCCGAGCGCTGCCAGCAACTCCCGGACCGCGCTTGCAGTCAGCCGAGTTTCCGCAGCCTCGACGGCGACGTCAGCACCCGTTGCCGTCGCATCGTCCGGCATTACCGACGGCACCGAATCCTCGGTTCTCGGGTCGAAGCCTCTGGGGTCGAAAGCGGTATCCACGACGAAGCATTCTTCCAGCTACCCGGGCCGTCAGGAGAGTGAGTTCGGTGACAGAACCCGGCAAACCGCCGAGTCGTCATCGCCATCGGTCGAGCGCGAGACCCAGATTCCGCCTCGCCCGAGTGTGTTGGCCACGAACCGCGTCCGGACTCAGTTCCAGGACAACTGCGATCTGTGGATACGTCATGCCCTCCACTTCCCGCAAGACCCAGGCGGCGCGCTGACGCAGCGGTAGACGATCGAGTTCGGCTTCAAGAGCGTCGAGAAATGCTGTGCCGCATACTTCCTCGCTCGGATCGCGCAATCGAGTATCGACTTCGTCCCGAAGTCCGTCCACATCGGCGGCGCAGGAGCCGACTTTTCGATGGACATCCGAGATCTTGCGAGAACAGATCGCGAACAACCAGGTCTTGATGCTCGAGCGCCGCTGAAACCCCGGAAGTTGGCGCCAGGCGGCTAGGCAGGTTTCCTGGACGATGTCGTCGACGTCACTCTCACTGGTGACGAGTCGACGGGCAAATCGATACAAGTGCGGGCCGTATCGGCGAACGATGACGTCGAAGGCCGCATGATCGCCGAGCATTGCCGAGTCGACCAGCACCTCGTCACTGAAGTCGGTAAGCAAGCCGTCGAATTGATCTGTCACCGCGCACACTCCTACTAGGGAGCCGTCGCGGGAGTGAGGCCTGGCTATTCTACCGCGTGCACGCCGACGCCCGCGGGAGCGCTCTCAGGCTTCGAGTGCGGAGGCAATGACGGGAAGCCCGACAGGCGCCCCACCGTTGATCAGTTTCTCGAGTAGATCCTGATCGAGGTGCTGCTCGACGAGATCAGCGAGAAGGTCGAGTTGTTGTTCTCGCACCGCGGCAACCGAGGTGTCGGGTGCAGCAACAAAACCGGGAACCGCGATCTCACGCAGCAGGCTGCGCCGAAAGTCGTCACTTTCCAGGAGACCATGCCAATGTGTCCCTCGAACAGACCCTCGCACACTGCCTTCCGGCACACCGCCCGAGTCCGCCAGCAATGGGCGGTCCCCGTTGCGCACGACGCGTCCGTGATGAATCTCGTACCCCGACACCGAGATACCGTCGGCGGAACCGGTTACCTGCGCCAGCACTTTGTCCGAAGCGAATTCGATGTCGAGGTCCAGCAGACCGAGTCCTGCGGTAATCCCTGATCCTGATTCGACGTCGTCGACGATGGAATTACCCAGCATCTGGTATCCGCCGCAGACTCCCAGCACGGCCTGCCCGCGACCTGCTCGGGCGATGATCTCGTCGGCCAGGCCGGTACGGCGCAGCCACTCGAGGTCACTCACGGTGGACTTACTACCGGGGATCACCACGAGGTCTGCGTCGCGGATCCGCGACGGATCGGTCACCCACGAAACTGCCACGCCCGGTTCACATGCAAGCGCCTCGACATCCGTCGAGTTGGAGATGCGCGGGAGCCGAACCGCAGCAACGGTGAGCCAGGCCGAACCGACGGGTGGGCCAGGGCGCCCTACCGGGGCGTTGCCGGTGACGCCAAGCGAATCCTCGGCGTCGAGCCAAAGATCGTCGGCAAACGGGATCACTCCGAGAGTGGGTCGACCGGTGAGGCTGCGCAGTTGATCCAGTCCAGGTTCCAACAGTGCAACGTCACCGCGGAATTTGTTGATCACAAATCCCGCGATCAATGCCTGGTCGCTCGGCGAGAGCACCGCAACGGTCCCGAACAGATGGGCCAGGACGCCGCCGCGATCGATGTCACCGACGACGACGACCGGAATCTGCGCAGCCTCCGCCAACCCCATATTGGCGAGATCTGTTGCACGTAAATTAATTTCAGCCGGGGAACCCGCGCCTTCACAAATCACGACGTCGAACTCGGATCGAAGCGATTCGAGATCCTCGGCCACGACGGCGCGAAGCCACTGCCGATGCTGCATGTAGTCGCGAGCACCCACTGTGGTCATCGCCTTGCCCCTAACGACAAGTTGCGACGTCCGGTCACTGCCCGGCTTGAGCAGCACCGGATTGAACCGAACACTCGGTTCGAGCCCGCACGCTCGTGCTTGAAGAGCCTGCGCACGGCCGATCTCTCCGCCGTCGAGCGTGACCACGGAATTGTTCGACATGTTCTGTGCCTTGAACGGCGCAACTCTGACGCCTCGACGCGCCAGCATGCGGCACAGTCCGGCCACCAGAACGCTCTTGCCGGCGTCGGATGTCGTGCCGGCTACCAGCAGAGCGCCGCGCATCTCCGAACTCAAGGCAGGGTGAGAATCTCTGCACCGGTCTCGGTGACCACCAAGGTGTGCTCGAACTGTGCCGTCCACTTACGGTCCTTGGTGACGACGGTCCAGCCGTCCTCCCAGATCTCGTAGTCGATACCACCGAGGTTGATCATCGGTTCGATCGTGAAGACCATGCCCGGTTCGATGATCGTCTCGACCGCGGGCTCGTCGTAGTGCAGGATCACGAGGCCGTTGTGGAAGGTCTCGCCGATACCGTGTCCGGTGAAGTCCCGGACGACGCCGTACCCGAACCGATGGGCGTATGACTCGATGACACGTCCGATCACGTTGAGCGCGCGGCCGGGTTTGACGGCTTTGATGGCCCGCATCGTTGCCTCGTGCGTGCGCTCGACGAGCAAGCGGTTCTCTTCGGACACGTCACCGGCGAGGAACGTCGCATTGGTGTCGCCGTGAACCCCGTTGATGTACGCGGTGACGTCGATATTGACGATGTCGCCGTCCTGGATCACGGTCGAGTCGGGGATTCCGTGGCAGATCACCTCGTTGAGAGACGTGCAGCACGACTTGGGAAAGCTCTTGTAGCCCAACGTCGACGGGTATGCGCCGTGGTCGAGCATGAACTCGTGTGCGATGCGGTCGAGTTCGTCGGTCGTGACACCGGGAGCGACAGCCTTGCCGGCTTCCTGCAGCGCGCCGGCAGCGATCTTGCTGGCGATGCGCATCGCCTCGATCGTCTCCGGCGTCTGAACCCAGGGCTCGTTGCCCTCTTTGGCGGTCGGCTTCCACGCGTACTCGGGCCGCTCGATCTTCGAGGGCACAGCGAGGACGGGAGAGACGGTTCCAGGGACCAATGGGGTACGCACAGACATGGAGAACAGCCTAGACCTCGCGTCGCGCGTCAGCCGGATGCACTCCAGTTCCGGAAAACCGGATCGACGAGAATTCTGACGGGGGTCGACATCGTCTGTCCAAACTCCTCGAAAAGATTGTCGCGCGATTCGAAGGTGCCCAGATCACGGTCGACGAACTCGGAGAAGTCCAAGCAATCACACGAAACCGATCCACCCAGCTGATCGGAGCGCGTCCGATCGCGTCGAACAGTGTTTCCTCGCCGGTGTTCGTGAACGGTTGCACCGATGAGACTGCCGCAGGTGCAACGATCTCGGAGATGTCCTGCCAGCGTCCGTCGATCAGAAATTCCGGCCACGCCAGCAGCACTGACTTCGGAATCACCGCACGTAGATGCCGAAATCGCGGATACCAGAATTCCCCGCGAAGTACGAGACCGCGGACGCGGGTGGCGATACCTCGGCGGCGAGCCAACGCTTCGACGACGGCAAGTCTCTGGCTGCATGATCCGCGCCCTCGACTCAATGTCACCGAGACGGGTTGCCGGTCGTCGAGTCCGTACACCGCCCGAATCGTTGCAGCGACGCTGCGATGCGCCGACACCAGAAACTCCTGCGCCGACTGGATCGCACCTTCTGCAATGTCCTCGTATAGGCGGGCCACGTCGTGGTGGCCCCAGTCGAGAATCGGTGTCGCGGCTGCGTCGCCACCGGACACATCGTGGCGGATGTCACCGTATCGGATTCCGCCGAGCAGCACGCACGTCATGTCTCAACCGTAGTGCGCGACCGGAATCCGTGGAGCCTGACAGAATCCGAACCGTGAAGAAATGGCTACTGTTGATCACCGCGATCCTGACCGAGGTGTCTGCAACTCTGTCGTTGCGCGCCGCCCTCGATCACCCCGCTTGGTACATCGTGGTCGTCGGCGGATATCTCGCGGCATTCACCGCCTTGTCGTTCGTCCTGCGGGAGGGCATGGGACTCGGTGTCGCATACGGAATCTGGGGCGCAACCGGAGTTGTCCTGACCGCCGTGTTCGCAACTTTCCTTTTCGGCGACCCGCTGACAGCAACGATGGGCGTCGGTATTGCCCTGGTCATCGGCGGAGTCCTGTGCGTCGAACTCGGTTCCCAGGTTGCTGCCGACAGCGGGCCGGTGGACCCGGCATGACCTTCCTATTTCTGATCGCTGCAATTATTTCCGAGGTCACCGCGACGTTGTCGCTGCGGATGGCGTCGCAGGACGGCAGCGACAAGCGATGGCTCGCGGTTGTCGCCGTGGGGTACCTCGCCGCTTTCGCTTTCCTCACGCTCGCACTCGACGCGGGCCTGACGATCGGCGTTGCGTACGGCATCTGGACTGCATGTGGGGTGGCGCTGACGGCAATCGCATCCCGCATTCTCTTTCGCGAACCGCTGACCAAGCTCATGATCGTGGGGATCGGCCTTATCGCGGCAGGCGTGCTTCTCATCGAACTCGGTGCGGGCCACTGAGCCCAGCAAACAGGGTGTAAGGTTTACCTAACTTTGCTTTGGAGGTAGTCCGCGGTGCCGATCCCTGCCCTTCGTGAAATCGACGGTGGTCCACACCTGGACGACGGTCCGCACTTACGGGAACCCGAACGCCACACCCCGATGGCGCGCGCCGTCCCGGCGCCGTTTCAACTGACGACGTACATCGTCGAGACCGACCACATCACGCAGTGGCCACAGCACGCTCATGCCGAGCACGAACTCATCTGGTCCGACCGCGGCGTCGTCAACATGATCATCGACAATCAACTCTGGACCGTCACGCCCGGCGTCGGCCTGTGGATCCCTCGCGGGGTCCTCCACGAGGGTCAGGCCAATCCCCACGTCGCATTCCGCGCCACTCTCTTCACCCCCGAGTTGTGGACTCCCGCCTGGAACGAACCGTGCATCGTGACGCTGAGCGAGGCGGCGCGAGTTCTGCTGATCCACCTCGCCCATACCGGAATGCCTGCAGAACAACGCCTTCGGGCTCAGCAGGTCTGCGTCGATCTCCTCACTCCCGCATCGGCCCCGCATTTCGACGTGCCGATCCCCCGCGATCCTCGGCTACGGATACTCGTCGACAAAGTTCTGTCTGATCCCGCGGACGATCGATCACTCGATCAGTGGGCGCACGTTCTCAATCTCAGCCGACGCACGGTCACCCGGATCTTCGCCGCGGAACTCGCCTTGAGCTTTGCGCAGTGGCGCACCCTGGTTCGCATGAGTACGGCCTTGGGAATGCTCGGGACCGGGATGAGTGTGAATGCAGTCAGTCGTCGAGTCGGGTACGGGACGTCGAGTTCGTTCATCGCCGCCTTCCGCAAGACGGTCGGCTACACCCCCGGCAATGCTCTCGCCGCCGTCAACTGACGCAAGCCTGACCTGTTGTCGACATCTGCTGGCCCCTTCGCTACACGGACGCGCCCTACATTCACTTAGGTAAGCCTGCTCTCATGTGCTCGAGGCACTGAGTCGTGCAAGCACTTCCCCGATCAATCCCGAGGAGTTTCGCGTGTTCAGATCTGCCCGTCAGAGAATTCGTCCCCAGCGGAGGCGACGAATAGTCGTTGCGCTGATGGTGGCGGCCGCACTGCCTCTGACCGCCTGCACACAGTCGTCGACCGAGACCGAAGGAAACAATTCGTCGGCATCCGCCGTCGAGGACGGCGCGTTTCCCGTCACGATCAAGCACGCATTCGGTGAAACCGTCATCGACAAGGAACCGACCAGGGTCCTCACCCTCGATTCCGCAGCGGCAGACACCGTCATCGCCCTGGGAGTCACCCCGGTAGCGATGCAGAAGGACTCGTGGGCCGGCGACGCCGACGGCTTCCTGCCGTGGACCCGCGCGGAACTCGAGAAGTCGGGCCAGACACTGCCCACGCCTGCGCCGTACTACTCCGACAGCGGGGAGCTCCTGTTCGAACAGATACTCAATGTCGCACCCGATCTGATTCTTGCGCCGTATTCCGGTTTCTCCGAGCAGGACTACCAGCGCCTGAGTTCGATCGCCCCGACACTCCCCTACGACACCAAGCCGTACCAGCCGAGTTCGTGGCAGAACCTGGCCACCGATGTCGGCAAGGCTCTCGGTCGCCCCACTCAGACCGCTGCGCTGATCAAGTCCGCGGAGGAAACTGTCCAGGAGTCGAAGGCGAGCCATCCGGAATTCAACGGGGTCACCTTTGCCTTCGGGTCCTACATCCGCGAGGGAGAAACCGAAACCGCCATCTACGGCCCCGACGATCCACGCGTCAAGTTCGTCGAAAACCTTGGGCTCACAGTTGCTCCCGACGTGGTGAACGGCGCCAAGAACTTTGCAGGCGACTCTTTCCTGTTCGGCATCAGCATGGAGAAACTCGACACGATCAACACCGACGTGTATCTCGGATGGGCAAGCGATCAGTCGGAAGTCGACAGCACGTTGGCCAACACTCTGTTCGCGCGGTGGCCGGTCATCGCCAACGGAAAGGACTTGTGGATCACCGACAATCGCCTGACAGCGGCGACCATGTACGTCAGCGTTCTGAGTGTCCCGTGGGCAACCGACGAGCTCGTTCCACAGTTGACCGAACTGGTCGCCAAGTAGCAGCCCACGCGGTCCGATCACGCACCTGAAGGCCACTCACTGCGCAGTGTCGCGAAAACCAGAGTGTCGGTCCATTCGTTCTTGATCCACGCGTTCTGCCGAAAATGTCCCTCTCGCCGCATACCGATACGCTGCGCGAGTCGTGCCGAAGATTCGTTTCTCGAATCCATCTGCGCGATCACGCGGTGCAATCGGGGAGTCGCGAATACATAATCGAGCAGAGCCGTCACCGCTTCCGTCGCGAATCCGCGGCCGCCGAACTCGGGCGAGAATGCCCACCCGAGTTCGGCGGTGCGCTCGGGCTCGTCGACAAGCCACGCACTCACGCTTCCCACAACCTGACCGTCGTATTCGACAACAAGCGCCAGGGCACCGGCCGCGAGGTCACGGCGAGAAATCCTGGTCTGCACGGCCTCTCGGGCCGCCGCGAGATCCCAAGGCTCGTTGAACAGGTACCGGCATACGTCGCTGCGCCCGTGGAAGACGAGTAGATCCCGGTGATCACCCGGCCGATAGGTGCGAAGTACCAGTCGGTCCGTCCGGATCACCTCAGGTGCAGTCGCCGTCGACCTGCCCACGTCCCCCATATCCATGCCGCCACGGTAGGTTCTTTCGAATTCGTAGGCGAGTGAATATCGCGAGGACGAGCAGCGCTCAATGTTTGATTTGCCCCGTGGCGGGATACTTCACCACCGTAAATAGTCGCAATACGGAGTTACGCCAGGCAATTTCGCACTTGAAATCTAGGGGCGGTCATGTCCGAGGATTCACTGGTCAAGCAGGGTGTGGCAAAAGGAAGCGCGCTCGGCGGAGCGGTTCTCCTCGTCACCGTCGGCGTGCTCGAAATTCTGCAAGGCATCTCGGCGATATCCGAGGACGACGTGACAGTCGTCGGCCCCGAATACACCTATCAATTCGACCTCACGTCGTGGGGATGGATCCACCTCGTACTCGGTGTGCTCGTCACCGCGGTCGGAATCATGCTCTTCACCGGCGCGACGTGGGCACGGGTCGGAGCAATAGTCATCTGTTCTCTGTCGATCCTCGCGAACTTCCTCTGGCTACCCCACTCTCCGTGGTGGTCGATCATCATCATCGCGCTCGACGTGTTCGTCATCTGGGCTGTCGCGACATGGAATCCCGACGTGATCTGAGGCGACAGTTTCGGATCCACCTATCAAGTTCGACGTTTTCGTCTGTGCGGCAGCAGTTTCCCTCCTGAGAGGAACATGATGGCAAACGGCACGAGCGACGACCCACTCCACGAGGACGAGCGTGCCGAACTGGCCAGGCTGCGCCAAGAGGTTGCATCGCTTCGCGAGCACACTCCCAGCGCCCGTGAAACGCCCCTCGAACAGGTCCCCCGGCCACCTCGACACGGCCTCCGGTGGACCGCCGTGGTAATTCTGCTCGTGTTGGTCGCGCTACTCGCAGTCTTGTCCGTGACCACGCGCTTCACCCGAAGTCAGATCCTGGACACGGACCGCTACGTCAGCACTGTTGCGCCACTGGGCGAGAATCCCGCCGTGCAGGCCGAGATCACGAATCAGATCACCGACGAGATATTCGATCGTGTCGATGTCGAGGGGCTCACCACCGACGCGCTCACCGCACTGACCGACGTGTCGAACCTTGCAGCCAACGCACCTCGCCTGGACCAAGCTCTCGTGGGGTTGGCCCCGGTGATCGCCGGTCAGGCGAAGAGTTTTGTCCACGACACGGTGGGCTCACTCGTGCGGTCACAACAGTTCGAAGACTTGTGGATTCAGGCGAACAGGTCTGCGCACAACTCTCTCGTCGCGGTCATGACCGGCAACTACGGACCCGACTCCGTCGAAGTCGATCAGAGCGGAACCGTCAGCATTTCGCTGAGCACGATCATCAACAAGGTCAAAACAGTCTTGATCGACCGCGGCTTCGCCTTCGCAGACAAAATCCCCTCCGTGGACAAGGAATTTGTTCTCTTCCAGTCCCCCGAACTCGTGAAGGCACAGCGAGCCGTCTCGGCACTCGACAAGGTCTCAGCAGTGCTGCCATGGCTGGGAATCGCTTGCGCAGCAGCCGCTGTCGCCGTTGCTCCAACGGGTCGCAGGCTCCGCGCGCTGTCACTGGTCGGTCTGTCGATTGCGTTGGGAATGCTTGTTCTCGCGATCGGAATTCTCATCGGGCGTGCAATCTACCTCGACAGTGTCCCTACCGATATTCTCTCGCCAGACGCCGCGACTGCCGTCATCGACACAGTTCTGGTGCCACTGCGCACGAGTCTTCGCGCGGTTGCAGTCCTCGGCGTGGTGGTGGGGCTCGGCGCCTACCTGGTCGGTGGGTCGTCGTCGGCAATCGCCGTTCGCCGAGGCTATGGGCAGGCATTGGACTTCGTCCGGCATTCCTCCAGAGGGCGTACGCCGAATCAGGTGGAGCGGTGGGCCGATCAGCTTCGTGTTCCGCTGCGCTGCGCCATCATCGGCATCGCCGCACTGTTGCTGCTCTTCTGGCGCTACCCCACAGGATTGGTCGTGGGTTGGATTGTCATCATTGCGCTGCTCGCACTCGTAGTTCTCGAAATACTTGTTCGTCCTGCACGCGCCGCCGCGGAGGATGCCCGGCCCGACGACGCCGGAACCGACGACGCCGGGCCTGGGGCAGAAGATACGAAAACTACGCCAGCGCCTTTGCCTTGATGGCCTGAAATTCCTCTTCGTTGATCGCGCCTGAGTCGAGAAGCTCTCTGGCGTCGGCGATCTGCTGAGTCGGCGACTTCCCGGCGACGTTTCGAATGTAATCACTCTGCGCGTGTATGTGCTGCTGAGCGGCCTCCATCGACCGCCGCGTCATTCCGTCGTTCTTGACGACCACGTAGATCATCGCGGACAGGAATGGAATGACGAAGAGAAATATCATCCACAGCGCCTTGGCCCAGCCCGAAGTCTCGTGGTCACGGAACAAATCGGTGATGATCGAGAACAACACGCTCAAGTAGGCCACAAAGGCGAAACAGACGAAGATGAACCAGAAGAATTCCCAGAAACCTTCCACGTCAACGCTCCCTGCACTCGGTTTACACATCAGGAGTTCGGGAGGCTGACCTTCCGCGCCTGAACTTCTGCATTCGGCCAGAACTCCCTGGTCCAAGGTCATTTCAGTATGCGCCGACGACATCCGTTCCGGCTACAGCTCGAGTGAGTCCAGGTTCGCCGAACGCTCGTCCATAATCGAGATCACGATTCTCCGATTCGAGATCTCTTGTCTGGCAGCCTTTTCGACAAGGAGAGGCACGAAGTCACGGATCCGACAGCCCACGAACCGCTGATGAATTGTTCGCACTCTGTTTTCGATCTCCGGTGGAGGAACATTCGGATACCGGGAAATCAGGCGAGTGATCACCCGCTCGACGTGAAGCAACTCTTCGTCGCCAGTCATTCATTAATGGTCGTCCGTCCAGCCGAGCGCGTCAAGACTCGGAAAGGGTTCGAAAACAACACGATTCGGTTCTCGATCACGGAGAGAATAGGTTGACCGAATATGGGGCATACACACACGAGCGGACGATTCCCGCACGCTCACGTCGCCTAGGAGTGGAAGTGGGAAAGAACGCTCGGATTCTTCACGACGACGCGGCACTCGTCGCAGAAAAACCGATGAAGAACAAGGTATACCGCCACGAACTCAAGCCGATGCACGGCGAGCTCGTGGCTCTGCAGGAGTGGGTCAAATCGTCTGGCGCCAAAGTCTGCATCGTGTTCGAAGGCCGAGATACCGCCGGGAAGGGCGGGGTCATCAAAGCCATCACCGAACGCGTGAGTCCCCGAGTGTTCCGGGTGGTTGCCCTACCAGCCCCGACCGAGCGAGAGCACTCGCAGATGTACATCCAGCGCTACGTCCCACATCTGCCGGCGGCCGGTGAAATCGTCATCTTCGACCGGAGTTGGTACAACCGCGCCGGAGTCGAACGGGTGATGGGCTTTTGCACCGACGACCAGGCACGTCAATTTCTCCAGCTCATTCCGACCGTCGAACGCGCGATCGTGGAATCGGGAGTCATTCTGCTCAAGTACTGGCTCGAGGTCAGCGAAGAACAGCAGCTCGTACGTCTGCAGAGCCGGATCGACGATCCTCGAAAGATCTGGAAGCTGTCGAATCTCGATCTGAAGTCGTTCAGTCATTGGTACGACTACTCGCGTGCCCGCGACGAGATGTTTCGCTTCACCGACACCGGCTGGGCGCCATGGTATGTCGCAAACAACAATGACAAGAAACGCGGACGACTCAACATCATCAGCCACATTCTGAGTCAGATCCCCTACGAGCCCGTGCAATCCACGGACATCACCCTGCCGAAACGGCAGAAGGCCCACGGCTACCAGACGCCCAACCAACCACTTCACTGGATTCCGACCCGGTATTGACGATCGCCAAGGAAAGGACGTGCGGTCATGAGCCCCACGCCATGGCATGCGCAAAGTGGCGAATCAGTCGTGTCCGCACTGCAGTCGGACCAGGAACGCGGACTGCAGTCGGATGAGGCCGACCAACGGCGACGACGCTACGGGTCGAACGAAATCACATCGACGCCACCGCCGTCGACGTGGTCGATCGCTGTGTTGCAGCTGAAAGATCCGATGAACTTGATGCTCGTCGCCGTGGCCGCGGTCAGCATCGCCATCGGTGAAGTGCCGACAGCGATCGTGGTGGCGGTCCTCGTCGTGCTCAACATCGTCCTCGGAACTCGACAGGAGTTGAAGGCACGGGCCAGCGTCGACGCGCTCGCCAAGATGCAGACACCCCAAGCACGGGTCATTCGTGACGGAAACCTGATACAGCTCGACGCCACCGAACTGGTGCCGGGTGACATCATCCAAGTCGAGGCAGGAGACATCATTGCTGCCGATGGACGGTTGCTCGCCTCGACCACTCTGGAGACACAAGAAGCCGCATTGACCGGGGAAAGCACGCCCATCCCGAAAGACCCGAAAACGCTGGAGAACGAGGATATTCCACTCGGAGACCGCAGCAATCTGGTGTTCCAGAACACCTCGGTCACCCGCGGCACGGCGACCATGGTGGTCACCGAGACCGGGATGCAGACGCAGATCGGCCAGATCGCCTCGATGTTGTCGGCGGTCGCCCCTGGCAAGTCGCCACTGCAACGTGAATTGGACTCTCTCACCAAACTTCTCGGCATCATCGCGTGGACGGCAGTGATCGTCATCGTCGTCATCGGCCTCATTCGTGGGCAGGACCTGACAACGCTTCTGCTCCTTGGTATCGCAATGGGGGTGTCCGCGATTCCGACCGGCCTACCAACTTTCGTCCAGGCGATGCTGGCCTACGGTGCACGTCAACTGGCCGACGCCAAGGCAGTCGTGAAGAACCTGACCGACGTCGAAACCCTCGGCGCAACCAGTGCAATCAACTCGGACAAGACCGGCACGCTGACCATGAACCAGATGACCGTCCGATCGCTGTACGTCCACAGCCGTTGGTACACGGTCGACGGCGAGGGCTATGCCAAAGCGGGAAGGATAACGCAGGTTGCCGGCGAGACGCCGCCCGACTTCACCCTTCTCGCATACGGACTGTGTCTCGACAGTGATGCAACGGTTTCCGATTCCGGAGTAGTTGTCGGCGACCCGACCGAGGCCGCACTCGTGGTGCTCGCGGCAAAGATCGGCGCCGACGCCCCGCTCACCAGGCGGACCTACCCGCGGGTGGCGACGGTTCCGTTCGATTCCGCGTACAAGTTCATGGCCACGTACCACCATCTCGAAGTCGACGGCGAGAGTCAGTTCGTCGAATTGGTCAAGGGCGGACCCGATGTCGTCCTCGCTCGTTGTTCTTCGGCCTTCCTCCCCGGCCGCCGGCAGGTACCGATCGAGGAAGTCCGAGACGAACTCACGGCCGCAAATCAGTCGATGTCCGAGAAGGGTCTTCGGGTGCTGGCATTCGCTGTCAGACGTCTCGACGGACGGGAAGACGCTGTCGTGGCGGACCCCATGTCCTTTGTCGAGGACCTGACGTTTGTCGGCATGGCAGGCATCATCGACCCGCTGCGTCCGGAGGCGATCGATTCGGTGCGAACCGCACACCGGGCCGGCATCGAGGTCCGCATGATCACCGGCGACCATGCCATCACCGCCGCCGCGATCGGTGCCGAACTCGGACTCGGCTCGGGTGCGGTCGGCGGAGCCGAATTGCAAGCGATGACCGCTGACGAACTCTCGGCCGCATTGCCGAACCTGCACGTGTTCGGCCGAGTCACTCCGCAGGACAAACTTCGCTTGGTCGATGTCATGCAGAGCGGTGGCGCCGTGGTCGCGATGACCGGAGATGCGGTCAACGACGCCGCCGCGTTGAAGAAGGCCGATATCGGCGTCGCCATGGGCTCGGGCAGCGAGGTGACCAAACAGGCGGGCAAGATGGTGCTCACCGACGACAACTTCGGAACCCTCATCACCGCGATCACCCTGGGCCGCAACATCTACGGGAAGATCGTGTCGTATATCCGCTACCAGATGTCGAAACTCTTTTCGTTGGTTCTCCTCTTCCTCGCCGCGAGCATCTTCAACATCAACGAGGGTGTGGCACTGACGCCACTGATGGTGTTGTTCCAGCACTTCTTCATCACACTGTTCCCCGTCGCCGTGATCATGCTCGACCCACCGCCACCGGATCTGATGAACAAGCCTCCACGCGATCCCAAGATGCCGATCGCCCATCGAAGCGCAGTCGCTCAATGGCTCGCGTACGGCGTCTTGCAATTTGCCGTGACACTCGCGGCGATGCTTCTTGCGCCCGGCCAAATGAGCACTACTGAGGCGAATGTCCCCATGACCACCGCATTCGTAGTGCTCTCTCTCGGTTCGATATTCGCTGGGTTGACCATGCGGCGTGATCCCGAGTCCGGACTTGTTCCGCCGGTTCTCGGTGCCGTCAAGATCTTGACCATCCCCACGGTCGTGACCGTATTTGCCGTCGAGGCGAGTGTTCTCCAGGACCTCCTCATGACAACTTCACTGACAGGCGCCCAGTGGCTCGTCTGCCTAGGCTGGTCACTGATCATCCCGGTTGTCGTCGAGTTGGAAAAGGCGATCCGACGCCACCGCATCGCACGGCCACCTGCGCCCCTTCCTGCGACCACTGCGGTTGCCCCATCGCGCGCCCGTCACTCCGCTGAGGGAGGGACAATCACACGATGATGTGGACGGAGAGTCTAGGTCGGCTACCCGGGATCGCGACTGCACGCGGATATCGCCGTGAATGGCTCCGCGCAGACGTCACGGCCGGGCTCGTCTTGACGGCCCTGCTGATCCCGGCGGGGATGGGCTACGCCGAGGCCGCTGGATTGCCCGCGTACGCCGGTCTGTACGCAACCATCGTGCCGTTGCTCGCGTACGCGGTAGTCGGACCGTCGAAGATTCTTGTACTCGGACCTGATTCGTCGCTGGCACCGCTCATCGCCGCCGCAGTCATACCGCTGGCGGTGGTCGGCGATTCGGAGAACGCGCTTGCACTAGCCGGAGTTCTGGCCGTTCTTGTCGGGCTCATCCTGGTGATCGGCGGATTCCTGCGTCTGGGTTTCGTGACCGAACTCCTCTCGAAACCGATCCGTCTCGGCTACCTCAACGCCATCGCGCTCGTCGTCGTAATCGGTCAGCTTCCCAAGCTGCTCGGTTTCTCCGTCGACGCGTCCGGCCTCCTCGGTGAAATCGGTGAGATCGGAAAGGCTCTGGCCGGTGGAGATGTCGATCCCCTCGCTGCCGTCATCGGCGTGGGTTCACTCATTGTCATTGTGGTCTTCCGGCTCTGGGTACCTGTTATACCCGGTGTGCTGATCGCCGTCGTCGCGGCAATAGTCTTGTCCGCCGCCGCCGGTCTCAGCGATGACATCGGAATGGTCGGCGCGCTGCCGGAAGGGCTCCCCCTCCCCTCTGTCGGCGGAGTCACCTGGCAGGACGTCGGGCACCTGATCGGACCGGCGGCCGGTATCGCGCTGATTGCCTTCGCCGACACCGGTGTTCTCTCGCGCACCTTCGCCGCCCGACACGGCGAGGACGTGAACGGCAGTACCGAAATGAAGGCGATCGGTGTCGCGAACGTGGCCGGCGGACTTTACGGCGGATTCCCGATCTCTGCGAGCGGATCACGGACGCCGGTAGCCGAACAGAGTGGGGCACATACACAATTGGCCGGCGTTGTCGGAGCGCTTGCGGTCCTGGTGTTCGTCCTCGTCGCTCCCGGACTCACGGCATATCTGCCCGATGCAACACTGGCCGCCGTCGTCATCGTCGCCGCGTGTGCACTGATCGACGTGGGCGGCATGGTCCGCATGTGGCGCATGAGCACCGTGGAATTCGGCCTCGCCGTCGCGGCGTTCCTCGGCGTCGCCCTCGTCGGGGTGCTTCAAGGCATCCTTGTTGCGATCGGACTGTCCTTCGCAGCGGTCATCGCGCAGGTATGGCAGCCACATCGAACCGAACTCGTCGAGACCGGCGAACCCGCCGGATTCCACGACGTCGAACGACATCCAGATGGGCATCGCATCCCCGGCCTGGTGTTGGTGAGGTTTGACGCGCCACTGTTTTTCGCGAACGGCGAGATCTTCGACGAGTACGTTCGCTCCGTCGTCGCCAAGGCACCCGACCCGGTCGAATGGGTGGTCATTGCCGCCGAGCCGATCACCGGGCTCGACACGACCGCCGTCGACGAACTCGTCGATCTGGATACATTTTTGGAGGGCAAAGGAATTCGATTGGCATTCGCGGAGATGAAAGGTCCGATCAAGGATCGACTCATCCGATTCGGGGTCGGCGACAGGTTCGATTCGACGCACTTCTACCCGACCATCGAAGCGGCCGTGAACGCATTCCGCACCCGAACCGGCGACTGACAACGCCAGGCAATCGGGAGCCTAAGCTGCATTAGGTACCGTTTGGTATGGGATTCACGACGGACAATGCTCCGGCTCGCCGTATCGCTCAGGTCGCCGGGGTGGGTGGGATTGCCGTCGGTGTCATTGCGCTGATCTCGTCGTACTCCACCAAGCCGATCAACCCGTTGATCGCCGTGGCCTCCTTTGTCCCGATGCTGCTTGCAGTCACACTCGCAGCGTCCCTGATATGCCTGGTTTTTCGCCGCTGGATCCTGCTGGCGATTTCGGTGGTACTGATAGCGGTGGGCGCGTCGGTGATCAGTCCATTGTATGTAGCAAACAGTTCCGAAATCGACGGGCCGTCTCTGCGTGTAATGCAAGCGAACCTTCTCTTCGGGCAGGCAGACCCCGTCAGTTTGACTGCGACGGTGCGTGAGAAGGCAGTCGATGTCCTGACGGTTCAGGAACTGACCACATCACTCGAAGGCTCTCTGAGAGATCAAGGGCTCGAGCAACTGCTGCCGCATCACTACTTGGTACCGGACGAGGCCGGCGGGGGTGGCGCAGGTATTTACAGTCGTTATCCGCTGACGGAAACTCGGGAACTGACCGGATTCGGACCTACCAATCTTGTTGCCGAAGTGGGATTCTCAACCCCGTTCACCCTTCTGGCGGTTCACCCCGGACCGGCGTACGTGACCCCGCCCGACGTGTGGACTGCCGAGCTGAGCACTTTGCGAAACGCGCTCGACGCCGCTGCCGCGGAGGGAACCGTCGTCGTCAGTGGCGATTTCAACACGACCTTCACGCACAAGCAATTCCGTGACCTTCTCGACGTCGGCTACTCCGATACCGCAGACCAATTGGGAGTCGGCATCGTTCGCACCTACCCGGCGGACAAAAAATTTCCCGCGATCGTCGGCATCGACCATGTACTTCTGCGGGGTGCACAGGCGAAGTCTCTCGAGCGCATCGAGATCGAAGGTTCCGATCACTACGGCTTGATCGTCGACGTGGCGATCCCCCAGTAGTCGGAAAGCACCCGATCCGCGCGAACGCGTTACGGATCACCCGTGCTTCGGCATGCTTCGACCCGACACATCGATTGTTCGATGTAGATGATGCGGCGTACGCAGGACGATCGACCGGTCCACCACGGATACGCCCGGAAACTGCTCGGCGAGATAACCTTCCAAACGCTGCACGTCGTCGATCGAGCGCAGCCACACCGCCAACGCGATGTCGTAGCTGCCGATGGTAGAAGCAACAAGCCTCGCCTCGCGCAGGTGGGAAAGGCGCTGAGCAATTGCCTCCTTTCGCCCGTCGAGACGTAAGAAGTACCACGCGTAGACCGGCCAGCCGGAGTAGGGCCGAGCTATCTCCGTGCGGACGACCAGACGCCCTGTCGACAGCTCGTGAGAAAGTAACGCTCCGGCGCGTGCCGGCGTGACTCCGAGGGCTGCAGCGAGTGCCGAGACGGTAATTCGTGGTTCGCGGGAAAGGATGTCGAACAGCTGCGACTGTTCCTCTTCGCTGGCGCGTACACCACGAATCTTCGCCGGCGGAGTCGCCTCGAGCGCGGCGATCTCGTCCGCGTCGAGAGCACGTAGACGCCAGTTTCGGGCATCGGAGTTCGCCGAGGACACGATCTGTGTTCGCATCGCGGTGATCATCGGCAGCGATCGTGTTCGCTCCAGGACGTATCTGGACAATTGATCGAGGTCGGTGCACGTGAGCGTGACAAGCAGATCCCGATTGCCGGTTGTGAGATCGACTGTCAGGACCTCGGGATCGTGCGCGATCTGTTCGGCGACACCAAGGGTCTGCGCCGGTGCGCATTCGATCTCGAGGAGCGCAGTCGCCGACACGATGGGACCGCCTCGGTAGGCAGCGATCCACGCTATCCCTTGCGAGTGCAGACGCTCCCAACGCCTGGTCAGGGTGACCGGGTCGGAACCGATCGCGCGTGAAAGCTCGGACCACGACGCTCGCGGCCTGATCTGCAGTGCGTTCAACAGCCGAAGATCGTCGTCCTTGAGCATCTGATCCTGCACCGAAGACCTCACTTTCACAAGAATGCTGCACCGAAACAGGATCGAAACGCATCAATCCTAACTTCATCTCATCAATAGTCCACCAAATCCTGAGCCTCGAGAACGCTACATCTTGCGTTCGTTCGCCCCCTCGAGAAAGACACCGACATGACCGAAGCATTCCCTGTCTCGCATGACGATTCTCCGGTCAGCGATCAGACCGCGACGCACAAGGTCGTTTTCGCCATGAGGTCGCCACGCCTGTGGATCGTGGTGATTCTGCTCCTCGGGCTTGCGGCAGGCGCCCAACTGATCGGCCCCGCAGTGATTCCCGTCGGCGCTGCCGCCATCACGATCCTGCCCATGGTGTGGGGACTGATTGCCGGCGGTGTCGTCTCGAGCCAGAAGTGGAAACCTCTCGGCCTCGATCTTCAGGCCGCAGCCTCGGCAATCATGGGGCTGGCTGTTCTCTTGCTCTGCGCAAGACTGTCTTTCACCATCGGCCCGAACATCCAACTGTTGTTCGAGGCGGGCCCTGCCCTGCTACTGCAGGAACTGGGGCACTTGTTCGGCACTATCGCTCTCGCACTCCCACTGGCGGTACTCCTTCGGATGGGACCGGCGACCGTCGGAGCAACCTTCTCCATCGACCGCGAGGGCTCCTTCGCGATGGTCAGTGAACGCTACGGCCCCGATTCCGACCAGTACCGCGGAGTCCTGTCGATGTACGTTTTCGGCACTCTGTTCGGTGCCGTGCTGATCAGCCTGATTGCGTCGCTGGCTACGTCCTTCAACATCTTCGACCCCCTCGCGTTGGCGATGGGTGCTGGGGTCGGATCCGGCTCGATGATGGCTGCCGCTGCCGCGAGCGTCGTTTCGGCGCACCCCGAGATGGCCGACCAGGTACTCGCCGTGGCGGCCACATCCAACATCATCACCGGCCTCCTCGGCGTGTATGTCGGCATGTATGTCGCACTCCCCCTTGCTGATCGAATCTACGGCGCACTCACCAAGCGCTCGAAGACGACCACCGAACGGAAAGCTGACACTGCCCCACGAGCGGTCGCGCCGAGCGTCACCGTGCCGCTGACCACTATCGTTCCGATTCTGTTCGTCGGTGGGGTCATCGTCTCCTCGATCGCAGCGGGTGGCGTAACTCGATCGATCATCGTCGGATACCTGATCCTCACCGGATTGTTGCTCCTGGGCGTCGGCGTGGCCCGCCTGACCCGCGGCAAGATCGCGGCGATGATCGCCATCATCACCGTCGGCGCCTTGGCGACCACGCCGTGGTCCCCCATCGGTGATTTCGTCTCGAGCACCGTCGGGACTGTCGACTTTCTCTCGATCTGCACCCTCACCCTGACTGTCGCAGGTCTCAGCCTCGGCAAGGACCTTCCCTTGCTCAAGACGATCGGCTGGAAGATCGTCCCGGTCGGAATCGTCGCGATCCTCGCCTCGTACCTGCTTTCCGTGGTCGTCGCGGAGTTCGCGCTCGGCCTCTGGCATTAGGACTGCACCGAAAGACGCTGGAAACAAAAGATCTTGAAAGGAAGCAATACCCATGTCCATCGCTGACACCCTCACCCCCACGGACTCGGTTTCGAGCACGATCGAGAAGTGGTCATCTCGCCTCATCGACGTCAGCCACACGATCCATGCTCACCCAGAGTTGGCATTCGAAGAGCATCGTGCGTCGGCGCTCTTGGCTGACGCCGCGCAGGAAGCGGGCTTCACGGTTACTCGCGCCGCCTACGGCCTCGAGACGGCATTCGAAGCGGTGCGAGGCTCCGGCCCCTTCCGCGTCGTCGTCTGCGCCGAATACGACGCCCTCCCCGACATCGGTCATGCGTGTGGGCACAACGTCATCGCCGCCGCCGGACTCGGAGCAGCCGTCGCACTCGGTGAGGTCGCGGAAGAGCACGGCCTGACCGTCGTCCTCCTCGGTACGCCGGCCGAGGAACACGGCGGCGGGAAAGTCCTACTCCTCGAACGCGGCGCATGGGAGGGCGCGGCGATGTCGATCATGGTCCACGGCGCTGCAGGTGAAGACGTCAGTTGCACCGTCACCGGAACGCAGGCAGTCGATCGGTTCGACGTGACCTACTCCGGACGAGCCGCGCACGCGGCCGCTGCGCCACACAAGGGAATCAACGCAGGTGACGCCGCCACGATCGCCTTGGTTGCCATCGGACTTCTCCGTCAACAACTTCCGTCCGACGTCAGACTGAACGCCTACATCGAGCACGGCGGCGAAGCGACAAACATCATTCCGGCCTCGACATTGGTTCGCGCGGAAGTTCGGGCCGCAGAACTCGACGTGCTGTTGGACGCCAAGCGTCGCATGCTCGCATGCTTCGAGGGCGCTGCTGTGGCCAGCGACTGCTCCTGGTCGACCGAACGCGCCGAACCTCGGTACGAGGAGCTGGTACAACATCGCGTGCTGGCGACCATCTGGGACGAGGAGATCGCGAGCCTGGGCCGCACCGCGGCCGCCCGAACTCCCCTGACCGGCGGCTCGACTGACATGGGCAACGTGTCGAAGGCGGTGCCCTCGATCCACCCGATGATCGCGTTGCGCGGCGTCACCGGAGTTCCTCACACTATCGAGTTTGCCGCTGATGCCCGCTCCGCGGCGGGTGACGAAGCCGTTCTGCATGGGGCAATCGCAATGGCGCGCACTGTGATCCGAGCCGCTAGCGGGGACTCGCGCTCCACCCTCTTGACGCTTGCGGCCCAGCGCGAGTCAGGAGCGACCACCGTCACGAGCGCCGAATGAGCACCACCGGAGTCTATGTTTCCGCTCTCGAATTCTTCTCCATCGGCATCGGACCCTCCAGTTCACACACGGTCGGTCCGATGCGCGCTGCGCACGCTTTCGGCGGCGAGCTCGCCGCTGCCGACTTGACCGCGTCGGTCGACCGGATTCGCTGCAACCTGCACGGCTCTCTCGCCGCCACCGGTATAGGTCACTGCACTCCCGACGCGGTGATCGCGGGACTTCGTGGGTTGGAGCCTGAAACGTGCGAGCCGACCGACGTTCACGGCCGATGGGCCGAGCTGTCGGACGGCGGATCGATGACGCTCGTCGGTGGCTCGCTCGAACACGTAGTGTTCGAGCACGAGGACATGGTGTTCGAGCCGCTGGTTCGCCGTCACGGCCACCCCAACTCGATGACCCTGACCGCCTTCAGCGGTCGCGAAATCGTCTGTACACGTACATATCTGTCGATCGGTGGCGGATTCGTACTGCGCGCCGGAACGGAGACGCAAGCAAACGCGCATTCGATCAACTCACGCTACCGAACCGCGAAAGAGCTACTGGCGGAATGCGGCTCCGGAACTATCGCCGAACTGGCCTTGTCCGACGAAATCGCGATACACGGCCAGGATCGGGCATTCACCGGCATCGACGCGATCTGGTCCGCGATGCGCGCCTGCATCGAGCGCGGCACCCAGACCGAAGGTGTATTGCCCGGGCGTCTCGGAGTTCGCCGACGCGCGCGGTCTGCGAACATTCAACTGGAACAACGTAACTGCGCACCATCCTCACGCGAGTGGCTGACGGTCTACGCCATGGCGGTCAACGAAGAAAATGCAGCAGGTGGCCGCGTGGTAACGGCTCCGACGAACGGTGCGGCAGGCATCGTGCCGGCGGTGCTCTACCACCACATACGTGCGACGGGCGCCGGCGCGCATGACGTTCGAACGTTTCTACTCACCGCGGCCGCAATCGGGTCGATCATCAAAGCGAATGCCTCGATCTCGGGTGCGGAAGCCGGGTGTCAAGGCGAGGTCGGAGCCGCTTGTGCGATGGCGGCGGCAGGTCTGTGCGCAGTCATGGGTGGATCGCCACGACAAATCGAGAATGCAGCTGAGATTGCCATGGAACACCATCTGGGGCTGACCTGCGATCCGGTTGGTGGCCTGGTCCAAATCCCCTGCATCGAGCGAAATGCCGTCGCCGCCTCGACTGCAGTCACCGCAGCGCAGCTCGCATACCTGGGTGACGGGACGCATGTGGTGAGCCTCGATACCGTCATCGAGACCATGCGACAAACCGGAAACGACATGTCCGTGCGCTACAAGGAAACCAGTGAAGGCGGGCTCGCCGTCAATGTCGTCGAGTGCTGAGGGGGATGTCGACGCCGGCGGCGTCCGCGGGCGGACGCCACCGCCGGAAATATCATCCTCTCGAACGATGAAGTCCGTAGCGCGGATTTCTACACTCGGTGACATGACTTTGTGGACGGTGACCAGATGACCGCGCATCACGCTGGAGGAATCCCGCTGCATACCGCGTCGGGGCCATCTCGGCCGATACTGTCTTCCGGCCGCAAGATCGCCGCGCTGATCGCTGCCGCCGCCGTCTTCTCCGCAGCCTTCGTTCTCGCCCCGGCCATGCTGACAACACGTCCCGGCGAGGGCTATGCAAACCAGGGGGCGCTCGTCGAGACGGTCCGAGCAAATTTCGTCGAGTATTGGAACTCGGGCGTTGAGAGCTTCACGCCCGGTTTGCAGTCCGCTGTCGACTACTGGCAGCGGTACCACATCGCCAAGGCAGTGATTGCGGTAATCCTGTTGACCGTCCTGCTCTCACTCGGCCGCGCGCTCTGGATGTCGTTCGTGAACGCCGGCCCTCTGACGGCTGGAAAGAAACTCGCATTCGTCTCGGCCGGTGGACTGGTCACACTCCTCGCACTGTTCTCGTCGGTACTCGTAATGGCAAACGTCCAAGGTGTCGTTGCGCCCTTCTCTTCGCTGATCTCGATGTTGCCCGTGGCCCAGACGGATGGGGCACTTGGCGACACTGTCGGGCAGGTCCGACAACAGCTCGCTCAGTCGACGGGCACCGGAAATCAGCAAAGTCCGGCCCTCGAACTGATGATCAGCGACTTCGCGCGGTATCACTTGGCCATGGCGGTGATCGCGCTGATCGCGGCAGCAATATCACTGGCCGTGGCCGTGGTCGTGTGGGCACGCTTCGCGAGAACGGCACGATCCGAGCGACGGACGAGATTCGTGTCGGGGTCGATAGGCATTCTCACTGCACTGTTCACGCTGGGATTGATCGTTGTCTGCGTGGCAAATATGGGCACCGCGGCAGACCCGGCACCGGCGCTGGCGGCGTTCTTCGACGGCGGGCTCTGACCCCTGTCAAGGGGTTGAGGCCAGGGTTCCGTAGTCCCTCGGTACCAGTTGAGGAGGTACCTGGGGACTGCGTCTGCCGTACCCGGGGTCGATGTGTGAGCGCCCTCGGACAGGCAGAGTTCGACTCATGAAAACCGGAGCAAGACGCATCATGCTTGTCGGCCTGTGCAGCGCCATGGTTGCCGGAGCTGTAATCAGCTGCAGCACGGAAAAATCCGCAGACAATCCCACATCCACCTCTGACAAGGTCATGGACTCTGCCATCACCGGCCAGCTCGACTCGATCATCGACGCGGCGGTGAATTCGACCGGGATTCCCGGTGCGATGGTGGGCATTTGGGGACCCGACGGCAACTATGTGAAGGTTGCGGGCGTCGCCGATACTGCAACGAAAGCACCGATGGAAACCGACTTCTACCACCGAATCGGTAGCGTCACCAAGACATTTACCGTGACCGCCCTGCTGCAATTGGTCGACGAGGGAAAGATCGGTCTCGATGATCCGATTTCCCACTACGTCGACGGCGTCATGGAAGGTGATGCGATCAGCTTGCGTCACCTGGCAGGGATGCGCAGCGGCCTCGTGGACTACACGACATCTGAACAGTTTGTGATGGAATATCTTTCGGATCCTCGCCGAGCTTACACACCAGAGGAACTCGTCGGATACGTCAAGGACCTCCCACTCCAACTTCGACCAGGGACCACCGTCGACTACTCGAACACCAACACTGTTCTGCTGGGAATGGTGATCGAAAAGGTCTCCGGCTCAAGACTGTCGGACGTCATCGACACCAAGATCGCGACACCACTCGGGATGGAGCACACCAGCTTTCCCATGACCAACGCGTTCCCGACACCACACGCGCAGGGGTACACCAACCAAACGCTCGACGAATCCGTGACCGCGGCGACGGATTGGAATCCGTCGTGGGGCGGCGCCGCGGGTGCAATGATCTCGTCGTTGGACGACATGCGCATCTGGGTTCCGGCGCTGGCCAAGGGCGATCTCCTCACCGACGACACTCAGAAGCAGCGCCTGCAAACCGTGAACTTGAGCGAAGGGGACGACAGCTCCGGCTACGGACTCGGATTGTTCAACAGCGGTGGCTGGATCGGTCACAACGGAAGCCTGCCCGGCTACAAGACAGTCTCGGTCTACTTGCCCGAGAAGGACACCACCCTGGTCGTCTTCATCAACACCGACATCGACGGCGAGACTGATCTGACCAGCGCGTTGATGGTGCCGATCACCAAGTTGATCAGCCCCGACAACGTCTACGGCTGATCACCTCAGGTCCGATCCACAATTCGGACGAAAGTGATATATCGGGCTCGATCTGTCGATAAGCTCGACCGTCGACAGATCGAAACCCGAAAGAGGCGCTCATGGGATCCTTGAACGACTGGCTACTCAACAGCGACAGCCCGCTCGCGGGGATCGTCGGCGGCATCCTACTGACGATCGCGATGCTTTCCGGCGGCACGGGCATGTAGCCCGCCACGCTCGATACAGCTCTGTATAGCGCTGGATGTTCAGTGCGTGACCCAACGAACATGTTCGTTACGAACATGTTCGTGTACGGTGGAGTCATGCCCACTCAGCCAACAGGTCCGTCGAGCCGTCGCAATCGTCCGGCCAAACCCGCTCTGACACGCGAGGGCATCGTCGGTACCGCGGTGCAAATCTTGCGGTCGGAGGGGTTGCAGAAGTTGACGATGCGTCGACTCGCCCTCGAACTCGACACCGGCCCGGCGTCGCTGTACGTGTACGTGCGCAATACTGTCGAGCTGCATGCCGCGGTTCTCGACGAACTACTCGGAGCCGTGGATCTCGCCGAAAATTCTTCCGGCACTTGGCAAACCCGCCTCGAACAGGTCTTGACGTCCTACACGGCCATACTGTTCGATCATCCCGGTCTCGCCCAGTCGGCACTCGTTTCCCGGCCCAGCGGAGTTCACTACGTACGCCTGCTCGAGCGCCTGCTGGCATTACTCGACGAAGGCGAAGTCCCTTCGGGTCAAGCAGCGTGGGGCGTGGACTTGCTGCTGCAGTATGCGACGTCCACAGCTGCCGAACACTCGGCGCCGAACAATTCCGCCGACTCGGATGCCCAATGGAGCGCGTTGACCGACGCAATCCGGAACGCAAACCCGCAGACGCACCCCCTCGTCTCAGGCCATGCAACAGCACTACTCGCCGGTGAACCCACCGCACGTCTGTCCTGGGGATTTCGCACGCTCATCACGGGCATCGAGAACACCCCACTCACTTCTTAGGAATCCACCATGAATCACTATCCCATCGCAATCATCGGTGCCGGCCTCGGCGGCCTCACCCTCGCCCGAGTCCTCCATCTCCACGGAATCGATTCGGCGGTATTCGATCTCGAATCCGGACCAACAGCGCGGACCCAAGGCGGCATGCTCGACATCCACGATGACTCGGGCCAGATCGCGCTTCGTGCCGCCGGCCTGTACGACGAGTTCCGCGCCCTCGTTCATCAAGGCGGTGAAGAGACACGCGTCCTCGATCGAAATGCCGTCGTGCACCTGAGCGAGCAGGACACCGGAGACGGTGACCGCCCGGAAATCGACCGAGGTCAGCTGCGTGACCTACTGCTCAGCTCACTTCCACAAGAAACAATCCACTGGGGAGCCAAGGCCCGCAGTGCACATCCGTTGCCGGACGGTCGACACGAGGTCCACCTCGCCGATGGCACCCACTTCACCTCCGATCTCCTGGTCGGCGCCGACGGCGCGTGGTCGAAAATTCGCCCTCTGGCTTCGAACGCCACTCCTGCCTATACCGGGATATCTTTCGTTGAGTTCGACCTTCACGACGCCGACAACCAACACGCGAATGCCGCCGAAACAATCGGTGGCGGAATGATGTTCGCGCTCAGCGCCGACAAAGGCTTCCTTGCCCACCGTGAGACCGACAACAGTCTGCACGTCTATGCCGCCCTGCGAGTTCCCGAGAACTGGGCGGCGAGTGTCGACTTCTCCGACGATCACATCGCGAAGAAGATTCTGCTGGAACACTTCTCGGACTGGGACGAGTCGCTGCGTTCACTGATCGTCGAAGCGGACAGCACGCTGACTCCTCGCCCCATCCATGCCCTTCCCATCGGGCACAGTTGGAGCCGTACTCCAGGCGTCACATTGCTCGGGGACGCAGCGCACGTCATGTCGCCGTTTGCCGGAGAAGGCGCAAACCTGGCAATGCTCGACGGCGCCGAACTCGGCGAGGCGATCGCGTCACATAGCGGCACGGAGGAAGGACTTGCTGCCTACGAGGAACGACTCTTCCCACGCAGCGCCGCATCGGCACAACAGTCGGCTGACGGTCTGGACATGTGCTTCGGCGAGAACGCACCCCAGGGGCTCCTGGACATGTTCAACTCACACGCGTGACCGGAACCGCTGCCTGATTGTCAGTTCGCCCTTGCAATGACATGCAACCAATCGGCAGTGGGACCGACCACGCTGTCGATTGACAAAGTTTCCCACCCGCATGTGCCGAGCACCTGACGAAGTTGGCCCTCCTGCCAAAATGTGAAGTGGCGCGGCAAACCCAGTTTCGCTTTGCTCCAACTGGTTCCGTCGCCCTTCTTGACCGTGAATGCGAATATTCCCTCTGTCCCGACTACACCTCGCGACTTTCTCGCGACGAATTCGAACTCGTCGCGTCGCAAATGAAGCAGAACCGCATTTGCCACCACGGCATCGTACGTTCCATTGAACTGCCCAGTTCGAATGTCGAGGACTTCAGCTGTAAAGCCCTCTGCCCTCATCATTTCCACGAAGGCGAGTGCGCCGTCAGTACGCGTCACCGAGACTCCGAAAGATTCGAGGTACTCGGCATCACGGCCGGGGCCACTGCCGAGTTCCAGAATCGTCCCTCCGTCCACCAGCTTGGCGATCCGGGCGAGGTACCAGGCCATCGCCTCCCCCATGACATACGGTCTCGCCGCATACAGATTCGCACCGGCTTCGTAACTCGCGAGCGTGATGTCGCCTGCATCGCCCACCGCAATCACTCCCGCAACGTCGTCAAGAAGGCAATGCGGTCGCCGCGGTAAAGCGAGCGAACCCGCTCGATCGGCACACCATCCGGGTCGACAGACGTGCGGTGCAGTAGAAGCATCGGCATCGAGGTGGTGGACTCGACGAGGGTTGCCTCCCGCGGTGAGGCAAGTACCGTCTCGATCCGTTCGGTTGCGGAGGCGAAGATCACGCCGATCGAGCGAATGGCCGCGTAGAGCGATGTCGTCGCGTCGAAAGCGTCGAGCATCTCACCGAACCTGCTGTCCGGCAGGAAGGTTGACTCGAGTCCGATCTTCTCACCGTCGGCGAAGAGGACACGCTCGAGATGAACGACGCTGTCGCCCAACTCGATACCCAACTCCGTGGCGAGACCGTCGTCGGCTGACATTCGTTCGAACGTCACAACCTTACGACTGGGCACTCGCCCAGCACTCAGCGCGCCTTCGGTATACGAACGAATCGAGAGAGGCTGAACCAACTTCGGACTCGCGACGACAGTGCCCCGCCCCCGCCGCTCGATCCGTCCTTCGACAAGCAGATCACGAAGCGCTTGACGGACCGTCTCGCGAGCGACAGTGAACCGTGCCGCCAATTCCCGCTCGGACGGGACTGCGTCGCCCTCCTCGAGCCCACTGAGAATGGTCTCGATCTCGGTGCGCACCCGGTAGTACTTCAGCTCCGGTTCGATCACGACGCTCGAGGTCCCCGGCCCGGTGGACGTCTGCTGATTCATGGCGCAAGCGTACAAGAATTCGGTCTATACCAATTGTTAACCTGGAGTTCGTCTCTATTCCCCCTATTGGTCTAGACCAAACGTCACTATCTCTACATGCGAATTTTGATTGTGGGCGGAGGAATCCTCGGAACGGCGCACGCCGACGAGGCAATCCGCCGGGGACACGATGTCATCCATCTCGAACGCGAGCCCGAAGCCCGCGGTGCAACGGTACGGAACTTCGGATTGGTCTGGGTATCCGGGCGAGCTCCCAACGAACTGGAAGCCGCGCTGCGTTCGCGCGAGCTGTGGGCGAACCTAGCCGCCCGTGTCCCCGGCGTCGGATACCGCCCGGCCGGCTCCATCACCCTCATGCGCACCGAGGAGGAGGTCGCGGTCGCGCAGGAAGCATTCGCTCGGCCGGACGCCGACAACCGAGGGTTCGCACTTCTCGATCCCGACGCCGTTCGCGTCGTCAACCCCGCGCTCCGGGGCAAGTATCTCGGCGGACTGCACTGCACCCTGGACGCCGCTGTCGAGTCACGGCAAGCGCTCCCCGCCATCCGTTCTTACCTCGAATCCACCGGCCGTTACACCTTCCACGCCGGAACGGAAGCCCGCGAGATCACGACGAACACCTCCGGCGTACACATCCGTGACGATCACGGTCGCACCTTCGACGCCGATCTCGTGATCGTCTGCCCCGGAGCAACACTCGGCGGATTGGCCCGCGATCTCGCCGGCGATCTCCCGTTGCGACGTGTGCGCCTGCAGATGATGCAGACAGCCCCACTCGGCGAAAAGCTCACCACCGCAATCGCGGACGGTGACAGCTTCCGCTACTACCCCGGTTTCGCCGGATCTGCCCTCGATCACCTTCGCACGGTGCAGCCGCAGGAACCGACTGCCGAGGAGCACCGCATGCAGCTCCTGTGCGTGCAGCGCTTGCACGGCGGCCTGACCATCGGCGACACCCACGAATACGAGGAGCCCTTCGACTTCGACGTCGACGAGGCGCCCTATCGCCATCTGTCCGGAGTCGTGGAAACACTTCTGGGACGAGATCTTCCGCCCATCGTCAAGCGATGGGCGGGCGTCTACAGCCAGTGCCTCGACCCCTCACAACTTGTTCACCGCGCACAAGCCGCCGACAACGTCTGGGTGGTTGCCGGTCCCGGTGGCCGCGGCATGACGCTCGGCCCGGCACTGGCGGAACACACCGCCGACCAGCTCGGTCTCTGAATCCTTCCGACAAGAAAGACTTCTCATGTCTCCCATCACCCTTGCCGTTCTCGACATGGCCGGCACCACCGTCGCCGACGACGGACTGGTGCTTCGCGCGTTCGCCGCCGCTGCCGAAGCCGGCGGACTGCCGGCCCAAGGCACCGAAGCCGACGCCGCTCGCCGATACGTCCTCGACACGATGGGCCAGTCGAAGATCGTCGTGTTCCGGGCGATCTTCGGGGACGAATCCCGTGCCCAAGCCGCGAACGCCGCCTTCGAAACCACTTACGATTCCCTCATCGACCAGGGCCTGGCCGAGCCGATCCCCGGCGCGGAGAAGGCGATCACCACACTGCGCGAGGCCGGCATCAAAGTTGCCTTGACCACCGGGTTCAGCCGATCGACGCAGGACAAACTCCTCGTCGCGCTCGGCTGGGAATCCCTCGCCGATCTCACCCTCTCCCCCGCCGAGGCCGGTCGCGGTCGACCGTACCCGGACCTGGTTCTGACTGCCCTGCTCAAACTTTCGATCGACGACGTCCACCAGATCGCCGTACTCGGCGACACGTCCAACGACGTGCTCAGCGGCATTCGCTCCGGCGCATCGATCGTTGCCGGCACTCTGAGCGGCGCTCACGACGAACGGCAACTTCGCGAAGCCGGTGCCACCCACATCGTCCCGTCCGTGACGGAGTTCGCCGAACTCCTCACCCACTCCTGATCTCACCTCCGAAAAAGGAATCGTCATGCGTCTACGCCCGAGCATCGCTGCGGCCGCTCTCGCCGTGTCCGTCCTTTCGTTCACCACCGCCTGCGGTGGCACCGGCACTGCCGCCGGATCAGATACCGAGACCGTCACCGTCTACAGCGCCGACGGCCTGTCCGGTTGGTACAAGGGAAGATTCGACGCCTTCACCGCGCAGACCGGTATCGCCGTCAACCTGGTCGAAGCTGGATCCGGCGAGGTTGTCTCCCGCGTCGAGAAGGAGCAGTCCAACCCACAGGCAGACGTGATCATCACGCTGCCGCCGTTCATCCAGAAGGCCGACGCCCAAGGTCTGCTCGAGCCCAGCGGAATCGACACCTCCGCCGTTCCTGCCGACGAGAAGGACGACGCCGGCAAGTACGTACCCGTCGTCGAGAATTACCTCTCGTTCATCGCCAATCCGACTGCATCACCCGCTCCACAATCTTGGGACGACCTGCTCACCGATCAGTTCAAGGGCAAGTTGCAGTACTCCACGCCCGGGCAGGCCGGCGACGGTACCGCGGTGTTGTTGCTGCTCCAGCATCTGATGGGCAAGGAAGGCGCCCTCGACTACCTCGGAAAGCTCCAGGCCAACAACGTCGGACCCTCGTCCTCCACCGGAAAACTCCAGCCCAAGGTCAGCAACGGAGAACTCCTGGTCGCCAACGGTGACGTCCAGATGAACCTCGCGTCCATCGCCGACGACGGATCGAAGTTCGACATCTTCTTCCCCGCGGGAGCCGACGGCACTCGCACCACCATTGCACTGCCCTACGTGATGGGCCTCGCCAAGAGCGCACCGAGCAGCGAACAAGCCAAGAAGTTGATGGAGTTCCTGCTCTCCGAAGAATCCCAGAAGACCGTCGCCACCGATGCACTCGGCGTATCGGTCCGTGAGGACGTCCGAAGCAGTGCCGGTGAATCGACCGACACGAACACGCCTTCCGGAGTTCTGCAGGGCGTCGACGTCTGGACCCCGAACTGGAACGACGTCCTCAGCTCGCTCGACGCCGACATCGCCGCTTACCAGAAAGCCACCGGGAGCTGATCATGGCAAGAACCAGACTGGGGCGGACGCTCCCCGAGACCGTCGGTGTTCACGGAGCGATCGAACATTCTGCTCCGGCAATCACTTTCGATCGCGTGAACGTCGCCTACGGCCGTGGAAAGACCGCAACCCATGCCCTCGTCGATTTCAATCTGCGAGTGGCACCGGGTGAAACTGTGGCACTGCTGGGGCCCAGTGGATCCGGGAAGTCGACCGCGCTGAAGGCCCTCGCGGGATTTGTTCGCCCCACGTCCGGTTCCGTCAAGCTCGGCACCCGAGACATCACCAATCTGCCTCCCGCACAGCGCGGTATCGGCGTCGTCGTTCAGTCGTACGCCCTCTTCCCGCACATGCGAGTTTCCGAGAACGTAGCCTTCGGACTCCGAGCCCATCGCGTGCCGCGGTCGGAGATCGGCCCTCGCGTAGCCGAAGCCCTCGACATGGTCGGGATGTCGGCGTACGGAAAGCGCCTTCCCCGTGAACTTTCCGGCGGTCAACAGCAGCGAATCGCCATTGCCCGAGCATTGGCGATTCGCCCAGGAGTACTCCTCCTCGACGAACCGTTGGCCGCCCTGGATGCTCAACTTCGCGAGAGCATGCTCGGCGAACTGGCGAGACTGCGCGCAGCACTACCTGACACCGCCATGCTCTACGTGACGCACGATCAGAGTGAAGCCCTGGCGCTCGCAGACCGAATCGCAGTGATGCGCAACGCCAGACTCGCGGACATCGACACCGCTGAGGCCTTGTGGAAGCGTCCACCGTCCAGCTTCACCGCGGCCTTCCTCGGGGGTGCCAACCTGCTGCCCTGCACCGTCACACGCGTCATCGGCACCTCCGCACTGGTCTCGATCGGTGGCACGCCGTTCACTGCTCACGCCCCGCAGCCCGAGATCGGGCACATCGAATGGGAGTCCGACATGGACGCCTACCTGTGTGTTCGTCCACACGCGGTGGGCGTAACCGACGTCGGCGCGCGAGGATCATTCCCGGCACATATCGTCTCGAGCGTCTGGCGCGGTTCCACGACGCGTCTGACACTGGCTGTCCAGGGTCTCGACGACGTCCGCGTCGACGCAGATGTTCCAGGGCACGACGAGCGACCGGTCGACACAGAAGTGGGCGTCGTCTTGCCCACGGACGGCAGCGTTCTGGTTCCCGCGGATCGCCACCCATGACGACCACCTTGGAACGCCCCGAAACCGCTGTGCCCCAGCACAAATACCCGATCCCGTGGCGCCGGATCGGGTGGGCGCTACCGCCACTGCTTCTCGTCCTCGTGTTTGCCGTCTATCCCACCGCGCGTGTCCTCACGGAATCGCTGAGCACCGAGAGCGGCACCGGGTTGTCCACGTGGTCCTCCGTACTCGGTTCGGAACTGTTCCGAACCGCACTCTGGCGGACCATCCAAATCGCCGTGGCGTCGACGCTGGGCTGCCTGGTGCTGGGCACCTTCCTCGCCTTGGTGCTTGCCTTCGTTCCGTTTGCCGGATCCAAGGTGGTTGGCCGATTGATCGACACAGTGCTCGCCCTGCCGTCGTTCCTGATCACGCTGGCGTTCACCTTTCTCTACGGCACGGCCGGCGCCGTCAACGCGTTGATCATCCGCATCACCGGCGACGCGAGCGGTCCGTTCAATTTCCTCAACACGCCGTTCGGAGTCATCGCGGCCGAGATCACCTTCTTCACGCCGTTTGTCGTCCGACCGCTACTGGCCGCGTTCACCCAGATTCCGCGTGAACAGCTCGACGTTGCAGCCAGTCTCGGCGCGTCTCCTGTCCGAGTTCTGCGACAGGTGGTGATGCCGGAAGCGTGGCCCGCCCTGCTGGCCGGTGGTTCACTCGTCCTTCTGATGACGCTCAACGAATTCGGCATCGTGCTCTTCACCGGAGCAAAAGACGTCGTAACCCTTCCGGTCCTCATCTACACCCGTGGCATCGTCACCTTCGACTTGCCGGGAGCGGCAGTGATCGCGACGGTTCAAGTCGCACTCTCGCTCGGCTTGTACTGCCTCTACCGATTCACGTTCAACAGATTGATGGGAGGCAGCCGTGCTGCTGTGGACCCGAAGCTCTAGGGCTCTAGTACTCGGATTCTTCGCCCTCGTCGTCGCGGTTGTCTTCGTCGCGCCGATCGCCACCGTCGTCGCGGCTGCCTTGGCCGGATCGTGGACGGGGCCACTTCCGTCGAATCTCGGTGGAAAGAACTTCTCCACGGCGCTGTCCGACGAGAACTTCGCCAGCCTGACCGTCAGCTTGCAGACTGCGTTCATCTCGGGCGCGCTAGCTCTGATCGTCGGAACCTGGGCCGCGCTGGCTGCTCGTGAGGCGCCGATGTGGCTGCGGCGCATCACCGACGCCGTGTTCCACCTGCCGATTGCAGTTCCCTCGGTGGCGATCGGATTGGGGCTGCTGATCACCTTCAACGAGCGCCCGCTGCTGCTCGGCGGCACCAAGTGGATCGTGATTCTCGCTCACACGGTTTTGGTGCTTGCCTTCGCCTTCAGTTCCGTATCGGCCGCGCTCGAACGGCTCGATCCCGCCTACCGTCAAGCTGCCGAATCACTCGGCGCCGGGCCCGTGCGGGTCCTGACGGGGGTGACGCTACCGCTGCTGCTCCCAGCGTTGGGTGCGGCCGCCGGGCTTTCCATCGCACTGTCGATGGGCGAGCTGGGCGCTACCGTAATGGTCTATCCGGCGACCTGGAAGACTCTGCCGGTCAGCATCTTCGGACTCACCGACCGCGGCCAGGTATTTCTCGCGGCAGCAAATACGACACTGCTGCTTGCAGTCACCCTGGTCGCCCTCATGGTGGTCGGCAGAATCCGGCGGCGCTGACCTTGCTGTGCGCCTTTATTAACCGCCCGCGGTTAATAAAGGCGCACAGCAGGGGGTTTATCCCTTCCGCAAGATGTACCGCTGAACCTTGCCGCTCGGGGTCTTGGGCAGGTTCGGAACAAAATGCACGGTGCGCGGGTACGCGTGCGCGGCGAACTTCTTCTTCACCAGGGTTTGCAGTTCCTTCTCGAGTTCGTCGTCGCCGTCGACGCCTTCGCGGAGAACGACGAACGCCTCGAGGACCTCGCCGCGCAACTCGTCGGGCATACCCACGACGGCGGCCTCGATGACGTGTTCGTGCATGACCAGCACGCTCTCGACGTCGAAGGGGCCGATGCGGTAGCCCGCCATGATGATGACGTCGTCGTCGCGCGAGGAGAAGAAGAAGAATCCGTCCTCGTCCGTCATTCCGGCGTCACCGGTGATGTACCAGCGACCGTCTTCGCTGAATCGCTGCTTCGTCTTCTCGGGCGCATCGACATACCCGGTAAACCACATCAACGGGCTGTTGTGCGTATCGATCGCAACGCGTCCCTGAGTGCGAGCCGGCGCGATGTCATCCGAATTGTCTTCCAGCACAGCGGCAGACCAACCCGGCAACGGACGACCCATCGATCCCGGGCGTACGTCTTCGCGGAGACCGTCGGCCCAGGCGTTGACGATGAACATGCCGTGCTCGGTCTGGCCGTAGTGATCACGGACTTCGACGCCCAACGAGTTCTTGGACCACGCAACAACATCCGGGGTCAGGGGCTCACCGGCCGAGGACGCACGGCGCAGCGAGATGCCTTCCGGAACGGGCGCCTTGTCGGCGCGCAGACTGCGGTACACGGTCGGAGCGGCGGCAAAATTGGTGACACCGAACTTCTCGATGATCTGCCACGTCAGAGGCGCGGAGAAGCCGGCGTGCAGCAGAATGCTTCGCGTGCCGGCGGCAAGCGGGCCGAGCAACGCGTAGTACAGCCCGTACGCCCAGCCCGGGTCTGCGGCGTTCCAGAACACGTCGTCGTCGCGGACGTCGAGGCCGAACTCCTGGTAGGCGTGGAACGACGCGAGCGCGCGCACCGGAACGGGAACGCCCTTGGGTGTTCCCGTGGTGCCACTGGTGAACAACTGCACCATCGGTGCGTTGCCTCCGACTGCCTGAGCAGCGCCCTTCGGGTCTTCGGCATCCTGAGCTGCGACAAGTGCGTCGAAGTCCAACTCGTCACCGGCCGCACCGCCCGCGACGACGACCTGCCACGCTGCGTCGGCGGGAATGTCCTCACCCGGCGCGAGCTTCTCGAGCTGATTGGCGTCGGAAATGACCACCTTCGCGCCGCTGGCCGTCAAACGGAAGGCGATGGCCGGCGAGGCGAACGCCGTGAACAACGGCACGTGGACCGCGCCGCGGCGCCAGATTCCGAGGAGCGCGACCACGAGGTCCGCAGACTTGCCCATCAACGTCGCGACGTTGTCACCCGGCTCGACTCCGAGGTCGGCCAGAGCTGCCGCGAAACGCGCGGACTGCTCACGTAGATGACCGTAAGTGAGGTCCACCGAGCTAAGGTCTGCCTCGACGATGGTGAATGCAACGCCATCCGCGGGATGCCGATCGCAGAGCAATTCTGCGGCGCTGGCATGCGGGGTGTCGTACTGGTCCAGCAGCTCGCGCACCCGTGCGGTGGGATCGGTGCTCATCAACTTGCTCCTTATCGATCGTCGTATGGTTGGCCCGACCGGTTACGTTGGCGGCTCGTCATACGTACTGTTCACCCCCTATGATCTAGCTCACAAGAGAACTTCACTACCCCCAGAAAGGGGTACCTGCGTGAACCGACATGCTTCGTCACTTCTGCGTCCCCGCGACGGGGACGCTATGCGAGGTGAACTCCGAACAATTGCAGCTCAGGGCGTTGTTCCCGTGCTGTTCGGAGGCGAGGTCCAGGACGGAACCCTGCACCTGAGCGAATTCGTCGGCACCCGCACCAACAACCTCAAGGGCTTGGCCATCCCGCCGCGCTCGGGCATGGGCGGACGCGTCGTCGCCCAGGGTTCACCGATCACCGTCAACGATTACGGCAATTCGCAGTCCATCACTCATCACTTCGACCGGCCTGTTCTCAGCGAGGGCCTGCATTCGATCATCGCCGTTCCGGTCATGGTGTCCGGCAAATCGCGCGCTGTCCTCTACGCCGCGATCCGTGATTCCGCTCCGTTGGGTGACCGCACAGCAGACGTCATGGTCAGCGCATCCCGGCGCCTCGGGATGGAGTTCGCCATCCGCGACGAAGTCGACCGTCGCCTGCAACTACTGCAGGCCGCCGCCGCGACCACCGCCGACGGTATGTCTTCGGAAGAGATCCGCGGAGTCCACGCCGAACTACGCAGTGTCGCCCAGACCGTCACAGACACCGACTTACAGACCAAACTCCGCGGACTCTCCCAGCGGTTGGCCAACCTGCTGCGGCCTACCGTCGACGCCGAATCCGACGTCACGCTCACCCCACGTGAAGTGGATGTTCTCTCGCAAGTCGCACTCGGCTGCACCAACATCGAAGCCGGCCAAAGGCTTTCCCTCCGCCCGGAAACCGTGAAGAGCTACCTGCGTAGCGCGATGGGCAAGCTGGACGCGAGCTCACGCCACGAAGCTGTGGTGACCGCCCGCAGGTTGGGACTGCTCCCCTGACGAGTCAGTAGCCTTCCGGCAAGGCGGTGAGCATGTCGCGGGTGACTGCGACGGCGTTGTCCGAACTTCCGCCCCGCACAACCAGAGTCGCGAAGGCAAGGTTGCCTCGATAGCCGACGAACCACGCATGCGATCCCCCTTCGACCTCGGCTTCACCGGTCTTGCCGTACACCTCACCCTGATCTTCGACGCGTTCGGCAGTACCGCTGGTGACCACGAGTCGCATCATTCCGCGCAGACCGTCGACCATGGCCGGCGTGATCGCCGGGCGCTCGCCGTCGATGGTGGTTTCGCGCCCCGAAATCAGTTGCGGCACCGGAGTCGACCCGTTCGCGACCGTCGCGGCTGCCATCGCCATTCCGAACGGACTGACCACGACCTTGCCTTGACCGAACCCGTCTTCCGTCCGCTGGACCAGATCCGACGCCGGCGGCACCGAACCCGAATCGATCGGCAATCCCACCACGTTGTAGTCCTGGCCGATACCGAACTGCGCTGCGGCAGTGGTCAACGTGTCCGGTTGCATCTCGCTGGCCAGCTTGGCGAAGGACGTATTGCACGAACGCGCGAAGGCCGTTGCCATCGGCACTGTGCCGAGCGAGAACTCGTTGTAGTTGGGGACGCTGCGCTCACCGATCTCGATCCGGCCCGGGCACGGCACCATCGTGTCGGGGGTTGCCTGACCGGTCGAAATCGCCGCACCCGCCGTGATGATCTTGAACGTCGAACCCGGTGGGTACTGACCCATCGTCGCGACCGGTCCGTCACGGTCCGCCGCCTTGTTCTGTGCAACGGCCAGAATGGCCCCACTCGACGGTTCGATGACCACCATCATCGCCTGGTCCTTGTTCACGTTCACCGCGCGCTGCGCAGCGATCTGGATGTTACGGTCCAGACTGATACTGAACGACGGAACAGGTTGCGGCGCAGTCTCGGTCAGCACGTCGGTGTCGACGCCGTTCTGGTTGACCGTGACGACACTCCAGCCGGCTTTACCGTCAACCTCGTCGATGATCGTCTTCTTGATCTGCCCGAGTAGGTCAGGCGCGAACTCCGGGTCCGTCGAGACGAGATCCGATTCGTCCGAGACAGATACTCCCGAGATGGCTCCCAGTTGTGCCGAAACCTGGTCGTAGTCGTCACTGCGCAGCCGGGTCACCAGATAGTCGCCCTTGACGGCCGTCGAGGATTCGGCGATCGACTGACCCGTCAGCGACGAATCGAACCGACCGAGAACACTTGCGAGACTGTTTGCGGAACCGATGATGTCGTTGCTCTTGGAGCGATCGAACTTCACTCGGTAGACGATTCCCGGCACCAGAACATCGGTCCCCGAATGCTCGTTGACCCGCGCTCGCGGCGCTGCGGTTGCCCGCAACGACATCGTCTGCTTGTCACCGAGACGCGGATGAACGTCCGTCGAACTCCACCGGACGGACCAGTCGCCGTCCTTGCGTCCCATCTGAAGCTCGCCGTCGTACGTCCAGACGCGGTCTTTCGGAAGGTGCCACTCGTAGGTGTAGCCGACCGTCGCGGTATCACCGTTCATCTTCACCGAGGTGGTCTCGGCAGTCATCGACTCCGCCTGGAGCGCATCCCAGGTGTCACTCAATACAGGACCCGCGGAATCAGGCCGGTCCGTCAGTTTCGCTGCCTCGTCGATGTCCCTGTCACCGAACGCACTCAGGAACTGCTGCGCGACGGGCTCGGGACCGGCGGGTTTCGGAGTACACGAACTGATCCCCACCGCCATGAAAATCACGGTGCAGGAGGCCAACAGTTGGGCCGAGCGACTACGAGAGAAATGCCGAGTGTTCATCGAGCCCCATAGTAGGGCGACAAATGCTCCACCCAGCGTAGGCGCGACCATTGCCTGCAACTTGGACGCTCAGTCGAGCAGCACCGTCGAAAAGGTCGCGACCTGCCGGAACCCCACGCGCGAATAGGTCGACCGCGCAATCGTATTGAAGCTGTTGACGTACAGGCTCGCAATGCGACCGGTCGCCATGATCGACTCCGCTACAGCCGCTGTACCGGTCACGCCGAAGCCTTGTCCCCGAAACTCGGGATTGACCCACACACCCTGAATCTGGCCACAGCGCGCAGACATCGAACCGACCTCGGCCTTGAACACGACCTGACCGTCATCGATATGCGCCCACGCTCGCCCGGCGGCGATCAGACTTGCGACACGATGTCGGTACCCGCGCCCACCGTCGTTGGCACGTGGATCGACGCCGACCTCTTCGATGAACATTGCGATCGCGGCAGGAAGATAGATCTCGAGTTCGTCCGAACGAACCTGCCGGACCAGCGGATCGGACGGACACGCCAACGGCTCGGATACCGCGAGCAAAGGTTGTTCGGGGCGGACCTCCCGCGCAGTTCCCCAATCGAGCTCGAGCATCTCCCATAGCGGCAACGCCAACTCGGCGCGTCCGACTACCGACGAGCACATACGCGGAATCCGGCAGGCACGGTCAGCGAATGCCCGAATGTCATCCGGCTCGCCCCGAAGCGGAACCAAATTCGCCCCGGCAAAGCACAGGGAAGACAACGGCCCGCCTCGACTCCACAGCTCGCCGTGAATCATTCGCGGATCGACGCCGCATTCTTCGACACGCGCGGCAATCATGCAGGCCGCCACCGGATCGGCGTCGAGTACCGCCCGGACGTCCTCGAGATCTCGACTTCCGACCTGCTTGGCTCCGAGGAGTTTGAGCATCCGTCAACCCCCTCGACTCGACTGCGCGTCCACGAATATCACTACCCGATCATGATGCACTCAGATTGCCACGAACCTGACACCGACGGGGAAGATTCATCCGGCAATCACTCAACTCACGGTGACGACCGGTGCACCCTCCGAAGCGTCACCCTCCATGCTTTCGGCAATTTTCATCGCCTCTTCGATCAGCGTCTCGACGATCTGAGCCTCGGGCACCGTCTTGATGACCTTGCCCTTGACGAAGATCTGGCCCTTGCCGTTGCCGGACGCCACTCCGAGGTCCGCCTCACGCGCTTCACCCGGCCCGTTCACGACGCAGCCCATGACTGCCACGCGAAGCGGAATCTCCATACCCTCGAGGCCGGCAGAGACCTCGTCGGCCAGTGTGTAGACGTCGACCTGTGCACGGCCACACGAGGGGCACGACACGATCTCGAGCTTGCGCGGACGCAGGTTCAGCGACTGCAGAATCTGGTTGCCGACCTTGATTTCCTCGGCCGGCGGGGCAGAGAGCGATACGCGGATGGTGTCGCCGATACCCTCCGCGAGCAGCGCACCGAAGGCGACCGCGGACTTGATCGTGCCCTGAAACGCAGGGCCCGCCTCGGTGACGCCGAGGTGCAGCGGGTAATCGCACTTGGCAGCGAGTTGGCGGTAAGCCTCGACCATGATCACCGGATCGTTGTGCTTGACCGAGATTTTGATGTCACCGAAGCCATGCTCTTCGAACAGCCCGGCTTCCCACAGCGCGGACTCGACCAACGCTTCGGGCGTCGCCTTGCCGTACTTCTCCATCAACCGAGGATCGAGCGATCCCGCATTGACGCCGATGCGGATCGGAATGCCCGCGTCACCGGCAGCCTTGGCTACCTCTTTGACGCGGCCGTCGAATTCCTTGATGTTGCCCGGATTGACGCGCACCGCAGCGCATCCCGCCTCGATTGCCGCGAAAATGTAGCGCGGCTGGAAGTGGATATCCGCGATAACCGGGATCTGGCTCTTCTTGGCAATGATCGACAACGCGTCCGCGTCTTCCTGACGCGGGCAGGCGACACGGACGATGTCGCAACCGGACGCGGTCAGTTCGGCGATCTGCTGGAGCGTTGCGTTGACGTCATGCGTCTTCGTGGTGCACATGGACTGCACCGAGATGGGGAAATCGCTGCCCACACCTACCGTGCCGACCTGCAGCTGCCGTGTCTTGCGTCGAGGAGCAAGAATCGCTGCGGGTGCCGAGGGCATTCCCAGTCCGATAGGGATGGTCACGTCTGTGCCTTCTTTCATAGCTTCACTGCAAGTTTAGCCGGGCGATCGCCGCACTACCGCGCGGCAACCGTCGCCCTTCTCACACGGTCAGAAGATCTTGATCGGATTGACGATGTCAGCCGTGAGTGTCAGCAACATGAACGCGCCACCGATCACGATGAATACGTAAGTAATCGGAAGGAGTCTCGTGTAGTCGACCGGGCCGCCCGGAATCAGGCCGCGGCGTGCGCGGAACCAATCGCGGATCTTCTCGTAGAAGACGACCGCGATGTGCCCGCCGTCGAGCGGCAACAGCGGCAGGATGTTGAAAACACCGAGGAAGAAGTTGATCGACGCGAGCAATCCGACGAACATCGGCCACTCGGCTCGATCAGCGGCCTCGCCGCCGATCACGCTGGCACCGACCACGCTGATCGGTGTGTCCTGAGCCCGCTCGCCGCCGGTGACCGACTCCCACAGAGCCCCCACCTTCGACGGAATGTCAGCCAGCGCCTTCACCGAGTCGACCATGATCTGTCCGGTGTAGTCGAAGGCTGCCGGCACAGCCGTGAACGCGTTGTACTCGACCAACGCCGAGCCCGGACCACCGATTCCGACAGCGGATACTTCCTGCTTCACGGGAACGCCACTGGCCGAGTTCACATATCGCTGGACTCGTTCGGGGACGACCGTGATCGACAACGCCTCTCCGTCGCGATCAACCGACAACACGATCGGGCCATCCACACCTCGAATAGCAGCTGCCACCTCGGGGAAGGTGCTCGTCGACTTTCCATCGACTGCGGTGATCCGATCCCCCGATTTCAGGCCCGCATCTCCTGCGGGGCCTCCACCCGAGCACTCTGTCAGCTCGAAGTTGCCGTCCTGGCCCAGCTGATCGGGGGCTACACACGTGACCTCTTGGACCACTGGCTGAGCGGGCTCAGTTCGACCCCAACCGAGGAGCAATGCGTAGATCAGGAGGAACCCGAGAATGAAGTTCATCGCGATACCACCGGACATGACGACGACGCGCTTCCACGCCGCCTTCTTGTACATCGCGTGCGGCTCTTCTTCGGGCGTCATCTCGTCGAGGGCCGTCATGCCGGCGATGTCGCAGAATCCACCGAGCGGCAGCGCCTTGAGTCCGTACTCGGTCTCACCTCGACGGAACGAGAAGATCTTCGGTCCGAAGCCGATGTAGTAGCGGCGAACCTTCATTCCCAAAGCCTTGGCCGTCCACATGTGGCCGGCTTCGTGCAGGGCGATGGACACGCCGATGCCGAGGGCAAACAGCACTACGCCCAGTGCAAAAACCATGAAAGCTCTAGCCCTCCTGCTTCACGAGCTGACGCGCTCGTGTGCGTGCCCAGCCGTCTGCGGCCAGAACGTCGTCCACGGTAACCGGTTCCGCGGACCATTGACCTGCATCGTCGAGAACAGCGGCCACCGTGCGGACGATTGCCGGGAAGGAAATGACACCGTCGAGGAATGCCTGGGCTGCCACTTCGTTGGCCGCGTTGTAGATCGCGGTGAAGCAACCTCCGGATTTGCCCGCGCTTCGCGCCAGATCGACGGCGGGGAACACAGACGAATCGAGCGGCTCGAATTCCCAGGTGGAGGCGGTGGTGAAGTCGCATGCCGACGCCGCGCCTTCGATACGGTCCGGCCAGCCGAGAGCGAGCGCGATCGGCAGCTTCATGTCCGGCGGGCTTGCCTGTGCCAGCGTCGATCCGTCGAAGAAGGTCACCATGGAATGCACGATCGACTGAGGATGGACGGTGACGTCGATCCGGTCGTAGTCGATCCCGAACAGCAAGTTCGTCTCGATCAACTCGAGGCCCTTGTTGACCAGAGTTGCCGAGTTGAGAGTGTTCATGGGTCCCATCGACCAGGTGGGGTGCGCTTTTGCCTGTGCCGGGTTCACACTTTCGAGATCCTCGGCACTCCAGCCGCGGAATGGCCCACCCGAAGCGGTGAGGACCAAGCGAGCCACCTCGCCGGCCGATCCGCCACGCAGGCACTGAGCCAGCGCGGAATGCTCGGAGTCGACCGGCACGATCTGACCGGGCGCGGCAGCCTTGGTCACCAGCGCTCCGCCCGCCACAAGCGATTCCTTGTTCGCCAGCGCCAGACGCGCCCCCGAGTTCAAAGCAGCCAGCGTCGGCTCGAGTCCCAACGAACCGACGAGCGCATTGAGGACAACGTCGGCACCACTGTCCCGAACCAGTTCCGTCACGGCGCTCGGTCCCGAACGGGCGGTGACCGATTCCAGCGCCGATGCCGCCGCAGGATCGGCAACGGCGACGTCGGTGACGCCTGTTGCGCGAATCTGTTCGGCCAACAACTCGACATTGTTGCCACCCGCCGCGAGTCCCACTACTTCGAAACGATCGGGGTTGGCGGCGATGACCTCCAGCGCTTGGGTACCGATCGAACCGGTACTGCCGAGGAGGAGGACGCGGGTACGTGTGGTTTCCTGCACTCGCCCATTGTTCCTGATAACACCTGAGAACAACCTTATCGACGCCCAACTACGTACGACAGGCAGTCGTATGTCACCATATTGGGCAGTAGTGCAACCGAATGAGCAGGAGGATCGACCGTGGCCGATACCCAGTTGGACGTCAAGTCCAGCGCCCCCGTCGTGGTCTCGCACGTCGATGAGGCCGAGGTTCCCTCTGCCGCATGGGGGTGGAGTGGTGAAGGACTCAAGTTTTTCCGTTTCCTCGGATGGTTCTTCGCAATATTCCTGCTTCTGATGATGATCGGAAACCATCACGGCAAGGTCGAGGATCTGTGGCTCATCGGCACCGCCGGATTGATGATCTTCATTCTGGTCCGCGACATCGTCATTCGTCGCCGCCCGCGCTAGAGACCTGACATAGAGAAGGCCTCCACGAACGAAAGTTCGTGGAGGCCTTCTCTTTACGTGTTTCAGGCCTGGAGCGTTTCAGTTCTCCGTGGCCAACTGACCACAGGCTGCGGCGATTTCCTGACCGCGCGTATCGCGCACCGTGCACGAGACTCCCTGAGCGATGACCCGACGCACGAACTCACGCTCGACGTCCTTGGGGCTCGCGTCCCACTCGCTGCCCGGAGTCGGGTTGAGCGGAATCAAGTTGACGTGCACCAAACCGCCGAGCGCCTTCTTCAGCTTCTTGCCCAGCATGTCCGCGCGCCACGGCTGATCGTTGACGTTCTTGATCATCGCGTACTCGATGGAGACACGGCGACCGGTCTTGTCCGCGTAGTACCGGGCAGCCTGAAGTACCTCCGACACTGACCAGCGATTGTTGACCGGGACAAGGGTGTCGCGCAGTTCGTCGTCCGGCGTGTGCAGCGACACCGCCAACGTGACGCTCAGGCCTTCGTCAGCGAGCTTGCGGATCGCCGGGGCAAGCCCGACGGTCGAGACGGTCACGGACCGCTGAGACAGGCCCAGTCCGTCCGGTGCAGGTGACGTGATGCGTCGTACCGCTGCCACTACGCGCTTGTAGTTCGCCAAGGGCTCACCCATGCCCATGAACACGACGTTCGACAAGCGGCCAGGACCGCCGGCAACTTCACCGTCGCGCATGGCGGCCGCTGCCTCGCGTACCTGATCCACGATCTCGGCAGTCGAGAGGTTGCGGTCGAGGCCGCCCTGACCCGTCGCACAGAACGGGCAGGCCATTCCACAGCCTGCCTGACTCGAGATGCAGAGTGTCGCTCGATCGGGATACCGCATCAGGACGCTTTCGAGCAGCGTTCCGTCATGCGCCTTCCACAGGGTTTTGCGAGTGTCGCCCGAATCGCACGCGAGATGCTTGATCGGCGTCAACAGAGTCGGGAAGAGCGACTCCCCCACCTTCTCGCGCACCGATGCGGGGAGATCGGTCATCTTCTCCGGATCGGCTTCGAGCCGCGCGTAGTACTGACGCGCCAGCTGATCGGCCCGGAAAGCCGGTAGGCCGAGCTCTTTCACCGCTTCTTTGCGCTCGGCGGAATCGAGATCGGCGAGGTGCCGTGGAGGCATTCCGCGCTTGGGTGCAGTGAAAACGAGGGGAAGAGAGGCAGCCATAGTTACACCATTGTCCCATTGTTTTGGGGTGCTACCCCACTGCCACCCGATTGTGGCCGGATTACCCGTGCAACTTCGCGCAGGTTGCGTGATGATCATGTCATGTCAACCACACCAGAGGATCCGTCGAACTCCCCCGTGTACGGCCCCGCCGACGGTTTCGGTCCCGACCCGGAACTTCCGAAGGTGGGCGAGGACAAGGCCGTCGAAAAACACGATCCAGAACCGACGCCGGCGCCGGAACCTACGCCGACCGGAACGGCGGTCACCGACCGAACCAGAGCTGCGACAACCTGGGTTGGCCTGGTCATAGGCGCAATCGTGCTGATCTTGCTGCTGGTGTTCATCCTGCAGAATCTCGAGAGCGTCTCCGTCAAGATCCTGGCCTGGCAGATCGACTTTCCGCTCGGAATCACGATCCTGCTTTCCGCTATCGCAGGCGCGCTGATCATGGCATTGGCCGGCGGCGTTCGCATCATTCAGATCCGGCGCGCAGCGAAGCGGCAAATGTGACTGAAATCTAGTTACGCAATTGGGTCGATCGATGGGCCACCAGGCATCATTGATGTCGTGGAAATCACCGGAAAGGCCCTGATGTGACTACTCACATGGAGAGACCTGTGACCTCGCGAATTGCCCCGCAGCAGGCAAGATCCTGGCTCCTCGTCCCCGCGTCCAAACCGGACACCTTCGACGCCGCCCTCGCGAGTGCGGCCGACGCCGTCATTCTCGACCTCGAGGATGCCGTCACCGCACCCAACAAACCGGCCGCCCGCCGCGATGTCGCCGCATTTCTGGGCGAGCACAATCACGCCTGGGTTCGGATCAACGACGCCACGACACCGTTCTGGGAAGAGGATCTCGCCGCACTCGCGGGCCTCCCCGGACTCGAGGGTGTCATGCTCGCAAAGACCGAAAGCGGACAGCAGGCCGACGCCACTGCCGAGCGACTACCCGAGGGCACCAAGATTCTTGCCCTCGTCGAATCCGCTGTGGGACTCGAAGCTGCCCCCGAGATCGCACGCACCGACGGAATCTTCCGTCTGGCATTCGGCAGTGGCGATTTCCGGCGCGACACCGGGATGGACGACTCGCCCACCTCGATGTCGTACCCGCGTTCGCGGCTCACCATCGCCAGCCGCGCGGCACGCATCGCTCCGCCGATCGACGGCCCCACACTCGGACCCGATCTGGATCTGCTCGCCCGAGACTGTGCGATCACGTTGTCACTCGGGATGGCAGGCAAGCTCTGCATGACCACCGCACAGACCGCCCCCGTCAACGCGGGCCTGAGCCCGTCCGTTGCCGACGCCATCTGGGCTCAGAACGTCATCGACGATCTCGGCGAAGACGGCTCACGCGTACGCGATGGCAGTGACCTGCCCAAGCTCGCCAAGGCGAAGAAGATCCACAAGCTCGCCACCCTGTTCCACATCCCCACCGATCACTGATTTTTTTCGAACTGAATCGGTCCAGAAAACGTCAGGCGCTCAAGTCGGAGCGCCTGACGTTCGTCTTTTCAAGCCTTGCTTCACGCAAGTTCGAGTGAGCGTGGTTTGTATCGGACGTGGATCCGGTACCCCACCGAAAAGGCCAGACCCGTCACTTGTGCGAATGCACGCTCGGCGGTCTTCTCGGTGAATTCGATACCGAGTACTCGCCGCAAATCGTCTCGATTCTCGAACTCCCAACGGGCCTCGACACGGGTGAGCGAGAATCCCTGAGCGTCGAAGAAGGCTTCGACTGCCGCGGGATCGTATTTGGGCAGATCCGCCCTCATCCACTCTCCGTACGGACCGGCGCTCACATCGAGGTCCACGATGAGCAGGGCTCCCCCAGGCCTCAAGATGCGCATGGCCTCGCGAATTCCCGGACCGCAGCCTTTGCCGAAGAAATACGCCGTTCGGGCGTGGACGAGGTCGACTGAAGCATCGACCAGACCTGTGGACTCTGCCGAGCCATGGACTATGTCGATCGACGCCGAATCGCGGGTTCGTTCCCGCGCGGCCTTCACCAGCGGTGCGTGCGGCTCCACTCCGACGACACGACGCGCGGTACTAGCGAACTCCGGTAGATGAAACCCTGCCCCACAGCCGACGTCGACGACGTCACGTCCGGACCAGTCGATCCGGGCTCGCATCGCGGCCCAGATGGACCCGTCGACGTCCTGCGCGCGGTTCTCGACCTCGTAGACGTCCGGCCAATGCCAGATGTTCGGACTGGGGATCGGCTTGGACCGGCCGGAGAAGAAATCACGCACGAGAAATCAGACGAGTGCGTACAGAATCAGCCAAGTCACAAATGCCGACGGCAGGAGTGAATCCAGGCGATCCATGATTCCGCCGTGTCCGGGAAGCAGGGTTCCCATGTCCTTGATGCCGAGTTCACGCTTGATCTGCGATTCGATCAGGTCGCCGACCGTCGCGACTACCACCAGGACGACACCGAGCAGGACGCCGATCATCGAGTTCGCGTCGAGGATCAACGTCACCGACAACAAGCTGCCGATGACACAGAAAATGAGGGACCCGACGAATCCTTCCCATGACTTCTTCGGGCTGACCGCCGGAACCATCGGATGCTTTCCGAACAGGACGCCGGCCGCGTAACCACCGATGTCGGAGCACACGACACCGATCATCAGGACGAAGACGCGACCCGGGCCGTCGTCTTCGAGCACCATCAACGCACCGAAGGACGCCAACAGCGGGATCCATGCCAGAACGAACACCGTGATGGAGGTGTCTCTCAGGAAGTTCTTCGGGGTTGCCTTGAGCCCGTGGTCGAACAACCGCCACACCATGCACACCAGGACGGTCGCGGTGAATCCGCTGAGCACCCCGACAGGTCCCCACGGCCAGCCGAGCCAGATCGTGGCTTGTCCGCCGACGAGCAGCGGAATTCGCGGCACCTCGATGTCGGCTTCTCGGAGTCGCGTGGTGACCTCCCACGTCGCGATGAACATCGCAACCGCGACGACGGCGATCCACCCCGGGGGCAGGAAGATCAAAGTGCCGATGACCAGGGCGCCGAGACCGGCTCCGACGCCGATGGCGGCAGGTAGGTTCCTGCCCGCCTTCGACTTCGGCGGTTGCGCGCCCTCAGCGCCGCCCGTAGGCCCGTCCGTGACGGGACCACCGGCGGTTCCCTCTTGTGCGTGCACCCAAACTCCCTGATCTACTCCCGACGACAAACACTGCAAACGAGGAGGCTATACCTCCATCAACTCTGCTTCCTTGTGCTTGACGAGTTCCTCGACCGTGTGCACGTACTTCGCCGTGGTCTTGTCGAGTTCTTTCTCTGCGCGACCGACCTCGTCCTCGCCGGCTTCACCGTCCTTCTGGATCCGGCCGAGCTCGTCCATCGCCTTACGGCGGATGTTACGCAGCGTGACCTTCGAATCCTCGCCCTTGGACTTGGCCTGCTTCACCAGTTCACGACGACGCTCTTCAGTGAGCTGCGGAACCGAGATGCGGATGATGCTGCCGTCGTTGGACGGATTCACACCGAGATCCGAGTTGCGGATCGCCGTCTCGATCGCGTTGAGCTGCGAAGCCTCGTACGGCTTGACGATGACCATGCGGGCCTCGGGAACATTGATGCTCGCGAGCTGCGTGATCGGCGTGATCGAACCGTAGTAGTCGATCACGATGCGCGAGAACATACCGGGGTTCGCGCGTCCGGTGCGAACCGAGCCGAGATCGTCCTTGGCTACCGTGACAGCCTTTTCCATCTTCTCTTCTGCCTCGAAGAGCGCTTCATCGATCACGGCTGTTCCTCCATGTTGTTCTGCATCATTTTTTGGGTGTCACTCACGACTTGATCAGGGTGCCGATCTTCTCACCGGACACCGCGCGAGCGATGTTTCCTTCGGTGAGGAGGTTGAACACCATCATCGGCATCGAGTTGTCCATGCACAGGCTGAATGCCGTCGCGTCCGCGACCTTGAGCTCACGCTCGATGACCTCGCGGTGCGTGATCTGTTCGTACATCGTCGCGTCCGGGTCGATACGCGGGTCGGCCGAGTAGACGCCGTCGACTGCCTTGGCCATCAGCACCACCTCGGCACCGATCTCCAGTGCGCGCTGCGCAGCAGTGGTGTCAGTCGAGAAGTAGGGCATACCCATCCCGGCACCGAAGATGACTACGCGACCCTTCTCGAGGTGCCTACGTGCGCGAAGGGGAAGGTACGGCTCGGCGACCTGTCCCATGGTGATGGCCGTCTGCACTCGGGAATCGACGCCGGCCTTCTCCAGGAAATCCTGCAGAGCGAGGCAGTTCATGACGGTGCCGAGCATGCCCATGTAGTCGGAGCGGGCGCGATCGAGGCCACGCTGCTGCAGTTCCGCTCCGCGGAAGAAGTTTCCGCCGCCGATGACCACTGCAACCTGCACGCCTGATCGAACGACCTCTGCGATCTGCTCAGCCACCTTGGTGACCACGTCGGGATCGAGACCGACTTTGCCGCCTCCGAACATTTCGCCGCCGAGTTTGAGCAGGACCCGCTTGAATCCTGGACGTTCGTTGGCTGGTTCGGACATTGTTCTCCTCAGTTCGATACAAGACCTTGTAGGTCCTTCATTCTTCTTCTGCCGCGAATCGGACACCGCGACATAGGAAAGCCCCCGGGACTCGTCCCGAGGCACTCTCATCCTGCCTCATCGGAGGCCCCAGGTACACGTAGACCCCGCCGGTAGAGCAAATGCTCTTCAGGCGGGGTCCATGTGTGCGGGCTCCGAATTAAGCGGAGGCGCCGACCTCGAAACGCACGAAGCGCTTGATGGTCACGCCTGCCTCGTCGAGGATCGCCTTGACGGTCTTCTTGGAGTCCGTGACCGAAGACTGCTCGGTCAGAACGACGTCCTTGAAGTAACCGTTGACGCGGCCTTCGATGATCTTCGGCAGCGCCTGCTCGGGCTTGCCTTCTGCGCGGGCGGTCTCTTCGGCGATGTGACGCTCGGAAGCGACGATCTCCTCGGGAACCTCGTCACGCGTGACGTACTTCGCCTTGAGCGCTGCGACCTGCATTGCAGCGCCGCGCGCGGCCTCAGCAGCAGCATCGCCTTCACCGGTGTACTCGACGAGAACGCCGACAGCGGGCGGCAAGTCGGAGCTGCGCTTGTGCAGGTACACGGCAACGGGGCCGTCGAAGGAAGCGACGCGGCTCAGTTCGAGCTTCTCACCGATCTTCGCGGACTGCTCCGCAATGACGGTGTCGATGGTCTTGCCGTCGAGCTCGAGCGCCTTGAGAGCGTCGAGGTCAGCAGGCTTACCAGCAGCAGCGACGGTCACGATCTCGTCGGCCAGCTTGATGAACTCGTCGTTCTTGGCGACGAAGTCGGTCTCGCAGTTGATCTCGATCATGACGCCGTCCTTGGCGACGACGAGACCCTCAGCGGTGGTGCGCTCTGCGCGCTTTCCGACATCCTTCGCGCCCTTGATGCGCAGCTGCTCGACGGCCTTGTCGAAATCGCCGTCTGCATCTGCGAGTGCGTTCTTACATGCCATCATTCCGGAGCCGGTGAGCTCACGGAGCCGCTTGACGTCAGCGGCGGTGTAGTTCGCCATGATTAGCGAGCCTCCTCATGTGTCTGTTTCGGACCTAGGACTAACGGTGAAGCACGGCCTGACGGTGGTGCTCGGGCCTAACGGTGAAACGGCCCTGACCAAATGAACTCTTGGTCAGGGCCGGTTTCAACGAATCAGGCCTCGGTGGCCGGTGCCTCTGCGGCGGGGGCTGCTTCAGCCTCTGCAGCCGGAGCTGCCTCAGCCTCTGCGGCGGGAGCTGCCTGCGAGAGCAGTTCCTGCTCCCACTCGGCGAGGGGCTCGCCTGCGCCGGCTTCGGGCTTCGCGTCCTTGTCGGCGCTCAGTCCTGCACGTGCCTGCACGCCCTCGGCAACCGCGGAAGCGACAACCTTGGTCAGCAGTGCTGCGGAACGGATGGCGTCGTCGTTGCCCGGGATCGGGTAGTCGACGAGGTCGGGATCGCAGTTGGTGTCCAGGATCGCGATGACCGGGATGTTCAGCTTGCGAGCCTCGGCAACTGCCAGGTGCTCCTTGTTGGTGTCGACGATCCACACCGCGGAAGGAACCTTGGCCATGTCGCGGATACCACCGAGGGTGCGATCCAGCTTGGTCATCTCACGCGTGAGCATGAGGATTTCCTTCTTGGTGCGACCTTCGAATCCACCGGTCTGCTCCATTGCCTCGAGCTCCTTGAGGCGAAGCAGACGCTTGTGAACGGTGGTGAAGTTGGTGAGCATGCCGCCGAGCCAACGCTGGTTGACGTAGGGCATTCCGACGCGAGTCGCTTCGGAAGCGATGGACTCCTGCGCCTGCTTCTTGGTGCCGACGAAGAGAACGGTGCCGCCGTGGGCAACGGTCTCCTTGACGAACTCGTACGCCTTGTCGATGTACGTCAGCGTCTGCTGGAGGTCGATGATGTAGATGCCGTTGCGGTCGGTCAAGATGAATCGCTTCATCTTCGGGTTCCAGCGACGGGTCTGATGTCCGAAGTGGGTTCCACTATCGAGCATCTGCTTCATGGTTACGACAGCCATGGCTGTGTACCTCAAACTTTCAATCCGGTTGATGCAGGCGATCGGGTGATCCCTGCCCTGGCACCCGCACGGCCGTCGGACCTGTTTCGTGAGAATCAGGACCAGCCGAGGCCGGAAAACGTGCGCGGGCGCGCGAAGTCGGACTGTGCGAGCACAGACCGCTCGACAAGTGTACGTCCTCGTCCCCCGATGCCATAACCACCCCGGAAGCAACAGACCGAACCGGCGGTTGTGGATCGGCGGTTCTCTTGTGGATTACCCGCCTGATCTGCGTTGAAGCGCGAACGACTCCACGGAAGATCAAGGAATGACGATGTTGAGCGGAGCCTGGCGCGGCGTGGTCGTTGCCATGATCTCCTGCTGTGCCGCCGCCGGCACGGCGTCGGCAGACGCGCGTTTCGACTGGCCGCTCGCTCCCCGGCCGCACGTGGAACGCGTATTCGACAAACCGGCCGAGAACTGGCTGCCGGGTCATCGCGGCGTCGATCTCGGCGGCAGTGCCGGCCAACCCGTCCTCGCTGCCGGCGAGGGCATCGTGGCGTTCGCCGGAGTCGTCGCGGGCAAGCCCACGGTCTCGATAGATCATTCCGGCGGCCTACGCACGACCTACGAACCCGTGGTGACCGACGTTCACGCCGGTGAACGTGTCGCGGCCGGGGCCGTGATCGGCACCCTGGAATCCGGCCACGAAGGGTGTGTCGTCGCAGCATGTTTGCATTGGGGCGTGCGACGAGGCCGCGAGTACCTCGATCCCCTCGGTCTTGTTCGGAGGCAACCGCTCAGGCTCAAGCCACTGAGAGATGGCTGATCAGTCGCAGAATCAGTGCCATTCGGAAACGGCGTGCCGACCCACAGCGTCCGCGAAGTCGTCGGCCACCATCGCTGCCAATTCCATGAATGCTCGCCTGGTGGCCGGTCGCATCAACTCGAGGTCCATCACCGACCCCTCCGCGAGATGCTCGTCGAATGGAATGACCTCGACGGCGCGGCATCGACGCATGAAATAGTCCACCAACGCGTCCATGTCGATCACGCTCGACCCTGGACGGGCGGCACTGATGACGACGACGGTCCGTTCGACCAGGTGACCGTAACCATGCAACTGAAGCCAATCGAGCGTCGCCGCCGCACTTCGGGCCCCGTCGATTGCCGGCGAACTGACGAGCACCAACGAATTGGCAAGATCGAGAACGCCGTTCATCGCCGAGTGCATGATCCCGGTACCGCAATCGGTGAGAATGATGTTGTAGTAGACCTGCAAGATGTCGATGACCTGGCGATAGTCCGCCTCGCTGAATGCTTCCGAAATCGCCGGATCCTGCTCACTCGCCAGGACCTCGAGACGACTCGGCGACTGTGATGTGTGCACTCGCACGTCCGAATAACTCTTGATGTCCGGCCGCGCGGCAATCAGATCGCGCACTGTCGAATTGGTCTGCAGCGGAACACGTTGCGCCAAAGTTCCGAAATCGGGATTGGCGTCGACCGCCACGACACAGTCGCCGCGAAGCGACGCAAACGTTGCACCGAGCCCCACCGTGACCGTTGTCTTGCCCACGCCCCCCTTGAGCGAGAGCAAAGCAATTCGGTAGTCGTTGCGTATCGGCTGTTCGATGCGGGCGGCCAGGGCGCGGTTGCGCTGTTCGTTGGTCGATTCCCCCAGATTGACCACACCACCGGTCGCACGATGCAATCCTCGCCGCCAGCCACCCCGGGGTGTCCGTTTGGGGCGTTTCAGTAAAGCCTCGGCAACCAGATCCTGGTTTGTCACCTGCTGCTGACTGGACGGCGGCGGTGGCGCCGTCCAGGCCTCTTGCGGTCGCACCGCAGGCTCCGGCGTCGGCACCGGCAGTGGAGCCGGTTGCGGCGCTTCGGACAGCCAGGCCGGTTGGCCACTGTTCGGCGGGTGCTTCACATCTTGGCGGTTCACGAATCCCCCGGATATCGCATGTAATCGAGTGTCTCGACACGACGATCGAACTTTGCCGATTGTTCACTCTTCCGACCTGCGACGCTACCAAATACCGGCCGAGAACTCGCGTCGCTTGACGATCTAGGCGCGTGGATGGGCCTGATCGTGGACGGATCGAAGCCGTTCGACCGACACATGCGTGTACAGCTGAGTGGTCGCCAGACTCGCATGCCCGAGGAGTTCTTGGACCACACGAAGATCAGCACCACCCTCCAGCAAATGTGTCGCAGCCGAGTGCCGAAGCCCGTGCGGACCCATGTCGGGAGCTCCTGGAATTGCAGCCATCGTTTCGTGGACGACCGAACGCGCCTGACGCTGATCGAGCCTCCCGCCTCGAACTCCGAGGAGCAATGCTCGCCCGGACCGATCCGAACTCAGTGCGGGTCGCCCGTGCTCCAGCCACCCGTTCAGAGCCGATTCTGCGGGCAGTCCGTAGGGCACCGATCGCTCCTTGTTGCCCTTGCCGAGAACACGAAGCAATCGTCGATCGGCGTCGACCGACTCTAAGTCCAGTCCACACAACTCACCGACACGAATTCCGGCGGAGTACAACAATTCCACGATGAGCCTATCCCGCAAGGCGAGCGGCTCTTGTTGCTGCGCACCGCTTTCCGCCGCATCCATGGCGTCGAGGGCTTGACTCTGACGCAGCACCGTCGGCAGTGTACGACGAGCAGGTGGAGCCGCCAGACGTGTACCCGGATCGACGGGAATGCGTCCGGTCTGCGCGAGCCACGCTGTGAAACCGCGCGCCGACGACGCCCGACGAGCGACCGTCGTGCGGGCCGTTCCGACGGCATTCTGGGCGGCCAACCACGAGCGCATGACCCCAAGGTCGAGGCCGTCGAGATCTACCTTCTCCGAACCCGCGGCGAAATGGGTCAGCAATGCCCGTGCGTCGCCGACGTAGGCGCGGATCGTGTGTTCCGACCGACCCCGACTCAGTCGGAGGTGCTCGGCATAGGCATCGAGGTGAACACTCAAGCTCGCCGGCAATGCGTCAGTCATGAACACACGCTCGCCCGCCGCGATTGAAACTGCAAGCTGCCTCGCCGATAGGGTTGATCGGTGAATCGAGCAATTCCTCTGAAGATGTTGTGTGTACTGGCACTGATTTCCGCAATCGCTCCACTGTCCATCGACATGTACCTGCCCGGCCTACCCTTGATGGCGGATGCACTCGACACTACTGCGGCCAGCGTTCAGCTGACACTTACCACCTTCATGGCGGGCCTCGGAATCGGGCAGCTGATCATCGGGCCGATCTCCGACGGACTGGGCAGGCGACGGATACTACTGGCCGCGACGATCATCACGGCACTGAGCGGCGCGGCATGCGCAATGGCACCGAACATCGAGTTTCTCATCGGTGCGCGACTCGTCCGGGGATTGAGTGGAGGCGCTGCCATAGTCCTTGCCCGCGCTTGTATTGCCGATCGAGCACGTGGCGATGACGCGGCGAAGCTTTTCAGCATCATGATGATCATCGGCGGTATCGCTCCCGTGGTCGCCCCACTGATCGGCGGTGCAATTCTCGGCCCCGTCGGATGGCGCGGAATCTTCTGGGTGCTGGCCGTCGCAGGTGCTGTGATGGTGGCTGGCGTCGTGTTGCTTGTTCCCGAGACACTTCCACCCGAGCGACGCCACGGCGGTGGGTTGAAGGCACTGATCTCGAATCTGCGATATGTCGTCCGAAATCGGCACTACCTCGGTTATGCACTCGCATTCGTCTTCGGATTCGGCGCCCTGTTCGCGTATATCTCCGCATCACCGTTCGTCGTTCAGAACGTCCTGGGGCTCACTCCGTCACAGTTCTCGATAGTGTTCGCAGTGAACGCCACCGGAATGGTCACGGCAGCGATGATCACCACTCGCCTTCTCGGCCGAGTCGGCGCTCGCACATTACTGCGATTCGGGGTGTGCCTACTCCTCGCCGGCGGTGCCGTATTGTTCTGCACCAGTGTGGTTTTCAGCTCCATGAATCCCTGGTTGATCTTGGGCCCGCTGTTCGTCGCCATTTCGAGCATCGGGTTCATCATGGGCAATGCGACCGCTCTCGCCCAAGGAGAGGTCACCAACGCGGCCGGAACCGGCTCAGCACTGATGGGAGCGGGCCAGTTCGGCTTGGCCGCGCTGGTTTCGCCGTTGGTGGGAATTGCGGGAGAAGACACGGCAGTTCCGATGGCAATCGCAATTCCCACCTTCGGAGTTCTCGCGGCCGTTGCGCTCATGTTGCTTACTCGCGGCAAGGCCGCAGCAGCTTAGCTTTCGGCCGCGGCGAATTCGGACTTCCACACTCGGAAGCCTTCTTCGGTGCGACCACGACGCCAGTATCCGGAGATAGAAGCGGCCGACGCCGGGACATTTCGTTCCTTGCGAATGTATGGCCGAAGGTTATGCATGACGGCTTGCGCCTCGCCGTGAATGAATACGTGAGGTTCGCCTGGCAGCCACTCGAGCGCCTTGACCGCGGCAACAACTGGCGCGTTGTCACCTGCCGACTCTTCACCCACCGCGTCGGACGACGCTCCGCGATGCAGCCAGGTCACGGCAATGCCCTCTGGAGCATCGAGTGCAATCTCGTCTTCCGGTCCACCGACTTCGACGACGGCGTAGCCGACCGCATCCGGCGCCAAACTTGCTATCGACGCAGAAATGGCAGGTATTGCGGTCTCGTCACCGACGAACAGATACCAATCAGCGGACGGTGACGGTGAAAATGCGCCGCCCGGTCCACGCAGGGTAATCTCAGTGCCCGGCTGAACTGAAGCCGCCCAAGGACCTGCAACTCCGACGTCACCATGGACGACGAAATCGATCGCTATCTCTTTGGTAGCAAGATCGTAGGAACGGATCGTGTAGGTACGCAGGACGGGCTGATCAGGAGTGCCGAATTCGATCTTTACATAGGAATCGCTGTATTCGCTGGGAGTGAACGACTCGAAGCCTGGTCCCCCGAGAAACACTCGTACCATATGGGGGGTCAATTGTTCGGTCCGCAGAACCGTCAATGCAGTTGTCGGCTTGGCCACAGAAAGATCCTTCCGAAAGTTAGTGTTACCTAACTAATGTACACGACAATTGCAGCACGAGGGCGAAATACCTCGCCGACGACTCCACGCAGCGCTCTGTCGGCCCTTGTACGCAACGAAAGAAACCGACCAATCTGCTGGGTAAATACGGTGCCACATACGCGAATTCTCTGATCAGCTTCACATAGACGACCTGTCGGACAAAGCTGTCCGAGAACTCGGCAAAGCAACAGTAAAATACACCTCTGGCTCCCGGCGAAGTTCGCCGGGAGCCAGAGGTGTATTTAATTCAATCTAGTGTGCAGCGTCGAAAGCGTCGATGATTTCCGCTTTGATACGTCCACGCGGAGCAACTTCGTAACCGTTCTTACCCGCCCAGTCACGGATGGCCTGGAGCGTCTCCTTGGAGCGGCCTGAACCCGATGTGGCCTGCGGAGATGCAGCCTGAGCCTTCTTACCGCGCTTCCCGCTCACCTTCGCGGCCGCCTCGACGAACGGCTTCACCGCAGCGTCGAACTTCTCCGCATTGGTGGCGCGCAGATCGATCACGTAATCCGTTCCCTGGTAAGAGAACTCAATTCGATCACCGAATCCATCGTCAATCGGCTTACCGTCAAGGTCGTCGATGAGTTGCCGAATCAGCTTCTCAGCCATTGCACTCCTCTTTCAATGATCGATTCAATTCTCCTTCACAATACACAGATAGAGCGTTGATGAACAAAAGAAGTTCGTAAGTCTCCGTGATTTCCGAACAGACTCAATGGTCCGAATTAGCAGCAGGTTAGCGGCATTGCCTCGAACGAACATGGTCCCGAAATTTTGTACATTCACACTTCGGGTACCGGGTGTCGATCAATACCCGCCGTCATCGTGATCCAGACTAATCGGACTTCTATGCACATAGACCTGAGGCTTTCCTGAGACTTGTCGAACCTGCAGGTCGGGTCGGCAAAGCGGGGTCGAGAATTACATTGCACACAGTCGAGCAAATTCACGAAATATAGCCCTGACGTGCAATTACCGATGCACTGACGGTATTGAAGATTCGCTGCCTTCGGAAACGATTAGTGAGCATCGCCACGCATGGTCGGACAGCGCAGAGAGGTTCACGAACTACCGCGTCCGAAACCAACCACTCGAATCAGAACTTGCAAATCCCTCGAGTTCGAGCAGAGGAAGAGTTGCACGAACCTGAGCTATGAGCAAGCCCGATTCCTCGGACAACTCACGGGTACTACGAGACCCTGTTCCCGGCAGAGCTTCGTATACCAACCGAGAATTGCCGCGCAATGAGTCGATGTCACGCGTCGCCGCAGCATCCTCCGCGGAATCCCCGACACCAAATGGACCTGACGCTTCGACTACATCCACGGCATTGGAAACGAGTTGCGCTTCACCTTCGCGAATCATCCGGTGACATCCGGTCGACGATGCCGATGTCACCGGTCCCGGCACCGCCATTACCGGGCGCCCCAATTTCCGAGCCCAATTGGCGGTATTGCGTGCCCCACTGCGCCAACCCGCCTCGACAACCACGACTCCGTCCGACAACGCAGCTACCAGTCGATTCCGTGCCAGAAATCGGAACTTTGCAGGTGTCGTGCCGGGTGGATATTCACTTATCACCGCACCCGAATTCGCTATCTGTTTGAGTAGTCGCGCATGCCCGGACGGATACGCTCGATCCACCCCACAGGCCAAGACGGCCAGAGTGGTTCCGCCTACGCCCAATGCAGCGCGGTGCGCGGCCCCGTCGATACCGAAGGCCGCCCCGGAAATCACGGTCCATCCGTCGACGGCGAGGTCACCGGCAATCTCTGCCGTCACATGTTCGCCGTATGCAGTCGATGCCCGCGTGCCGACAATCCCAACCGATCTCTCGGTGAGATCAACCAAATCCCCAGACCCCAACATCCACAACACAAATGGTGCCGTCTCGCCCCCGGAGGCATCGAGTCCGTCGAAGGAAAGCATCCGCCACGCAGGCCAATCGGTGCAGTTCGGAGTTACGAGCCTGCCACCCATTGCCTCCATCAGGTCGAGATCTCGCTGGGCGGTGTCGATGTGAGCGCGGGCTCGCGTCTTCTCCTCGATCGAGGGCGGCAGATCGCCCTTGCGAACCGCCCTCGCAGTTTCTTCGACCCCGAGCTCGTCGATCAACATGGACATATACGCGCTGGGCCCCTGCACGACGCGGGACAGATATGCCCAAGCGAGTAGTCGTGGATCGTGTGCAGTCATTGGAATCCCTTGTCTCGGAAGTCGAGTGCGGTGACAACTTGGTCGGGCCCTGGCATCGCCTCACCTGCCAGATCGGCGACACTCCAGGCAACCCGCAACGCTCGGTCAGCCCCACGAGCGGTTATCACCCCTTTACGCAGCGCCCGTTCCACCGGCGCCAACGCCGCACGCGAGAGTCTGAACTTCTGCCTCAACGCAGGCCCTGGCACTTCCGCGTTGGTCCGCCACCCGTACTCGCTCCACCGCTGGGCTGCAGTGTCTCGAGCTGCCGCCACGCGCGCACGAACATCGCCGGTGCTTTCCCCCACTTCGTCGATCAGCGCTCCGGTCGCAACGGCTTGCATCCGGACCCTGATGTCGACTCGGTCCAAGAGCGGGCCGGACAATTTCCCCAGGTACCGGCGACGCGCCGCGGGTGCACAAACACAATCCGCGTCTCTCGGCGGCGCGCACGGGCAGGGATTGGCGGCCAGGATCAGCTGGAACCGCGCCGGGTACCGCGCAACTCCGTCCCGCCGGGCGATTCGCACCTCCCCGTCTTCGAGCGGCGTACGTAGCGCTTCGAGCACTTTCACCCCGATCTCGGCACATTCGTCGAGGAACAGCACGCCACGATGGGCCCGGCTGACCGCACCAGGACGAGCCATCCCACTACCACCACCCACCAGTGAGCTGACCGACGAACTGTGATGCGGCGCAATGAAAGGCGGCATGTCGATCAACGGCCGATCCTCCGGCAACACCCCCGCCACCGAATGAATCGCCGTCACCTCCAACGACTCCCCCTCCGTCAACGGCGGAAGAATCCCCGGAAGCCGCTGCGCCAACATCGTTTTCCCGATCCCCGGCGGACCCGTCAACATCAGATGATGCGCACCCGCCGCCGCAACCTCGATCGCCCACCGCGCATCCGTCTGCCCGACAACCTCACTCAAATCCCGCACCACCACCGAATCCGCACGCTCGAAAACATCAGGAACAGCCAACGCCAACTCCCCACGCAACCACCCGATCACCGCAGACAAATCGTCGGCACCCAGCACCTCGATCCCCTTGACCAGGCCCGCCTCAGCCAACGCCCGATGCGGAACCACCACAGTCCCCCACCCCGCCCGCTTCGCCGCAAGCACCGCAGGCAACACACCACGCACCGTCCGCAAACGACCGTCGAGCGCCAACTCCCCCAAAAACACAGTCTCCCGCAACAACTTCCGCGGCAACTTCTTCGCCGCATCGAGAACCGACAACGACAAAGCCAAATCGTAAACACTGCCCACCTTCGGCAACGTCGCCGGCGACAACGCCAAAATCACCTTGCTGTCCGGCCACTCCTCACCGGAATTGGTCACCGCCGCCCGAATCCGATCACGCGACTCGTGCAACGCCGTATCAGGCAGCCCCACCAAATGCACCGCTGGCAACCCGCGCCCGATATCCGCCTCGATCTCCACGATCTGGCCGTCCACGCCACTGACCGCAACAGAATGCGCCCGCCCCAACGCCATCAGAACGCATCCACAAAATGCTCGACCGAAAACTCGCCGCCGCGGCCGATCAGCACCGCCACCACATCGAAACGCACCCTCGACCACGACCGACCCGAATCCGTGAGCCACTGCATCGCCAACACCCGAATCCGACGCTGCTTCGCGAACGTCACCGACTCCGCCGGACTCCCGTACCCGACACCAGAGCGAGTCTTTACCTCCACGAACACAATTCGATCACCGGATGTCGCAATCACATCCAACTCGCCGTACCGACAACGCCAATTACGCTCGACAATCTCCAAACCCGCATCGATCAGGAACTCGACAGCCACATCCTCGCCCCGAGCACCCAACGCCATATTCCTCGCCATCACAGCCCCCACCACTCACACCCCGCGCCCGCCCATACGAAACGCGTCCCACCCACCACCCTCGACCCACCACCACAAAACCAAGCCACCCACAACCGACCTGTGGACAACTCAGAACCTGTGCAATTCGGCAGCGTGATACATCAACGACGGCGCACAATCCGACAATTTTCTGAAATTCCCCACAAATTGGACGAAAGTCCAGTAGAACTAGTTACAGTTTTGCTCAAACCGTCACGCACCCCGCTGAATGGAGTTCTACATGGCCCGCCGCTCACTTCGCCACGCAGTAGCCACCACCACTTCCCTCGTTCTCCTCGCCGCCGGCGTCACCGTTGGACTTGGAGCCTCGGTGGCGCAAGCAGCACCGGCCTGCGCGCTCAACCAGTCGGTGACCGACGATTGGCCCGGCTCCGTCTGGACGCCCTACACCGTCAGCAAGCAGGTTGTCGGCGACGGCAAGGTCGCAGCGGGTCAGACAGTCACCTACATCACCAAGGTTTCCGGTTCGGGAGCACTCGTCAACGAGATCCGCGATTTCCACCCGGCAGGATTCCAGCTGGTGAAGGCTCGCCTGAACGTCAAATGGCTTATCGGCGACCAGAAGTGGGACGACGTCACCAAGACCGTCGTCGTCGGCAATGACTCCGTAATCGCCAAGGGCGGCGGATGGACCACGGCGGGCGGCGGCGTCATCGCTCTGGAGACTACCTACAGAGTTCCCGATAACGCAGTTGTCGGCACGCAGCTCGACAGCGGCGCCGGCACCAACATTGTGCTCGCGGGCGGAAACTGGAACATCAATCCGATGGGCGTCTGCGTCACCATCCGGCAGCCGAACCCCGTCGAGGCGGGCGCCGGAAGCCTCGAGGACATGGGCTTCGGCTCACTCAACTCCGGATCGGGCCAGGTATTCGGCTCCCTGACCGACCCGCAGGGGTCGATGACCAATGTCATCAGCGGCGTCTTGGGCAATGTGCTCGGCAACATGAGCTGACTCAGTTCGGATTAGTAAATGGGCCGGGCCACCAGCACATGCTGGCAGCTCGACCCATTTCTACGTTTTCGAAACAAGTTTGGCCATCAACGAATTTCGTCAAGGTCGTCAGCGACTCACTGCATCAGCTTTCGCACCGTACCGGGCCGGCGTCGTACCGAAGGTTTCCCGAAATGCGGCGATGAACCCACTGCTGGTGCGGTAACCCACCTGCGGGGCAACGTCATTGACACCCTCACCCCGTGCGAGCATCTCGAGTGATGCGTACATGCGTGCTCGAGTTCTCCACTGCCCGAACGTAATCCCCGTATCGGCAACAAAGGCTCGCATCAAGGTCTTGGAACTGACCCCGAGTTCGCCCGCCCACTCCCCCAGCGTCCGTGAGTCCGCCGGATCAGCGAGGATCCGGGCTGAAACCGAACTCGCCGCAGCGTTGCGAGGAACCGCGAGGACGTCGTGCCGTTCGGGTGCTGAAGCAAGAATGTCGTAGAGCAACTCCTGACTCATCAACCGCCGAGCATCGTCGATGGTCCGGTCGGCGAGGTGCCGCAACAATTGAGCGGACAGTGCGTCGACTTCGAGAACACGTGGCTGAGACCACCGCGGCCCGGCAGGGCGTAGATCCGGACGCGCATAGGCCGCGATCATGCACCCCTCCGTCAGAAGTGTCATGTCGTGGAGAACGGTGCCCGGCAGCCAGACCAAGTGTTCGCTGTGCAGGTGCCACACATTGCCCCCGGCAGCGATCTGCATCGTGCCTTCACTCATCCAGGCGATCTGATGCTCCGGGTGTCGATGAGCTCCGTACGCGGTCACGCCGTCGACGATGTTGGCGTAAACCTGAAAATCTTTGAATGTCCGTCCGCGACTATCGGGGAGCGCTAGCAAGGAGTTTGGGCGAGTCGAGTACTCGAGAGTGGACATTTTGCGTCTTCCTGGGCGTATCCGAGTCCATCCGGAAGGATGGACCGACAATTCTGCAAAGGTTAGCCTCACTTTATTGCTGATGCGACCAGTTCAGCACTTTCCTGCGGAACTCAGATCACTCGCCCACCACTTCGAAGGAGCATGTACGTGCCCTCACGTAGCACCCGAATCCTCGCCGCCCTACTCACGACGGCCGCGATCATCGGGTTCTCGACCGCCTGCGGAACCTCGCAAGGCGTCGACACCACATCAGCGACCCAGAGCAACGACGCATTCCCCGTGACGATCGAGCACGCCCTGGGTTCGACGACAATCGACGCCGAACCACAGCGCGTCGTCACACTCGGCTACACCGATCACGAACCACTGCTTGCCTTGGGAGTCGAACCCGTCGGCATGGCCGAATGGTGGGGGTCCGGCATGGATGAAAGCTGGCCGTGGACGAAGGACTACTGGAAGGGGAAAACTCCGACGTACATCAACAGCGGCGGAGACTTCAACTTCGAGCAAATCGCCTCCCTCGCACCAGATCTGATCCTCGCGCTGTACGCCGACATCGACACGGAAACCTACAAGAAGCTGACCTCGATTGCGCCGACCGTCGCGCAGAGCAAGGACTACGACGCATACACAACGCCGTGGACCGACATGACGGTCACCGCCGGGCGCGCCCTCGGCAAAGAACCACAAGCTCGACAATTGATCACGGATACCGAAAACGCGTTTGCCACCGCTCGCGCTGCGCACCCGGAATTCGCCGGGCAAACCGCGACGATCGTCAACCTCGACACTCCCGAGGGATACGTGTTCTCGTCGCACGACCCACGCGGAATCTTCCTCTCGTCACTCGGATTCACCCTCCCGCCGACGGTCGACACATTTGTCGGCGACCAGTTCGGCGACTGGCTCCCGAACGAGCGCTACGACATCCTCGAGCCCGTCGACCGCTTGATCGTGATGGCCGATCCGGAGGGCGAGAAGGCTCTCGCCGGCAACACTCTTTACCAGCGGTTACCCGCTGTGAAAAACGGAAATGCGATAGTCGTGCGATACACCGCAGATCCACCCGTCGGCGCTGCAATGTCCGGCAACACCGTCCTCAGCATCCCCTATGCCATCGACCAGCTGACAGCTACCTTGTCGAAGTAGACAACAGGACCAGGTATCGAAAATATGTTCGAAGAGTGTTAGCCTCAATCCCAGGAAGCACCCACGAACATCGAGGACCGCCATGGACGAGGTACCGGACACCGCGTTAGATCTGGCTCGACTGGTCGACGAGTTGACGGTTCTCGACCAGCGACGCGTCGACATCGGCGAGAGCTTGGTTCACCTCGAGTACCTCTACTCCCGAATGGGCGCTCGGCAACAGGCAGATGCTGCCCGAAAAGCCTTTCAGGAGAAGTATGTCGGGCGAATCTACGAACTCGCAGACGGCCTGCGCACCTGAAAAGGGGTTGCACACAACCACGGACGAAGCGCATGGTCAATCCTGCACGACACACGTCGGACCGATCGGTTCGGCTGTGAACTATGTGGGAGAAATCTGATGGAGAAGATCACCAAGAGGCTGTGGAACTGGGCATCGATACTCGACGAGAACACTCGTGAGCAAGCGCTGCGCACGTCCCAGATGCCTTTTGTCCGTCCACATCTGGCATTGATGCCGGATGCGCACCTCGGTGCGGGTGCGACGGTGGGTTCGGTCATTCCGACGGAAGGCGCAATCATGCCCGCCGCTGTCGGAGTCGATATCGGCTGCGGAATGATAGCGGTCAAAACCCAGTTCAGCGCACGCGACCTTCAAGGCCGCGACCTGAGCGTCCTTCGCCACAGCATCGAACGCTCCGTCCCGCTCTCGGCAGGTGTCTACAACACGACGCTGAGCGACACGGCGCACATCCGCATCGCAGAACTCGAGGCAATGGCGGGCGATCGCCTGGCCTTCTACGACAAGTTCAAGAACAACTGGAGGTTTCAGCTCGGAACGCTGGGTTCTGGCAACCACTTCATCGAGGTGACGCTCGACGAAAGCGACGGCGTCTGGCTTTTTCTGCACTCGGGAAGCCGCGGTATCGGAAACAAGCTCGCACAGCATCACATCAAGATCGCCAAGGACTTGTGCGAGCGGTGGTACATCGACCTTCCCGATCCGGATCTTGCCTACCTGGTCGAGAAGACACCCGAATTCGACTCGTACATCACCGATCTCAACTGGGCTCAGCATTTCGCCCTGCTCAACCGAGAAGAGATGATGGACCGCGTCGTGAAGGACTTCGCGCATTTCATGGGTGACGGCAAACCCGCGATCATCGACGAGCTCGAGCGGATCAACTGCCACCACAACTTCACCCAGAAGGAGTTCCACATGGGTCGCGGAGTGTGGTTGAGCCGTAAGGGTGCGATCAAGGCAGACGAGGGCACGCCCGGGCTCATCCCCGGTTCGATGGGAACCGCGAGTTACGTCGTCGTCGGCAAGGGAAACGTGCCCTCGTTCAAGTCCAGCCCCCACGGCGCGGGTCGGGTGTACGGACGTAACCAGGCACGCAAGACCTTCACCATCGAAGATCTCGACAAAGCGATGGTCGGCATCGAATACAAGCGCTCCGCGGCGTTCCTCGACGAGATCCCGGGTGCGTACAAGGACATCGACGTCGTGATGGACGACGCGAAGGACTTGGTCGAGATTCGACACACCCTGCGTCAGATCGTGAACGTCAAGGGCAACTGATCCGGCACAAAGCAGCGAAATACGAAGTGCCCCGCCGATATCGGCGGGGCACTTCGTCGTCGAGATCTGTGCAGCACGCACAGGTCAGTCAGGAAGGCGCAGATCCGGCTTGTCCAACTCTTCGATGTTGACGTCCTTGAACGTCACGACGCGCACGTACTTCACGAATCGCGCCGGGCGGTACATGTCCCACACCCAGGCGTCGGACATCCGCAGCTCGAAGTAGATTTCCCCGTCGGAATTGTGGGGCAGCAACTCGACCGTGTTGGCCAGGTAGAAACGTCGTTCGGTCTCCACGACGTAGGAGAACTGTCCGACGATGTCCCGGTATTCACGGTAGAGCGACAGCTCCATCTCGGTTTCGTACTTCTCGAGATCCTCGGCACTCATCGGTTTAGCCAGTCCTCCCAGTTCGTCTGAACTTCCATCATCCCGTACGGCCTGCACGTTGTTCCAACCGGACTCCCGCAGCCACCACGTTGGCATAGGTCATGCGGTGTTCGGGGCACGGCCCCAGGTCTTCGAGAGCGTCCATGTGCAGGGGCGTGCTGTATCCCTTGTGAATCGCGAAACCGTATCCGGGATGAGTGCTGTCCATCTCCGTCATCACACGATCTCGGGTGACCTTCGCGAGAACGCTGGCCGCGGCGATACATGCAGCGGCGCCGTCACCGCCGATGACCGGCAGCGACGGAGCCGTCAAACCCGGAACCCGGAACCCGTCGGTGAGGACGTAGCCCGGTTCGAGGTCGAGGCCCGCAACTGCTCGTCGCATCCCCTCGATGTTGGCGACGTGGATACCGATCTGATCGACTTCCGCAGCGGGTACCGAAATAACACTCCACGCCAACGCCAAACGCTTGATGGCCGGGAAAAGCTCCTCGCGCGCGCGTTCGGTCAACTTCTTCGAATCGTCGAGCCTCGCCAGTGCCGCTTGCGGTTTCGGCGCCAGGACACACGCGGCAATGACGAGTGGACCAGCGCACGCTCCGCGCCCGGCTTCGTCGACGCCGGCGACCGGACCGAGTCCGGTTCGCGCCAACGCAGACTCCATCGTCCGCAGACCTGCCGATCTGCGAATGACAACGCGAGGGGGCCAACTACTCACTGTCTCTGCCTACTCGGAACTACGCGAATCCATGTGTGCGGTCCGACAACTCAGTTGCCCTGAATGTCAGGCGCATCGATGCCGCCCATTCGCGACGGGGGAAGGACGATGAATCGAGCTTGACCGATGATGTTGTCGATCGGGACTGTTCCCTGGAACTCGTCATCCACGTGGTAGCGCGAGTCGGCGGAATTGCTGCGGTTGTCGCCCATGACCCACACGTGGCCCTCGGGAACGGTGATCGGTCCGAAGCATCGGCCCGACTTCACTTCGGTGTCACACGTTTGTGTTCCCGGAGTGAACGGGAAATCCATCTTGATGTACGGCTCGTTCAGCGGTTTGCCGTCGACCAGGACTCGGCCCTGGTCGTCACAGCATTCGACGGTCTGGCCACCTGTTGCGATCACTCGCTTGACCAAGTCGTTCTCGTCCGGCGGAACGAGGCCGACCCACGAACCGACTTCTTGAATGCCGCGGACTACAACGTTGTCGGACCGATTGGACACATATTTCGTGTTCCACGAATCGGGTCCCTTGAAGACGACGACGTCACCGGGTTCCGGATCGCCGAAGCGGTATCCGATCTTCTCCACCACGATGCGGTCACCGGTACATCCTGCACAGCCGTGCAGTGTCGGTTCCATCGACTCGGATGGGATGAGAAAAACTCTGAAGACAAATGCCTGAAGGACGATGCTGAGTACCAGCGCTACGCCGATCAGAACAGGGAGTTCTCGCAGGAACGATCGCTGTTTCTTCTGCGGCCGATGTGAGGTCGGTTCCGCGGAACCGCTTGATCCCTCGTGATTCTCGGGTCCGGACGACAATGCCTGCTCCTTCGAAGAATCTGCCACAGAAACCAGATTAGCCCGACACCGCGCGTACGCGGTGCCGGGCTCATCGGAAAGATCAGCGCTTTTCCTTGATCTTCGCCTTCTTGCCACGAAGCTCACGGAGGTAGTACAGCTTGGCGCGACGGACGTCACCGCGGGTCAGAACCTCGATGGAGGCCAGCGTGGGGCTGTGAACCGGGAAGGTGCGCTCGACGCCGACGCCGAAGGAGACCTTACGGACGGTGAAGGTCTCGCGAACGCCGCCGCCCTGGCGACGAATAACGACGCCCTTGAAGACCTGCACGCGCTCCTTGGAGCCTTCGATAACCTTGACGTTCACGTTGAGCGTGTCGCCGGGACGGAACTCGGGGATGTCGTCGCGGAGCGACTTTTTGTCCAGGAAGTCCAGGGTGTTCATATGTCATCCTTGTATTTCGCAGGAGCAGAGGAACCGAGCGGCACGCGTTTCGGTCTCCCGAAACGGCGCTCGTCTGGTTCGTGCCCAGATCAAGTGCTGCTGCCTGGTCCAGGCAACCCGTCCATTGTGCCAGACGCGGACACCAGCGGGGAAATCGGTGGCGGCGGAGCCGCGTGGATGGTGTGGTCCAGTTCCTGCTCGGCCGCGGTCATCGCATGCTCGACGCTCGGTGATCCGGCAATGAGATCCTGGACGTAGATCTTGGCCCGGATGACCGGTCGACGCCACTTCCGTTCACGCTCGAGCGCGCGGTTCATCCGTTTCGGCTTGCGCGTGTATCGCCAGCGAGCCCACGGTGCACCCGGCCGGCTCAAGCGAACCGCGCCGATTACCAGCAGCGGAAAGACGAACAGACCGACGAGCCCCGTCCAGATCTTCCCCTTGAGAATCACGATTGCCGCCAAGGCGAAGTTGATCAACGCGACGAAAACGAAGACCAATTTGATCCACGGATCTCGTTCTTCACGGAATCCAGCGACGTCGAGCAGTTCGAGGGGGCGGAAACCCAGCAGCACCAGACCGGTCACGGCGATCGCGACAAAGACCGCATCCACCGATGTCCGACCTTGTTCGGACCAGTACACATCCTTCAGATAGAAGATCAGTGCGAACTCGTCGAGCACCAACGCCGCACCCATACCGAAGATCGCCGCCAGGACGGCACCGGTGGTCTGCGAACCATCGACGTAGACCGCGATCAACGCACCACCGGAGATCATCATGGCGATCACACCGAACACGACGTGATGCACATGCTGACCTCCGGGCGCGATGTTGCCCGGCCACCATTTCACTTGCGCGCGAATCATCCGAACGCTGAGGCGGATGAAAAGGAACGCGGACAGGAACCCGAGCAGGAAGAACAGCAACGGCAATCGGCCATGGGCGATGATCTCGCGCTCGAGCCACTCTCGCATCGCTGTCCTCCCTTCACCGAATTCATGATCCGACCCTGATCGGATTCATACCGCCAACCGACTCGATTGTGACGATACGGACTTCGAAAACCCGGCGGACGGATTTACTTGCCGAAGCCCGCCTTGCGCAGAGCGTCGGCCATCGACCCGGCAGCAGGCGCGCGGTTGTCCGGTCGCTGCTCGCGTCCACCCTGGCGTCCGCCATTTCCTCGTTGCTGCCCCTGCCCCTGACGCGGACCCTGCGGCTGGCCCTGACGCTGAGGTTGCCCACCACGCGGGCCTTCGGACTTGCGGGGCGCACCCACCTCGTCGTCGAGACGAAGCGTCAGCCCGATGCGTTGGCGTGCCTCGTCCACTTCGAGAACCTTCACCTTGACGACGTCACCGGATTTGACGACCTCGCGTGGGTCCTTGACGAAGTTGTGTGACATCGCGGAGACGTGAACCAGACCGTCCTGATGAACTCCGATGTCGACGAAGGCGCCGAAGGCTGCGACGTTGGTGACCACGCCTTCGAGAGTCATACCTGGCTTGAGATGCGCCACCTTCTCGATGCCTGCGGCAAAGGTCGCGGTCTTGAATTCGGGTCGTGGATCTCGTCCCGGCTTCTCCAACTCGGAGATGATGTCGGTGACGGTTGGCAGACCGAATCGCTCGTCGACGTAGTCGGACGCCTTGACCGATCGAAGTGCCTGCGAGTTTCCGATCACGGTGCGCACGTCCCCGCCCGCACTCGCAACGATCTTGCGAACCACCGGATATGCCTCCGGGTGGACGCTCGACGCGTCGAGCGGGTCGTCACCGTCGGTGATCCGCAGGAAGCCTGCGCACTGTTCGAAAGCCTTGGGCCCCAGGCGGGAGACGTCCTTGAGTCCCTTGCGGGATTTGAACGGACCGTTCTGGTCCCGATGCGCAACGATGCTCTCCGCGAGAGAACCCGCGATTCCGGACACCCGAGCGAGCAGCGGCACGGACGCGGTGTTGACGTCGACGCCGACCGAGTTGACGGCATCCTCGACGACGGCGTCGAGGGAACGTGAGAGCAGCGATTCGGTGATGTCGTGCTGGTACTGACCGACACCGATGGACTTGGGATCGATCTTGACCAACTCCGCCAAAGGATCCTGCAGGCGACGCGCAATGGACACCGCACCGCGAATCGAGACGTCGAGGTCGGGAAGTTCCTGCGACGCGTAGGCCGAAGCCGAGTACACCGATGCGCCTGCCTCGGAGACGACGATCTTGGTCAGGTTGGGCGCGCCGGTCTTCTTGATCAGTTCGGTAGCGAGCGTGTCGGTCTCACGTGAGGCCGTGCCGTTGCCGATGGCGATCAGTTCGACGCCGTGCTTGGCTACCAGCCCGGCAAGCGTCGCAAGAGCCGCATCCCACTTGTTCTGCGGCTGGTGCGGGTAAATCGTCTCGTAGGCAACAACTTTGCCGGTTCCGTCGACGACGGCAACCTTCGTTCCGGTGCGGAATCCGGGGTCGAGTCCCATGGTGGGTCGGGCGCCGGCGGGAGCTGCGAGGAGTAGATCCTTGAGGTTGGTGGCGAAAACGTCGACGGCGTCCTTTTCGGCCGACTGCCGCAGACGCATCCGAGTGTCGATACCGAGCGTGACGACGAACTTCGTCTTCCAGGCCCACTTGACAGTGTCGAGAAGCCACCCGTCGGCGGCCCGCCCACGGTCGGCGATCTCGAACCGCGACGCGATGCGGCCTTCGTAGACCGTGCGCTCCCCCGCCGCGAGTTCTTCGGTGTCGGCCGCCATGTTGAGCGACAGCACTTCTTCCTTCTCGCCGCGCAGGACGGCGAGGATGCGGTGCGAGGGCAATTTGGAGAACGGTTCCGAGAACTCGAAGTAGTCAGCAAACTTCGAGCCATCGGTTTCCTTGCCCTTGCGGACCGAGGAGACGACCTGGCCGCGATTCCACATCAGCTCGCGCAATTCACCGACCAGATCGGCGTCCTCGGCGAAGCGCTCCACGAGGATCGACCGGGCGCCGTCGAGTTGTTCGTCCGAATACTGCGCGGGATCGGTGGTGGGATCTCCGATGAGAGCATCCGCGACGGGCTCGTGGCCGGCTTCGCGGGCGATCTGCGCCTTGGTGCGCCGCTTCGGCTTGAAGGGGAGGTAGATGTCCTCCAGCCGCGCTTTCGTCTCGGCCAGCATGATCTGACCGCGCAGTTGGTCGTCGAGTTTGCCCTGAGAGTCGATCTCCGTGAGCACGGCGTCACGACGGTCGTCGAGCTCGCGGAGATACCGCAGCCGCTCGTCCAGGAGTCGCAGCTGGGCGTCGTCGAGCGTGCCGGTGACTTCCTTGCGGTACCGGGCGATGAAGGGCACCGTGGCTCCGCCGTCGAGAAGGTCGACTGCTGCTGCAACCTGGCCTTCGCGGACGTCGAGTTCCTCGGCAATGCGCTGGTTCACGGTCTTGAGAATCACGAGATCCGACCCTACCGCTATCCTGAGACAAGAAGATCGGCAACAGTGCCGTGTCAGGGCTACCGGGGGAAACAGATGAGTACGCGGTACGTCCGGATTGCCGCAATGGTGGCCGCAGTTACTTTTGCGGCTTCGTGCAGCGGCGGACAGAACCCGGATGATCCGATGCAGACCCCCGCCTTTCCCGACACCAACGTTCCGGTTGCAGAGACCCTCGACGGCCGCCTGGCGCAAGCTCAGGTAGCGGCGCTCGGGCGTGGTGCGGACGTCTCCATCGCGATCCTCGACCGCTCCTCGGACAAATACCTCGACGTCGCCGGTGACCAGCAGATCGAAACCGCCTCGGTGGCAAAACTTTTCATCGCCGAGGATCTACTCCATCAGGACGCTCGCGGCGAGCGGCCCATCACGGACGACGATCGCACCCTCATGGCGGCGATGCTCGAATCCTCCGACGACACCGCAGCCAACCTTCTCTGGGACGAGGTCGGCGGCCAAGAGGTGATCAGCCGCGTCGCCGAGCGTTACGCACTGACCGCGACGACGCCGCCGTGGGACGGTATGTGGTGGAACACCGAAACCACGACACGTGACCTGGTCACCTTCTACAGCGGGATCCTCGACGACTCCGACCAACTCGGACCTGAACGGGTCGAGCAGTTCGTCGAGTACCTGCGGCAATCCACTCCCGAAGGAACCGACGGCTACGACCAGAGGTTCGGCCTACCCGAGGCCCTGTTCGGCGAGCCGGTCATCGGAGTCAAACAAGGCTGGATGTGCTGTGTCGAGGACAAGTGGATCCATCTGTCCACCGGCATCGTCGGCGACGACAACCGATACATCATCGCGATCGGTTCACGAGAAGACGTCCAGTACACCGACGAGGACAGCTTCTATCCCGACACCTCGTTCACCGATGCCGTCGACGACGAGAGCGCACTGCACGCTCGCGACACGGTCACCGGCGTCACACAGATCCTCTTCCCGAGCGGAAGCATCGACGACTGGGCGGCGGCATCCACGACCGCGGACTCGGTGATGCCCGAAGCGTCCGGGCCCTGATTCGATCCACGCGGTCGTGTTCGTCCTCAAGCCTGCTTGTAGTCGAGGACCGAACCGATCACCCGTTCCTGTTGTTCGGACGTGAGCATGGGCCACAGCGGCAGGCGAAGGATCGACGCGGAGAATTCGGCGCTACGCACACACGGCTCCGGTGTTCGTCCGTAGCGCACACCGGCCGCACTCGTATCGAGCGGGACGTAGTGAAACGGCGCCACGATTCCATCAGCGGCAAGATGCCGGATCAACCCGTCTCGACTCTCTTCGGTCGGCATCTTGAGATAGAACAGGTGCGCGGTGTGCTCGCGATCATCGGGGACCGACATGGGAACGACACCGTTCTCGGACGTCCACTCGCCCAGACTCACGCTGTAGGCATCCCAGACGCGATGCCTGGCCGCTTGAATCGCGTCGAACTCCGAGAGTTGTGCGTCGAGGACAGCGGCATTGAGTTCACTGGGCAGATAACTCGACCCGATGTCCTGCCACGAATACTTGTCGACCTGGCCGCGTAGGAAACGCGCACGGTCGGTCCCCTTCTCACGGATGATTTCGGCGCGGGTCATCAGCTGATCGTCGGAGAGCAACAGCGCGCCGCCCTCGCCGCAATGAACGTTCTTGGTGTCGTGAAAACTCTGCGTACCGATAGTTCCGATGGTGCCGAGCGCCCGCCCACGCCACTTTCCGCCGAGGCCATGGGCGTTGTCTTCGATCAACGCGACGCCGTGGAGTTTTGCGAGGTCGAGGAGAGGTTCCATGTCGGCGGCGACTCCGCCGTAATGCATGACCAGTACAGCTTTGGTGCGCTCCGTGATCGCCGCTGCGACGCAGTCGGGATCGATATTGCCGGTACTCGGATCGATGTCGACGAACACAACAGTGGCGCCGCGCAACGCGACGGCAGTCGCCGCCGAACTGAACGCGAAGCTCGGAACGATCACCTCGTCGCCAGGTCCCAATTCGAGGAGCAGCGCACCCAATTCGAGTGCATGAGTGCACGAAGTCGTCAGCAGAGCATGCGTGGATCCGGTGATCGCCTTGAGCGCAGCGGTCGCGGACTTGGTGAAGCGTCCGTCACCGTGAATGTGATCGGACTCCAGAACCGTTGCCAGATTCGACAATTCGTTCGATGCCCGATAGGGGCGGGAGAAGATGATGCGATCAGTGCTCACGACTATGCCGATCGATCGAGGTTCCGGGCCGCGGTGAATCGACAGTCAGATACAGCGGCTTTCCGACAAGGACGTGCAGTGCAACACCGAGGTATTCGGCGATGAGACCGAGCGAAAACAGGATCGCACCCGAACAGACCAGCAGCGCCATGATGATCGACGCCCATCCTTCCGGGTCGTTGTTGTCACCGGTCATGGCTTGGATGAAGATCACCGCGGCCATGATCACACCGGCCGACGCCAGGGTGACCCCGAGCAGACTCACCAACCGCAGACCGCGGGTTCCGCTACACAACACCATCTTCCAGAACAACGAGAACAAACGCCGATAGTTGTACCCGGATTCCTCCCGGCCTTCGGCTCGAAGAGTCACCGGTGCCGTGGCCGTGTTGCCGACCACCCACGTCAGCGCGACGTCCAGGTACACGCCATTGGCGGCGACGCCGGCCAACTGTCGGCCGATGTCACCTCGGATCAGGCGGTAACTTTCGAATCTCGTCGAATCAGGGAACGCGAACACCGTCGCCAAGACGATCTTTGCGCCGCGCGATGTCAGGTTCCGCAAGAATCCATGCGGGCGAGTGTTCGTGGGTTTGGAATACACGAGGTCGGATCGCTCCGTCAGCGCCGTGTCGAGGAAAGCCCCGATATGTACCGGGTCGTGCTGGCCGTCCTCGTCCATCGTCACGATCCACTGTCCACGGGCAGCGGCCATACCGGCGATAGTCGCCGCGTCCTGGCCGTAGTTGCGACTGAGCCACACGACACGCACCTGATCGAAACGGCGCTCCAATTCGAGTAACACGACGTCGGAGCGGTCCGGGCCGTTGTCGTGGACCAGAACGATCTCGTCGACGGTGAACTGCGCACCACCGGGCGTCGAACTCGGCGCGCACAGGCCGTCCAACTCCTCGACGAGCGCCGTGATCGTCTTTTCGCCCTGATAAACGGGCACTACGACGGAAATCGAGTGCACTCGCTTCCACTCCCTTCAGGGGGCTCGACTGGCGCCGAGAGACAGGCACGATCGGGCCCACACCGTCGCGAACTTTAACACGCAGAGGTGTCCGGACTTCGGATGCCGACGGCGCGTGACGCGCTCGCGTCTCCGTGCGCCCCACCTGCCCTGTTAAGGTCTGGAACTCGTGGTGGAAACTCGCACTCTCGCCCGGGCAGACGTGTACAAGTGGGGCGCCGTCACGGCGGTCGGTGTCATCGCCGGCTACCTGGCCGTGGTACTCGCGAACGCTCGTCACTTCTACACCGACGACACCGAGTCCCAGTACGCGCCGCTGTGGGTCATGCTCGGCCGTAGCCTGCGAGACGGCCACCTGCCGGTACTCGTCCCCGAGAACTGGATGGCGGGCAACTACGCGATCGAGGAAGCGGGCCTTCTCAATCCGCCGCAACTTCTGATCGACCTGATCGCACCGTCCTTCGACAACCTCGCGCTGTACGCGACGATCGTGAAGTTGCTCTTCGCAATCATCCTTGCGCTGGGCGTCTATCGGATCTGCCTGGAGTACGGCTCGAAGCCCATGTGGGCTGCGGTCGCCGGAGTCTCGATTCCGTTCACCGGGTTCCTCCTGTTCTTCGACTCCGCCAGTTGGATGACAGCCTTCACCGGCACCGCATGGATGGTTCAGGCATGGGCGTCGGCAATCCGCTACGCCCGCGGTAAGAGCGGTCCGATCCCGACCTTCGTGTTCTTGTATCTCGCGATGTCGGTCCAATATGTTTTCCCCGCAGTCGAATCCGGCTTGATGATCGGCGCGGTCGCAATCGGCGAAGTTGTCTATCAACGGCGTTGGTTGCCGTCGCTGCGGCTTCTGGCGGTATCTGCCTGTGCCGCCCTCGCCGGTCTCGCGACGTATCTACCGAGCCTGCTCACCGCCGACGTCACCTGGCGCGGCGCATCCGAAGTCAAGAACGACGCTTTCCTCGCCGTTCCCTGGTCGGAATCGCTGAACGCGAGCCTGCCGAGCACCATGCCTGCATTCTCCTCGTGGTGGGGATACATCCAGACCATGCCCATGGTCTACATCGCCTGGTTCCTCATACCCGCCCTGGCGTTCATAGACTGGGGCAAGGCACGCGCCGCGGCACGCGAATTGACCGCCGTCGGGATCTTCACGGTCGCCGTCCTCATGTGGACTGCCGGGCCGAGCACGATCGGCCCACTTCGGTGGCCCGCGCGCGTTCTTCCGATGGTGGCCATCGGACTCCTGCTTCTGGTGTGCATCCTGCTCGGGCGTTACGCCACGACCGACAAGTTGCGCGGGCGCGCCGTTGCAGCGGGAATCCTCGTCGGCCTGCTTCTGATCAGGTCCGCCTCGGCAGCCCCCGGGCTCGCGAAATGGCACGTGATCTCAGCCCTGGTCGTTGTCGCACTGGGCGCCGCGATGGTCTGGCTGGGCCGTACGAAGGGCACCGCGCTCGCATGTCTGTTGGCAATCGCCGCGGTCTCCCCCATCGCTTACGCCCAGGTTCGAGCCGCGCAACCGACCCCGATGAGCTGGAACCTGCCCGAATCCCGCTCGGAGATGAAAGAGGCCTTCCCCGACTTCGACGGCACGACACTGCAACTGGGCGACCGTGCGCTCATCGCTCCCGGGGACAAGACCCTCGACGGAGCGTACGGTTCCCTGGCCTTCGGCAACTATCCCAAAGACCTCGAACTGACCTACACCAGCGGCTACACCCCCAACGGGCACTTCTACTTCGGTGATCTGCTCTGCATGCGCTGGGACATGAGCGTCTGCCCCGACGCCTTCCGACGTGCATTCACCGTCGAACCCACCACTGGCCGCACCATCGTCGACCTGATGAACGTGGACCGCGTCGTACTTCAGAACGCCCTCTACCCCGATGCACGCAAGAACCCGGCTCCCGACGGATGGACATGGGTCGACTACCCCGGCCACGAGAACTACATCTCGGTGCTCGAACGCGTCGACGGCCCCGTCTCGACACGCAACGGACGCATCGCCGACGCCCAAGACGTCGAGGCTGTTTCGACCGGGGAAACGAACATGTCGAGCACCCTTCGTGTCAGTTCGGAGACCGGCGGCAGGGTTGTGTTCGCACGGCTCGGCTGGCCCGGATATCGGGCAAGCCTGGGCGGTCAGTCTGTCCCGATCGACGTCGTCGCGAAGTCCTTTGTCACCGTGGACATTCCCGCCGGGACGAAGGACGCAGAGCTTGTCCTGACGTGGCGCCCGCCGGGTTGGAAGGTCGGCGGCGCTTCGATGGTCGCCGGAATCCTCGGCCTCGGCGTGCTCGAGTGGATGTATCTGCGGGCCCGGCGCAAGGACCGGATCGAGACCGTGAAGACCGAGTCTTCATGACCGAAGACATCGCATCACCCGAGAACCCCGGTCCACTGCTGCGGGTGGTCAAGCATCAACCCATCGCGTTTGCCATTGTCGGAGTGGCCAATACGGCGATCGGATACGTGCTCTTCGTGATCTGGTCACTGATCCTCGACAACAAGGATCTGTATCAAGTGGCTGTGATCGGCGCGTACTCCATCAGCGTGCTCATCGCTTTCGTTCTGCATCGGACTCTGGTTTTCCGCGTCCGCGGACATGTCGCACGCGACCTGGGTGCGTTCATCGTCGTCAATTCCGGTGGCCTGGTGTTGAATCTGATACTCGGAACAATCGCGGTGTCGATTCTTCATGCCCCTCCGCTTCCCGCCCAAGCGGTTGTCATGTTGATCGTCGCCGGTGTGAGCTTCTTCGGTCATCGATACTTCTCGTTCCGCCGCAAACCTGCCGAACGGCACTGACCTCCTACGATTCGCGGGGTAACGCTCGATCCACCGCCGCCTCGACGATCGTACGAATATCTTCCTCCCCGAACAGGTTCGGCAATGTGAGTCGATCCAGTACGAGCCAGTTCAGCGACAAATAAAGCAGGCGAACGGTCATCGCATCGCCGGGCACCCCGGATGCCAGGTGATTGGCGACATTGAGGTCGAAGTCTTCTCGGATGCGGACGGTCAAGACCGCTCGCAGGTCCGGTCGACGCGTCGCCTCCAGTCGCAACTCCATGAGCGCGAGGAAACCCGTTCCGAACGAGGTGACCCGCTCGACCACGTCGAGCATGAGCGTCACCAGGCGCTCACGATCGGTGCCGTTGACGGGATCGATCATCCCTGCGAGGTCGTCCGGAATCAGTCGCTCGTAGATCCGGCCACCCGCTTGGGTGAGCAGGTCGTCGCGATTGGAAAAGTAGTTCGACGCTGTCCCGTTCGGCACGGCCGCCTGGGTGTCGACGGCTCGAAAAGTCAAGCCTCGAGCACCCTCTCGGGCCAACACCTCGATTGCCGCGTCGATCAGGGCAAGCCGACGTTCCGGGTTCTTTCGCACTTGACATCACTCCTGACACGACCCTAAGTTGAACCACTACAAACATAGTACTACGAACGGAGCGTCAAGATGCGAAAGCTTGTGTACTACGTGGGAGCTTCTCTCGACGGCTACATCGCGGGACCAGACGGCGAATTCGATTTCTTTCCGGTATCCGAACAGATCACGGCCTGGATACGCGATCGATATCCCGAGACCGTGCCAACGCATGTGCGGCCCGCTCTCGGAATCGAGGACGCGCCCAACAGAACCTTCGATACGGTCATCATGGGCCGCGGCTCTTACGAGCCCGGGCTGACCGCCGGCGTGAGGAGCCCCTTCGCACACCTGCGCCAGTTCGTCGTCTCCAGCACCCTCCCTGACGCCGAGGATCCCGCGGTCACCATCGTTCGCACCGACCCACTGGCAGCGATCAAATCCCTCAAAGGAGAAGAGGGACAGCATATCTGGCTGTGCGGAGGCGGAACTCTCGCCGGCGAACTACTACCGGAGATCGACGAGTTGATCATCAAGAGGTATCCGGTTGTCGCCAGCGCAGGCATACCGATGATCAGAGGTGACTACGCGCCGACACTGTTCACACCGACTGCAACCGAATCGCTCGACGACGGCGCAAGCATCACCTGGTTGAAGCGAAATACCTAAGGAAGAAGATCCGGTCGACGCTCGGCCGTGCGCTGCAGCGACTGCTCATGGCGCCAAGCCTTGATCTTCGCGTGATCACCGGAAAGCAGAACCGGCGGAACTTCGAGGTCGCGCCACACAGCCGGGCGAGTGTAACTAGGCCCTTCGAGAAGACCGTCGGAGAACGAATCCTCTTGGTGTGACAGCTGATTGCCGAGAACGCCGGGCATCAGTCGCACAACAGCCTCGACCATCACCAGCACGGCTGCTTCACCGCCGATCAGGACGTAATCACCGATGCTGACTTCTTCGACCCTGACCCGCTTGGCGGCGTCGTCGAAAACCCGTTGATCGATACCTTCGTATCGGCCGCAGGCGAAGACAAGGTGCTTGGCGGTGGACCAGCGGTGCGCGGTCTCCTGGGTGAACGGAACGCCGGCGGGAGTGGGCACCACCAGAATGGTCTCGGCATCATCCGGGCCGGAAGAATCGGAGCGCCCGATCACGTCGTCCAGTGCCGGGCCCCAGACGGTGGGTTTCATGACCATGCCGGGTCCGCCGCCGTACGGGGAATCGTCGACGGCTTTGTGTACGTCATGGGTCCACGACCGAAGATCGTGGACGTCGACCGAGATCAAGCCACGTTCGATTGCCTTGCCCAGCAAGGCAGCACGAAGCGGTTCGAGATACTCGGGAAAAATGGTGACGACGTCGAGACGCATGACAAACGATCAGTCGTTGTCTGAGTTCGAATTGTCACTGTTCGACTTGTCGCCGAAATCCGGGTCGAGCAGTCCCTCGGGAGGCTCGATCACCACGACGCCGTCGGCAATCGACACCGAGGTGACGATGGCGGCGACAAACGGGATCAGCAATTCACCGGACGTCTCACCGGTACGGCGAATCGAAAGCAATTCGCCTGCCGCGGAATGCAATACCTCGATGACCGAACCGACCTCGGTACCGTCGGTGAGGACGACCTTCAGCCCTTCGAGTTCGTGATCGTAGAACTCGTCCGGATCATCCGAAGGCTCGAGTTCGGAGCTGTCGATGACGAACAGTGTGCCGCGCAACGCATCTGCGTCGCCGCGGTCACTGACGCCTTCGAGGCGCAGCAAAAGCCGCCCGGAATGATCCCGGGCGGCTTCCACTGTGTACGACTTCAGTGTGGACTCGCGCGGCTTGCGGCCACGCAGCACGGAACCTACGGCAAAACGATCCTCGGGCTCGTCTGTACGAACCTCGACTACCAGTTCACCTTTGATGCCATGCGACTTCGCGACACGACCGACTACGAGTTCCACCTGTTTACTGCCGTCTACTGATCGGTGTCGACGACATCAACACGGATACCGCGGCCACCGATGCCGGAGACCAAGGTCCGCAGAGCGGTCGCCGTGCGACCACCCCGACCGATGACCTTGCCGAGATCGTCGGGGTGCACGTGCACCTCGACGGTCCGTCCCCGACGTCCGGTGATCAGCTCGACACGCACATCGTCGGGATTGGCGACGATGCCACGCACGAGATGCTCTACCGCATCAGCGACGACGGCACTCACTTGTCAGCAGCCTCGGCGTCTGCAGCGGGAGCCTCGGCGTCAGCCGCGGAGTCTTCTGCCTTGGCCTCGTCAGCCTTTGCAGCCTTCTTCTTCTTGGGGGTGATTGCTTCTGCAACCGGCTCGTTCTCGGCCTGCGCGAGCGCAGCCTGGAAGAGCTCGAGCTTGGTGGGCTTGGCTTCCTTGACGCGCAGGGTGCCTTCGGTGCCCGGCAGGCCCTTGAACTTCTGCCAGTCACCGGTGATCTTGAGGAGTGCCTCGACGGGCTCGGTGGGCTGTGCGCCCACGGACAGCCAGTACTGAGCGCGCTCGGAATCGATGTCGATCAGCGAGGGCTCTTCCTTGGGGTGGTACTTGCCGATGGTCTCGATCGCACGGCCGTCACGACGGGTGCGCGAGTCGGCGATGACAACGCGGTACTGAGCGTTGCGGATCTTGCCGAGGCGGGTGAGCTTGATTTTGACAGCCACAGCTGCAGTTCTCCTTCAGCGCGCACAACAGTGCTGCGCATGTCACGTGCAATTCAGCGACCCACACGATTTGTGAGCCCGGTTTTGCCTCTATCCTGTGACCGTCGCAGCGGTACGTAACCGGTTGCGACGAACAATGGTCCATTGTGCCAGATGGGTGGGCTCGTTCGGAAACCACCCTGTGCGCGCTTCGAGAGTGCGGGGACTCCCTAACCACTCACGGGGGCGCCGCGGAGGATGACACGCGTCGGCTTCGCGAGCACATCGGGGTTTCCGCGCGGATCTTCGGAGTAAACCACCAGGTCGGCGGGCGCTCCTTCCTCGATGCACTGCGCACCCAACCAACTCCGCGCGTCCCAGCTCGCTGCGCCCAACGCCTGGTGAGCGGTCAATCCGGCAACTTCGAGTTCGGCGATCTCGTCGGCGATCCGCCCGTGCCTGATCGATCCGCCTGCGTCCGTTCCGGCATAGATCGGAATCCCGGCCTCGTGAGCGGCACCGATCGTCTGGTGTCGACGCGTGTGCAGATCGCGCATGTGCGCGGCGTAGATCGGATACCGCGTGGCGGAGTCCGCGATCTCGGGGAAAGTAGCGATGTTGATCAGCGTCGGAACCAGGGCCGTGCCGTGAGCGACCATCAACTCGATGGTCGCGTCCGTCAATCCGGTTCCGTGCTCGATGCAGTCGATGCCGGCGTTGATCAGGCCGGGCAGGGCGTCTTCGGCAAAGACGTGAGCGGTGACCTTTGCGCCCTCGGCATGGGCGGCAGCGATGGCCTCGACCAGGATCTCGTCGCTCCACAACGGGGCGAGGTCACCGATGGAACGGTCGATCCAGTCCCCGACGAGCTTGACCCAACCATCACCGGCGCGTGCCTGACGCACTACCTCGGCCGGCAGCTGAGATTCGTCGTCCAGGTCGACCGGCAGGCCCGGGATGTATCGCTTGGGTGCCGCGATGTGCTGGCCTGCGCGAATAATCCGCGGCAGGTCGAGGCGCTCGTCGACGAACCTGGTGTCGACCGGTGATCCGGCGTCGCGGAGCAACAGCACACCCGCGTCACGTTCGGTCTTCGCCTGCCCCAGCAAGCCGTCGACGGTTTCGCCCCCACCACCGCCGTAGCGGATGCCCACGTGACAGTGCGCATCCACGAGACCCGGTGTAATCCAACTCGATTCGACGATCGTCTCCGCACCGGACACCGGCTCGAAGGAAATCAGCCCGTCGACGATCCACAATTCGATCGGCTCGGCATCGGGCAGACCGATACCCCGGAGATGAAGCGCAGCCACCGACTACTTCTTGGGCAGCTTGAGCTGGGAGAGATCGATGCCTTCCAGTCCGGGCGGCAACTGATCGAGACCCTTGGGCATGTTCGACAGGTCGGGCATACCGGCCGGCATTCCGCCGGGCATACCCGGGAATCCGCCCATACCGGGGAATCCTCCGCGCATCTTGGGCTGCGTCGGGCCCTTGCCACCCTTTTTGCCCTTCTTACCCTTCTTGCTGCGAACCTGCTTGCGTGCGCCGGGCATGCCCATACGGCCGGCCATGGCAGCCATCATCTTGCGAGCTTCGAAGAAGCGATCCACCAGCTGGTTGACGTCGGAAACCTTGACGCCCGAACCGTTCGCGATACGCAGACGGCGCGAGGCGTTGATGATCTTCGGATCGTCGCGCTCGGCGGGCGTCATACCGCGGATGATTGCCTGAATGCGATCGAGTTGCTTCTCGTCGACGTTGGCAAGCGCGTCCTTCATGCCGCCGGCACCCGGCAACATACCGAGGAGGTTGCCGATCGGGCCCATCTTGCGGACGGCCATCATCTGATCGAGGAAGTCTTCGAGGGTGAGCTGGCCGGAACCGATCTTGGCTGCGGTCGCTTCGGCCTGATCGGCGTCGAAAACCTGCTCGGCCTGCTCGATGAGGCTCAGGACGTCGCCCATGCCGAGGATCCGGCTGGCCATGCGATCGGGGTGGAAGACGTCGAAGTCTTCGAGCTTCTCGCCGGTGGACGCGAAGAGGATCGGCTGGCCGGTGACCTCGCGCACGCTCAGTGCGGCGCCACCGCGGGCATCGCCGTCGAGCTTGGTGAGGACGACGCCGGTGATGCCGACTCCCTCACGGAAAGCGTCGGCAGTGCTGACCGCGTCCTGACCGATCATGGCGTCGAGAACGAAGATGGTCTCGTCCGGGTTGACGGCGTCACGGATACCGGCGGCCTGCGCCATCAACTCCGAGTCGATGCCGAGACGACCGGCGGTGTCGACGATCACGACGTCGTAATGCTTGTTGCGGGCTTCCTCGACACCGGCGCGGGCGACCTCGACGGGGTCGGCTGCGGAAACGCCCAGTGCGTTCTCGCCACCGCCGATGGAGGTGCCGGGATGCGGCGCGAAGACCGCAGCGCCTGCACGCTCACCGACGATCTGGAGCTGAGTGACGGCGCCGGGACGCTGAAGGTCGCAGGCAACGAGAAGGGGTGTGTGCCCCTGATCCTTGAGCCACTTGGCCAACTTTCCGGCCAGCGTGGTCTTACCGGAACCCTGTAGACCGGCCAACATGATGACCGTCGGCGGAGTCTTGGCGAACTGGAGTCGACGGGTTTCGCCGCCGAGAACCTCGACCAGCTCTTCGTTGACGATCTTGACGACCTGCTGCGCCGGGTTCAGTGCACCCGAGACCTCGGCGCCCTTGGCGCGTTCCTTGATCTTGGCGATGAAGCTACGCACTACCGGAAGCGCGACGTCGGCCTCGAGCAGGGCAAGGCGGATCTCGCGGGCCGTAGCGTCGATATCGGCGCCGGACAGACGACCCTTGCCACGCAGATCCTTGAGAGATCCGGTCAATCTGTCGGAAAGGGATTCGAACACCGAGTGCGCTCCTGAAGGTCGTGCGAGTTAGCCGTGGATATTCTCGGGCACCAGCCTAGCCGCTACGCCCGCACCGATCCCAGCCGATGCGGGCGTAACTGCCGAAACCGGTCCGTCAATCCTCTTTCTTCTTCGGTTGTGGCACCGGAACCACCGCCAGCACTGCCTCCTCGACGCGCTCTCGCGCCGCGCGGGTATCCGCCTCACCGAAGTCGAGGCAGAACGCGTCGACCACCGAGGAACCCAACGTGGCGACCTTCGCCCATCGGATGTCGGCACCACTGTGTTCGAGTGCTGCGGCCAGTCGGCAGAGCAGGCCGACGCGGTCCTCGGTACGCAATTCGAGGATCGCGTGACCGTCACCGGGCGCGTCGAACCAGATGACCCGCGGCGGCGCCTGCGAATAGAGCACCGGAACCGCCGAATCCTTGTTGGTCTGGATCGGGTCGTCCCACTGCTCCGCCCGTGCCTCCTCGTCCTTGGCGTCGAGAAGTTCGAGCAGATTCAGCTCGCCGGCCGAAGCGCGGATCAATTCCTGCCTGAGCAACACCGCCTGCGGAGGTGTGCCGAATCTCGGCGTGACGACAAACGAGTTGACCGCCGAACCCGCATGCGACCCCAGCGATGCGGAATGCACCCGCAACGACTGCAGCGCCAGAACTCCGGCAGCCCGAGACAGCAGCCCGGGAGCGTCGGGCGCGATGACCGTCACGACGTAGGTGTGCGGATTCTCGGCCGGCACGAGCGAGACGTGAACCCCGCCCTCCTCGGCGATGGCCAACTGCTCGGGAGCGAGTGGATCGGGTTGTGGGAGGTCCTCCCCCGCCATCAGCAAACGGCATCGACGCACGAGCTCACCGATCAGAGACGACTTCCAGTCGCCCCAGACGCCAGGCCCGGTGGCCAGCGAATCCGCCTCCGCCAACGAATGCAGGAGATCGAGAAGGGTCCCGTCCCCTTCGAGTGCGTCGACCACTCGCTGCACGGTTGCCGGATCGTCGAGGTCGCGACGGGTCGCGGTTTCCGGCAGCAGCAAGTGATAGCGCACCATCGCCGTCAACGTCGCGACGTCGGAAGGCCAGAGTCCCAAGCGATTTCCGATCGCGGTGGCCAATTCGGCGCCGACGACGCTGTGGTCTCCCCCTCGCCCCTTGCCGATGTCGTGGATCAACGCACCGAGCATGAGCAGGTCCGGCCGGGCGACGCGCGTGGTGAATCCGCTTGCATAAGCGGCAGTTTCGACGAGGTGGCGATCCACCGTCCACGTATGGACGGCGTCGCGCGGCGGAAGATCGCGAATGGTGCCCCACTCCGGCAGTAGTCGACCCCAGAGCCCGGTCCGGTCCATCGCCTCGATCACCGGAACGGCACGCGATCCCGAACCGAGCACGACCAGGAGATCGTTGACCGCATTCTTCGGCCACGGCTCGCGCAATTCCGGGGCATTGTCGGCCAGGCGGTTGAGAGTCGACGCGGAGATGGGCATGCCGTTGGTGGCCGCCGCTGCCGCGACCCGCATCACCAGACCGGGATCCTTCTTCGGTCTCGCGTCGCGCGCCAGAACTACTTCGCCGGCATGCTCGACGACGCCCTCGTCCAGTGGCCGCCGCACCGGCGCGCGACGCAGCCGCGACAAACCACGACGGGGCAAGGAGTTTCCGGCGGTACGGATACCGACGTCCACCGAATAGCTGATGGTGCGCGCCGATTCGCTGAGAAGGCGTGCCAGGTCGAATCGATCACCGATCCGCAGCGCCGCACCGATTTCGTCGGCGTCCTGCGCTCGCAGTTGATCGCGAGCGCGACCGGCAACGCGGTGAAGTTCGGTGCGCACGTCGAGCAACCGCCTGTGCGCAAGTGCCAGACCGCCGCCGGGCGAGTTGGGACCCAGCCCCGGCATCCCGTCGGTCAATTGCGCGATGGACAGGGCGTTGAGCAGTTGGACGTCACGCAGTCCGCCACGTCCGCTCTTGAGATCGGGTTCGGCGCGATGGGCGATCTCGCCGCTGCGCTCCCACCTCGTACGGGTCTGGGTGATCAGTTCGTCGAATCGGCTGCGGATGTCCATTCGCCACTGTCGACGGACACCACTGATCAACAGGTTGCTCAGTTCCACATCGCCGGCAATGTGGCGTGCTTCGAGCATTCCGAGTGCCGCCGTCATGTCGGTAGCCGCAACCTGAAGCGCCTGCGGAAGCGTCCGCACGCTGTGGTCGAGTTTGATGTGCGCGTCCCACAGCGGGTACCACAGGCTGTCCGCGACCTGGGCCACGACCGCTGGGTCCATGTCGTCGTGCAGCAAAATCAGATCGAGATCGGAATACGGCAACAGTTCGCGTCGGCCCAGACCACCCACGGCGACGATGGCGAACCCACAATCCGGTTTGATGCCCAGTTCGGTCCCCTTGGTGGTCAACCAGAATTCGTGCAGATCGACCAGTGCATGTCGCAGCGAGGGGGCGTCGAGCCTCCTGTTCTTGACGCCTCCGGTGAGTAGGGCCTTGCGTGCGCGGGCCAGGTCCGCAGCTTCGTCGGATCCCCCTGACGAGACCGGCCCTGGCCCCGTCGCTTTCGCGACGGAACCAGGGCCGAAGTTCTCGGACCCTTTCGGGTCAGAGTGCATCGCCACCGCGTTCCCCGGTGCGAACCCGGATGACCGACTCGACTGGCGAGACCCACACCTTGCCGTCGCCGATCTTGCCGGTTCGAGCGGCCTCGACGATCACCTCGACCACCTTGTCCACGGCCGCGTCGTCGACGACGACCTCCACCCGGACCTTGGGTACGAAGTCCACGGAGTACTCCGCGCCTCGGTACACCTCGGTGTGGCCCTTCTGTCGGCCGTAGCCCTGAACTTCGCTGACTGTCATTCCCAGCACTCCGGCCTGCTCGAGTCCGGTCTTGACGTCCTCGAGCGTGAACGGCTTGACGATTGCTGTGATCAGCTTCATGTGCTCATCCCTTTCCAAACTCTGAAGTGCCTGAATTCACTTTAATCACGTGCTGATCACGCGAGGTCGTATGCGGTCTCTGCGTGTTCGGTCTCATCGATGCCGCGTGCCTCGTCCTCGGCCGAGATTCGCCAGCCCAGGGGCTTGAGTGCGAAGCCGATGATCGTCGTCAGAACGCCGGTGAAGACGAGTGCTGCGAGTGCGATCACGATCTGAACCACCAGTTGCTTGTAGTCGCCGCCGTAGAAGAGGCCGGTTGCGGTGCCGAAGAATCCGATACCGATCGTGCCCCACAGGCCGGAGACGAGGTGAACACCGACGACGTCGAGCGAGTCGTCGAAGCCGAAACGGAACTTCAGGCCGACTGCGAGAGCGGACAGGATGCCGGCAACGGCGCCGAGGAAGATGGAACCGACAGGGTTGAGCGCACCGGCAGCAGGAGTGATGGCGACCAGACCGGCGACCGCACCGGAAGCTGCGCCGAGGCTGGTGGCGTGACCGTCACGAATACGCTCGGTAGCGAGCCAGGCCAGGACTGCGGCACACGTCGCGGTGGTCGTGTTGACCCAGGCGAGACCGGCGTTTCCGTCGGCGGCGAATGCCGAGCCGGCGTTGAAGCCGAACCAACCGAACCAGAGCAGTGCGGCGCCGAGCATCACGAAGGGCAGGTTGTGCGGACGGAAGGCGGTCTTGCCGAAGCCGAGACGCTTGCCGACGATGAGAGCGAGGACCAGACCGGCCATACCCGCGTTGATGTGAACGACTGTGCCACCGGCGAAGTCGATCGGAGCGACGTTGGCGACGGTGACTCCGTCGTCGTTGACCGTGGTGCCGAAGAGCTTTGCCGCGATGCCGTCCTCGGAGCCCGAAAGGAGTCCGCCGCCCCACACCATGTGTGCGAGGGGGAAGTAGACGACGGTGACCCAGATACCCGAGAACAGGAGCCAGGTGCCGAACTTGACTCGCTCGGCCAGGGCGCCACTGATGAGGGCGGTGGTGATGATCGCGAACGTCACCTGGAACGCGATGTCGATGACGTTGGGGTAGCCCCAGGCGCCGGCGATGAAGTTGCCGTCAGCATCGGTGATGCTGTTCTTGAGACCGAAGAACTCGAACGGGTTGGCAAAAATGCCCCCGATGTTCTCGGTGCCGTAGGACATCGACCATCCCCACAGAACGTAGATGACGCCGATGACGGCCATTGCCCCGAAGGACATCATCATCATGTTCAGGACGGACTTGGACCGAGACATCCCGCCGTAGAAGAAAGCGAGGCCGGGTGTCATCAGCAAGACCAGAGATGCAGCCATCAGCATCCATGCGGCGTTACCGGAGTTCGCCAACAAATCGTCGGTACTCACTTACTACCTCCTAGTCGCACGTGCCGGACAGCACGTCGTTAAGGAGAAGAGTGCTGGGCTGGTGTTTCGTCCATGGCGCTGTCGCGTTTCGCAGACGTGAACCAATTGCCCAACTTTGTTGCAAACAGGTTTCGCCAGGGGGTTCTACGCCCCCAGTGCGCCTTTTCGGTGGTTCGCGCTACCGAAAAGGCGCACCGCGGCGTCAGCCCAGCAGGGCGTCGACGAACGCACCCGGCTCGAACGGCGCCAGATCGTCGGCGCCTTCACCGAGACCGACCAACTTCACCGGCACACCCAGTTCATGCTGAACCTGGAAGACGATTCCGCCCTTGGCAGTTCCGTCCAGCTTGGTCAGTACGACGCCGGTGATGTCCACGACCTCCGCGAACACTCGTGCCTGCGCGAGTCCGTTCTGGCCGACCGTCGCATCGAGAACCAGCAGAACGTCGTCGACCGAGGCCTTCTTCTCGATGACCCGCTTGACCTTGCCGAGCTCGTCCATCAGACCGGTCTTGGTGTGAAGGCGGCCGGCGGTGTCGATGAGGACCACGTCGACGCCGTCCGCGATGCCCCGTGAGACCGCGTCGAAGGCAATCGCAGCGGGATCTCCACCCTCCTTGCCACGAACAACTTCAGCGCCGACACGCTCGGCCCACGTCTGGAGCTGATCAGCAGCGGCGGCGCGGAACGTGTCCGCGGCACCGAGCACGACGCGACGACCGTCGGCGACGAGCACGCGAGCCAGCTTGCCGGTTGTGGTGGTCTTTCCCGTCCCGTTGACGCCGACGACGAGCAGAACAGCCGGGTGATCGTCGTGCGGCAAGGCGCGAATGGAGCGGTCCAGCTCGGGACGCAGTTCGGCGATCAACACCTCGCGCAGCAGGGCGCGGGCGGCAGCCTCGGTCCGGACGCTGCGGGCCGCCATCTGCTCACGAAGCTTCGTGACGACCTTCTCCGTTGTCGCGGAGCCGAGGTCCGCGATGAGGAGGGTGTCCTCGACTTCTTCCCACGAATCCTCGTCCAGATCGCCGCCACCGAGCAGACCCAGCAAGCTCTTGCCGACTGCCGACTGCGAGCGAGAGAGGCGCCCGCGCAGTCGGTCCAGCCGACCCTCGGTCGGGTCGATCTCGTCCAGTACGCGCGGTGCTGGCTCGACGGTTTCGGGAACGACGACAGGTTCGGGAACGACAACAGGCTCGGGAACGACAACAGGTTCTTCGACAACCGGTTCTGCTACCGGTGCCTCTTCTACTACCGGCTCCTCGACAACGGCCGGCTTCTCCGCAACAGGTTCTTCGACAACCGGTTCCGCGACAGCTGGTTCCTCGATAACCGGTTCTTCGACGATCGGTTCTTCGACAACCGGCTTTTCGACGACGGGCGGCTTCTCCGCCAACGGAGGTGTCGGAACCACCGGAGGTGGCGCTGTTGCCGTCGACCCCTGACTGAAGTTGAACCCGCCGCCGGCCTTGTAGCCGCCTGACTTGTCCTTCTCGGGGGCGCCGAGCTCCGGCTTCGTCTCGGGCGCCTTCAGCGAAACCTGCCCCTTGCGGTAGCGCAGGAATCCGGCAACGAGAACGACGAGTAGTACGGCCGCTACAGCCGCGATGATGATCCAAGCCTGGGTAGTCACCGGCCCATTGTTTCAGGCTCCGACCCGGAAAGTGAGCAGGGCTTACGTAGAGGCCATGTCTTGACCGCGAAGTCGCTGCGAAATCACGGTGGTGATGCCGTCGCCGCGCATGCTGACGCCGTACAGCGCGTCGGCGATTTCCATCGTCGGTTTCTGGTGGGTGATCACGATCAACTGCGACTTCTCCCGCAATTGTTCGAAGAGTCCGATCAGCCGCCGCAGGTTGGTGTCGTCCAACGCCGCCTCGACCTCGTCCATGACGTAGAACGGGGACGGGCGTGCCCGGAAGATCGCGACCAGCATGGCCACCGCGGTCAACGACTTCTCGCCGCCCGACAGCAACGACAACCGCTTGACCTTCTTCCCGGGCGGACGGGCTTCGACCTCGATGCCTGTGGTGAGCATGTCCGACGGGTCGGTGAGAACCAGTCGTCCTTCTCCCCCGGGAAACAGTTTCTCGAACACGCCCACGAACTCCCGCTCGACGTCGGCATAGGCCTCGGTGAACACCTGCAGAATTCGTGCGTCCACGTCTGCGACCACGGCGAGAAGGTCCTTGCGTGCGGTCTTGACGTCTTCGAGCTGAGTGGAGAGGAAGGTGTACCGCTCCTCGAGCGCTGCGAATTCCTCGAGCGCCAGCGGATTGACCTTGCCGAGGGTGGCGAGGTCCTTCTCCGCCCGCTTGGCGCGCCGTTCCTGAGTCGCACGGTCGTACGGAAGCGGAGCGGGGGCGGTGACCTGCTCCCCGCGCTCCTTGGCCTGCTCGTACTCCTCGATTTCGAGGGCGGTCGGCGGCAGTTCGACGTCGGGTCCGTACTCGGCGATCAGATCGTCGAGGCCGATACCGTACTGATCGAGGATCGACTCCTCGAGTTGTTCGATGCGCAGCGCTGCCTGAGCCTTCGCAACCTCGTCGCGATGGACGGCGTCGGTGAGTGAAGCGAGCTGTCCGGTCAGTGCCCGGACGATCTCGCGGACCTGATCCAGCTTCGCCGTGCACTCGGAGCGTGCCCGAGCCAACTCGTCGCGGTGAGCAAGAGCTGCGGCAACGACGGTCTCGAGTTCGGCCGCCACACGCTGTCCCGATTCGGCGACAGCAGCTGCAACTTCCGCAGCGTGCGCTCTGGCGCGCAGCGCCCGTTCGGCACGAATCCGCGCCTCTCGTTCGGCAGCAGCGGCGCGGCGAAGCGAATCAGCCTTTCCGCGTACGGATTCCGCGCGCTCTTCGGCGGTGCGCACGGCAAGGCGGGCATCCATTTCGACGATGCGTACTTCCGCCAACGCGGCTGCGGCCATTTCACGATCGGCAGCGGTCGATTCCGCGCCGTGCCCCGGTGCGCTGCCGTCGGTTTCGGCGACACGGAGTCGTTCCTCCAGGTCTGCCAGCTTCGTCAGAGACTCACCGCGGCCCTCCTCGGCACGCACTCGCTGGGCGGTCAATCGCTCGGATTCCGCGTGGGCCACGCGCGCGGCTTGCCCCAATCTGCCCAACTGCTCGTAGATGGCGGACATGGCAGCGTCCGATTCGTTGAGCGCGGCCAAGGTCTGCTCCGCGGTCTCGCGTCGAGCAGCCTGTTCGGCCAGCGCGCCGGACAGCGCAGCGTCGAGTTCTTCGGATCGGCTTTCCGTGGCCGTCAACTCCGCCGTTGACGCGTCGATCGCCGCCTGTACCTCCAGCGTGCTCGGTTGCCGATCCGACCCGCCGATCATCCACCCCGGGCCGTGCAGATCGCCGGAACGCGTCACTGCACGAATTCCCTTGTGGTCAGCGACAACTCGAATCGCGTCATCGAGAGTTTCGACGAGGACGACGCCATCGAGGATTGCGGTCAATCCGGCACGCAACTCGTCAGGGCAGTCGATGACGTCGACGGCATGACGGCTGCCCGGTGCGATCTCGCTCTCGCGTTCGATCGCCGGTTCACCGCTCACGATCAGTGACGCACGCCCACCGTCCTGAGCGGCCAGTGCCCCGACAGCCGAGCGAGCCGAATCCAACGACTGCGCAACGACGGCGTCCGCTGCCGGCCCCATCGCGGCAGCGATTGCAATTTCGTAGCCGGGTTCGACGTGAATCAATCCGACAAGCGAGGTAATGCCGTCGCCGCGCCGGTGTTCGAGCAGCCAGCCGCCACCGTCCTTGCGCTGCAAGCCCATCGACAGCGCTTCGATTCGCGCACGGAGCGAAGCGATGCGTTGCCCGCTCGTCTTTTCTTCCTCGCGAAGTTCTTCGACGCGTGCGTCGATCATCTCGAGAGCTTCGACTGCCCGTTCATGATTGGTGTCGAGGCCGACTTCACCGGCGTCGAGGTCCCCGATGCTTTCCTGCACCGTGTCGAACTCGGCTTGTGCGGCATCCCCACGCAGACGGGCCTCGTCGATCGCCTCGGTCAGTCGAGAAACTTCCGCGTCGACGGATTCGACGCGGGTACGCAGAGTGTCGACCTGGCCGGAGAGTCGAGCAAGTCCTTCACGGCGGTCGGCGACGGCACGAACTTCCGCCATGTGCGCCCGTTCCGCTTCTGCTGCAGCATCTTCGGTGGCTGCCAGCTGGTCCCGAGCAGCTTCCGCCGCCGCTCGCGCGATTTCTACGCCTTCGAGGAGTTCGGCCTCCTCGGCCGCAAGACGTTCGGCTCGCGCTTCCATCTCTTCCGGGTCCTGGCCGCGGTTGCCGACGGGTTCGGAGTCGAGATGGCGTGCACGCTCGCGGGCGATGCGCACGGTGGCGTTGACTCGTTCGGCAAGCGCAGAGAGCTGGAACCAACTCTGCGCGGCGGCTTCCGATCCCGGAGTCAGTCGAGCGAGAGCTTGCTCCTGACGCCCGAGTTCGAGGTTGGCCTCGTCGAGCGCGGCCGCCACCTGGTTGTGCTGTTCACGGGCCGCTTTCTCGTCCTGCGCCTGGTCGTTCAGTTGAATTCGACGGGTCACCAAGTCGTCAGCGGCCAGCCGCATCTTTGCATCACGCAGGTCAGCCTGGACCGTCTGTGCTCGCCGAGCAACCTCGGCTTGGCGTCCCAGCGGTTTGAGTTGCCGACGCAGTTCCGCGGTGAGGTCACTGAGTCGAGCGAGATTGGCCTGCATGGAATCGAGCTTGCGCACCGCTTTTTCCTTGCGGCGGCGATGTTTGAGGACTCCCGCGGCTTCTTCGATGAAGGCGCGTCGATCCTCGGGGCGGGATTCGAGGATCGCGGCGAGCCGTCCCTGCCCGACGATGACATGCATTTCGCGGCCGATACCCGAGTCGCTGAGCAGTTCCTGGACGTCCATCAGGCGGCAGGACGAACCATTGATCTCGTACTCCCCCGCGCCGTCGCGGAACATGCGGCGCGTGATCGACACCTCGGAGTACTCGATCGGGAGCGCGCCGTCGGCGTTGTCGATGGTCAGGGTCACTTCGGCGCGGCCCAGCGGTGCTCGACCGGAGGTGCCGGCAAAGATGACGTCTTCCATCTTGCCGCCGCGCAGGGCTTTCGCGCCCTGCTCGCCCATCACCCAGGTCAACGCATCGACGACGTTGGATTTACCCGAGCCGTTCGGGCCGACGACACAGGTGATCCCCGGCTCGAACCGAAGAGTCGTTGCCGACGCAAAGGATTTGAATCCCTTGAGTGTCAGACTCTTGAGGTGCATGGGGGGAAACTTTACCGCCAAACAGGTCAGCGTTCGACGAACCCTGTCAGGTCACCCCTTGCGGGGTCCCAGCTGTCGACCACGAGATCCACCGAGCCCGGGGTGGTTCCCGAGCGCAGCAACTCCAACAAACGCTCGAGCTGCGTGCGTTCGCCTTCTGCCACGACGAGCACTCGACCGTCGCGTTGGTTCGACGCATATCCGATCAATCCGAGTTCGAGAGCGCGAGCCCTGGTCCACCAGCGAAACCCGACGCCTTGAACGTATCCGTGAACCCACGCCGTCAGTCGCACAGGCGGTGTCTCAGTCATGACATTCAGCCCGCCACACGTTCGAGACGGTGAACCTCACCCAGGAATCCGGTGGTGTAGAGCGAGTTGGGATCCCAGCCCGGGCCGGCGCCGAACTTCACCGCGGACGTGAACGGAAGACCTGAGGCGATCTCACACGAAGATCCCGAATTCGGATCGACGCGAACAACTTTGCCGCCGGCATTGAATGCGACGTACAGCGCGCCGTCCGGTCCGACGGTCAGATCGTCCGCCATGTTTGCCGGACCGAATCCGGGGAGCGTGATCGTTCGCACCGGCCCGCTCAGATCGTCTGCGTCGAGGACGTGGACGGCAGTCACCATGTCGAAGGTCGTCGTCACGTAGATCGTCGAACCGGAGCGTGCGAGGCCGTCGACGGTGCCGAGGTCTTCACGAACGATCGAACTCGTTCCGTCACCGTTGACGACCGTGAGCCCCGGCCTGGTGAGTGTGCGAGCAGTGAGGAAGCGGTTATCGTCCAGCGACACAAGCCCGTTCGGCATCACCAGTCCGTCGGCAATCGTTGTCACCGATCCGTCTGCCACGTCGACCTTGCGGAGGTTGCCGTCGGCGATTCCGAACAGCCCCGAGACAGTCGAGTTGCCCGTGGTGAAGTACACGGAACCGTCACGCGCGACCAGTCCGCCAGGCCCTGTGACGTCACCGACCAAAGGTGTCCGTGTTCCGTCCGGCGCCACTTTCAGCAGTGCACCCGGCCCGATCAGTGCGGACTGCGACAACACCATCGATCCGTTTCCGTCGAACTCGAGATTCTCGAGCATGCCCGCACCACTCGTCACGACGCTCGACGTCCACGAACCGCAACCTCCGGGTGAGCCGCCGGCCGGCACCGAGGCCTGCGCCGGAGCACTCACCGCCACAACGGAACCCAGTGCGATCGCAGCGACAACGCTGCCCGCGCGGAACATCAGGCTTCCGTGTCGAACGACAGTGTGACCTTGGTTCCGGCCTTGAGAGTGCGCCCGACCGTGCACACCTTGTCGACGGAACGCTCGACGAGAGTGATGAGGCGCTGCTGCGCTTCGGCATCCAACTCGCTGAGGTCGAGTTCGAGAACCTCGTCGAGCTGCGGATAGACCTCGTTCTCACGATCGGCGGCACCGGACACTCGGACCGTCGCGTCGTAGTTGTCACCGAGGCGGCGAGAGATCGGGAAGTCGGAGCTCATACCGGTGCAGGCAGCCAGAGCGATCTTGAGAAGTTCCCCGGGTGTGAACACTCCTGGCACCGATTCGGAGCCGATGAGAACCTCTGCGCCACGCGAACTCTTGCCGGTGTAGAGGCGGGTTCCGGTGCGCTCGACCCAGAGTTCCGTGTGAGCCGGGGCGGTTGCAGCGTTGTCAGCAGTCTGTTCAGCCATGACGCAATCTTGCCACTCCGCCGAACCGACGGGGCGGGAGACCTAGGCGATTCGCCGTGCCCTCGGGGTCGGCTGACACCGCGGGCAGCTGAACGACGATCGATTCATGAACTTCTCACGCTTGATCGGCGCGCCGCATCGCGGGCACGGAAGATTCTCCTGCCCGTACGCCGACAGTGACCGGTCGAAGTAGCCGGACTCCCCGTTGACGTTCACGTACAGCGCGTCGAAGGACGTACCGCCCTGATCGAGCGCTTCGCCCATCACCGAGTGCGCCGCGGTCAACAGTTCTCGAAGTTTGGGCCTGGTGAGCGTTTCGGCGATTCGGTTGCCGTGAATCTTTGCTCGCCACAATGATTCGTCGGCGTAGATGTTTCCGATTCCGGAGACCACCGTCTGGTCGAGAATCGCGCGCTTGATCTCGGTGTGCTTGCCCCGCAGGACTTTCACGACGGATTCGAGATCGAACGCAGCATCCATGGGATCGCGAGCGATGTGCGCCACCGACTCGGGCAGCATCGTTCCGTCGACCTCGACGAGGGGGGAAATCGACCAGCCACCGAAGGTTCGCTGATCGACGAATCGGAGATCAGCCCCGGAATCGAGGGCCAACCGAATGCGTAGGTGCTTTTCCCAGTCGACTGTCGGGGGCTGGACCAACATCTGTCCGCTCATCCCGAGATGAACCACCAGTCCGACACCGGCAGGCTCGAGAACCAGCCACAGATACTTGCCGCGACGCTCTGCCGAAGCGATGGTCTGCCCGGTGAGTTGGCCGATCAAGTCATCGGAACCGAGAATGTGGCGCCTGATCGCGCGGGGATGGAGTACCTCGACGGCCTCGATCGCCGCACCTACAGCATGAGACTGTAGGCCGCGGCGAACGACTTCGACTTCGGGAAGTTCAGGCAAGAGTGAACTCAGCCGGCGAGATCAGACGGGCCGTCAGCAGCGACTGCGGTTGCAGCGGCATTCTCCGACATCGTCTTCCATGCCGAACTTGCTGCCTTCTGCTCGGCTTCCTTCTTGGAACGACCGACACCGACGCCCAAGGGCTTGCCACTGATGAGAACGGTGGCCGTGAATTCCTTGTCGTGATCGGGTCCGGTAGCGGTGATCTCGTAGACGGGAACTCCGGCACCGTGTTCTGCGGTCAGTTCCTGCAGACTCGTCTTCCAATCCAGACCCGCGCCCAGAAGCGGTGCGCGAGTAAGTAGATCGTCGAACAGATCGAGAACAACGCGTCGCGCGGTCTCGATGCCGTGCTGCAGGTGGATGGCGCCGAGAATCGACTCCATACCGTCGGCGAGGATGGACGGCTTGTCACGGCCACCCGTCATTTCCTCACCCTTACCCAGCAGCAGGTGCGCTCCGAGTCCACCTTCACCCAGAGTCCTGGCAACCTCGGCGAGTGCATGCATGTTGACCACGCTGGCACGAATCTTCGCCAGATCACCTTCGGATTTGTCCGGGTGGGACAGATAGAGATTTTCGGTCACCGTGACGCCGAGAACGGAATCCCCGAGAAACTCGAGGCGCTCGTTCGTGGGCAGTCCGCCGTTCTCGTACGCGTACGAGCGGTGCGTGAGAGCCAGGGTCAGAAGACCGGGCTCTATATCTACGCCGACAGCGGCGAGGAGCTTGTCGTGATTGCCCTCGCCGCCGGCGGCTGAAACTGTATTTTCGCTCGTCATAGTCTTTCTCCGGGGAGAACTAGACAGCAGCGGTTACCTGGCGGCCCTTGTAAGTACCGCATGACGGGCATGCGATGTGGGGAAGGGTCTGCTCGCCACAGCCACGGTTGGGGCAGGTAACGAGGGTGGGCACAGTGGTCTTCCACTGGCTACGACGCGACCGCGTGTTGGATCGCGACATTTTGCGCTTGGGGACAGCCACTTCTACTTCTCCTCGGCTTCGGTGATCACAAGATTTTCGCTGGTGTTTGATTCCACGCCAAATTTGGCCGCGAGACCAGCCCAGCGAGGATCAAGTATGTCATGCCCATGCCCAGATTCCGCAATCGCCAGGCGAATGCCACATTCTGAGCACAATCCCAGGCAATCGTCACTGCACAGAGGCTGGAGCGGAAGCGCCAGCCCGACTGCATCGACGATGACCGGTTCGAGGTCGATTTCGTCGTCTTCGACCGCGTAGACCTCTCCCTCTTCCGTCGTCTCCTCGGTGGTGCTGTCCGGGTATGCGAACAACTCCGTGAGATAGATGTCCACGGTGTCGGTGAAAGGTTCGAGGCACCGCGAGCATTCACCCTTGGTGGGTGCATGCACGTTTCCGGTGACGAGAACACCTTCGGACACTGCTTCGAGACGAAGATCGAGATCTATGTCCGCGCCCGCTTCGATCGCGATCAGATCGAGACCGATACGGTTCGGGGACTGAATTGTTCTCTCGACGGTACGCATCGACCCTGGACGACGACCGAGCTTGACCGTGTCCAGCAAAAATCCCGCATCACTTGACTGATGCGACGAACTACGACGATGCGTTGACAAAGAGAACTCACCTAACTGTTGAAACTGGTATGGGCAACCACTCCACAATACGGCAGCGACAAGGCAAATCCCAATTCCGTCCACGAAAAAGTGGGCCGCCCCATATCGGACGACCCACCTTCGACTGTCTCGTTCGCTCTAGCGACGACGCTCCGAACGACGATCGTCGTCCTGGTAATCGGGAACTCCCGAACCCGTACGAAGCTGTTGGCGACCACGCCCGACCGATCGAACGGTTCCGGTGAGGAACTCTTCGAATTCGGCCAATTTGGTGTCGACGTACAGGTCACACTCCGAACGCATCCTGTCGGACTCCGCGTGAGCGGCATCGATCACTCGCGCGGATTCCGCGTGAGCTGACTGGACTACCTCGGTCTGCGACACCAGACGAGCCTGCTCTGCCGTTCCCTCCGCCACCGAATGCTCGTACGATGCCTGGCCGGACTCGATCATCCGATCGGCCTCGGCACGCGCCCGGCCGGTGACGGCGTCGTACTCACGACGGCCGTCGGTGACGGTCCGTTCCGCTTCTGCCTCGGCGTCCTCGACCAACTGATCGGCGTGTGCACGTGCTTCGGCAACCATGCGATCGGCCTGAGCCTTGGCATCGGACAGAATCCGGTCGGCGTCGTCGCGTGCATTCTCGACAGTCGACGTTGCCTCGGCATTGGCACTGCTGACCGTCTTCTCGGCGGTTGCTCGCGCGTCACCGACCAATTTGTCCCGATGATCGAGGACGTCCTGAGCGTCGTCCAGCTCACTCGGAATTGCGTCCCGGACGTCGTCGAGCAGCTCGAGTACGTCACCGCGAGGCACAACACACCCCGCGGTCATGGGAACACCGCGCGCCTCTTCGACAATTGCGACCAGTTCGTCCAGTGCCTCGAATACGCGGTACACAAGCAACCCCAATCTCTACCGGCCGAAATCGGCCCACATCGTCACCGGTCCACTCGGACCTGTGCCCGTTCCTGTCCAAGTTTGCCGGAAGAACAGCCAACGGGGTGTCGTCGTGGTCGGTGTGTCGGGGATCAGCTGTTTTCGGCTGCTCGCTCGGCGATACGCGCGAGTAGCCGAGAATGCACCTTGGCAGGCAACATGTCGGAGACGTCGCCGCCGAAGGTCGCGACTTCCTTCACCAGAGAACTCGACAGGTAGCTGTACGTCGGATTCGTGGCGACGAACAGTGTGTCGACGCCCGTGAGCTTCTGATTCATCTGAGCCATCTGCAGCTCGTAATCGAAGTCGTTCGCGCCGCGCAGACCCTTGACGATCGCGCTGAGGCCTTCTTGTTTCGCATAGTCGACCAGCAGTCCGTGCCACGACGTGACGCGAACGTTGGGCAGGTGACTCGTCGCGTCTTCGAGCATCTCGATCCGCTCGTCGATCGTGAACATGCCACGCTTGCTCTTGTTGATCAGCACGGTGACCACGACCTCGTCGAATTGCGCAGCAACTCTTCCGATTACGTCGAGGTGACCGTTGGTCACGGGGTCGAAGGATCCGGGGCAGACGGCGCCAGTCATGAGTCCAGACCGTAGCAGGTGGCCAGCTCGATGCGGGCTTCACCGTAGTTCTTGGCCTTGATCGGCTCGTAGCCCTGCGGCCACACGGTCTCCGGCGAGCGCGACGAACGTTCGAGTACGACGATCGTGCCCTCCCCCACCCATTTGTTGGCCTGCAGATCAGTGAGCATGGACACGACGGCATCGTCGGTCACCGCGTACGGCGGGTCCGCGATCACGATGTCGTATTCACGGGCGCTCGGACCCGAGACCACGGCCGCGACCGGAGCGGCGCGAACCGTCGCTCCCGGCAACGCGACAGTGCCGATGTTCGCCTTGATGACGGCAGCAGCCTTGGCATCCGATTCCACGAGAACGACGTGCTCGGCCCCCCGCGAGAGCGCTTCGAGGCCCAGAGCACCCGAACCCGCGAAGAGGTCGAGAACCGCGCACCCTTCGAGATCGATGCGCGCTTCGAGAGCACTGAACAGCGCCTCGCGAACCCGATCCGACGTGGGACGGGTGCCGCTCGGCGGGACTCGCAGGCGTCGACCGCCCGCGAGTCCCGAGATGATGCGTGTCACTCTGCGGCGCTCTCCCCCGTCGAGACGACTACCAGCAGGTCTCCGCCCTCGACCTGTTGGACGGCGCTGATCGCGATCCGCGATACGACGCCGGCGCGCGGCGAGGTGATCGCCGCTTCCATCTTCATCGCTTCGATCGTGGCCACGGTGTCGCCGGCCTCGATCTTCTGGCCTTCCTTCACCGCGAGCGTCACGACACCCGCGAACGGCGCCGCCACGTGGCCCGGGTTGTTCTTGTCGGCCTTCTCCGCCACCGGTACATCACTGGCAATGGAGCGATCACGGATCGAGACCGGGCGCAGCTGGCCGTTCAGGATGCACATGACAGTGCGGTAGCCGCGCTCGTCGGGCTCGGAGATCGCTTCGAGGCCGATGATCAGCTCCACGCCGGGAGCCAACTCGACGCGGTGCTCGTCGCCGCGCCGCAACCCGTAGAAGAACTGGTTTGCCGAAAGCCGCGACGTGTCACCGTACTTCTCGCGGTGCTCGAGGAATTCCTTTGTCGGGCCGGGGAACAGCAGACGGTTCAGCGTCGCCTGACGGTCCTTCGACGAGCCCTCGAGCAGCACCTCGTCCTCGGCGGAGAGCGTCGCTTCCGGCTTGGCCTGGCCACGTCCTTCGAGGGCCTTGCTGCGGAACGGTTCCGGCCAGCCACCGGGAGGCGTACCGAGTTCACCGCGCAGGAAGCCCACCACGGAGTCGGGGATGTCGAACTTCGCCGGATCTGCGGCGAACTCCTCCGAAGGCACGCCGGCGCCGACAAGATGGAGCGCGAGGTCGCCGACGACCTTCGACGACGGCGTCACCTTCACAAGGTGCCCGAGCATGCGGTCTGCGTCGGCGTACTTGGCTTCGACCTCTTCGAACCGGTCGCCAAGACCCAGAGCAACGGCCTGGGTCCGGAGATTGGAGAGTTGGCCGCCCGGAATCTCGTGCGTGTACACGCGTCCCGTCGGTGCCGGCAGTCCGGATTCGAACGGCGCGTACACCTTTCGCAGCGCCTCCCAGTACGGCTCGAGGTCGCACACGTTCTGCAGGTTCAGCCCGGTGTCGAACTCGGAGTGCGCAGCGGCGGCAACGATGGCCGAGAGAGCAGGCTGGCTGGTGGTTCCGGCCAGTGCCGCGGAAGCACCGTCGACCGCGTCGGCGCCCGCCTGCCATGCTGCGAAGTACGTGGCCAACTGTCCACCGGGAGTGTCGTGTGTGTGAACGTGAACCGGCAGATCGAAGTTGCTGCGTAGAGCCGTCACCAGCTTGGTAGCCGCCGGAGCACGCAGCAGGCCTGCCATGTCCTTGATCGCGAGCACGTGAGCACCGGCGTCGACGATCTCTTCGGCCAGCTTCAGGTAGTAGTCGAGCGTGTACAGAGTTTCGTTCGGATCCGACAGATCACCGGTGTAGCTCAACGCCACCTCGGCGAGGGCCGTTCCGGTCTCACGCACCGCGTCGATGGCAGGGCGCATCTGGTCGACGTTGTTGAGCGCGTCGAAGATTCGGAAGATGTCGATGCCGGTGTCCGTGGCTTCCTGAACGAATGCGCGCGTGACCTTTTCGGGATACGGCGTGTAGCCCACCGTGTTTCGACCGCGAAGAAGCATCTGGAGGCAGATGTTGGGAATCGCCTCGCGCAGTGCGGCGAGCCGGTACCACGGATCCTCGTGCAGGAAGCGAAGTCCCACATCGTAAGTGGCGCCGCCCCAGGCTTCGATCGAGAGCAGTTCCGGAGTCAGCCGGGCAACGTGCCCGGCAACTCCGAGCAGTCCGCTGGTTCGAACTCGCGTGGCCAACAACGACTGGTGCGCGTCGCGGAAGGTGGTGTCGGTGACGCCCACGGCCTTCTGTTCGCGCAGTGCCTTCGCGAAACCTTCGGGTCCGAGTTCGAGCAGGCGCTGACGGCTACCGGCAGGAGGAGGCGTCGAAAGATCGATCTTGGGCAGCTTGTCCTGCGGGTACACCGCCGAGGGTCGCTCACCGTGCGGCTTGTTGACCGTCACGTCGGCGAGGTAGGTCAGGATCTTGGTGCCTCGGTCGGCGGAGGAACGCAGGGTCAGCAGCTGCGGACGTTCCTCGATGAAGGAGGTCGTCACGCGTCCGGCACGGAAGTCCGGGTCGTCGAGAACCGCCTGCAGGAACGGAATGTTGGTCGAGACGCCACGAATGCGGAACTCGGTGACCGCGCGGCGAGCCCTCGCGACAGCGGCTTCGAGGTCGCGACCACGGCAGGTGAGCTTGACCAGCATCGAGTCGAAGTACGCTCCGACCTCGGCTCCGAGCGTGGCGCCGCCGTCGAGTCGGATACCGGCTCCGCCCGGGGTGCGGTACGCGGTGATGCGGCCCGTGTCGGGGCGGAATCCGTTGGCCGGATCCTCGGTCGTGATGCGGCACTGCAGTGCGGCGCCGCGGAGCTTGATCGTGTCCTGTGACAGACCAAGTTCTGCAAGCGTCGAACCGGACGCGATCTTGAGCTGCGACTGGACGAGGTCCACGTCCGTCACTTCTTCGGTGACGGTGTGCTCCACCTGAATTCGCGGGTTCATCTCGATGAAGACGTGGTTGCCGCGCTTGTCGAGAAGGAACTCGACGGTGCCCGCGCACGTGTACCCGATCTCCTTCGCGAAGGCGACGGCGTCGGCACAGATCTTGGCGCGCAACTCTTCCGAGAGATTGGGCGCCGGAGCGAGCTCGATCACCTTCTGGTGGCGACGCTGCAGCGAGCAGTCACGCTCGAAGAGGTGGATGACGTTGCCCTGCTCGTCGGCGAGGATCTGCACCTCGATGTGGCGGGGGTCGATGACGGCCTGCTCGAGGAAGACCGTCGAATCGCCGAAGGCCGATTCCGCTTCGCGCGCTGCGGCTTCGATCGCTTCCTTGAGTTGTGAGCGCTCCGCAACGCGGCGCATTCCGCGTCCACCGCCGCCTGCGACAGCCTTGACGAAGATCGGGAAGGTCATGTCCTCGGCGGCCGCGAGCAACTCGTCGATGTCCGCTGACGGCTCCGAGGACGCGAGCACCGGCAAGCCGGCAGCCTTTGCCGCTGCGATGGCCCGAGCCTTGTTACCAGTCAACTCGAGGATCTCGGCGGACGGGCCGACGAACTTGATGCCTGCCTCGGCGCACGCCGCCGACAGATCCGGGTTCTCGGAGAGGAAGCCGTAACCGGGGTAGATGGCGTCGGCTCCGGCGCTCTTGGCGGCGGCGACGATTTCCTCGACCGAGAGATAGGCGCGAACGGGGTGACCCTTCTCCCCGATCTGGTAGCTCTCGTCTGCCTTGAGACGGTGGATCGAGTTCCGATCCTCGTACGGGAACACCGCGACGGTTCCGGCACCTAGTTCGTAGGCGGCGCGGAAGGCACGGATCGCAATTTCGCCGCGGTTCGCGACGAGCACTTTGGAGAACATTCGAGAAAACTACCCCGATTTCATCTTGCGTCTACATGCGGAGTCTCATATTTCGGACTGAATCGAGAAACCAACCCGGCGGTCCTCGTGCTATTCGATTTCAGCTTGTCGTCATACCCGTCACGACTTCTCGAGGTACTCGATCCGGTCGGAGTCCAGGGCAGCGGTCACCATGGAAGCGAGGGCGGGATGACCCTCGAGCGACGGATCGGAGTCGACGATTCCCTGAGCGAACTCCCTGGCGGACTCGAGGATGTCCCCGTGGGCCATGAGGGAAAGCAGTCGCAGATTCGAGGTTGTGCCCGACTGCGCCGCACCGAGGATGTCTCCTTCACGTCTGGTCGCGAGGTCGAGTTGAGCCAGTTCGAACCCGTCGTTGGTCGCTGCCACCGCCGAGAGCCGCTCGTACGCCGGTCCGCCGGGATTGCTTCCGGTGACGAGGATGCACAGTCCCTGGTGTTTGCCTCGACCGACTCGTCCGCGCAGCTGATGGAGCTGACTGACGCCGAACCGCTCGGCGTCGACGATCACCATCACCGTCGCGTTCGGAACGTCGACACCGACTTCGACAACGGTCGTACAGACAAGGACGTCTATGTCACCGACGTTGAACGCGCTCATCACGACGTCTTTTTCGTCGGAAGGCAGTCGACCGTGCAGTAACCCCACTCGCAGGTCGGCCAGCGGGCCGCTCGACAGCTCCTCGAAGACGTCGACCGCCGACTTGGTCTCCGGCTGCTTCTCCTCGGTGAACTGGTCCTCACCGGCACCCTGCTCACCGTCGCCGATCCGCGAGCACACGACATACGCCTGACGACCGTCCGCGACGTCCTCACGGATTCGTTCCCATGCCCGATCCACCCACTGCGGCTTCTGCTTCGCGGGCACGACACTGCTCTTGATCGGGGTTCGCCCACGCGGAAGCTCTCGCAGGGTCGATACCTCGAGGTCGCCGAGCACCGTCATGGCGATGGTTCGCGGAATCGGCGTTGCCGTCATCACCAGCAGATGCGGACTCAGTCCTTCGCGGGCACGTGATCGCAATTGATCACGTTGCTCGACGCCGAAGCGGTGCTGCTCGTCGACCACAACCATGCCGAGGTTGAAGAACTCCACGTTGTCCTGAATGAGTGCATGGGTACCGATGACGATCCCGGCGTCGCCGGTCACGGCTTCGAGCAGCGCTGCGCGCTTCGCAGCCACAGGCAGCGAGCCGGTCAAAAGGGCGATCCGGGTGGAATGTTCCGCCGAACCGAGCTCACCGCCTGCGGCCAGCGGGCCCATCATCTTGCGCAGTGATCGCGCGTGCTGGTTTGCCAGGACCTCGGTGGGTGCGAGCAACGCGCACTGATACCCCGCATCGACGACCTGCAGCATCGCGCGCAGAGCCACGATCGTCTTGCCTGACCCGACCTCGCCTTGGAGAAGCCGGCTCATCGGGTGTGGGCGGGCGAGGTCGCCGGAGATCTCCTCGGCGACTGCTTGCTGTCCCTCCGTCAGAGTGAACGGGAGCATCTCCTCGAACTGATCCGCGATCCCGCCGGCAACCGGAGCGCAGGCCGGAGCCACACGCTCGGAGTTGTCGTGACGACGCATCGCGAGGACCAACTGCAGAGACAGCGCCTCGTCGAAACGCAGACGATCCTGTGCTCGTTCGATGTCTTCCTTGGTATCCGGGAGGTGAACGGTACGCAGCGCCTCGTCCAAACCGATGAATCCGTGTTCCGCCCTGGTCTCGTCAGGTAACGGCTCCTCGATCGGATCGAGTTGGTCGAGTACTTGCCGCACGCACCGCATGATGGTCCAACTCTCGACCTCGCGGGTCGCCGGATACAGCGGGATCAATGCGCGGTCGAAGACGGACAGATCGAGTTCGGCGCCGGGATCCTGATTTGCGCGAGCCAGGCCCGCAAGGTCACCGGCTCCCTTGATAGACGCCAAGGGAACCACCGAATCCTCCTCGCCGACACGAGGTTCCGGCAGGATCAGGTAGCTCGGATGAGTGAGAGACCACTTGCCGCGGAAGTACTTCACCGTCCCGGAGAACATCGCCCGCACGCCGGGCTTGATGACGTGCCGCACCTTCTGCGGGTTGAAGAACGTGACGTCGACGGTCTGCGAATCAGTGGCCAGCGATACTCGCAACATCTGCCCCGGACGGTTCTTCATCTTCACGACGGCCGCCGACGCCACCCGCGCGATGATGGTGATGTGCTCACCCTCGGGCGGCTCCTTCTCGGCAAGTTCCTTGCCTGCCGACGCGTACCGATGTGGATAGTGACGCAGCAGGTCCTCGACCGTCCGGATCTCGAAAGCCTCGTCGAGCGCGTCCGCGGTCTTCTTTCCCAGCAGCCGATCGAGCGGGTCGGCGAGCGTCGCCATCAGTTCCTCCAGCACAGTGTCGCGGTAAGCACATGTGTTCGTATATCAGTAGTCACCGACAGACCCGGTTCGATCACTCCACACCCAACTGGAACAGGTCACCCGGCTGATCGCCCTGATAGACGAGCACGTCGACGCCCGGGTGATGCGCGGTCACGTGTGCCTCGAGTTGCCCGGCCAGGTCGTCCGGCGCGTCCGCACCCATGAGTAGGGTCACGAGTTCGCCACCGGATCCGAGCGCAAGGTCGACCAGTCTCGCACTCGACTCCGCGACGTCGGGTCCGATGAGCACCACCTCGTGCCCCATCAGACCGATCGCGTCACCCGGGTCACAGGTCCCGACGTACGTCAGCGAGCGTTCGACGGCAATGCGCAGCGATCCCCAGCGAGTCGCAGCTGCGGCCTCGGACATCGTGAAGCCGTCGTCGGCGACGTTGCGCTGAGCGTCGTGAACGGCGAGGGCCGCCAGGCCCTGGACCATCGACGATGTCGACAGCAGCAGAACCTGGTGAAGCGGATCGCGGGCAGCGGCACTGACTGCGACCAGTTCCTGAGCGGTCAAAGCTCCGTTCGGAAGCACCAGAACTTCGCTTCGCTCCATCTGACGGATGCGGCCGAGCAGTTGCGCGCGTGTCACCGGCGCGTCGTCGCACCGAAGAACCGTCGCGCCCTCACTCTCGAACAACGCCGCCGCACTGTCACCGGCAACGACAGCCAGTACGCCGCGCGCGCCGGCGCCGGGGAATCGCCTCTCCGCCCGTGCCACCAGCTGGTCTCGTTCGTCGACGAGAAAACTGCTGATGCGAATACCGTGTACCTTCCCGGCCTCGAGACCTGCCTCGACGGCAGCGCCGGCATCGCAGCAATGCACGTGCACCGACCAGCCACCGAAGCCGTCGCTGACGATGACCGTCGAATCCCCGAGGACGGACAGCCGCGTGCGCAGCGCCGTCATGCGATCGTCGTCCGAGTCGTCGACGAGGTACATGACCTCGAAATCCTGTTCCGAGTGATCACCGCATTCGATCGGGCTCTTGTGAGCCCAATCGTGATCGAAAGCGCTGACGTCGACAACTGCGCTCGACTTCGGGTCCGGCGTCCCCAGATCCTCGCGAACCTGCGCTTTCCCGGTCACCACCTCGACAAATGCGTCGAGAATCAGAACGAGTCCGAATCCCCCGGCATCGACCACACCGGCGGAGGCCAGAACGTCCAGTTGCTCCGGGGTCTTGTTCAACGCGACCGCAGCCGCATCGGCAGCGGCGGCAACCACGGAAGCAAGGTCCTCGCCACTCGGCGTCCTGGTGTCGACGCACTCCTGCGCCGCCTCCCCCGACGCGCGCAAAACCGTGACGATGGTGCCTTCCACCAGATCGGAGACAGCCCGAGAGGCCAGCGCCGTCGCCGTTGTCAGCGAGTTCGCAAAGCTGCGGCCGTCGATGTGCTCGCCGTGGACGCTCTCGGCAATGCCCCGGATCACCTGGGACAAGATCACTCCGGAATTGCCCCTGGCACCCGATACCGCGCCCCGAGCCAGAGCGTTGGCGACGCGACCGGCACTGCGGACGTCGTCCTCGATCGTCTCGGCGGAATCGAGGGCAGCTCGCATCGTGAACAACAGGTTGGTGCCGGTATCCGAATCAGGGATGGGAAAGACGTTGAGGCTGTTGATCTCTCCACGACGTTTCTGGAGGCTGTCGACCGCCCGACGGGCCCAGCGCCGCAGCAGATGGCCGTCCGCGACGGATTCCACTTCACCGGCGACGCGTTGCACTTCCCCCACTGACGGTTCCCTTCCACGACGGAAAGACTGACGACTGACTGACCGCGACGAAAACGAGATCGGCGATCGGTGCAGTCGAGGGTAGTCCGACGCTTCGGCGCAACCGTGACTACCGGGCGGTTTGGCCATTCGGGCCGGAAGCGGTTACTCTTACACGGTTGCCTCGAACGGGCTACACGAAATAATGCTGCACATTGTTTGTTGCTGATTGACTGTTTTCACGTTCGACTGCACAGTGAGCGGTCAAGGATCGGTTCGAAGTCGAGTATATTCGGATTGTAATTCTGGCTGCCCTACCGTGTAGGGTAACCACTTCAATATTCATTTCTAACAAGGAGTTCGCGACTATGGCTGCCGTCTGCGACGTATGCGCCAAGGGGCCCGGCTTCGGTAAGTCGGTCTCGCACTCGCACCGGCGTACCAATCGTCGCTGGAACCCGAACATTCAGTCTGTTCGTACCGAGGTTGCCCCGGGTAACACCCGTAAGGTCAACGTGTGCACCTCCTGCCTGAAGGCAGGCAAGGTCGCTCGGGGCTGATTGCCCGAGCACAAACTATTGCAGGCTCTGCCCCCGTCACTTCGGTGACGGGGGCAGAGCTGTATCTATGTGTCCCCGTGTTTCGTTTGGCTGTCAGGCACCCGTAATGTGCGTTGAGTGACTTCTATCGATGACCTGAGCAAAGTGACCCTCGACGAGGGCGTACTCCGCATCACCATTTCCACCGCCGCCAACGGCACCTCACTCGACGACGAAGGACTGGTTCAGGGCGCGCAGGCGCTCGAGACAGTCGGAAACGACATCGGGAGCATCCTTCTGGTCGGCGAGGGCGCAAACTTCTGTGCCGGCGGCAACGTCCGTGCATTCGCAGCAGCCCCCGACCGCGGCGAGTACGTGGCCGAAGTTGCCCGCGTCTTCCACGTGTTCGTACGCGCGCTCGACGCCGCGACCGCTCCGGTGGTCGCCGGAGTCCACGGATGGGCAGCCGGCGCCGGAATGAGCCTGGTCTGCCTCGCGGACGTCGCGATCGGCGGAACCGGCACCAAGCTTCGCCCTGCCTACCCCTCCATCGGTTTCACCCCGGACGGCGGGATGTCGTGGACGCTCCCCCGCATCGTCGGTGCGGCACGCGCTCGCGAGATTCTTCTCAACGATTCGGTGATCGGTGGCGACGAAGCCGTCCGCCTGGGGATTCTCACGCGACTCGTCGGCGACGACGAGGTTCAGGAAGAGGCGGCTCGCCTCGCCCGCGCCTTGGCCAACGGGCCGAGCACGTCGTACTCGGGAATCAAAGCGCTGCTGCGTTCGTCACGGACGAACTCGCTTGCCGAGCAACTCGACGCCGAAGCTGCGTCCATCGCCCTCGCGGCGAACAGCCCGATCGGCCGCGAAGGTGTCGACGCATTCGTCGAAAAGCGTCGCCCCGATTTCACTTCCGCAAAGCAGGCGTAAGTCAGCGGCATGCCGAACGTCGCGCCACGACGTTCGGCATGCCAGGTGAGTGCAGACGCAGTTCGATCAGCCCAGATTCCAGTCGACCGGATCGGCTCCCAGTCCGGTCAAGAGTTCGTTCGCACGACTGAACGGGCGCGAACCGAAGAAACCGCGCGAGGCCGAAAGCGGTGACGGGTGCGCGGATTCGATGATCGGTGTGTCGCCGAGCATCGGCGCGAGGGTGGCCGCGTCCCGACCCCACAAGATCGCCACCATCGGCGACGACCGCGCGACCAGAGCGCGGATAGCCTGCTCGGTGACCGGTTCCCAGCCCTTCTTGCGATGAGAAGCGGCTTGCCCAGGCTGCACGGTGAGAACGCGATTGAGAAGCAGCACACCTTGTTTCGACCACGGCGTCAGATCGCCGTTCGGCGGTATCGGCAACCCGAGATCCTGGTGATACTCCTTGTAGATGTTGCCGAGGCTTCGCGGAACCGGCCGCACGTCCGGGGCAACCGAAAAGCTCAACCCGACAGCATGACCGGGCGTCGGATAGGGGTCTTGACCGACGATCAGCACCCGAACGTCGTCGAACGGGTTCGTGAATGCACGCAAGACTTTCTCTCCCGCAGGCAGATACTCCCGTCCCGCAGCGATCTCGTCGCGCAAGAACTTACCCATCGCGGAGATCTGCTCCGAGACCGGTTCGAGTGCCCGCGCCCACCCTGGATCGACGATCTCTGCAAGCGGCGCCATCAGTCGAGCCTGCGCAACGCGTCGCGGTAGTACGCCGCATTGGCTGCGTACATCTTGACGTTCCCGTCGAGGTGACCGAGCGGAACCTCGTATCCCGCACGGACCTTGGCCGGCACACCGAGTGCCATGCTGCGCGGCGGAACCTGCATCTTGTTGGCCACCACCGCACCAGCGGCGACGATCGACCCCGTCCCGATCACCGTACCGTTGAGAACAACTGACCCCGATGCGATCAGGCAGTGGTCCTCGATGGTCGACCCCTCGATGTGCGCGTTGTGGCCAACGACGCAACCGGAGCCGATGACGGTTGCATCGATGGCGGTGCAGTGGATGACAGTTCCGTCCTGGATGTTGGATCCGATTCCCACCGAAATGGTTCCGTAGTCACCACGCAATACCGCTTGCGGCCAGATAGAGGTTCCCGCCGCGAGAGTCACGGCGCCGATCACCACCGCGTCCGGGTGGACGTACGCGTCCGGATGGATGTCCGGAACTCTGTCTCCAAGTGCATATACAGCCATGAAAGCAACCTATACCGCGGTGGTGCCGGTGGTCGAAAAGCTGTGCCAACCTCCGCCGCTCTCGCGGAGGGAACCGTCGACCGTCACACCGGACCCGCCGACGACCTCACCGATCACAGTCCACCCCGAAGGAATCTCGACTTCCGGCCCGAAAGTTGCTGCAAATCCGTGATCTTCACCACCGGAGAGGATCCAGTCCAGCGGATCGACGTCGAGGACCTCGGACGCCGACGCGACGTCGGGTGAGGTCGGAACCGTCGCCGAGAAGATGTCGAACCGCACGTCCGATGCCTCTGCAAGATGTCGGAGATCCGCGATCAATCCGTCGGATACGTCGGTCATCGAATGTGCTGATCCTGCCGCCGCCCAAGCCGATTCATAGGGCGGATTCGGAATCCGATGAGAAGCAAGCAAATCCGGAAAACCTTCCGCTTCGTCGAGAAGTAGGGCCAAACCCGCTGCCGAGCAACCGAACAACCCGGCGACCGCGATTCTGTCACCGACCTTCGCTCCCGACCGCAGCACTGCCGGACGGCCGCCCAGATCGCCGAGGACGGTCACCGACACGACGATCACCGGTGATTGGACGAGGTCTCCGCCGACTACACCGGCTCCCAGATCGGTTGCCGCGTCCCAGATCCCGGCCGAGATCCCGTCGACCACGTCGACGGGAGTCGACGGTGGGCACCCCAGAGACACGGTGAATGCCGTCGGCCTCGCTCCCATCGACACCACGTCGGCAGCGTTCTGGGCCACCGCCTTGCGGCCGATGTCCCGCGGCGAAGACCAGTCCATTCGGAAATGTCGACCCTCGACCAGCATGTCGGACGAGACGACGACGCGACCGTCACCGGAGGTCACGATCGCGGCATCGTCCCCCGGCCCCAATTCAGTGGTGACCGGTTGGATTCGGCCGACGAGAGAGCGCGCGATCACGTCGAACTCCCCCACCTGTTCGACGGTGTGCTCTGACCCGAACTCCGATGATGCAGCGAGCCCCGATGATGCAGCGAACTCCGATGATGCAGCGAACTCCGATGATGCGATGAGTGTCTCCAATGCCGACGCAATTCGCTCGTAAGCGGCCTGCGGTACCTTCTAGCTGTGGTCGTGAATGCTTCTGCAAGCTCACGCGTGTGTCGGCAATCCTACCGATTCACCGCCGTGTCCTCAGAAGTGACAAGACCGCCGATCGACTGGACCAGGACCCGAGCGAAGAACTGAGCATGGCAGAAAACACTTCCACCGCAGACAACACCGACATCGACCCCGACGGCGACGACGATCCGTCCGAGCGCCGCAGTCCGGCACTGATCGCGACCGCCATCGCGCTCCCGGTGGCCCTGATCGTCGGAGTGGTGATCGCAGCCGTCGTCGCGGGAAACAACCCCGAACTCTCGCCCGTGGCGCTCGGTCCCGTGCCGGCACCGGCTGCAGAGTCGGAGGCCTGCGTTTCCCTTCTCGATGCGCTTCCCGACAAGATCGACGACTTCACGAAAGCCGAGTTGGTGGAGCCTGCTCCGGTCGGAGCCGCCGCTTGGCAGCGCAGCGAAGGTGAGCCGATCGTGCTGCGCTGCGGACTAGACCGTCCGTCCGAGTTCGATCAGGCGGCAGCGCTACAGGTCGTCAACGGCGTGCAGTGGTTCCAGGTCTCGGGAACCGACATCGGTCTGGCGGCGAGCACGTGGTTTGCCGTAGACCGCGGCGAGTACATCGGTATCACGATCCCCGACGGGACCGGCCCGACGCCGATTCAGGAGATCTCCGACACCATCACGGCGACTCTCGAACAGAAGCCTCTCGACCCGGCACCGGTCGCGGTTCCCTGATCAGCGAAGGCCGGTGCCTCGAGCGATGGCGGTGTCGACCAGTGTCGAAATCAAAGTGCGGTAATCGATTCCGGTGGCGTTCCACATCTTCGGGTACATCGAGATGGAGGTGAACCCGGGCATCGTGTTGATCTCGTTGATCACCGGACCGTCGGCCGTGACGAAGAAGTCGACTCGCGAGAGTCCTTGGCAATCGAGGGCCTTGAACGCGCGGACTGCAAGCTCCCTGATCTGGTCGCTCACCGACTCGTCGAGTTTCGCAGGGATGTCGAATTCACAGACGTCGTCGAGGTACTTGGTGTCGAAGTCGTAGAACGCGTCCGAATCGGCGTCGGAATCCGGCATCCGGATCTCGGCGACCACACTCGCCTCGACGTCGCCGTTCGGGAATTCGAGGACGCCGCATTCCACCTCGCGGCCGATAATCGCGCCTTCGACGATCACCTTGGGATCGTGCAGGCGTGCATGAGCAATCGCCCCGTCCAGACCGTCCCAATTGCTCACCCGAGTGATGCCGATGGACGAGCCTCCACGAGCGGGCTTCACGAAAACCGGAAGGCCCAACTCAGCCTTCTGCTCTTCGGTGAGCGTTGCGGTTCCCGGTCGAAGCACGACCTGCACTCCGACGGGAAGTCCTTCAGCAGCAAGAAGCTTCTTCGTGAACTCTTTGTCCATGCCGGCGGCGCTGGCCAGGACTCCGGGTCCGACGTACGGAACCCCGGCAAGTTCGAGCAGACCCTGAATGGTGCCGTCTTCGCCGTAAGCCCCATGCAGAACGGGGAACACGACGTCGACCGACGCGAGCACAGCACCGGCGTCCGACCCGTCGAAGGAGATGACTTCGCCCTCGCGGGTGGGGTCCGCGCTGAGGACCACCGACGTTCCGTCCTTGTCGACCGACGGCAGTGCGCGCCCGCTGATCGCGAGGGAGTTGGGGTCGCTCGAACCGAGCACCCAGGAACCGTCGACGGTGATGCCGATCGGTACGACGTCGTACCGATCGGGGTCGAGGTTGCTCAGGACGCTTCCGGCGGAAACACAGGACACTGAATGCTCATTGCTCCGGCCACCGAAGATCACGGCCACGCGGGTACGGCTGCTGTTCACGCGTCAAACCGTACCGCCGAATCGACTTCGGCACGCGATCGGGCCGGACCCGAAATCATCGACGTGGTCCGCTCAGGCGTCGAGCGCACGCTCGATGTCGACCAGAAGATCGGCGGTGTCCTCGATGCCACAAGCGATTCGGACAAAACCCGCACTGACCGGATCGCCCCAGCGCGCACGGCGATCCGCCGTCGTGTGGATCCCGCCGAAGCTGGTGGCGGCCGTGACGAGAGCGCTCGCTTCGACGAACGAGTGGAATGCCTGAGCCGAATCCAGTTCGACGCTCACCAGTCCGCCGAATCGATTCATCTGACCGGATGCCGTTGCGAAGGACGGGTCACCGCGAAGGCCCGGGTAACGAACGGACCGGACCGCTTTGTGTCCCGCCAACATCTCGGCCAGGGCCAGCGCGTTGTCGCACTGACGTCCGAATCGCAGGCCTGCCGTGCCGAGACTGCGGTGCGCAAGCCACGTCTCGAAGGGGCCGAGCACTGTTCCCGAAAGTAGTCGCTCACGCTCGATTCGCTGACTCACAGCCGCATCGGAGGTGGCGACGTAACCCATCAGGAGGTCACTGTGCCCGCTGAGGGCCTTGGTACCGCTGGCCACGACGATGTCGGCACCCAATTCGAGCGGGCGCTGCCCCAGCGGTGTCGCAGTCGTGTTGTCGACGATCAGCAGCGCGCCCGATCGGTGGCACACGTCGGCGAGCACGCGAAGGTCGACCACGTCCAGCACCGGGTTGGACGGCGTCTCGGCGACGACGACCACGCGGCCCGGCGACGCGGCGAGCAGATCCGCGAAGCTCGCGTCGCCCATCTGCAGAGTCGAAACTTCGCGAACCGTGATCCCCAACGACGCGAGGCGCTCGTTCGCGTACAACCGCACCTGGTAGTACCCGTCCGAGGGCACGACGACCGTATCTCCGGTGACGAGCACGCTGCGCAAGGTCGCGGTGATCGCGGACATTCCCGATCCCATGACGAGGGCGTAGTCCGCTCCTTCGAGCGCCGCGAGCGCTGATTCGAGTCCGCGCCAACCCGGGTTCGATGCACGAGCGTAGGTATCGGACTCGGAGCCTTCCTCGGGCGAAAGTTGGTACGGCGCAGCGAATATCGGCCCAAGCTGCATGGGCTGACCCGCGGCGTGTTCGCGCGCGACGGCGCTCACGCTGCGCGTCGAATCCCCGTAGTCCCCGCGATGACTCATACCAATTTCACTCATTCCGGCTTCGTCCGGCGTCCGAGCAACTGACCGATCGCATCGCTGACGGCCATGCCTTCGTGGCACACCCGATGGACCGCGTCGGTCAACGGCATCTCCACGTCGTATCCGGCAGCGAGTGCGCGTACCGACGTGCACGACTTCACGCCCTCGGCGACCTGACCGTTGGTTGCCTTCTGCGCCGACTCCATCGACCCGCCCCGTCCGAGCCGCTCTCCGAACGTCCTGTTTCGCGACAACTCGGACGTGCAGGTCGCTACCAGGTCACCGACACCCGCCAAGCCTGCGAGAGTCGACGCCTTGGCTCCGAGCGCAACACCGAGCCGGATTGTTTCGGCGAGCCCGCGGGTGATGATGCTGGCAACCGTGTTGTCGCCGAACCCACTACCGGCGGCCATGCCACAGGCCAGTGCGATCACGTTCTTGCACGCACCGCCGATCTCACAACCGATGACGTCGGAATTGGTGTACGGCCTGAAATAGCCGGTAGCGCAAGCATCCTGGAGAGCGAGGGCACGCGAGGAGTCCGAGCAGGCGATCACCGTCGCCGCGGGCTGCCCGCTGGCGATCTCGTGTGCAAGATTCGGGCCCGAGAGCACCGCGACGCGCCCCGGTTCCACACCGGTCACCGACACGATGACCTGGCTCATGCGCATGAGCGTCCCGGTCTCGATTCCCTTGGCCAGACTCAGCAGAGTCGCATCGGGTCCGATCGAGCCCTTCCACTGCTCCAGGTTTCCCCGTAGCGACTGCGAGGGAACCGCCAGCACGATGAAGTCAGCGCCTGCCATCGCCTCCTCGTGGTGGTGGGTCGCGCGGATCGACGAAGGCAAAGCAATGCCTGGCAGATAGTCGCTGTTCTCGTGTGTGGTGTCGATGCGCTTCGCGACCTCTTCACGCCTGGCCCACATCGTCACGTCGGTTCCGGCCTCGGCCATCACCTTCGCCAACGCCGTTCCCCACGAACCTGCGCCCAATACAGCTGCCTTACTCACACGCTCACCCCGTCTACCCGGCGAAGCGGGTCGCCGCCAGAAAAATCGTCTGCACAGAGTATCGCCTGTGGTGCACTGCGGTGGGCAGCCGCGGACACCGAGCGTGATGACTGGCAAGATCGAGGGATGGACAGCGCGGAACCCCCGTACCCACACGTCGTGGAGACACCGCATGCGCGCACGGAGATCGAACGCCCCATGCATGCGATAGTGGCCGTCAAGTCCTTGAGATCGGCCAAGTCCCGCCTCGCGGGCGAACTCGACTCGGATGCGCGTGCAGACCTGGTGTTGGCCATGCTTCACGACACCCTCGCCACAGTCGCAGCCGTCTCGGCCATCGACAGCGTTACAGTGGTCACCCCAGACCCCACCGTTGCCGCACTTGCATATTCCGTCGGCGTGACGGTCTACGCCGATCCAGCTCCCGACGGCGCCCGAACGAACGGCGCAACACCGCGCACGGAAGAAACCCTCAATGCGGCGCTGAGTGCAGCGGCCGCCGATATCCGAGCCAAGCGCGGAGTGGTCGACCTCGTTGTGCTGCAAGCCGACTTGCCCGCCATGCAACCAAGCGAACTGACGGAGGCCGTGACCGCCGCCCGAAGCGGCGGACGTTCCGTCGTCGTCGATCATCACGGCACCGGCACCTCCGCATTGTTTGCGTGTGGAGAGAGTGCGCTCGACCCTCGATTCGGACCGGAATCTGCACTTGGACATACCAATTCAGGCGCTCGTCCACTCAACGGCCAATGGCCGGGACTGCGCACCGACGTCGACACCCATGCCGATCTCAGCACTGTGCGAGCACTGGGAGTAGGCCCCGCGACATCGGCTTCGTTGACCAGACTCAAGGCCACGCCGTCGAACAGCCGATGAATTTTCTTTCATCGATTGTCGGACCGCGCGATTGTGGGGGATGATCGACGAGTGAGCAATGGCGAAGCACTCGAAAACCGTATTTCCGAAGACCAGTCGGACGGAGACCACAGCTCCGGCCGGCACGAGAACGGCGCGGCCACCTCGCCGCGATCTCAGGCCGTCGCGGTCGCCACCAACATCCCGGGCGCGCCCCCTGCAGCTACCAAGGCAGAGCTACCCGAATTGCTCGTCGGGCTCCCCGAGGATCGTTACCTCAACCGCGAACTCAGCTGGCTCGATTTCAATGCCCGTGTTCTCGCATTGGCCGCCGACGAGTCACTGCCGTTGCTCGAACGCGCAAAGTTCCTCGCCATCTTCGCTTCCAATCTCGACGAATTTTTCATGGTCCGGGTCGCCGGACTCAAGCGCCGCGACGAGACCGGACTGTCGGTCAGGTCCGCCGACGGCCTCTCCCCACGCGAACAATTGGCGCTCATCGCGCGTCGCACCCAGGAACTCGCCGACAAGCACGCACACGTGTTTCTCGACTCGGTCCGCCCTGCCCTGGCGGCAGAGGGCATTTCGATCGTTCGGTGGGCCGATCTCAGCGCCGATGACCACGGCCGACTCTCGGCACATTTCCACGAGCAGGTCTTCCCGGTACTGACGCCGTTGGCAGTCGATCACGCTCACCCGTTCCCCTACATCAGCGGACTGAGCCTCAACCTCGCCGTGACGGTGAAGGACTCCGTCACCCGCGGCGAACACTTCGCTCGCGTCAAGGTTCCCGACAACGTCGGCCGGTTCGTGCGAGTCAAGAGCACGACGTCTTCGTCCACCATCGATTCGTTCCTCCCGATGGAAGAACTGATTTCGGCTCATCTGGACGTGCTGTTCCCCGGAATGGAAATCGTCGAACATCACGCTTTCCGAATCACACGCAACGCCGATTTCGAGGTCGAAGAGGATCGGGACGAGGATCTGCTGCAGGCACTCGAACGTGAATTGGCGCGTCGCCGTTTCGGTTCACCCGTTCGACTCGAAGTTGCCGACGACATGACCGAGCACATGCTCGAACTGCTTCTGCGTGAACTCGACGTCGATCCGGCCGACGTGATCGAGGTTTCCGGTCTGCTCGACTTGTCCTGCCTCTGGCAGGTTTACGCCGTCGACCGCCCGGCTCTCAAGGACGCGCCGTTCGTCCCGGCGACGCATCCGGCGTTCGGTGAGCGCGAGACTCCGAAGAGCGTCTTCTCGACCCTGCGCGAAGGCGACGTGCTCGTCCACCATCCTTACGACTCGTTTTCCACAAGCGTTCAACGCTTCATCGAACAGGCCGCCGCCGACCCGCAGGTACTCGCGATCAAGCAGACCCTGTACCGCACTTCCGGCGACTCCCCCATCGTCAACGCACTGATCGACGCCGCCGAAGCCGGCAAGCAGGTTGTCGCGCTGGTGGAGATCAAGGCGCGCTTCGACGAGCAGGCCAACATCAAGTGGGCACGCAAACTCGAGCAGGCCGGCGTTCACGTCGTCTACGGTTTGGTCGGTCTCAAGACTCACTGCAAGACTTGCCTCGTCGTCAGGCGAGAGGGCTCGACCATTCGTCGTTACTGCCACATCGGCACCGGCAACTACAACCCGAAGACCGCGCGTATGTACGAGGACGTCGGATTGCTCACCGCAGCACCGGAGATCGGTGCGGACCTCACCGACCTCTTCAACTCGCTGACCGGATACTCCCGAAAGACGAGTTACCGCAACCTTCTCGTTGCGCCGTACGGGGTTCGACGCGGGATCATCGAGCGGATCGACAACGAGATCGCGCACAAGCTCGCAGGCCGCGAGGCCGGTATCCGCTTGAAAGCCAACGCATTGGTCGACGAGCAGGTCATCGACGCGTTGTACCGCGCGTCCAAGGCCGGTATCCCCGTCGAGATCGTGGTCCGCGGAATCTGCGCGCTCAAGCCGGGTGTTCCCGGCCTCAGCGAAAACATCGAAGTACGTTCCATTCTCGGACGCTTCCTGGAACACTCGCGAATGTTCCATTTCCGCTCGGCCGACGAGTTCTGGATCGGCAGCGCAGACATGATGCACCGCAACCTCGATCGCCGCGTCGAGGTCATGGTGCAGGTCAAGGACCCGAAACTGTCGAAGCAGCTCGGTGACATCTTCGACTCCGCGCTCGATCCCCGAACTCGCTGCTGGGTACTGCATCCGGACGGGAGTTGGGTCGCTGCCCCCGAACGCGGCGAGGACGTACGTGAGCATCAACAGTCCTTGATGCGCAGCCGCACCGCCAGCGGGTCTTGACGGGCTCGGATCACACAATGAGCGACAAGCCGGTCAAAGCCAACATCTTTGCCGCAGGCGCGGTTCTGTGGCGGAAGGCTCCCCAGGATCCTTCCGCCATCGAGATCGCCGTCGTACATCGACCGAAGTACGACGACTGGTCATTCCCCAAAGGAAAGCTCGATCCCGGCGAGACCTTCTTGACCGCGGCAGTTCGCGAGGTCCGCGAAGAGACCTCGATCACCGGACGTTTCGGAAGGCACCTCGGTGGCGTGACGTACCCGATCCCGGGACATCGCAAACTCAAACGGGTCGAATACTGGTCGGCCGAAGCAGTAGACGGAGATTTCGGGCCGAACAACGAAGTAGATGTTCTCTATTGGCTTCCGGTCGCCGAGGTCGCCGATCACCTTTCCTACCCGATGGATCGGATGATTCTTCGCCGCTTCGTTTCCATTCGGCCGGACACGAAAACGGTATTGCTCGTCCGCCACGCAAAAGCTGGAAGCCGTAAGCGGTACAAGGGCGACGACAATGTGCGTCCACTCGACGCCAAGGGCAAAGAGCAATCCGCCGCCTTGGTCGAACAGCTGAAAATCTTCGGAGCCGATTCGGTTTTCGCGGCTGACCGTACGCGCTGCGTCGACACCGTAATGCCATTGGCGGAGGCATTAGGTGTCGAAGTTTCGACGGAACCTCTTCTGACCGAAGAAGGTTACGAGGCCGATCCCGAGGCCGCCAGGGCACGTGCCCTGCAGATCGCCGCGTTGGAGGGCACTCCCGTGATCTGCAGCCAAGGAGGCGTCATCCCCGATTTGATGCGCTGGTGGGCAGATACGGCCGGTGTAACACTGCCCTCCGCACGCAACCGTAAAGCGAGCACTTGGGTGCTCTCGTTCCTCGACGGCCGTCTGGTTGCCGCCGATCACCTCGACAGCCCGCTCCCCAAAGTCGCCAACTCCTGAGGGATTTGGACCAACCGACACCCAGCTCGAGTCGGTAGTTTTGCAAAGCACTGAAACACAGGAGAATTCACACTTCTCCCAGGCAGCAAAAAGAGGTGCAGCCGCGGATCTGATCCGCGGCTGCACCTCTTTGTCTTACGGCATCGGGTTTTTCACCCGAACGCGACTACTTTGCGCGCTTGGCCGGAGCCTTCTTGGCCGGAGCCTTCTTGGCTGCGGTCTTGGCGGGAGCCTTCTTGGCCGGAGCCTTCTTGGCCGGAGCCTTGGCTGCGGTCTTGGCCGGAGCCTTCTTGGCGGGAGCCTTGGTGGCAACCGTCTTCTTGGCTGCGGTCTTGGCCGGAGCCTTCTTGGCGGGAGCCTTGGTGGCAACCGTCTTCTTGGCTGCGGTCTTGGCCGGAGCCTTCTTGGCGGGAGC
>NZ_JBEUOQ010000006.1:0-93510 GCF_040489275.1 Rhodococcus baikonurensis | reverse complement strand
GCCTTCGCGGCAACCGTCTTCTTGGCTGCGGTCTTGGCCGGAGCCTTCTTTGCCGGAGCCTTCTTGGCTGCGGTCTTCTTGGCAGCAGCCTTCTTGGCTGCAGCCTTGGTGGCCGGTGCTGCTACGCCACGCTTGACTGCCGGGCCGGTGGCCGGAAGCTTCTGTCCACCAGCGATAACAGCCTTGAACTGCGCACCCGGACGGAAAGCCGGAACCGACGTCGGCTTGACCTTGACGGTCTCGCCCGTACGCGGGTTGCGTGCAACACGTGCTGCACGACGACGCTGCTCGAAGACTCCGAAGCCGGTGATGGTCACGCTCTCGCCACGGTGGACGGCGCGGACGATGGTGTCCACGACGTGCTCCACTGCGTCGGTCGCTGTGCGCCTGTCCGAACCCAGCTTTTCAGTCAGAACATCGATGAGCTCTGCCTTGTTCATTGAAATTCCTCCGCTAATTGTGGTCCACCGTCGGACCGACTGAGAACCACGGTAAACCTGATAACGGCAAGAGTCTATGTGCCACGCCAATTCTCATTCAACGTGACTGCGAAATGGTGACCTATTTCTCTTCCCGCGCGGAGTCGCGGATTTCGGTTCAGCCCTGCGAAATTCGGGCTGGAAGGGTAGTCGGTTTCCATGAAGGCCTTGACTTTTCGAACTCGGAAATCGCTTCTACCTGCCGCAATGTCAGTCCGATGTCGTCGAGACCCTCCAGCAGACGCCACCGTGTGTAGTCGTCAATATTGAACGGCACCACCGTAGTTCCGGCGCTCACGGTCCGATTCTCGAGATCTACTGCCAATTCCAGTCCGGGCTGCTCTTCGAGCAACTTCCAGAGCAATTCGACGTCGCTCTGCTCGACCTGTGCCGCCACGAGACCGGCTTTTCCGGCGTTCCCGCGGAAGATGTCGGCGAACCGGGAAGCGATGACGACTCGAAATCCGAAGTCCGAGAGAGCCCACACGGCATGCTCACGCGAAGAGCCCGTGCCGAAATCGGGGCCGGCTACGAGGACACTTCCCTTGTCGTACGGAGCCAGATTGAGAATGAAGTTGGGGTCGGTACGCCAACCTGCAAACAGCCCGTCCTCGAATCCCGTGCGCGTCACCCGTTTCAGGTACACGGCGGGGATGATCTGATCGGTATCGACATTCGAGCGTCGCAGCGGGACGCCGATACCCTTGTGCGTGGTAAAGGATTCCATCGAAATTCTCCTAGAGAAGGTAAGTGGGTCAGACCAGATCGGCCGGTGCCGAGAGCGTTCCGCGGACCGCCGTGGCCGCCGCGACGAGCGGGGAAACCAGATGGGTCCGACCGCCTTTACCCTGTCGGCCTTCGAAATTCCGGTTGGACGTCGATGCCGAGCGCTCGCCGGGAGCAAGCTGGTCAGGGTTCATTCCCAAGCACATCGAACAACCGGCCTGACGCCATTCCGCCCCTGCCGCTGTGAAGATCTCACCGAGACCTTCACTTTCGGCTTGAGCACGCACCCGCATCGAACCGGGAACGATGAGCATCCGAACGCCCTCTGCCACATGGCGACCTTCGAGCACCTCGGCTACTGCGCGCAGATCTTCGATCCGTCCGTTGGTGCACGAACCGACGAACACGGTGTCGACAGCAACATCCCGAAGCGGCATGCCGGCGTCGAGACCCATGTAGGTGAGCGCCTTCTCAGCTGCCTGACGCTCGCTCTCGTCGACGATGAGTTCGGGATCGGGCACACGGTCACCGAGTGGCGCACCCTGTCCCGGATTGGTTCCCCAGGTGACGAAAGGCGTCAATGCGCTTGCGTCGATGTGGACCTCGTTGTCGAATTCCGCACCCTCGTCGGTCTTGAGTAGCTCCCACGCGGCGACGGCTTCGTCCCACTCTGCGCCCGACGGTGCATGCGGACGGCCCTTGATGAACTCGTATGTGGTCTCGTCCGGTGCGATCATGCCCGCACGGGCTCCGGCCTCGATCGACATGTTGCAGATGGTCATACGAGCTTCCATCGACAGTTTGCGAATGGCCTCACCGCGGTACTCCAGGACGTAGCCCTGGCCGCCGCCGGTGCCGATCTTGGCGATGACGGCGAGGATCAAGTCCTTACTCGTGACACCGGGAGGCAGCTCGCCGTCGACCGTGATCGCCATGGTCTTGAAGGGGCGCAACGACAATGTCTGCGTCGCCATCACGTGCTCGACCTCGCTCGTGCCGATTCCCATTGCGAGCGCACCGAATGCGCCGTGCGTCGACGTATGACTGTCACCGCACACCACGGTGGTTCCGGGCTGAGTCAGGCCGAGCTGCGGTCCGACCACATGCACGATGCCCTGATCGAGATCGCCCATGCGGTGCAAGCGAACTCCGAACTCCTCACAATTTCGGCGCAAGGTGTCGACCTGAGTCTTGGACACGGGATCGGCAATGGGCTTGTCGATGTCGATCGTCGGGACGTTGTGGTCCTCGGTGGCGATCGTCAGGTCAGGGCGGCGCAACTGGCGACCCGCCAAGCGAAGTCCGTCGAATGCCTGCGGGCTCGTCACTTCGTGAACGAGGTGGAGATCGATGTAGATGAGGTCGGGATCCTGCCCCTCCCCTTTCACGACAACGTGGTCGTCCCACACCTTCTCGGCGAGAGTGCGTGCTTTCTGTGCCATGTCTTCCACCTCTGTACGTAGCCTCGCGTCGGCGGACTACGGGCTGGCCCGCCGCGCGTGAAGTAGGTCCCCAGCCTCCGCAACAGATGCAGGCTGTCCCTTTCGGAACTTGCGCCACCTGATCCTGAAATGCGCTAGCCCACCAGGAAATGCGCTATCATCCCACTATGCGAGAAACTGGTATCGACCTATGAGACAGCATAGCGGCATCGGCGTCCTGGACAAAGCAATGGGCGTGCTTCATGCAGTAGCTGAGGAACCGTGCAGCCTCACCGAACTCTGTGCACGAACCGGTTTGCCGCGCGCGACCGCCCACAGACTCGCCGTCGGTCTCGAAGTCCATCGACTCCTCACTCGCGATTCGGACGGTCAGTGGTGCCCAGGGCCCGGGCTCGCCGAACTCGCTGCCACCGCTAATGATCCACTCATTGCAGCGGCCGGACTCATCCTCCCCCGCCTTCGCGAAATCACCGGCGAAAGCGTCCAGCTGTACCGCCGGGAAGGCACCCAACGCATCTGCGTCGCGTCGATGGAACCGCCGACCGGCCTGCGTGACACGGTGCTCGTCGGAGCCCGACTGCCGATGAATGCCGGTTCCGGCGCCAAGGTCCTTCTCGCATGGGCAGATCCACAAACCCAACGGACCGTCCTCGCTGATGCGTCGTTCGGCGAACGAGTGCTCCTCGAGGTTCGCCGGCGCGGCTGGGCTCAGAGCGCGGCCGAACGTGAGCCCGGTGTCGCCAGCGTCGCGGCTCCCGTCCGAGACTCGGCAGGCGCTGTCATTGCCGCGATTTCGGTCTCCGGCCCCATCGATCGGATGGGTCGACGACCGGGAGCCCGCTGGGCGGCCGACCTTCTCGCAGCTGCCGAAGCGCTCCACAAGCGTCTGTAATTCGTGACACAGTAAGGTCTTCAGATCCTCGAGCACGTAGGAGTACGACGCGACCATGGCAGGAAAACAGCGTAGTCAGATCACGATGACCGAGGCCGAAATTTCGAGCTTCGTCGAAAAGAGCCGTACGGCAACGATGGCGACGTTGAGCGCCGACGGAATGCCTCACCTGATCGCGATGTGGTTCGCAATAGTCGACGGCGAAATCTGGTTCGAGACCAAAGCCAAGTCGCAGAAGGCGGTCAACCTTCGCCGGGACTCCCGTATGTCCGTCCTGATCGAAGACGGTCTGACGTACGACACACTCCGAGGCGTATCGATGGAGGGCACCGGAATGATCGTCGAGGATCCCGAAGCCCTCTTCGCCGTGGGAATCAGCGTCTGGGAGCGATACACCGGCCCGTACACCGAGGATCTCCGCCCGGCCGTAGACGCAATGCTCCACAAACGCGTCGCGGTGCGGTTCGTTCCCGATCGAACTCGTTCGTGGGATCACCGCAAGCTCGGGATGCACGCGATCCCACTTTCCGGTTCTACTGCACCACCGTCGTAGCGCCCGAGATTCGTGAAGCGAAAATTCACGAGCTTTCGAATTCGGGCCGGCGTAGTTTCACCAACAGGCCCAACAACAAGGAGTGAGCATATGAGCGATCTCGACAGCAATACCCCGTCCGAATCCGAATCCCAATCGGAGGAGACCAAACGAAAGTTCCGTGAGGCCCTCGAACGGAAGAATCATCAGAACGCCAAATCGACTGACCATCGCGACGGACAGTCCAAGGTCCACAACACGCATGGCCCGGCCGATCACAAGCGGGAGTTCCGCCGTAAGAGCGGATAGCCGATCGAGGACAACAGAGTGAGATGACGATCACCCCCAGTCGAATTCGACTGGGGTTGATCGTTTTTCGCATGGCAGGTAAACATTTCCACACAAACGAAAAGACCCTCCGATCAATGATCGGAGGGTCTTTCCTTTGTAGCCCCGACGGGATTCGAACCCGCGCTACCGCCTTGAGAGGGCGGCGTCCTAGGCCGCTAGACGACGGGGCCAGGACACGCTTTTAAACGTGATATTCAGTCTTGCTCTTGGATGCTCAGCAAGCTTAGCTTGTCTGAGTCCGGCCACAAAATCGACCGGATTTCCGCTGGGGTACCAGGACTCGAACCTAGAATGGCGGTACCAGAAACCGCTGTGTTGCCAATTACACCATACCCCAAAGGTCTTGCTCACCAGCCTTGCCCGATCCGCTTCGCTGTTGTGCTCGGCGGCTCGTCTCCGGCCGAAAAGAAGATTACCAGTACCCCTGCCCCAAATACCAAATCGTATGGTCACAGGAGGTTTTTGCTTCATTTTCGGCCGGAGGACCGTCCGATCTAGGCGGTTACCGCTGCCCTACCCGCGCGCAACCGAGCAAGCGAGACCTCACGACCGAGCAATTCCATCGACTCGTACAGCGGAGGGCTGATGTGAGAGCCCGTGATCGCGACCCGAATCGGAGCGAAGGCCTTACGCGGTTTGAGCTCCAGATCCTCGATGAGGGCCTTCTTGAGTGCTTCCTCGATACTGGCCGCCGTCCACTCCGAAGTGGCATCGAGCGCCGCAAGAGACGCATCCAGAACCGGACCGGCATCTTCCTTCAGGTTCTTTGCCGCCGCGGCCGGATCGAGAGCAAACGACCCTTCGTCGACGAACAGGAATTTCAGCAGATCCCACGCGTCGGACAGGACGACGATGCGCGTCTGCACGAGGTCCGCCGCAACAGTGAACGTCGCTTCGTCGACGTCGGCGCCGATATGGCCGTGTTCCACCAGGAACGACTTCAGGCGGCCCGCGAAGTCGGCCGGCTCGAGCAGGCGAATGTGCTCGGCATTGATCGCGTCAGCCTTCTTCTGGTCGAAGCGCGCGGGGTTGGAGTTGACCTTGGAGACGTCGAAGGCCGCAACCATCTCGTCGAGTGAGAAGACGTCGTGATCGTCAGCGATGCTCCACCCGAGCAGAGCCAGGTAGTTCAGCAATCCCTCGGGGATGAACCCGCGATCGCGGTGGATGAAGAGGTTCGACTCGGGATCGCGCTTGGACAGCTTCTTGTTGCCCTGACCCATCACGAAAGGCAAGTGCCCGAACGACGGTGTGAAATCGGCAACACCGATGCGGATCAATGCCTCGTACAACGCGAGCTGACGCGGAGTCGAGGACAACAGATCTTCGCCGCGCAGTACATGGGTGATCTTCATCAACGCGTCGTCGACCGGGTTGACCAACGTGTACAGCGGAATACCGTTACCGCGAGTCAGCGCGAAGTCCGGAACGGTGCCGGCCTTGAACGTGGTCTCGCCGCGCACCAAGTCGTTCCAGGTCAGATCGTGATCGGGCATGCGGAGTCGGACGACGGGCTTGCGTCCCTCGGCGACGTACGCAGCGCGCTGCTCGTCGCTCAGGTCGCGATCGAAGTTGTCGTATCCGAGCTTCGGGTCGCGGCCGGCAGCCTTGTGCCGCGCTTCGACTTCCTCGTTTGTCGAGAAGGACTCGTATGCCTCACCCGCGGCCAGCAACTTGGCCACGACGTCGAGATGCAGGTCACGACGCTCGGACTGGCGATACGGCGCGTGCGGTCCACCGACCTCCGGGCCCTCGTCCCAGTTGAGCCCCAACCAGCGGAGGGCGTCGAGGATGGCCTGGTAGGACTCTTCACTGTCGCGCTGCGCATCGGTGTCTTCGATACGGAACACGAATGTGCCGCCGCGGTGTCGTGCGAACGCCCAGTTGAACAAGGCTGTGCGCACCAAACCTACGTGCGGGGTTCCGGTGGGTGACGGGCAGAAACGGACGCGTACTTCGCTGTTGGTCATGGCTCACTTGGCTCGGCGATGATGGATGGTCGTACTACAGGCTAGTCCGGTAGCGCTTCCTCCACGCCCCCGATCACCTACCCGGTAGGACGTTGATTCGCGTCATGTCACCGTCGTAGTAGGCAAGTAGGCGCTTGTCCATCACCTTTCGCCACAGCGGCGGCACCCAGGCGCACACGATCATGACCGCGTAACCCGCTGGAAGTTGCGGAGCTTCGGCCGCACTTCGCAGGCTCTGGTACCGCAGACGCGGATTCGCGTGATGGTCGCTGTGACGCTGAAGTTGATAGAGGAAAAGGTTGCTGACGACGTGGTCGCTGTTCCAACTGTCCTCAGGAGAGCAGCGAACGTACGAGCCGTCAGGCCTCTTGGCACGAAGCAATCCGTAATGCTCGAGATAGTTCGCAGTCTCGAGGAATGTGAACCCGGCAATACCCTGAACGGCCAACCACGGTGCGATTTCCCACCCGAACACTGCGATCAAACTGCCGAACAACCCGACACTCATCGCCCACGCGTTCAGGATGTTGTTGCGGTAACTCCAGGTCCGCCTCCCCTGACGCTTCAGACGAGCGCTTTCGATCCGCCATCCCGAGCGCAGGCCGCCGATGACACTGCGCGGCAAGAAGAACCAGAAATTCTCCCTGTATCGCGAACTGGCAGGATCCTCCGGCGTCGCAACACGGACGTGGTGACCATGGTTGTGCTCGACGTAGAAATGGCCGTAGAAGGACTGCGCCAGCGCTACTTTCGCGAGCCACTTCTCGAGCTTTTCGCTCTTGTGCCCCAATTCATGTGCCGCGTTGATCCCCACACCGGCAACCACGCCGGCGGTCATCGCGAGCGCGAACTTCTCCCCCGTCGCCATCGGCGCGTTCACCCAGCACCAGGCGACGAACACGAGACCGACGTATTGGAGGGGCAGGAACAGATACGTGCACCAGCGGTAGAAACGATCCTCCTGCAGATGCGGAATCGCTTCGTCCGGCGGGCTGTTCCCGTCTTCACCGGCCAGGAGATCGATGAGGGGAATGACGATCACGATGAGCCAGGCCCCGATGGCCCAGAAGAGCCCAAGGCTGAATTTGTCGACCAGGAACCACGCAGCGAAGGGACTGAGAGGAACCAGCAAACCCAACGGCCACAGGTAGCGCTTCTTGTCTCGCCACACCGGCCGCTGCCCGTTTGGTGCTTCCCCTGTCGCTGACCGGGAGGCTTCCGCGAAGGTCGTCATGTATCACCACGTTTCTGCGCAATCCACTCGATTGCCCCATCGGCTTCTATCCAGTTATCGGTCACCCTACTGCTCAGCGTTACATTTCAGGGAATTTGGTCTGTTACGGGCCGTGGCAGCAAACCGAGGGGCGAACCCTCTCAACCTGACCAACTCAGACATAACGCCAGGAGGATCAGTGGCGAAGCTTCGCCTGGCTCACAAAACTCGCAGGGCAGTCCCAGGGCCTGATCACCTCGATCCGAAAGGTAATCCCCATCAATCCCCCGACGATAGTTACTATCTTGCAACTTTTCTTCGACAGACACCTCTCGACTCACCCCACGACGGAGGCCCCATCCAGTTGGGATGGGGCCTCCGTAGTCACATGACTGAAAGAACCGGGTCAGATCACTTCTTGGCGGTTACCGGGTTGGTGAGCGTGCCGATCCCCGAGACCGTGACCGACACCGAATCACCGTCGACGATCGGGCCCACTCCGGCGGGGGTGCCGGTGAGGATGACGTCGCCGGGCAGGAGGGTCATCACCGCCGAGATCCACTCGATGATCTTCGGAATGTCGTGAAGTAGGAAGGCGGTGCTGCTGTCCTGCTTGACCTGACCGTTCACCTCGGTCTTGATGTCGACGTCGGACGCATCCAGGCTGGTCTCGATCCACGGACCGAGTGGGCAGAAGGTGTCGTGCCCCTTCGCGCGCGTCCACTGCCCGTCGTGACGCTGATGATCTCGTGCCGACACGTCGTTGGCGATCGTGTAGCCGAGAACCACGCTCAACGCCTTTGCCGCCGGAACGTCCTTGCATGGTTGACCGATGACTACCGCGAGTTCACCCTCGAAGTGCACCTCGTTGGAGGTGGGAGGCAAGACGATCGGGGCACCCGGGCCGACGATGGACGTATTGGGCTTGAGGAAGATCACGGGATCCGCGGGGGCTTCGCCGCCCATCTCCGCAATGTGATCTGCATAATTCTTGCCGATGCAGATCACCTTGCTGGCGAGAATCGGAGCCAGCAGACGAACATCGGCGAGCGGCCAACTTCGGCCGGTAAATGTGGGGTTCCCGAACGGGTGCTCCGCAATTTCCTTGGCGACGAGGGCATCCTCTTCACCTTCGATACTGACGAACGCAACACCATCGGGACTGGCAATTCGACCAAGACGCATGCCGGCCAGTCTATCGGGGTGTCGGAAACGACTGACGCGCGCAAGCCGAAAGGCTTACGCGCGTCAGTCTCGTGAAAGAAATCCTTACAGCGCTGCGGTGATCCGGTCGCCGATCTCCGTCGTGGAGATGGGGCCTTCGCCGCGGGTAGCCAGGTCAGCAGCGACCACAGCCTCCACCCGAGCGGCGTCGTCCTCGCGCCCGAGATGGCGAAGAAGCAGTGCGGCCGAGAGGATCGCGGCGGTGGGATCTGCGATTCCCTTGCCGGCGATGTCCGGGGCACTACCGTGAACGGGCTCGAACATCGAGGGGTTGGCCCCCGACGCGTCGATGTTTCCGCTTGCGGCCAAACCGATTCCACCGGTCACCGCGCCGGCGAGGTCGGTGATGATGTCACCGAAGAGGTTGTCCGTGACGATGACGTCGAAGCGCGACGGGTCGGTGACCATGTAGATGGTGGCAGCATCGATGTGGCAGTACGCGGTTTCGACGTCCGGGTACTCGGCTCCGACGGTCTCGATCGCACGCGTCCAGATCGCGCCCGCGTTGGAAAGCACGTTGGTCTTGTGGATCAGTGTGAGGTGCTTGGAACGTGTCTGCGCCAACGCAAATGCATAACGAACAACACGCTCGGCGCCGAACCAGGTGTTGATCGACACCTCGGTCGCGATCTCGTGATCGGTGCCGACGCGGATGGCGCCACCGTTACCGGTGTACGGGCCTTCGGTGCCTTCACGAACCACGACGAAGTCGATCTCAGGCTGGGCCGCCAACGGCGACAGCGCACCCGGATACAGCTGAGCGGGGCGAAGATTCACGTGATGATCGAGCTGGAAACGCATGTTCAGCAGCAGACCACGCTCGAGGATGCCAGGCGCGACGATCCGCGGGTCACCGATGGCGCCCAACAGGATTGCGTCGTGTTGACGGATCTGGTCCAGCTCGTCCGCCGGGAGCAATTCGCCGGTGGCGTTGTAGCGACGGGCACCGAGATCGTATTCGGTGGTTTCCAGATCCGGAACCAACTTGCCGAGCACCTTGAGTGCTTCGGCTGTGACCTCGACACCGATTCCGTCGCCCGGAATGACCGCAAGCTTCATGGAGTCCTCATCTCAGTAGAACTGTGCGCCTTTATTAACCGCGGGCGGTTAATAAAGGCGCACAGCAAAAACAATCAGGAAAGGTCGACCTGGGCGACGCGAGCGTCGAGCTGCGAGACGATTGCCTCGACCTCGGTGTCACCGACGACGCGGTCGACACGCAGGATGACCGTTGCGCCTTCGCCTTCGGCGTCCTGGCTCAGTGCTGCAGCCAGGATGTCGACGCCGGCGTTACCGAGAACGGTACCGAGCACACCGAGAACGCCCGGGCGATCGCTGTAGTGGACGACGATGTTGTGACCCTCGGCGCGCAGGTCGAAGCTGCGTCCGTTGATGTTGACGATCTTCTCGACCTGCTGCAGGCCGGTGAGTGCGCCCGTGACCGACGTGACCGTGCCGTCAGCCGCAACTGCACGAACCTCGACCGCGCTGCGATGAGCCAGTGCCTCGGAGTGCTTCTCGACCGACACGGTCACGCCACGCTGCTCGGCAAGTGCCGGAGCGTTGACGAACGTGACGGCCTCGTCGCTGCTGGCGGAGAACACGCCGCGCAGTGCAGCCAGGCCGAGGATGTCGACGGTTTCCGCCGACAGCTCGCCGGTGGCGACAACCTGCACGGTCTGGACAGCTTCAGGCGACAGCGTTGCAGCGAGGAGACCGAGCTTGCGGACCAGCTCGAGCCACGGAGCAACTTCTTCTCCGACGGGGCCGCCGGAGACGTTGACAGCCTCGGGAACGAATTCGCCTGCCAGAGCGAGGAGAACGCTCTTGGCCACGTCGATGCCTGCGCGGTCCTGAGCCTCCGACGTCGATGCGCCGAGGTGCGGGGTGACAACGACGTTGTCGAGCTCGAAGAGCTTGGAATCGGTGCACGGCTCGGTGCTGAACACGTCGAGGCCGGCGCCGCGGACCTTGCCGGAGACCAGTGCGTCGTAAAGCGCATCTTCGTCGATCAGACCACCGCGGGCGGCGTTGACGATGATGACGCCGTCCTTGGCCTTGGCCAGGCGCTCGGCGTTGATCAGGCCGGCCGTTTCCTTGGTCTTGGGCAGGTGCACGGAGATGAAGTCGGCGCGCTCGACGAGCTCGTCGATGGTGACCAGTTCGATGCCGAGCTGCGCTGCGCGCGCTGCGGGCAGGTAGGGGTCGTACGCGATGATGGTGGTCTCGAACGCGGCGAGACGCTGCGCGAAGAGCTGGCCGATACGGCCGAGTCCGACGACACCGACAGTCTTGCCGAGGATCTCGACACCGTTGAACTTGCTTCGCTTCCAGGTGTTCTCACGCAGGGTCTTGTCTGCTGCGGGAATCTGGCGAGCGGTCGACATGAGGAGGGCGACAGCGTGCTCGGCAGCGGAGTGAATGTTGGAGGTCGGTGCGTTGACGACCATCACGCCGCGCTCGGTGGCTGCGGGGATCTCGACGTTGTCCAGGCCGACACCGGCGCGGCCGATGATCTTCAGCTTGGTGCCGGCGGCCAGAACCTCGGCGTCGACGGTGGTGGCGGAACGAACGAGAATCGCGTCGGCCTCGGGTACCGCGGCGAGCAGCGCCGGGCGGTCAGGTCCGTCGACCCAACGCACCTCCACACCGTCACCGAGCGCCTCGACTGTGGACGGCGCGAGCTTGTCGGCGATCAGAACAACGGGACGGCCAGGCTGGCTCACGTGCAAACTCCCTGATTAGGTGGGTGTGAAGGTGGTTTAACCACCGATAGTTTAGTGCGCGCTGACTTCGAATCCACAACGCGGTAGGCAATACCACATAGTGGACACTTTCGCGGGCAAATTCTCGATGGAATATGAATCCGGGCTCAACCGGCCCGGAAAACGACTCCGGCCCAATGCCGCGCTGGTTCAACGTAATTGAACCGGCGCGACATCAGGCCAGTGGAGACGTGGAGCGTGAAACGACGAATTACGCGGTTTCGGTGATCGGACGATCGACCCAGCTCATCAGGTCGCGCAGCTTCTTGCCGGTGACCTCGATGGGGTGCTCGGCGTTGGCCTTGCGCAGGCCCTCGAGCTCGGTGTTGCCGTTCTCGACGTTGGCAACCAGACGACGGGTGAACTCGCCGGACTGGATGTCGGCCAGGATCGCCTTCATGCGCTCCTTGGTGCCAGCGTCGATGACGCGCGGGCCGGAGAGGTATCCACCGAACTCAGCGGTGTCGGACACCGAGTAGTTCATGCGGGCGATGCCACCCTCGTACATGAGGTCGACGATGAGCTTGAGCTCGTGCAGAACCTCGAAGTACGCCATCTCGGGTGCGTAGCCGGCCTCGACCATGACCTCGAAACCGGTCTTGACCAGTTCCTCGGTGCCGCCGCACAGCACAGCCTGCTCACCGAAGAGGTCCGTCTCGGTCTCTTCCTTGAACGTGGTCTTGATGACGCCTGCGCGGGTTCCGCCGATGCCCTTGGCGTAGGACAGAGCGAGAGCCTGGCCTTCACCCTTGGGATCCTGGTCGATGGCGATGAGCGCGGGAACGCCCTTGCCGTCGACGAACTGACGACGCACCAGGTGGCCGGGTCCCTTGGGGGCGACCATACCGACGGTGACGAACTCCGGAGCCTTGATCAGGTCGAAGTGAATGTTCAGGCCGTGACCGAAGAACAGCGCGTCGCCGTCCTTGAGGTTCGGCTCGATGTCGTTTGTGAAAATGCTCGCCTGAGCGGTGTCAGGTGCGAGCACCATGATGACGTCGGCCCACTCGGAAACCTCGGCCGGCGTACCGACCGTCAGTCCCTGCTCCTGTGCCTTTTCGCGGGACTTGGAGCCCTCCTTGAGGCCGATGCGCACATCGACGCCCGAGTCGCGCAGGCTCAGCGAATGGGCGTGGCCCTGGCTTCCGTAGCCGATCACAGCAACCTTGCGGCCCTGAATGATCGACAGATCGGCATCGTCGTCGTAGAACATCTCGACTGCCACAGTTCTCAACCTCTCCTTGGATTTTTACGTGTCTAAAAGTACTAGCGGGTGGCCGTGATCGACTTCGGCCCTCGACCGACTGCCACGACCCCGGACTGAACGATCTCCCGGATACCGTACGGATCAAGCATCCGCAGCAGGGCATCCAGCTTGGACCGAGTACCGGTCGCCTCGATGGTGACGGACTCCGGGGAGACGTCGATCACCTTGGCGCGGAACAGGTTCACCGTTTCGATGACCTGCGTGCGCACGCTTGCATCTGCGCGCACCTTGATGAGCACGAGCTCGCGAGCGACGGATGCTTCACCGTCCTGCTCGACGATCTTGATGACGTTGATCAGCTTGTTGAGCTGCTTCGTCACCTGCTCGAGAGGGAACTCGTCGACCGTGACGACGATGGTCATTCGTGAGATCTCGGGGATCTCGGTTCCGCCCACCGCGAGGGATTCGATGTTGAATCCGCGGCGGGAGAAAAGTGCGGAGACGCGAGCCAGCACGCCTGGCTTGTCCTCGACGAGAACACTGAGGGTGTGACTGGTGCTCACTTCTGATCCTCCCCTGTGCCCGCGGCGGGTCCGGCTTGCTCGCGTGACATGGCTTCGTGGATGACGGCGGGCTCGGCAACTGCCTCGTCGTCGTCGAACAGCGGCCGGATGCCCCGGGCCGCCATGATTTCGTCGTTGCTCGTTCCGGCAGCGACCATCGGCCACACCTGTGCGTCGGCGGTGACGATGAAGTCGATCACGACAGGCTTGTCGTTGATGGACTGCGCCTCACGGATCGCAGCTTCGACATCTTCTTCACGCTCGACACGAATTCCGTGGCAGCCCAATGCTTCTGCGAGCTTCACGAAGTCGGGGATGCGGATGGCGCCGTGCGTTCCGAGGTTGGTGTTGGAGTAGCGCTCTTCGTAGAAGAGTGTCTGCCACTGACGCACCATGCCGAGGTTGCCGTTGTTGATGAGGGCAACCTTGATCGGGATACCTTCGAGTGCGCAGGTTGCGAGTTCCTGATTGGTCATCTGGAAGCAGCCGTCGCCGTCGATCGCCCACACCTCGGTGTCGGGCATGCCCATCTTGGCGCCCATGGCTGCGGGAACCGCGTACCCCATGGTGCCCAGTCCGCCCGAGTTGAGCCACGTGCGCGGCTTCTCGTAACCGACGAACTGCGCGGCCCACATCTGGTGCTGACCGACGCCGGCGCAGTAGATGGCATCCGGTCCGGCGAGCTTGCCGACGGTCTGGATGACGTACTCCGGGCTCAGCTGACCGTCGGTGGGGCGGTCGTAGCTCAGCGGGTACGTACGACGGATGTCGTTCAGGTACGCCCACCACTCGGTGAGGTCGAACGTGGTGCCCGTGGCCATGTCGGCACGGATCGCCTCGATGAGTTCGGTGATGACCTCTTTGCAGTCGCCCACGATCGGGACGTCGGCGTAGCGGTTCTTGCCGATCTCGGCCGGGTCGATGTCGGCATGGATGACCTTGGCGTCGGGCGCGAAGGAATTCAGCTGACCGGTGACGCGGTCGTCGAAACGCGCGCCGAGGGTGATCAGTAGATCGCTACGCTGCAGAGCGGCGACCGCGGCGACGGTGCCGTGCATTCCGGGCATACCGCAGTTGAGGTCGTGACTGTCCGGGAACGCGCCGCGGGCCATCAGCGTGGTGACGACGGGGATACCGGTCAGCTCGGCCAATTCGAGCAGCTCCGGCGAGGAGTCCGACTTGATGACGCCGCCACCGACGTACAGAACCGGCGACTTGGCGTCGGCGATCAGACGCGCAGCTTCGCGAACCTGCTTGCCGTGCGGCTTGGTGACCGGGCGGTAGCCCGGCAGACGCATCTCCGGCGGCCACGAGAACGTGGTCTGCGACTGCAGGATGTCCTTGGGGATATCGACCAGGACGGCGCCGGGGCGACCACTGGCCGCGAGGTAGAAGGCCTCGGCCATGATGCGCGGGATGTCGATCGCGTCGGTGATCAGGAAGTTGTGCTTGGTGACCGGCATCGTGATGCCTGAGATGTCGGCTTCCTGGAAGCCGTCGGTACCGATCAGCGAGCGCGCCACCTGTCCGGTGATCGCGACGATCGGAACGGAGTCCATCTGCGCGTCGGCCAGTGGCGTGACCAGGTTGGTCGCACCGGGACCCGAGGTGGCCATGCACACGCCGACCTTGCCGGTCGCCTGGGCGTAGCCGGTGGCAGCGTGGCCTGCACCCTGCTCGTGGCGCACGAGCACGTGGCGGACCTTGACCGAATCGAAGAGTGGGTCGTAGACCGGGAGCACGGCACCGCCGGGAATGCCGAATACCGTGTCGACCTCGAGCTCTTCGAGGGCGCGAACCACAGACTGGGCGCCGGTTACCCGCTCAGGCGGGAGCTGGCGACGGTTGGCCGTCTGGGTTGCGGCAGCCGCGGTTGTCGGGCTCGGTGTCCCTGACTTGCGCGGCGTGGGTTGAGGCCGTGCTGTTGGTGCGCTCACTGGGAAATCCTCTGATTCTGGCTCCGGGCAACAAAAAACCCCCGTCAGCATCTGCTGAGCGAGGGTGGCGCGTCGTTATCTGGTGAGTTGAAAAATCGACTCAGGCGACGACGCGCCGGCCGATTACGAGCAACTCATTCTGTTTCACGCACTCGACAGTAGAGGCGCTAGTCGCGAACGGCAAACTTGGTGAGTCGACCGTCCCAGAATCTGAGATACATCGGCTGCAATGCGAAGATGTAGAGGTGTCAACTTCGCAGCAGCCCGTGCCACCGGCTCAATCATCCCACACGCCGAAACCACTTCGGCACGTCATCCGCATTTCGCAGCTCGCTTACATGGCGTGCGCATTCCTTCTGTTCGCGGTCAGCTTCCCGATCTTCGGGTGGCCCGTCGCCTTCAGCTGGTTGCTGATCCTTCCGATCATCGCCGTCTATCTCGTCGCGCGACTGCGCACCACCGTCAGCCCCGACGGCCTCGAGGTCCGCTCGACATTCTCCAAGCGCACCCTCGCCTGGGACGACGTCAAGGGTTTCCGCTTCCCGAAGCGCAGCTGGGCGCGCGCGGAACTCACCGACGGAACCGAGGTGACCCTGCCTGCGGTCAGCTTCGTCAGACTTCCCGAGATCGCGATCGCCAGCGGCGGCCGCATCACCGATCCCTACGCATCGGCGGCAGAAGCCTTCGCCGCCAAGGAAGCCGAAGAAGAAGCAGCGGCAGAATCGGAAGCAGAATCCGGGGTCGAGTCCGACAACGCCGACAACGGTTCGGTCCAGCCCGAAGAGAAGCGCCAGTAGCACGCGAGTAGCGTTGAAAGGCCCTCGCTTCTATTTGAGTGGACCAGCAACGATCACATAAGGAACACGCCCATGCCCCCGTTGAGGTCACGCACCACCACCATCGGACGTAATGCTGCCGGAGCCCGATCCCTGTGGCGCGCCACAGGAATGACGGATTCCGACTTCGGTAAGCCGATCGTTGCCGTAGCGAACTCGTACACCCAGTTCGTACCCGGCCACGTGCATCTCAAGAACGTGGGCGAGATCGTTGCCGAGGCCATCAGCGCGGCCGGCGGCGTCGCTCGTGAGTTCCACACCATCGCAGTCGACGACGGCATCGCAATGGGCCACGGCGGAATGCTCTACTCGCTCCCGAGCCGCGAGATCATCGCCGACTCGGTCGAGTACATGGCAAACGCCCACACGGCCGACGCACTGGTGTGTATCTCGAACTGCGACAAGATCACTCCCGGCATGCTCAACGCCGCGATGCGTCTGAACATCCCGACTGTCTTCGTGTCCGGTGGTCCGATGGAGGCCGGTAAGGCAGTGGTCGTCGGCGGCGTGGCCCAAGCCCCCACCGACCTCATCACCGCGATCTCCGCCTCTGCCAACGATGCCGTGTCCGACGAAGGCCTCGACGAGGTCGAGCGCAGCGCGTGCCCGACGTGCGGCTCGTGCTCGGGCATGTTCACCGCCAACTCCATGAACTGCCTGACCGAAGCCCTCGGCCTCGCATTGCCGGGCAACGGCTCCACGCTGGCAACTCACAAGGCTCGTCACGCACTCTTCTCTCGTGCGGGCACCACCGTGGTCGAGGCTGCACTCAAGTACTACCGCGACGGCGACGAGTCGGTGCTGCCGCGCAACATCGCGACCCCGGCAGCGTTCCGCAACGCAATGGCTCTCGACGTCGCCATGGGCGGTTCCACCAACACCGTCCTGCACACGCTGGCTGCGGCACAGGAGGGCGAGGTCGACTTCGACCTCGACACCATCGACGCGATCAGCCGCAAGGTGCCGTGCTTGTCCAAGGTCTCCCCCAACTCGGATTACCACATGGAGGACGTCCACCGTGCCGGCGGAATCCCCGCGCTGCTCGGTGAGCTTCGCCGCGGCGGACTCCTCGAAACCGATGTGTCCACCGTCCATACCAAGAGCTTCGACCAGTGGCTCGACGACTGGGACATCCGCTCCGGCAAGGCAACCGACGAGGCGATCGAACTTTTCCACGCGGCTCCCGGTGGCGTGCGCACCATCGAACCGTTCTCCACGGACAACCGTTGGTCCGCCCTCGACACCGATGCGGCCGGCGGCTGCATCCGCGACGTCGAGAATGCCTACACCGTGGAAGGTGGCCTGGTTGTCCTGCGCGGCAACATCGCACTCGACGGCGCAATCCTCAAGACGGCCGGCATCGACGAGGAACTGTTCACCTTCCAGGGCCCGGCGCTCGTCGTCGAATCCCAAGAAGAAGCCGTCTCGGTCATCCTGCAGAAGAAGATCAAGGCCGGCGACGTTCTCGTCGTGCGTTACGAAGGCCCCAAGGGCGGCCCCGGCATGCAGGAAATGCTGCACCCCACTGCCTTCCTCAAGGGCGCAGGCCTCGGTAAGGAATGCGCACTGATCACCGACGGTCGTTTCTCGGGCGGAACTTCCGGGCTGTCCATCGGCCACATCTCCCCCGAAGCTGCCGCAGGCGGAGTCATCGGACTCGTCCAGAACGGCGATCAGGTTCGCATCGACGTCGCCTCGCGCACGCTCGAGATCCTTGTCGACGACGACGTCCTCGCCGAGCGACGTGCCAAGATGGACGCCTCCGAGCGCCCGTGGCAGCCGGTCGATCGTCAGCGCACCGTGACGACAGCACTGCGCGCCTACGCCGCTCTGGCAACGTCCGCCGACAAGGGCGCGGTTCGCTACGTTCCGTAAGTTCTGCCACGAATCGAAAAAAGATCCCCGGCCGTTTTTCGGCCGGGGATCTTTTCTGTCAGCGCGCGGCTCGAGATGCGCGTAGCCGATGTGACAGTCGCACAAGGTTTTCGGGCAGTCGGACGTGCGGCAACCAACTCAGCTCCCCGAGATGCTCGCCAACAGGCGACTGCAGAGGATCGACAGAGTCGGGGTCCCCATCCCGCCTGTCGCCCCGATACGGGTGAACAGTTTGCAGAACCCGCACCGCACTTCCAAAACGGGATGGGTTGATGCAACTCGTCGACAGCAAGACCGACCGACAGGTACCGAATAACCGGGCGACACGCGGAGCACCAACGGAACGATATGAGCTATCAGACATTTCAGACCGAATCGCGCGTCCGGCTCGTGAGCGAATTCACTTGGACGTAGGGTTCCAGACACCAGCTGATCAATTCAGATACATGAGGGGGGATGACTTTCAGTCAGGTGATCATTTCGGTCAGTTCGAGTGAGCTGACTTGCACACAGCGCTCACCAGTGGTTCCCTCATCAGGTCGCTGAGACGCACATCACAACGACGACAGTCAGCCACCGCCCGTCACCCACAAGGTCGACGGGAAACAACCAAGGAGCAATACATGCCCGGAGTCGGCATATGGCGCACCAAATCCGTCGAGCAATCGATCGCGGACACCGACGAGCCTGAGACAAAGCTCAAGAAGGAACTGACCGCGAAGGACCTCACGGTATTCGGAGTCGCCGTCGTCATCGGCGCAGGCATCTTCACGCTGACTGCTCGAACCGCAGGCAATGTCGCAGGACCCTCGATTTCACTGGCATTCGTTCTCGCTGCGATCGCCTGTGGCCTTGCCGCGCTGTGCTACGCGGAGTTCGCCTCCACCGTTCCCGTCGCAGGTAGCGCATACACGTTCTCCTACGCGACGTTCGGTGAGTTCGCCGCCTGGATCATCGGCTGGGACCTCATCCTCGAGTTCGCTCTCGCCTCCGCAGTCGTCGGCAAGGGTTGGTCGCTCTACCTCGGCAATGTCATCGGGGCCAGCGGCAGCACCACCGCCCACATCGGTTCGATCAGCTTCGACTGGGGCGCCCTGCTCATCATCGGCGCGATCACTCTGATCCTCGCGATCGGCACCAAGGTTTCCTCGCGAGTCTCCGCAATCATCACCGCGATCAAGATCGCAGTAGTTCTGCTCGTCATCGTCGTGGGTGCCTTCTACATCAAGAAGGAGAACTACTCCCCCTTCATCCCGCCGTCCGAAGGAACCGAGAGCTCTGCAAGCGGAATCCATCAGACCTTGTTCTCCTGGCTGACCGGTGCAGGCGGAAGTAGCTACGGCGCTTACGGTTTGCTCGCAGCAGCCAGCCTCGTGTTCTTTGCCTTCATCGGCTTCGACGTCGTCGCCACCACGGCCGAGGAAACCAAGAACCCGCAGAAGTCGTTGCCGCGCGGAATCTTCGGCTCGCTCGCCATCGTCACCGTTCTCTACGTTGCCGTCACACTCGTCCTCACCGGCATGGTCAAGTACACCGAACTCAAGGACGGCAGTCCTCTCGTCGGCGATTCCAGCGCCACCCTCGCAACCGCATTCGAGGCCAACGGAATCGGCTGGGCGCAAACCGCCATCAACTTCGGTGGCCTGGCCGGCCTCACAACAGTTGTCATGGTCATGATGCTCGGCCAGACCCGTGTCCTCTTCGCGATGTCCCGTGACGGCCTCATGCCGCGCAGCCTGGCCAAGACCAACGCCAAGGGCATCCCGATGCGCATCACGTTGATCGTCGGTGGCATCGTCGCCGTCCTGGCAGCCTTCTTCCCGATGGGCACACTCGAAGAGATGGTCAACATCGGAACGCTGTTCGCTTTCGTCCTGGTTTGTGTCGGCGTCATCGTCCTGCGCCGCACCCGCCCCGACCTGCCGCGCGGATTCCGCGTCCCACTGGTGCCGTTCGTTCCGATCGTCGCCGTGCTCGCCTGCGGTTGGCTGATGCTCAACCTCTCGGTCGAGACCTGGATCCGGTTCCTCGTCTGGATGGCCATCGGTGTTGTCGTCTACTTCGCCTACGGTCACCGCAAGTCGGTCCTCGGTCGCAAGCTCAAGGACGGAACAGCCATCCCGTCCGCGAACGCCGACCCGGTACTCGTCAAGGACTGATCCTTCACAAACGAACCGCCGCTCTCCGATTCGGAGAGCGGCGGTTCGTTTGTTCGACGACGCGAGTTTCAGATGAGCGGATTGGCACCGTTCAGAAAGATCCAGGTGCAGACGCCGGCAGCGATACCGAGGATCAAGACCACGAGCGATCCGACAAACGGGCGGGTTGCCCAGCCACGACGACCGTCGAGCGCAATACGACCCGGGCCCGTCAAAATGATGACGCCCGCACAGATTCCGAGCAGCATCTCGTATTCGGTGCCGTCAGGGGCAAAGTACTCGAGGCCGGGGGCACTGGCCTGACGCAGCGCCCACGCGTTGATCATCACTGCAAGAACCGACGCCGCCGCAACGGGAGTCAGCAACCCGAGGATGAGGAGCGCACCACCGGCGACCTCACCGACGGCACCGAGTATCGCCATCCATTTTGCCTGCTGGAACCCGGCGTCGGCCAGCATCGTCTCGAACCCGCCGAGACCCGGCCCGTTCCAGATACCGGTCAACTTCTGCAGACCGTGCACCAGCGCGGTTCCGCCGACGGCCAACCGCAGTGCAAGCAGGCCGAGATCGAGAGTGCCTCGGCCCCGCGGAGTCTCGGTGGTACCTGCCACCGCTTCGGCGGTGGGGACGGCGGCGATCGGAGCGTCGTACGCCGTCTCGCGCTCGAGAGCTACTGTCGGCTGATCCGCACCCGGTGCTCGGTACGTCGGTATCTGCTCGGTCAGGGAATTGGCGTTCGTGGAACCGAAATCGAGATCGTCGTCGGTTCGCGGCAACGGATTCTTGGCGCTCACCGTCGGAAATTGTTCGGTGGGCGAATCATACGGACTGGACACATTGCCCGTCGGCTTGTCCGCATCCGACAACTCGCTGGGATCTTTTCGCTCGTCAGTCACGTAGGTGAGCCTATGACCGATTCACGAACTCGACGGGGAACCTTGGTCCGGCGTGGCGGCATCTGCCGTGCGTTACGTAACGTCTTGGGCATGACTACGGGTAGGCATGCAGCGCTGGGCGCACTGGCTCTGATGCTCGGGACATCGTTGCTCGCAGGTTGCGCCGACTTCGACGAATCGACTGCCTCGCCGTTCACACCCGAACCGACCAACCAGGCCAGCGCCGAAGTACAGCCGGAGAACCCGCCGCCGTCGACCACGCCGCCGGCGCCGCGGACCGGCCCTCTCGGGCCGTGTCAGGACGCCGACACCGCCGTGATCGCAACCTGTCTCGACACCACCGGTGGGCTCGTCACACTCCCGGATGGGAATTCCGGACTGGTCGCCGAACGGCGGACCGGCCGGATCATGCAGGTAGCGCCCAACACGACACCGGTCGAGGTTGCCAAAATCGACGTCGACGGCAGCGGCGACGGCGGACTGCTCGATATCGCCCTCTCCCCCACATTTGTCGAAGACAACCTGATCTACGCCTACGTCACCACCGGAACCGACAACCGGGTGGTCCGTATTGCTCCCGGTGACACCGCCAAGGAGGTCCTCGGCGGAATTCCGCGCGGCGCGAGTGGCAACGGTGGATCACTGGAATTCGCGGCACCCGATCAGCTCATGGTCCTGACTGGCGATACCGGCAACCCTGCCGTTGCTCAGGATCCCGGCTCGTTGGCGGGGAAGCTGTTGCGAGTCCGATCGTTGACGCCCAACGCTGCGCCGCCTCGCCCGGAAGTTGTTCTGTCCGGAATCGGAAACGGCGGCGGCGTATGTGTCGATCCAGGCATCGCGACGTGGGTCACCGACCGAACCACTCTCGAAGATCGCCTCCAACGCGTCGGCGCCGACGGCACGGTGACATCTCCCGCGTGGACGTGGCCTGACCGACCCGGAGTTGGTGGGTGCATCGCAGCGCAGGGAGTGGTAGCTGTCGCGCTGGGGGCCGGCAAAGCGATCTCGGCGCTGGCCGCCGATCCGGGAACAGGAGCAGTCACGACCGCACCGTCGGCAGTGGCGAAAGACACGTACGGCCAACTGGGCGGTTTGGCGCTCGGATCCGACGGTTTGATGTGGGCGAGCACGATCAACAAGACCGCGGGCGAGCCGGGACCGAACGACGACAAGGTGGTCAAGATCCCGATGCCGAGTGGCAGCGGCGGGATCGACTGAGCCGCGATCGCCGAGCGCCATGTCTGTTCGGTCACGGATCCCGTGACCGAACATGCACAGATGCGTACTCTTTTGTTAGCGGGGCTAAACACCACGCATTTGCCAGGACCGGTTGGCCAACCACGACAAAGGAGTCGGTATGAAGGCAATCCAGTACACGAGAATCGGCGCAGAACCCGAACTCTCGGAGATTCCCAAACCCGAGCCCGGTCCAGGTGAAGTGCTCCTGGAAGTGACCGCTGCCGGCGTCTGCCATTCGGACGACTTCATCATGAGCCTGCCGGAAGAGCAGTACACCTACGGCCTTCCGCTCACGCTCGGTCACGAAGGCGCGGGCAAGGTCGCGGCCGTCGGCGACGGTGTCGAAGGACTCGACATCGGAACCAATGTCGTCGTCTACGGGCCTTGGGGTTGCGGCAACTGTTGGCACTGCTCGCAGGGACTGGAAAACTACTGTTCTCGCGCACAAGAACTCGGCATCAATCCTCCCGGACTCGGCGCCCCCGGCGCGTTGGCCGAGTTCATGATCGTCGATTCACCTCGCCATCTCGTCCCGATCGGCGACCTCGACCCGATCAAGACAGTGCCACTGACCGACGCCGGCCTGACGCCGTACCACGCGATCAAGCGTTCACTGCCGAAACTTCGCGGAGGCTCGTACGCAGTTGTCATCGGAACCGGTGGTCTCGGCCACGTCGCCATCCAACTCCTCCGCCACCTCTCGGCAGCAACTGTCATCGCACTCGACGTGAGCGCGGACAAGCTCGAACTGGCAACCAAGGTAGGCGCTCACGAAGTGGTTCTGTCCGACAAGGACGCGGCGGAGAACGTCCGCAAGATCACCGGAAGTCAGGGCGCCGCACTGGTTCTCGACTTCGTGGGCTATCAGCCCACCATCGACACCGCGATGGCCGTCGCCGGTGTCGGATCCGACGTCACCATCGTCGGGATCGGTGACGGTCAGGCCCACGCCAAGGTCGGGTTCTTCCAGAGTCCTTACGAGGCTTCGGTGACAGTTCCGTACTGGGGTGCCCGCAACGAGCTGATCGAATTGATCGACCTGGCGCACGCCGGCATCTTCGACATCGCGGTGGAGACCTTCAGCCTCGACAACGGAGCCGAAGCCTATCGACGACTGGCCGCCGGAACGCTCAGCGGCCGCGCGGTTGTGGTTCCTGGTCTGTAGATCGACGGTGGTGGAACGACCGCGGAGAAAACCACTGCGGAAAAACACTGATGCCCGGCCGAATTCGTTTCGGCCGGGCATCAGTGTCAGAAATTCAGTGTGCGCTAGCTGCACGCCTCGATGACAAGTTCCTTCACACGAGCCGCGTCTGCCTGCCCACGAGTGGCCTTCATGACGTCGCCGACGATTTTGCCGGCGGCCTGGACCTTGCCACTGCGGATCTTGTCGGCGATGTCGGGGTTGGCTGCGAGTGCTTCGTCGACGGCCGCCTTGAGCTTGGTTTCGTCACGTTCGACGACCAATTCCGGGTGGGCTGCGACAACCTGCTCCGGATCGCCCTCACCGTCGAGGACGTGATCGACGACCTGGCGAGCAACCTTGTTGTTGAGCTTGCCGCTGTCGATGAGAGCTACGACCTGCGCAACCTGCGCCGGGGTGATCGGCAGAGCACCGAGTTCGACGCCGCGGGTGTTTGCCTGCTGCGAGAGGTAAGACAGCCACCACGAGCGCGCTGCCTCGGGCGAAGCACCGGCCTCGGTGGTCGCGATCACCAGATCGATGGCACCGGCATTGACGAGGTCTCGCATGACCTCGTCGGAAATTCCCCAGTCCTTCTGGATCCGCGCGCGGCGAATCCAGGGAAGCTCCGGCAAGGTGCCACGCAGTTCTTCGACCCACTCGGCGCTCGGAGCAACAGGCTCGAGATCCGGTTCCGGGAAGTAGCGGTAGTCCTCGGCCGTTTCCTTGCGGCGTCCGGCAGCGGTGGTGCCGTCGGCCTCCTGGAAGTGGCGGGTCTCCTGGATGACCTCACCACCGGCGTCGAGAACTGCTGCCTGACGGCGCATTTCGTAGCGAACGGCGACCTCGACGCTCTTGAGGGAGTTGACGTTCTTGGTCTCGGTACGCGTTCCGAGTTCCTTGGCGCCGATCGGCATCAGCGAGATGTTGGCGTCGCAGCGCATAGATCCCTGATCCATGCGCACGTCGGAGACGTCGAGTGATTTGAGCAGATCACGAAGCGCCGTCACGTACGCACGAGCAACCTCGGGAGCGCGCTCACCGGCACCGTGGATGGTCTTGGTGACGATCTCGACCAGCGGCACACCCGCACGGTTGTAGTCGAGCAGTGAGTGGCTCGCACCGTGGATACGGCCGGTAGCGCCACCGACGTGGAGGGACTTACCGGTGTCCTCCTCCATGTGCGCACGTTCGATCTCCACGCGCCACGTCGTGCCGTCGTCGAGGATCACGTCGAGGTAGCCCTCGGTGGCGATCGGCTCGTCGTACTGGGAAATCTGGTAGTTCTTCGGCTGATCCGGGTAGAAGTAGTTCTTCCGCGCGAATCGGCCCCACGGCGTGATGGAGCAGTTGAGCGCAAGGCCGATCCGGATCGCGGACTCGACAGCGGCTGCGTTCACCACCGGCAACGAACCGGGCATGCCCAGACAGACCGGGCACACCTGGGTATTGGGTTCGGCACCGAACTCGGTGGGGCACGGGCAGAACATCTTGGTCGCGGTGCCGAGTTCTACGTGCACCTCCATACCCATCACAGGCTCGTACTTGGTCAGTACTTCGTCGTAATCGAGGATGTCGGGCGCATCGACAGCAGTCATGGTGATCAGTTTATGCGTCCGCGGCTCAGCCGAAGAATGCGGCTGCCTCCTCGTAGCGCTCCTTGGGCACCGTCTTGAGCTTGCGTGTCGCCTCGGCGAGTGGAACGAGGTCGATGGACGTTCCGTGCAACGCGACCATCTGACCGAAATCTCCGCGGTGAGCTGCGTCGGTGGCGTGAACTCCGAAGCGAGTGGCGAGGATGCGGTCGTGCGGCGTCGGGGTACCGCCGCGCTGAATGTGTCCGAGGACTGTGGTGCGAACTTCCTTACCGATGCGGCGCTCGATCTCGTTGCCGAGTTGCTGCGCGACGCCGGTGAAGATCTTGTGGCCGAACTCGTCGATGCCGCCCTCACGCAAAGTCATCGACGCGGGATCGGGCATCGCACCTTCGGCCACGACGCAGATGAAGTGGGAGTCGCCACGCTGGAAGCGCTTCTTGACCATCGCGCACACCTCGTCGACGTCGAACGGCTGTTCCGGAACCAGAGTCAGGTGTGCCCCCGACGCCAGTCCGGCTTGCAGCGCGATCCAACCCGCGTGCCGGCCCATGACCTCGACGAGCATGACGCGCTGGTGAGATTCGGCCGTGGTGTGGAGCCTGTCGATGGCGTCGGTCGCGACGGCCAAGGCGGTGTCGAAGCCGAAAGTCACGTCGGTGCAGTCGATGTCGTTGTCGATCGTCTTGGGCACGCCGATCACGGGCACGCCGCTCTCGGAGAGCCAACTGGCCGCGGTCAGTGTGCCTTCGCCACCGATCGGGATCAGGACGTCGATCCCGTTGTCGTCGAGGGTCTGTTTGATCTGATCGAGGCCCGCGCGGAGTTTGTCGGGGTTCACGCGAGCTGTGCCGAGGATCGTGCCGCCGCGGGTGAGGATGCGATTGATGCGGTCGTCGGAGTCGAGTGGCACCTTGCGGTCCTCGAGCAGTCCTCGCCAACCGTCCCGGAATCCGACCACGGTACTGCCGTAACGACCGGCCGACGTACGTACGACGGCGCGGATGACCGCGTTCAAGCCCGGGCAGTCGCCGCCGCCCGTGAGGATTCCGATTCGCATAGTGCAGCACCTCTCGTGACCGGATTGTGGATCTTGATGTCCATCTTCCCCCAGTCACCGCATTGCCGCAGGATAGCGGCGTTGCCGAGCCGCAACGCCGCGCCGAGCGAGAGCACTAGCCCGGCGTGACGAGCCCGCTTTCGTAGGCCAACACGACTGCCTGGGCACGATCACGCAGATCGAGCTTGGACAGCACCTTCCCGACATGGGTCTTGACCGTTTGTTCGGCGACGAACAAACGCTCGGCGATCTCGACGTTGGACAGCCCGCGGGCGATCAATTCGAGGACCTCACGCTCACGCGGGGTCAACGCGTCGAGCGCTGCGGGTCGTGCGCGCGGGGCCGCCCGGCGACTCGTCACATCGGCGATCAGACGCCGCGTCACCGTCGGGGCCAACAAGGCCTGCCCTTCGGCGACGACGCGTACCGCCCGAATCAGTTCCTCGGCCGGTGCGTCCTTGAGCATGAACCCGCTCGCCCCGACGCTCAGTGCCTCGTAGACGTAGTCGTCGATGTCGAAAGTGGTGAGCATAAGGACTCGCACCGGCGGTTCCCACCCGGCGGACAGAATCTGGCGGGCAGCGTCGAGTCCGTTCATCTCGGGCATACGAACATCCATCAACACCACATCCGGGCGCAGACGTGCGACCTCGGCGACGGCGATCTTGCCGTCCGGCGCATCGCCGATCACGCTGATGTCGGGCTGGGCGGAGAGTAGGGCTCCGAACCCTTGTCGAACCATCGCCTGGTCGTCTGCGATGAATACTGTGATGGGCACTCGGACAGCCTAGGCGGGCATCGACGGCAACTCGGCCCGGACCTCGAACCCTCCATCCTCTCGCCGGTTTGCCAGCAACATGCCGCCCACCGCCGAAGCCCGCTCACGCATTCCGCGGATTCCGTTGCCACCAGTGGTTTCCGACGCCGAGTGCTGATTGCCGCCCGATGGCGAAGGTCCGTTGTTCACGTACGCGCTCACCGATTGTGGACCGAAGGCCACGGCGACCTCGATGGGTCCGCCGGGTGAATGCCTGGCCGCGTTGGTGATCGACTCCTGAATGATCCGGTAGAGCGCGAGGCCCGTGGATTCCGAGACCGACGCTCGATCGCCGTCGACTCGCCACGACACCGGAAGTCCGGCACGGGTACTGCCGAGCAACAGTTCGTCCAACTGGTCGACGCCCGGTTGCGGAGCCGTCACCACGGTGTCCCCGTCGCTGCGCAGGACTCCGAGGAGGCCGCGGATCTCGTTGAGCGCTGCTCGCCCTGTCTCACTTATCGATTCGAATTCCGTTCGGATCTCCGGGGTGACTGCATCGAGCCGGTAGGGCGCGCTCTGCGCTTGCACGACCACCATCGACATGTGATGGGCCACGATGTCGTGCAAGTCGCGGGCGATCCGCGCCTTCTCCTCGAGGATCGTGCGCCGAGTGCGTTCGAGTTCACTGACTTCCTCCTGCTTGGCCAACTGGCGGCGCGAGAGAACCAACCAGCGGATCAACAGGCAGAAGACGACCAGGGCACTCAGCCCGACGGCCCAACCGGCTCCGTCGCTTCCCGGGGCGTTGCCGAGGAAGAGCAGCACCGTGGCGATCCAGGCGACACCGACAACCTGAATGGGCGCCCGCAGGCTCACTGCGGCCAGCAATGACATCAGCACGATGATGTGGACGACCTGCCATGGGTAGTCGTAACCGGACGTGTTGTCGAACACCAACGGGATGATCAGTGCCGAGACCGCCGATACCGCCCAACCCAACGGAGCGTTGATTCGGATCAGGACGAACGGAAAAGCGGCCAACGCGGCGACGAAGGGCATGATCGGCGGCGAAACATGATGCGTCAGTTGCAGTGTCGGCCAGGCAATCGAATAGAGGATCAAAGTGATCACGACGACGACGATGTTCCAGAACTGACCGCGCGCCACGAAACTGGTTGCGCGGCGAACCTTCTCCGAATGTACTACCGCGCCGTCGAGCCCGGACAGCATCGACCCGGCAGTGGCGTATGTCGGCGCGGACACATCCGGTGCGCCCCTGTTCTTCCTTCGGACCTTGATCACTCGTCAAGCCTATGAAGGCGAACCCCGAAAGTCCTCATACTGCAGAGTGAGATCCCCCTACCTCCGAGGTATCACAGGGAAGGGAATTCTCACCCGATCGCGCGCCGGAGAACCCCTCCACAGAGCGATGACCGCCAGGATTGTCCGTTCATAGCGTGAACGGCATGCGGATCACACGAGTGAAAGACCTCTCTCGAAGCGGCGGTACCTGGGCTGCCTTGGCCTTGGCTGCAACGGCAGCGATTACCGTCACCGCCGGAGCGAGCGGCGCCGAGTCGCCGCGCACCGAGAATTCGAACGCATCCAGGGCCATCGCCACCGTGACTACCGCGAATGCCTCTGACGCTGCGACCACCATCCCGGCAGATTTCGCCGCATTTGCCGGCTACACCCCCACCGTGGTCGACGGATACCTCGCCAATCCCCACGGCGACTGCTCGTCCCCGGTTCCGCTTCCCGACGAATTCGACTCGGCCTGCAAAGCACACGATCTCGGGTACGACCTACTCCGCTACGCGCATTCACACGGAACGGAACTGGGGCCGTGGGCCCGGCAGGTCCTCGACGGTCAGCTCGACGAGCGAATGCATGCGGCCTGTGAAGACCGTACATCCTTTCTCTCACGTGGGTATTGCTTCGCGATGGCCGATGTAGCCGTCTCGGCGGTGAACGGAAACTCCTGGCGCCAAAGCTATCTGACACCGGTCACGGAATCTGGATTCGGTTACGGCACGGCCGGAGTTCTTGCAGTTTCCGCCCTCGGCTTCACCCTGATGCGGTCGCGGCGCCTCGCCCCGTCGAACGAGTTCTCCATCTCCCCGAAAGCGATTGCAGCATGAGCGTTCTGAATGCGTCACGGACCCCCGTCCTAGCCCGAGTCGGGGCGCTGGCGGTCCCTCGAGTGTCCACGAGTGTCGCCGTGGCAGCGATGTCCGCCATCTCGCTGGCCCCCGGACTGCTGCCGAGATCAGCCGCACTCCAGGGTGTGTTCAGCGGACTGCTCGTCGCGGTCGGGCTGCTGACGGTGTGGGTGTTCTCCGCGATCGCCCGTCCACTCGTGCCCGATCGCGTCAAGGACCGATTCGACGAACGTCATTGGCGCATCTGCGCGTTCGGACTGTCGACGGCCGCCACCGCCGTAGCGATGTTCGCCGCCGCCGGTTGGCAGAGTTCGTTGCGAGCAGCGATGGGGGCACCGCCTGCCGGACTGCTCCACTGGGTGGAGGCGGGTTGCATTGCCGCGCTGACCGCCCTTGGCCTCTGGGGCATCGGGGTCGGGATGTCGAAGGCGCTGCGGTGGATGGGTTTCGCGCGGAGTGTGGGCGCCCTGGTCATGGGAGTCCTCGGAGTGCAGTTGGTCGTCGGCCCTGCCGTCTGGAACGGTCTCGCCGATTCGTTCGACAAGTCCAACTCGTACGTCGACGCCGCTCTGACACAGCCACTTTCGGCGTCCGGGTCGGGCGGCCCCGATTCTCTGATCTCGTGGACGTCGATGGGGGCGGAGGGACGCAAGTTCGTCGCTGCCGGCGAAGACTCGGTGCGCGTCTATGCCGGTCTGGATTCCGCACCCGACGCCACATCACGGGCCGCTCTCGCCGTGAGCGAACTCGATCGCGTCGGCGGCTTTGCCCGCAACAGCGTCGTGGTGGCCGTTCCGACCGGCTCGGGGTGGATCGACACCCACGCCGTCGACGGTATCGAGCAACGGTTCGGCGGGGACGTCGCGATCGTCGGACAGCAATACTCCGACGCACCCAGCTGGGCGACATTCCTGTTCAGCCGCGACGACGCCGAAGAATCAGCCACCGCCCTGTTCACGGCTGTCGGCAGCCACATCGCCGCGATGCCCGCCGAGGATCGACCGGACCTGTTCCTCTACGGACAGAGCCTCGGCGCCGTCGGGGGCAGCGCCGCACTGACCGAGGCTTTGTCCGCGGGCAGTCCCATCGTCCCGTGCGACGTGTTGTGGGCCGGTCCCCCGGCCGGCGCGACACGAACGGACGGCGCAACCGTCCTCGCGAACACGTCCGACCCGGTGGTGTGGTGGTCGCCCGCCCTCGCGACGCAGAAGCCGGATCTGAGCCGAGCGGCCCAGGATGCACCGATTCCTCAGTGGATCCCGGGCGTCACGTTCGTGCAGACCACCGTCGACATGCTCGGTTCGCTCGGTGTCCCCGCCGGCCACGGCCATCGCTACGGAACCGATCAGGGAACAACTTTGGGGACGTGCTCCTGAAACTGCTGTGCGCCTTTATTAACCGCGGGGGGTTAATAAAGGCGCACAGCAAACAGGTCAGACCGCAGTTGCAATCGGGCCGCGAGCAGCTTCGTAGGCGGCACCGACGCGGTAGAGGCGCTCGTCAGCCATGGCGGGCGCCATGATCTGCAGGCCCACCGGCAGGTTGTCGTCCGCCGACAGCCCCGAGGGCACCGACATCGCGCAGTGTCCGGCCAGGTTGGTCGGCAACGTGCACAGGTCGGAGAGATACATGGCCAGCGGGTCGCCGACCTTCTCCCCCAACTTCCACGGCGTGAACGGGCTGGTCGGCGAGACCAGTACGTCTACCTTCTCGTAGGCCTTGTCGAAATCGCGCGCGATGAGCGTGCGGACCTTGAGCGCCGAACCGTAGTAGGCGTCGTAGTATCCCGAGGACAGTGCGTAGGTACCGATCATGATGCGGCGCTTGACCTCCGGGCCGAAACCGGCGGCGCGGGTTGCCGCCATGACCTGGTCGGCACTCATGTTGCCTTCGTCGACGCGCAGTCCGTAGCGCATGGCGTCGAAGCGGGCCAGGTTGGACGAGACCTCACTGGGCAGCACCAGGTAGTACGACGCGAGCGCATGCTCGAAGCTCGGGCACGAAACCTCGACAACTTCGGCGCCCAAAGCCTTGAGTTGCTCGACAGCAGCGTCGAAGGAAGCGATGACGCCGGGCTGGTAGCTGTCGGAGTGAAGTTCCTTGACCACACCGACCTTGACGCCGCGCAGGTCGCCGGCTGCACCTTCACGTGCCGCAGCGACCACCGGACGCACGGGGGCGTCGATGGACGTGGAGTCACGCGGATCGTGCCCGGCGATGACCTCGTGCAGCAGAGCGGTGTCGAGCACGGTGCGACCACAGGGGCCGCCCTGATCGAGCGAGGAGGCGCACGCGACGAGTCCGAAGCGTGAGACAGTCCCGTACGTCGGCTTGGTTCCGACCGTCGCGGTGACCGCAGCGGGCTGACGGATCGAACCGCCGGTATCGGTGCCGATGGCCAGCGGGGCCTGACGGGACGCGAGCGCCGCTGCGCTACCGCCGCCCGAACCACCGGGGATGCGGGTGACGTCCCACGGGTTGCGCGTCGGGCCGAAGGCCGAGTTCTCGGTCGAAGAGCCCATCGCGAACTCGTCGAGGTTCGTCTTGCCGAGGATCGGGATGCCGGCCGCGCGCAGCTTCGAGGTCAGAGTCGCGTCGTACGGCGCGACCCAGCCTTCGAGAATCTTCGACGCACAGGTGGTCGGCATGTCCGTCGTGGTGAAGATGTCCTTCAACGCGATCGGAACACCGGCGAGTGCCGAAGCGGGTTCGTTTCCGCCTGCGAGCGAGTTGTCCACTGCTGCGGCGGCTTCGAGAGCCTGTTCGCCTGCAACGTGCAGGAACGCGTGGTACTCGGTGTCGACAGCAGCGATGCGGTCGAGATGCGCCTGCGTGACCTCTACCGAGGACACCTCACGCGAGTGGATCTTGCCGGCCAGCTCAGCGGCGTCCAGCGTGGTCAGATCGGTCATTCGCCCTCTCCAAGGATCTGCGGAACCGCAAAGCGATCCTGTTCGACTGCGGGTGCTCCGGACAATGCCTGCTCGGGGGTCAATCCGGGCACGATCACGTCGGGGCGCGTCACGTTGGTGACGGCATTGGGGTTCGCCATGGGCGGGACGTCGTCGGCCGCGACCTCGGTGACCACCTTGACGTGGTTGAGAATCGAATCCAACTGACCGGCGAACTCGTCGAGTTCGGCATCGGACAGGGCGAGTCTGGACAGCCGCGCGAGGTGCGCGACCTCGTCACGGGAGATGGCAGGCACCGCGGGGCCCCTTTCGGAAGAGGACGTGAACATTGCCGGTCCAGCCTAGTTGCTCGCCGCGGCAGACCTGTAAGCACGCCTGCAGTACCGAACGACGAGCACGCTCACTGTGTCGATCGCCACGCCGGATTCCGGCGGTGTGTTTCGCTCGTGTGACAAGCATGTGCATCTGGCGTGACGCCGCCGCGGCGCCCACCATCGCAGGTTGAGCAAGTGCAAAGATGAGTCAGACCCGGGTCGACGTGATCCGGGCGAGAACCGATCAGCGAAAGGCACGCACGTGTCGTACCTGCTTCGCGTCCAACTGCCCGATCGACCCGGCAGCCTCGGCGCTCTCGCCGTAGCGCTCGGTTCGGTGGGCGCAGACATCCTCTCCCTCGACGTCGTGGAACGAGGCGACGGTTTTGCCATCGACGACCTCGTGGTCGACGTCGAACCGGGCGCGCTGCCCGACACTTTGATCACCGCTGCCGAGCACCTACCGGACGTGCTGGTCGATTCGATCCGCCCCTACGCCGGGATTCTCGACACTCACCGTGAGCTCGAACTCATCGATTCCGTTGCGACGGCCCGAAACGATCGACTACAGGTCCTCGTCGACGGCGCTCCGCGTGTACTGCGAGTCGGTTGGTGCGTCGTCGCGGACATCGGCAAGCACGGTGCGTACCGCGTCGTCGGTAGCGCCGGCGCGCCGGAAACCCATGCCACCGACATTCCGTGGATGCCACTGGACAAGCCCACCGCCCTCGACGGCGAGGCCGACTGGGTTCCGGACGTATGGCGCGACATGAACACCAGCCTCGCTGCCGCACCTCTCGGCACCGGCAATCGAGTCCTCATGCTCGGTCGTCCCGGTGGGCCTGAATTCCGCCCTTCGGAGATAGCCCGCCTCGGCTATCTCGCGGGAATCGTGGCGACGGTCCTGGGTTGACCAGGCTGGGTAATCAGGCGAGACCGCGAACCATGACGGTCAGTTCCATACCGCGAATCGGCTCCCACGCCCGCTCGGGATCAGGGACGAAACCGTTGCGGTCGTAGATGCGACGCGCATCGACCATCTCGGGCTGCGTCGAGATGACCACCGAGTGATCGCCGCGATCGTAGGCCTCGGCGATCACGGCGCGAACCAATGCCGTTCCGGCGCCCGATCCCCGAGCTTGCGGCGAGACCGCGAGCATGCGGAACTCGAGTTCGCCCTTCTGCGCAACATCCGCGAAGGGCGTGCCGGGTTCGGCGATCGTCAACGAGCCAACGACCTCGTCGCCGAGAACGGCAACCAGTACCCGTCCCTGCTCCACCCGAGTTGCGGTGTCGCGCAGGCGCTCCGCGTACGGGGATCCGTCGGCGACGAATCCGCCACCCACGTACGACTGCACAGTCAGTTCACCGACGGTCTCGAACTCAGCCGGTAGAACTTCACGAATCTCGATCATGGCGTCACTATCGCACCCTGCACGCCAATCTCAGAAATCGGACAAAGTCACTCTGATTCGTCCAATTCGGTGGGCGCGACCGCATCCGGGCCATCTTCGAGCAACCGCCGGAAGCCGTCTTCGTCGAGCACCGGCACACCCAATTCGACTGCTTTGTCGTGCTTGGAACCGGGCGCTTCACCCACGACGACAAACGCAGTCTTCTTCGACACCGAACCCGCGGCCTTGCCCCCGCGCACCAAAATCGCTTCCTTCGCCTGATCTCGCGAGTACGTCTCGAGCGAACCGGTGACGACGATCGAGAGGCCCTCGAGATTGCGCGGAATCGAGTCGTCTCGTTCGTCCTCCATGCGCACTCCCGCCGAAGCCCACTTGTCGACGATCTGCTGGTGCCAGTCGACGGAGAACCACTCCACAACAGCGGCGGCGATTGTGGATCCGACGCCGTCGACTGCAGCCAACTCGTCGACCGACGCTTCCCGAATGCGTTGCAGCGAGCCGAATTCGCCGGCCAACGCCCTCGCGGCAGTGGGGCCGACGTGCCGAATCGACAGTGCCACAAGCACTCTCCACAGCGGCTTGTCCTTGGCCGAATCCAGGTTGGCCAGCAAGCGTTTTCCGTTTGCGGACAGGGCTCCCGCATTGGTGCGGAAGATCGGAACCTCGATCAGTTTCTCGGCGTCGAGTGAGAAGAGATCACCCTCGTCACCGATGACCTTCGCCTCCAACAGCCCGGTCGCGGCCTCGTAACCGAGCACCTCGATGTCGAATGCACCGCGCCCCGAGACGTGGAACACGCGCTCGCGCAACTGCGCCGGGCAGTACTGCTGATTGGGGCACCGCACGTCGACGTCGCCCTCTTTCGCGGGTGCCAACAACGTGCCGCACTCGGGGCAGTGCGTCGGCATCACGAACTCGCGCTCGGTACCGTCGCGTACGTCGGCCACGGGACCGAGAACCTCCGGGATGACGTCACCGGCCTTGCGCAACACCACGGTGTCGCCGATCAGCACACCCTTGCGCTTGACCTCGGATCCGTTGTGCAGCGTGGCCAAGGACACAGTGGATCCCGCCACCGTGACGGGTTCCATGTATGCGAACGGCGTCACACGACCCGTGCGACCGACGCTGACCCGGATGTCGAGGAGCTTGGTCGTTACCTCTTCCGGTGGGTACTTGTACGCGATCGCCCACCGTGGTGCGCGTGACGTGGTCCCCAGGCGACGATGCAACGACATCTCGTCGACCTTGACCACCAGGCCGTCGATCTCGTGCTCGACGTCGTGGCGATGTTCTCCCCAGTACTTCATCTTCTCGACCACCGCGTCGGCGCCGACCACCCGCGAGGTGTGCGTGGACACCGGAAGACCCCACGCTGAGAGGGCCACGTAAGCGTCGTATTGCGACGCCGGCTCGAAACCTTCCATGCGCCCGAGCCCGTGGCAGATCATGCCGAGACGACGACGCGCGGTGACAGCTGGATTCTTCTGACGCAGGGATCCCGCCGCGGAGTTGCGCGGATTGGCGAACGGCGCCTTGCCCTCCTCGACCAGGGAGGCGTTGAGCGCCGCGAAGTCCTCGAGGCGGAAGAACACCTCACCGCGTACCTCGAGCAGGCTCGGGATCGGGTACTCGTCCGTGGCGGTGAGCCGCTCCGGGATGTCGTTGATCGTCAGGGCGTTGAGTGTGACCAACTCGCCTGTGCGGCCGTCGCCGCGGGTTGCGGCGCGCACGAGTTTGCCGTTTTCGTAGACGAGGTTGAGCGCGACACCGTCGATTTTCACTTCACACAGATAGTGCAGTTCCGGGCCGGTTTCCTGCTCTACCTTCGCGATCCACCCGCGGAGTTCGGACTCGTCGAAGACGTTGTCGAGACTGAGCATCCGCTCGAGATGATCGACGGACGTGAAGTCCGTCGCGAATCCGCCTCCGACCAATTGCGTCGGAGAGTCGGGAGTCCGCAGATCCGGGTACCGCTCTTCGAGAGCATTGAGCTGCCCGAGCAATGTGTCGAATGCACCGTCCGAAATGACGGGCGCATCACGAACGTAGTAGCGGAACTGATGCTGGCGTACCTCTTCGGCCAGCTCCGTCCACTGCTCGCGCGCCTCGTTGGGCGCTGGCTGCATTGCATCCGCGGTTTCAGTCACAGCTAGGAGAATATCGGTTCACACCGACACACCCCATGACTCCACACATCAGAATGCCGACGGATCGTCCACCAATGCCTTACCGACGTCAGTGCACAGCCGAAGGGCGGCGCGACTCCACTCGAGGCTCGCACCCGCAAGACCACAGCTTGGGGTTACCGCGACCTGGGTCTGCAGGAGTTCGCGCGAGAAGCCGAGACGATCGATCAGGGTGACGGCGGGCATCGCGCACTCTTTCCACGTCACCGGCTTTTCCGGCGGGGCGGAAGGAACCAGACCGAGCGCCAATTCCTTGCCGGCGTCGAACAACTGGCCGATGCCGTCGAGATCACGAGAACCGACGAGCGACATGTCCAAGCTCACGCCGAACGCCTGGCTTCGCCTCAGTAGATCCCACGGCATGTCGGCAGCGCAGCTGTGAACGATCGTCGGCAGCCCGCAACCGCTGATCGTCGAGTCGAGCACCGCCAGCGCCTCGGGTTCCGGCAGAGCCGGAACGCTTTCCATCTTGGTGCGCCCGGGCAGCGAACCGGCCAGCACTGCCGCGATCTGAGGCTCGTCCAACTGGATCACGACCTTGGCGCCGGTCCGGCGTGTGACCTCGGCCGCGTGTCGCGCGAGACCCTCACCCAGTGATTCGGCGATGTCACGCAGCGCCCCGCGGTCGACGAGAACTCGCGAACCGTTCACGACCTCGATCTCGGCGCCGAGTGTCAGCGGGCCGGCAGCGTGGAGCTTGACGACGTGGTCTCCGCCGACGAGGCGGGCCGATTCCCAGGCTTCCTCGAGTGCGTCGAGATCCTGGTTCAGGAAGTCCTCGGCGCGCTTCGCGACGTTGCCCCTCCGCGGCACGACGCGATAGGCACGCGTCGAGGCGTCGAGGTTGATGTCGACCAAAATGGCTCCCGCCCGGCCGACCATGTCAGCGCCGAGACCGCGACCCGGCAACTCCACCAGGTGTGGGAAACCGCCCAGTTCACCGAGGATGGTTGCGGCACTTTCGCGGGCGTCCGTGCCCGGCCAGGATCCGATTCCGGTGACGAGGCCACCGATGGAAACCTGCTGTGTCACAGTGCGTTCGGCTCGGATTCGGTGCCGGAGATGGTGCCACTGCCGAGAACCTGGTCGCCCAGTTCGCTGTCGGGGCGATACAACACGACGGCCTGGCCCTTCGCGACGCCGGTCAGTGGTTCGCGCAACGAAATCGCGATACCGCCGGTTGAAGTACCGTCATCGACGGCCTCCGCAACGGCCTGCGCCAATCCGCCGTGCGCACGAACCTGCACCATGCACTCGACGGGGCCTTCCGGCGCTTGGCCCGAAGTCCAGATCGCGCGCTGGGCCGAGATGGCCCAGACGTCGAGATTCTTGGCCGAACCGACTCGTACCGTTCCGGTTTCGGGCTCGATCGCAGTCACGTACCGCGGACGGCCGTCACCCGCGGGACCTTCGACGCCGAGCCCCTTACGCTGTCCGATCGTGAAACCGTGTACGCCGTCGTGCGCAGCGAGGACCTCACCCGAATCGGCGTCGACGACGCTTCCGGGACGAACGCCGATCCGCGCACCCAGGAATGCTCGAGTATCGCCGGTCGGGATGAAGCAGATGTCATGGCTGTCAGGCTTGTTCGCCACAGCCAGGCCTCGTTCGGCGGCTTCCTCGCGGATCTGTTCCTTCGGTGTGTCACCGATCGGGAACATCGCCCGCGAAAGCTGATCAGCAGTCAGCACACCGAGGACGTACGACTGATCCTTGTCCGCATCAACCGCCCGGCGCAGGACGCCGTCTTCGAGGCGCGCGTAGTGACCCGTCGCCACGGCATCGAAACCGAGAGCGACCGCACGATCGGCCAGTGCGGTGAATTTGATCTTCTCGTTGCACCGCAGGCACGGATTGGGGGTCTCACCCGCTGCGTACGACGCCACGAAGTCGTCGATCACGTCTTCCTTGAAACGATCGGCGAAATCCCAGACGTAGAAGGGTATTCCGAGGACGTCGGCAGCGCGCCTGGCGTCGCCGGCATCTTCCTTCGAGCAGCAACCACGCGAACCCGTCCGCAATGCGCCCGGCGCCGTGGACAGCGCAAGATGAACACCGACGACGTCATGTCCGGCGGCAACGGCTCGGGCGGCGGCGACAGCGGAGTCGACGCCTCCGCTCATGGCTGCGAGTACTCGCATCAGCGATCCCCTCCACGCGAACCGGCGCCGGCAAGACCGGCGGCCCGAGCGCGCTCTACTACTTGTGGAAGCGCAGCGATCAGCGCGTCCACATCTGTGACACTCGACGTATGTCCGAGCGAAAATCTCAGGGAGCCACGCGCGACAGACGATTCGACGCCCATCGCGATCAATACGTGGCTGGCCCGGGCCACACCAGCGGTGCAGGCCGAACCGGTGGAACATTCGATACCGGCCGCGTCGAGGAGCATCAACAGCGAATCGCCCTCGCAACCGGGAAAGGTGAAGTGCGCGTTACCGGGAAGCCGATCGGATCCGGTCGGGCCGTTGAGCACCGACTCGGGAAGGATCTCCAGGACACCGTCTATCAACCGATCGCGCAACTGCGCCAATTCCCTTGTGCTGGAATCGAAGTTCTCGACATTCGCGCGCAGCGCCGCAGCCATCCCGACAACACCCGCAGTATCCGGAGTGCCCGAACGCAGATCACGTTCGTGTCCGCCGCCGTGAAGGAGCGGCACACAGGGAACCTGGCGTCCGAGCAGCAGTGCGCCGACGCCGTGCGGACCACCGAACTTATGTGCCGCGATGCTCAGCGCGGACAACTTGCTCGCCGCGAAATCGACGGGCAATTGGGCAACGGCCTGGACCGCGTCGCTGTGCATCGGAATCTCGAACTCTGCCGCGACCTCTGCCAACTCCATGATCGGCATGATCGAGCCGACCTCGTTGTTGGCCCACATCACCGTCACGAGTGCCACCTCGTCGGCGTGGACGGACAGCTCGTCGCGCAACGTCTTCGGGTCGACGACACCATTCTCGTCGACCGGCAACCACGTCACACGCGCGCCCTCGTGCTGCTCGAGCCACTCGACGGCGTCGAGCACCGCATGATGCTCGACGGAGCTGGCCAGAATTCGAGTGCGTCGCGGATCGGCGTCACGGCGAGCCCAGTAGATGCCCTTGACCGCGAGATTGTCGCTCTCGGTTCCTCCGGAGGTGAAGATGACCTCCGACGGCCGCGCACCCAGGCTCGCGGCGATCGACTCGCGCGATTCCTCGACACGGCGCCGGGCCGCACGGCCGGAGCCGTGCAGCGAGGACGCGTTGCCCACGGTTTTGAAGGTATCGGTCATCGCCTCGATAGCGGCTGCCGACATCGGAGTCGTGGCGGCATGATCGAGGTACACCGGAAATCCGGCGTGGGCACTGTGTGCAGGCAGAGTCATGGCTTGACAAGGATAGCCCAGCACGAGAGTTCGCCCAGCCTCGCTCAGGAGGCTACGCGGTCATCGCCGGGGAGGGATCGATTTGTCCCACGGCTTGTGTCACGAGTTCCGGCGCGGGGTCGAAGATGTCGTGAGCTGCCAGATCGATGGTTTCGACGCCCCGTACGACTCTCTCGCATCGCTGTGCGAGGTCGATTCGACACTCCCCTGCCTCCTCGAGTGGAGCCAGCCTGACCTTCACCTCGACGTTCTTCTGACGCAGGATCCGGCGGATGGACTGACCGATCGTTTCGGTGCCGACAAAGCACGGTCCGGTGCACAGGGAACCGTCGGCGTTCTCGTAGCGGATCGCCATGGGCTGAACCGGGCATTCGGCGTCGACGGCAGCTTGGAACATCGCCGGGCGAAAACCGCCGTACGCCCGCCCGCACCAGGTCGTTCCCTCGGGAAACACCATCACACGGACACCGCGCTGCAGGCGCTCGCGAACGACGTCGACGGTTCCGGGAAGTTCACGCAGTCGAGCGCGATCGATGGGGACGACGCGCATCCGGCGCGCGAGACCACCGAGCACTGCCCAGTCGAGCAGGTCGGCACGGGCGACGAAGTTGGCCGGGGCAACGGCACTCGCGACGAGGACGTCGGTCCACGACACGTGGCCGGCGACAACCATCACGCCCGCCGGTTCGGCGCGCCCCAACCGCTGATCGTCGACCGTGAGCTTCATCCCCAGGCAACGCAGCAGCGCCCGCGAGTATCCGCGCTGCATCTCCGTACGCCAGGCGCGCGGGAGCAGCCAACCGGCCGAAAGCACCGGCGCAGTCACCAGTGCGGCGCCGACCATGACCCCGCGGGCCATCACGGTGATACTCGACACACGGGGTGCGTCCGCGGGTAGGCACCCGTCGCCGCAGGGGCTCGTCGGCACCCAGTACGGCAACGTCGCGGTCATCAGCCGATCCCCGATTCGTGCGCGGCGGCCGCCGATCGCAGCCGTTCGAGGTAGCGCTTGTTGGCGGAGTGAAGGCCTTGCAGCGCAACAAAATCGGCCACACCGAACTCGGGATCGTGAGCAGGTTCCCCGCAGATCGTCGCGCCCATCCGCAAGTAGCCACGAAGCAACGGCGGCATCGTGACGCGTTCCGGTGCGGCAATCTCGTCGAGCGTCAGACCGCCGAGGACCACCGGGTTTCGTGGAGTCACCCGCCGTGACGCCGGACTGGCGTGTTTGTTCATCACGAAGTCACGGACGCCGCGGACATCGGCGCCGGCGATTGAATCGGGGCTCGGGAGGACGGGCACGGAGACGCAGCCCATCACCCACTCGTATCCGGTCAATTCGAGGTAGTGCAGGATGCCTGACCACATCAGGCTGAGGACGGATCCGGTGCGGTGAGCGGGATCGACGCACGCGCGACCCATTTCGACGATTCTGTTCGCCACCGGATCGAGCGCGGAGATGTCGAATTCCGTTGCGGTGTAATACCCACCCGCGGCCGCAGCGGAATCCGGCGGCAGCATTCGGTAGCAGCCGACGTACTCCTCGGTGATGTTGTCGCGAACGAGAAGATGATCACAGAATTCGTCGAAGGCGTCGGCGTCGAGCTCGAACACGCCGGCCGAGGCCGGGAGGGAGAAGCCTGGCTCGGAGGCGAACACTCGGTATCGAAGGCGCTGCGCTGCGACACGATGCTCGCGGTCGGAGGAGACGATCAGGGAATATCTCGGCTGGGCGACCTCACGGCCGAGATTGTCACTCGCGGAGCGAAGGACTGACGTAATTGTCATGCGCAAGGTTTATCGAGCGCGAACGGCGTCTCGGTATCGACGAAGTGACATGCCGATGCAGGCCGGGTGAATAAAGCACTGTGCGCCTTTATCAACCGCGGGGGGTTGATAAAGGCGCACAGCAGTTTGTGCTTTTTAGCCCTTGTGGGACTTCACAGCTTCGGTGAGCTGCGGTGCGACGTTGAACAGGTCGCCCACGATGCCGAAGTCGGCGATCTCGAAGATGGGTGCCTCTTCGTCCTTGTTGACCGCGACGATGGTCTTGGACGTCTGCATGCCGGCACGGTGCTGGATGGCACCGGAAATGCCGAGCGCGATGTACAGCTGCGGCGAGACCGTCTTACCGGTCTGACCGACCTGGAACTGTCCGGGGTAGTAACCCGAGTCCACAGCGGCACGCGAAGCACCGACTGCAGCGCCGAGGGAATCGGCCAGCTCTTCGACGACGGAGAACTTGTCCGCGCTGCCGACGCCACGTCCACCGGAGACGACAACCGAGGCCTCGGTGAGCTCGGGGCGGTCGCCGCCGACGATGGGCTCACGCGAGGTGACCTTGACGGCACTCTCGTCCTGAGCCGGAACCTCGACGGTGATCTGCTCGCCTGCGCCGGCCTGCGGAGCAGCCTCGACTGCACCCGGGCGAACCGAGTAGACGGGAACGTCGCCGTTGGCCTTGGCCTCGACGGTGAACGCGCCACCGAAGATGGAGTGGACGCCGGTGCCGTCAGCCTTGATCTCGATGACGTCGGTCAGCAGTCCGGAGCCCAGACGTGCGGCCAGACGACCGGCAACCTCTTTGCCCTCGGTGCCGGCCGCGGTGATGACCGCTGCCGGGTTGGTGGACTCGACCAGAGCGGCGAGAACGTCGACCTTGGGGGTGACGAGGTAGCCGTCGATGTCGTCGGACTCGGCGACGTAGATCTTCTCGGCGCCGGCTGCTGCCAGAGCGTCGGCGAGCTTTGCTGCGGTACCCGCGGGGCCGGCGACAACTGCCGACGGCTCACCGAGTGCGCGTGCAGCGGTGATGAGTTCGGTGCTGACCTTCTTCAGCGCACCCTCTGCGTGCTCTACGAGCACAAGTACTTCTGCCATGACTTAACTCTCCCTGAGTTCTTCTGCTGGATGTCTAGAAGGGCGCGGTCAGATGACCTTGTTGCTGACGAGGTAAGCGGCAATCTTGGTGCCACCGTCTCCCTCGTCGACGATGCGCTCACCAGCGGTACGGGGGGGCTTCGGGGTGGAGGACGTCACGGTGGTGCCGGCGTTCGCAACACCGACGGTCTCCGGATCGACTCCGAGGTCGGCCAGCGTGTAGACGAGAACTTCCTTCTTCTTCGCGGCCATGATGCCCTTGAAGGACGGGAAGCGCGGCTCGTTGATCTTCTCGGTGACCGAGACGATCGCGGGCAGCGAAGCCTCGAGGCCGAAGACGCCCTCGTCGGTCTCGCGCTCACCGGTGATCTTGCCGTCGGCGACGACGACCTTGCGCAGCTGCGTGAGCTGCGGGATGCCCAGGTACTCGGCGATGATGGCCGGAACAGCGCCGACGCGGCCGTCGGTGGCCTCGTTGCCGGCGATGATCAGGTCTGCAGGCTCGTCGTTCTCGAAGGTGATCTGTCCGAGAGCAGCAGCGAGCGTCCATGCGGTCTGGATCGCGTCGGAGCCGTGCAGTGCCGGGTCGTTGATGTGGACGGCCTTGTCGGCGCCCATCGACAGAGCCTTGCGGATAGCGTCGGTGGCGCGGTCGGGACCTGCGGACAGCACCGTTACCTCACCGCCCTGAGCTTCCTTGATGAGGAGTGCTTCTTCGACGGAGCGCTCGTTGATCTCGTCGAGGACTGCGTCGGCGGCTTCACGGTCAAGCGTGTAGTCGCCGTCGGTCAGCTTGCGCTCGGACCATGTGTCGGGGACCTGCTTGATCAAAACAACGATATTCGTCATGGGTCTTCGTCGACCTCCTGTGTGTAATTCACCTGATAAATCGTCTGTGGTGCTCGCGCAGTCCGAGCGTCCGAAAAGAGAGTCCGACAGGTCTCCCCACGGGCGGATTTCTCGGTTCACGTCGGCTGTGCGTTAGATTACCCCACGTTAAGTTACCGGTGGGTAACTTAACGTGGAACCTCGTCCACCATAACGGCACGAACAGGAATTGACAGCAGTGATCTGGACCACGGCGAACACGTTCTACTCGGATGGCACTAATCTCGCACGGGTGAGTGAAACGAGTGTCAGCAACCACGAGGACGCACCCCTGCCCTTGACGGGCGAACGAACCGTGCCAGGAATCCCCGAGGAGAACTACTGGTTCCGGCGCCACGAAGTGGTGTACCGCGCACTTCTGGAGCGCTGCACGGACCGCCGAGTTCTCGAGGCCGGCTCCGGAGAAGGCTACGGCGCCAACATGATTGCGGACGTCGCAACGAAGGTTACGGGCCTGGACTACGACATCTCCGCGGTCGAACACGTCCGTGCGCGCTACCCTCGCGTCGAGATGCTCCACGGCAATCTCGCCGAGCTTCCACTGGCCGACAACTCGGTTGACGTCGTCGTCAATTTCCAGGTGATCGAGCACCTGTGGGATCAGGGTCAGTTCCTGCGCGAGTGCTTCCGCGTTCTCGCTCCCGGCGGTGAACTTCTCATCAGTACCCCCAACCGGATCACGTTCTCCCCCGGCCGCGACACGCCGCTCAACCCCTTCCACACTCGTGAGCTCAACGCCGCCGAAATGACCGAATTGCTCGAAGACGCCGGATTCCGCGTTCAGTTGATGACCGGCGTCCACCACGGTTCGCGTCTGAAGGAACTCGACGCGAAGCACGGCGGATCGTTCATCAACGCGCAGATCGACCGCGCGTTGGCCGGCGAGCCCTGGCCGGACGATCTCACCCGCGACGTCGAGGGCATCACCGTCGACGACTTCAGCATCAGCGAACCCGACATCGACGACAGCCTCGACCTCGTCGCCATCGCCGTGAAGGACACCGCCGTGAAGGACACCGCTGTGAAGGAAACCGGCGAGTGAGTAACGCAACACCCGTCACCGAACCGGGGATGTTCGCCCTGGTTCTGCACTCCCATCTGCCGTGGCTCGCCAACCACGGCAGATGGCCCGTCGGCGAGGAATGGATCTACCAGTCCTGGGCTGCGTCGTACATTCCGCTTGCCGCCGCGCTTCGACGCCTGGCCGACGAGGGCCGATCGCACCTGCTGACACTGGGAATCACGCCGGTGCTCGCGGCTCAGTTGGACGATCCCCACTGCCTCGCCGGGATGCATCACTGGCTCGGCAACTGGCAGATCCGTGCCCACGAAGCCGCCGGGATGCCGGACGCGGCGCACCGCGAACTCGGCGCGCGCGAACACCGGGCGTCAGCCGCCGCTCTGGAGGATTTCGAGACTCACTGGCAGCACGGCGCTTCCCCGGTGTTCCGGGACCTCATCGATCGCGAGGCCTTCGAGCTTCTCGGCGGGCCGCTGGCCCACCCGTTCCAACCCCTGCTCGATCCTCGCTTGCGGGCCTTCTCTCTCCGCGAGGGTCTCGCCGACGCGCATGCCCGGTGGAGCCACACTCCGACCGGGATCTGGGGACCCGAGTGCGGGTACACACCGGGTATGGAGCGCGGGTACGCCGAAGCGGGCGTCACCCACTTCATGGTCGACGGTCCCGCCTTGCGCGGCGACACGTCCCTCGGCCGCCCGGTTCGTGAATCCGACGTGGTTGCCTTCGGCCGCGACCTGCAGGTCAGCTACCGCGTCTGGTCCCCGAAATCCGGATACCCGGGTCACGCTGCTTACCGCGACTTCCACACCTACGACCACGAGACGGGCCTCAAGCCGTCGCGGGTCACCGGACGGACCGTCGACTCCGCCGACAAGTTGCCGTACGACCCCGAACTCGCTGCCGCCGCCGTCGACAAGCATGTTGCCGACTTCGTCGAAACCGTTCGGGCGCGTCTGCGCAGTGAATCCGCCCGTATCGGCCGCGACGCCCTCGTGGTCGCGGCTTTCGACACGGAACTGTTCGGGCACTGGTGGCACGAAGGTCCGCAGTGGCTCGAAAAGCTCCTGCGCGCGCTCCCCGAGGCCGGAATTCGCGTCGGGACCCTCGCGGACGCCAGGGCATCGGGATACGTCGGCGAACCCGTTCAACTCGAGGATTCGTCCTGGGGATCGGGCAAGGACTGGCGCGTGTGGGCCGGCGATCAGGTGTCCGACCTCGTGCAACTGAACTCCGAAGTAGTCGAGACTGCCCTCACCACCGTGGACAAGTCTCGCGGACGCGACAACGCTCCCGGCCGCCCGGAACTGCGAAACCGCGTCAACGATCAGGTACTTCGCGAGACACTGATGACAGTTTCGAGCGATTGGGCATTCATGGTGAGCAAGGATTCGGCCGCGGGGTACGCCCGCGAACGCGCACACAAGCACGCCCACGCGACCAGGGAAATCTCCGAAGCGGTGGTTTCCGGCCGTGACACCGTCGCCGAGCGCCTTGCCGAAGGCTGGAATCGTGCCGACGGATTGTTCCCAGGTCTGGATGCACGCCGTCTGCCCGACACAGAACTGGCGAACGGGAGTGCGTCGTGAAGATTCTCATCGTCTCGTGGGAGTACCCACCGGTCGTCGTGGGCGGGCTCGGTCGCCACGTCCACCATCTCGCCACCGAGCTTGCGGCTGCAGGCCACGAGGTTGTGGTCCTCTCACGGCGACCGTCCGGCACCGATGCGTCCACGCACCCGACGGTCACGCACATCTCCGAAGGCGTCCTTGTCGTCGCGGTGGCCGAGGACCCCGCTCACTTCGTCTTCGGTGAGGACATGCTCGCGTGGACCCTCGCGATGGGTCACGCGATGGTCCGCGCCGGGATGGCGCTGCACAAGCCGGGAGTGGGCGAGGGCTGGCAGCCGGACGTCGTACACGCGCACGACTGGCTGGTCGCACATCCGGCTATCGCCCTGGCCGAATTCTATGACGTCCCACTGGTTTCCACACTTCACGCCACCGAGGCGGGTCGCCACAGCGGCTGGATCTCCGGACGCATCAACCGTCAGGTCCACTCCGTCGAGTGGTGGCTGGCAAACGAATCCGACTCTCTCATAACCTGTTCGGCGTCCATGCAGGAAGAAGTGACCGAGCTATACGGCCCGACGCTTCCGCCGATCACCGTCATCCGCAACGGAATCGACGTGACCACGTGGAACTTTCGCGAACGTGGACCGCGGTCCGGACCGCCGAAACTCCTCTTCGTCGGCCGCCTGGAATACGAGAAGGGCGTGCAGGACGCCATCGCGGCTCTCCCCCGAATCCGTCGTAGCCACCCCGGCACGACCCTCGCGATCGCGGGCGAAGGCACCCAGTTCACCTGGCTCTACCAACAGGCGCGGACTCATCGCGTCGCGCGGGCAGTGGACTTTCTCGGCAACCTCGATCACACCGAACTGCTCAGCTGGCTGCACGGAGCGGACGCCATCGTCCTGCCGTCCCGCTACGAGCCCTTCGGGATCATCGCCCTCGAAGCGGCGGCAGCCGGCACTCCGCTGATCACGTCCACCGCAGGCGGACTGGGCGAAGCCGTCGTCGACGGGGTGACGGGGATGTCCTTCCAACCGGGCGACATCGCCGGGCTCACCTCGGCTGTCCGCGAGGTTCTCGACGATCCCGCCGGGGCGCAGGAACGGGCAGTGGCCGCCCGCGCACGCCTGACATCGGACTTCGACTGGCATCAGGTCGCCGAGGAGACTGCTCACGTCTACGCGGGCGCAAAGCGTCGGGTGCGGCAGCCGTTGGCTCGTCCGCAGATCCCCGAGCGTCCGCTACCCGGCCGCTGAAGCGCTGATCTCAGCGGATCGGGAGTGGCGCGGTGAAGCGAGAACTCGCGTCCCCGAGCAGATGGCCGGGTGGCAACATCCGGCCGCACAGCACCAGCAGCAGATCCTGCGCCGCTCCGTGGACCTCGGCGCCGGCGCCGTACGTCCAGTCTCGGTCGTCGGCGCGCAACCGAGCGCCGTCGAGGTCCGTCCCGAAATACTTCACGGTTTTGGGCGAGAGTCCGCTGAGCACGCGAGTGAGCCGGTCTTCTGGCACCACGTAATCGTCGCCGAGTGCCACGCGAATGTCCTGACCGTGGATCACGTCGTGCGAGAGTGCACCCTCGAAGCCACCACCCGGCGGCTTCCACGGGTGTGCAACGTTGTCGCGAAGCGAGGCAAGCAATTGTTGCTCACCGACTTCCGACGCGTCGGCGAGCGCTCGCCGATTCGACATCTTGTTGAAGTTTCCGCGTGACTTGACCATTTCCACGACGAATCGCGGCGCCGAGTATCGGTAGGGCATGGTGATGTGCGCGATCACTTCGCGGACCCGCCACCCGTCGCACAGGGTCGGCGCGTTCCACTGCTCCGTGCTCAGGCCTTCGAGAAATCCCACCAGTTCGCGGCGCTGCGCCACGACCCATTCGGGTGTCTGTTCGCTCATGTCGGCACTCCTTTCACCGGCGCAGACTTTCGGCGCCGATACCGATACAGACCGGTGGCGGCGCCGAAAGTAATCGCTGGTTCTGTCAGAACGTGAGCTAAGGCGTCGACGACGCGTCGGCAGCGTCCGCAGCAGCCTTCTTGCGTGCGATGTCCTCGAGTGCCGCGATGTACTTCGCACGATCGGCAGCGCCGGCTTCCCAATCGGACTTGCGGTTCTTGACCGCCTTTGCGGGCGAGCCGACGGCGATGCTGTAATCCGGGATGTCTCCCTTGACGACGGCGTGCGCACCGAGAACACAACCGCGTCCGACGCGGGTATTTCGCAGCACGGTGACCTTCGCTGCCACCCAGGTGTCCGGGCCGATACGGACGGGGCCCTTGACGATGCCCTGGTCCTTGATCGGTGTGTTGATGTCGTCCATGCGGTGGTCGAAGTCGCAGATGTAGCACCAGTCGGCTACGAGCGTCGACGCACCGATTTCGATGTCGAGATAGGTGTTGACGACGTTGTCCTTGCCGAAGACGACCTTGTCGCCGATGCGCAGCGAACCTTCGTGGCAACGGATCGCGTTGCCGTCGCCGATGTGTACCCAGCGCCCGATCTCGAGGCGGGACAGATCGGGGGTGGAATGGATTTCGACGTTCTTGCCGAGGAACACCATGCCGCGCAGGATCACGTGCGGGTTGGCCATCTTGAACTTGGCGAGACGGTAGTACCGCACCAGGTACCAGGGTGTGTACGCCTTGTTCGCCAGAACCCATTTGAGGGAATCGACGGTCAAGAACTTGGCCTGATCGCTGTCGTTGCGGCGTGATCCCCGCCATCGAGTGCGCAACGGTGCGCCCCACATGCTCGTCATGAGTGTTCAGCCTACGTGGGGCCGACTCACCGACCCTCGGGGTGTGCCCCGTCACGTCGCCCCGGTCGGGATAGTCTCTGCTCCGGGCTTGTGCAGTTACCGAAGGCTCTTGACGAAGTGAAGGCAGGGAGATTGTGATGCGGCGGGTCCTACGGTCGTCCGTGATGGTGTCGACGGCGATCGTTGCGGTCCTGATCGCCGGTTGCGGCAGCGACGACGGACGGGTGGACCGGTACGCGTCGGCGGGTTGGCCGGCCATGCACGCCGACGCCCGCAACAGCGACACGAGCCCGGTCACCGGTTCACGCGATGTCGAGTTCGCATGGTCACGCCCCCTCGGCGGTCCGGTTGCCGCGTACGCGTCGGTGGCCGCGAACGGCCAGAGTTTCGTCACCGCCCGCACCGAGAACGGCTGCAATCTCTTTTCTTTCCAGATGGATTCGGGTCGCAAGAAGTGGTGCGCTCGACTCAACGACGGAGTAGTCGCCTCGACGCCCGTCGTCGACACGGCCACCAATGTCTACGTCGGCGAGAGCGGCGCGATGATGTCCTTCACCGAAACGGGTCAATTGCGTTGGCGCACGCTCGTTGTGGGCACTCCCCTCTCGTCGCAGTTCACCGGCGACGGAAACCTGTTGTTCATCACCCAACTGGGTCAGATCAACGTGCTCAACCCGCAGACCGGCGCAAAGGTTCTTCCGTCGTTCGACCTGATTCCGCCGCCGTCGATCGACCAGGGCTCGAATGCAGAACTCATTCCCGACAACAAGGGTTTGAACGAGTGCTTCCTCGGTACCGCCGGCTGCCCGGTGGCCAATACGCCGGCAGTCGACCTGGGCACCGGCAAGTTCTACTTCACCTTCTACGGACCCAGTTCTCAGGCAGCCGATCTGGTCGCCATGAAGTACACGGGCGGTGACAATCCGTCCATCACCCGCGAGTGGTCCACCGACGCGCTTCCCGGTGGGACGGCGTCGAGCCCGGACCTGTCGAAGGACGGCAAGACCGTGTACGCCACCGACAACAACGGGTCGCTGTGGGCGGTGGACGCCGAAACCGGTGACACCAGATGGAGTTACGACATCGGCTTCAACTCGGCCGGTAGTGCCTCGACGTCCGACGACGGTTTGATCATCCCCGCCGGCGGCGACAAGGGTCACCTCCTTGCCGTGCGCGACGAGGGAGATCACGCCGAACTCGCCTGGGAACGCAAAGACCTTCTGCAATTGGGCGTTCCGGCGCAGACCGCCGGCAACACCGGCTACACCGTCGTCCGCGAGGGTGAGAACGGACTGAGCCTGATCACCTTCGACACCGAGACCGGTGAGACGATGGATCAGGACACGCTGCCCGGAGCGGTCGGCTTCACCGTCGGCACCTCCATCGGTCCGAAGGGTGAAGTGTTGACGCCCAGCGCAATCGGTGAGCTGTTCGTCTTCAAGTGAGCTAGCGGGACGCCTCACAGATGAAGGCCGACGCCGATCGTCCGATCCGCACGATCACGACGCTCAGCGCAAGCGAGCCCTTGAGCTTGAGCCGTGGACGCAGCACTGCCGGATCGACGTCGACTCCTCGCACCAAAATTTCGGCCACACCGCAGTCCCTCTTGGACAGCGTCTGTTTGAGCAGTTTCTCCGAGTACTTGATCTGCTCGAGGATCCGGAATCCTCGAACTCCCTCAGGGACGCTGTCGCCGGTCAGATAGGCGATCCGCGGATCGAGCTGCCACAGGCCGTGTCTGGCCGCGTAGTGGCGCACCAGGCCTGCGCGCACTACCGCTCCGTCCGGGTCGATGATCCACTCCCCCGGAGCCCGCTCCGGAATAACGTCGTCCTCGGCGTCGGTGATCGCCCACCCGCTCCCGTCGGAGCGAAGCACCGAAGCTCGACGCGTGACGCCGGACTCGGCCAGTCCCGTCGACCACAGGCAGGCTTCCTTGACTCCGCCGTCGAGCGAGACGACCTCGACTTCGCCGGCCCAGCCGAGGTTGTCGAAATCGAGTCCGGGAGCGCACTTCACGGCGAGATCACGGCCGGAGTACACCTCGATGAGGTCCGGTAGCGGCGGCATCAGGGCTGCGGGATCGTGAGTGCGACGACCGCCCGATCGCCGCGCCGGGTCCGCCAGTACGACGGTCTCGCGTGTCGTCGGGCGGAGTGCGTCGGCACGCAACAACGCTGCGCTCGGTACATTGCGATGCGCCATCGCCAGCCGAACGGAATCGATGTCGCTGCCGATCACGCGATGCGCAACTCCGGTCAAGGCGTGCAGTTCGGCGCCGATCGAGCACGTCACGTCGTGGACGTCGCGCCCGATCAGACGCTGCGCGCGGTGCGCCGCCACGACGCCGGGAGTGGCCTGCTGCATCGCGTCGTCCGTGAACAGCCACTGATCACTGCCGGGCAGTTTCGCAGCGGCTTTGCGTCGAAGCAGGACAGTGTCCACGAGCGCAGGCATGTGATCACCGAAACGCGTACGCGCCCGGCCGATGTCGGCCAGACGCGTACGCGTGGACAGTTCGAGCTGATCCACCTCGGCCAAGGCAGCTACGCCGGAATCACTTCCGAGATAGTCGACGTCGCCGAGGGTGAAGTCATAACCCAATTCAGTTGCCGGGCTTCACGCCGGTGATCATGACGTTGTAGAAGAATCCGCGAGGAACGACGTGGCGGAGCACCTTCTCGTCGACCCAGCTGAGCGTCTTCCAACCACCGAAAGCGAAACGCCCCCAGCCCCAACCGAGCTTCTCCGGCGGAACAGCCGCCTCGAAGGTACGGACCGGCCAGCCGAGCAGCGCCGCGGCGAATTCCTCGGTGGCAGCGTGGACCTGATCGGCGCCGGCGGACTTCGCCATGTTCTCGAGGTCCGTGGGGTCGAACGTGTGGATGTCGACGACAGCCTCGAGAGCTGCTGCGCGAGAAGACTCGTCGAGCTCTTCCTGCGGGCGACGCCAATCTGCCAGGAACGGCAGCTTGGTCACGCGTGTGGTTGCTTCCCACGTCGCGCGGCCGAGCCAGCGGGCATAGAAGTTGCCGACAGTCGTGGGCTCACCGGCGAAGACGAAACGACCGCCGGGCTTGAGAACACGGAGGACCTCGCGCAGCGACTTCTCCACGTCCGGGATGTGGTGCAGCACGGCGTGGCCGACCACCAGGTCGAAGGTGTTGTCCTCGTACGGAATGGTCTCGGCGTCGGCAACACGGCCGTCGACCGGAAGGCCGAGGCTTTCGGCATTGCGCAGTGCGACCTTGACCATGCCGGGCGAGAGGTCGGTGACCGAACCGGTCTTGGCGACTCCACCCTGCATCAGGTTCAGGAGGAAGAATCCGGTGCCGCAACCCAGTTCGAGGGCGCGCTCGTACGGGAGCGGCTGGTCGCCCGCGACGGCGTCGAAACGACCACGTGCGTAGTCGATGCAGCGCTCGTCGTACGAGATGGACCACTTGTCGTCGTAGGTTTCGGCTTCCCAGTCGTGGTAGAGCACCTGAGCGAGCTTGGTGTCCTTACGAGCGGCCTCGACCTCTTCGGCCGTGGCGTGCGGCCGCGGCGCGGGGTCGACTACCGAGGTGTCGGTAGCGGCGGGCGGCGTGACGGTTGCGTCGTCATTCGGGCTGGCTGTCATGGCGGCTATCCTACTCGCTGGTAAGAGATGAACAAGTTCTAGTTTAGGGGAGCCTACTCGCCCGTGAACTCGGCCTTGCCCGGACCGTTGGCGATGAACGACTCCATGCCGATCGTCTGATCCTTGGTCGCGAACAATCCGGCGAACAGATGCTGCTCGATCTTGAGGCCGGATTCCAGGTCGGTGTTCAGACCTTCGTCGATGGCTGCCTTGGCAGCAGCCAACGCGCGTGACGCTCCCCCGACAAACTGCGAGGCCCATGTCCGGGCCGCGGTGTAGACGTCGTCGGGAGCGACGACCTCGTCGACCAAACCGATGGCCAACGCCTCGTCGGCCCCGACGAAACGGCCGCTGAAGACCAGATCCTTGGCCTTGGCCGGACCGATCAGCCGAGCGAGGCGCTGCGTTCCGCCGCCACCGGGAATGATTCCGAGCAGAATCTCCGGAACTCCGAGCTTGGCGTTGTCTCCGACGATCCGGCGATCGGCCGACAGTGCAACTTCGAGACCGCCACCGAGTGCGTATCCGGTGATCGCGGCGACGGTCGGCTTCGGGATGGACGCCACGGCGCCGAGTCCTGCCTGCATGCCGCCGATCGCGTCACGGATCTGGCCGTAGTCCATCTCGGCCATTTCCTTGACGTCGGCGCCGGCAGCAAAAACCTTCTCGCCGCCGTAGACGATGACTGCCTTGACTGCCTTGTCGACGGTCGCGGCGTGCGCAGCAGCAGCCAACTCGTCCTGGACCTGACGGTTCAGCGCGTTCATGGGCGGGCGCGCCAGACGGATGGTGCCGATGCCTTCGGAAACTTCGAGAGTCACAAATTCAGCCATGATCGAGAATCTACTTTGCCACCTTGATCGACCACGGATGCGGTCCGGCGGTGTAGTAACCGTCCTGGTTCGGGAATTCGACGCGCAGCGTTTCCTCGTCGGTGATCAGCGTCGGCAGGATGACGGGGATCTCCGGCTCGGCTGCGAGTATCTCCGCCACCGAGCTGAACTTGGCCAATTCGGTCAGCTGGCTCCACGTCGGCGGCAACAGGATGCTGCCACCCTCCCGCCAGTGCGCCAGCGCGTCCTGCGGGCTCTGCCAACGCACCTCGGCGGCCTCGGAGGTGACCCCGTCCGCGATCTGTCCGGTCGGTGACGCTGCGACGAAGAATCGGGTGTCGTAGCGGCGTGTCTCGCCCACCGGCGTGATCCAGTTCGCCCACGGCCGCAGCAGATCCGTTCGCAGGACCAAGTTCTCCTTCTTCAGGAAATCGCTGAACGACAGCTCGTGCTTTTCGAGAGCAACGCGGTCCTGTGCGTAGCCGGCCGTGTCCGCGACGACGGTGTCCGCGGTCGGTCCGGCGAGCAGGACGCCGCACTCCTCGAAAGTTTCCCGCACCGCAGCCAAGACGAGAGCCTTCGCCCGAGCCACATCCGTGCTGAATCGCTCGGCCCACCACTCGACGGAAGGGCCGGCCCACTCGACCTCGGCCGTCGCATCTGACTTGTCGACGCCGCCGCCGGGGAAGACCGTCATGCCACCGGCGAACGCCATCCCCTGCACTCGTTGAAGCAGGAAGATCTCGATACCGGATTCGGCATCGCGCACCAAGATGACGGTCGACGCATCATTGGGCTCGGGGACAGCGTTTGCATTCTCGTTAGCCATGCTTCGCGAACCTACGCGATCTGTGATCTGGGCCGCATTTCAGGTCCCACTGACGCTCACGCGCGATGAGCTCCGGACGGCCTCGCACGTCGCGCGAAGTATCGGCCGTCCGCCTTGTCGAGGCTGATGGACTGGCTGAATGCCGCGCTCAGATTTTCGGCGGTGATCACGTCGTCCAGAAGACCCTGGGAGACGACCTCACCTTCCTTGAGAAGGAGTGCGTGCGTGAAGCCCGGCGGGATTTCCTCGACGTGATGGGTGATCAGAACGGTAGCCGGGGCGTCCGGATCGGCAGCCAGTTCTGCGAGTCTGGCCACGAGTTCCTCACGGCCACCGAGGTCGAGCCCAGCGGCGGGCTCGTCCAGAAGAAGAAGTTCGGGATCGGTCATCAGGGCTCGCGCGATGAGGACTCGCTTGCGCTCGCCTTCGGAAAGCGTCCCGTACGTCCGATCCGCCAGGTGCTCGGCACCGAGGCTTTCGAGCATCTCCACAGCACGCGAGGTGTCCATGGATTCGTACTCCTCGCGCCACCGACCGAGGACGGCGTAGCCGGCCGACACGACGAGGTCGCTGACCTTCTCGTCGCCGGGCACGCGGTTCGCCAACGACGACGAGGACAATCCGATTCGCGGGCGCAACTCGTTGACGTCGACCTTGCCGAGAGCTTCACCGAGGAGGTGGGCAGAACCGCTGGTCGGGAAAGTTTCACCGGCTGCGATTCGCAGCAGCGACGTCTTGCCGGCACCGTTGGGTCCGAGCACCACCCATCGCTCGTCCAGCTCCACTTTCCAGGTGACGGGCCCCACAAGAGTGGACCCTCCCCGGCGGATGAGTACGTTGTCGAAATCGATGAGCAGATCTGGATCAGGTAGCGGCACCCGAACATCTTCCCGCACATTCTCCGACCGTTCACGGCAGGATCATCTTGCGTGTCGCCTCTCATCGAAACTCCCGCCCCGACGCCCGGGTCTCCATTCCCACTCGGCGCCCACATCGTGGACTCCGGAACCCAGTTCGCGGTCCACGCCCCAGCTGCGTCGAGCGTCCAGATCTGCCTGATCGACCAGGACGGAAACGAAGATCGCGTCGAACTCCGGCAACACACGTACGGAATCTGGCACGGGATCATCGCCGGGGTCGGCGCGGGGCAGCGGTACGGAATTCGGGCGAGCGGCCCGTGGAATCCGCGTGCCGGACTGAGACTGAATCCACACAAGCTGCTCATCGATCCGTGGGCGCGCCGCATCGAAGGGGAACTCGGTGACCACCGCGCCCTCCTGTCGTACGCCGACGATCCTTTCGGCGACCCGTCGACGCTCGACTCGCTCGGCCACGTGCCGCTGTCCGTGGTGACTCCCGGCCTCGCTCCCGCCTCGGCCCGCCTCGAGACGCCGTGGGAGGAAAGCGTGATCTACGAACTGCATGTCGGCGCATACACCGCCACTCATCCAGGAGTTCCCGCCGCCCACCGCGGAACGTACCTCGGCCTGACGGCACCGGCTGTGATCGATCACCTCGTCTCACTCGGCGTCACCGCGGTGGAACTGCTTCCCGTACAGGCGTTTCTGACCGAACACAGCGTCCGCGAGCGAGGGATGCGCAATCACTGGGGATACTCGACGGCGTCGTACTTCGCCCCGCATCCCGGATACGCGGCAACTCCGGGCGGCGAAGTCACCGAGTTCCGGATCATGGTCGACGCACTCCACGCGGCAGGCATCGAGGTCATCCTCGACGTCGTCTACAACCACACCTGCGAGCAGAGCGTCGACGGAATCAGTGTCAGCTGGCGAGGTTTGGACGGCCCTGGCTACTACCTTCTCGACGGCAACGGCCGCGACATCGATCTGACCGGGTGCGGCAACACGGTCGACGCCTGCTCCCCCATCGCCGTCCGCATGATCACGGACAGCCTCCGTTACTGGGCCACCGAAATGGGTGTCGACGGCTTCCGATTCGATCTCGCGAGCGCGTTGGGTCGGCCGCGCGGCGGGGCCTTCGACCAGCGCGCGTCCATCCTGTCCGCCATCTCCTCCGATCCGGTCCTGACTCGGTGCAAGCTCATCGCCGAACCGTGGGATGCGACGGCCGACGGTTACCAGGTCGGAAACTTCGGACTCCAGTGGTCGGAATGGAACGACAAGTACCGCAGCACCATTCGCCAGTTCTGGAACGGCGGCTCCAGCGTTCGGAAGGTCGCGTCGCGCCTCGCCGGTTCCGAGGACATCTTTGCCGGCAGCGGCCGTCGCCCCTGGGCGTCGATCAACTTCGTCACGGCGCACGACGGTTTCACCGCCGCCGATCTCGTGGCATACAACCACAAGCACAACGCGGCCAACGGTGAAGACAATCGTGACGGCGCCGATCACAACGATTCGTTCAACCACGGAATCGAAGGCCCGAGCACCGATCCCGAGATTCAGGACGCCAGGGCACGTCACGTACGGGCGCTACTGGCCACACTCGTGCTGTCGACAGGCACACCGATGCTCACCGCCGGAGACGAGTTCGGCCACAGCCTGGGTGGAAACAACAACGCGTATTGTGTTCCCACACTTGCCTCCCCAGCCGATTCGTGGGCACTGGACTGGGCGAGGGCCGATCAGTCGTTGGTGCAGTTCGTCTCCCGAGCGTTCGGGTTACGCCGAGCGGCACCGGCGTTGCGTCAGCCCGAATTCTTCGAAGGCAGAAGGAGACTGGAGCACCCGGACCTCGTCTGGTTCGACTCTGCCGGCGTCGAGTTCGACGACACCGCATGGTACGACGAGAGTCACCGAACGCTGCAGGCCTGGATCGACGGAGCCGACGTTCGGTCTCACACTCGGACCGGGCGCCCGCTCGGTGACGACAGTTGGCTCCTGATTCTGCATTCCGGCGGACCGGTTCAGGTCACGGTCGGCACTCCGGAATGGTTCGACGGCACCTTGACTGCATCGTTCGATTCGGCGTCACCGACCGGCGAACCTGCCTCCACGGCGGAAGTTCCCGTCGGCACCGAGATCTCGTTGACCGGACCCACGGTCTTGGCCTTACGTTCGGTGTCACGTCCGCCGGTAACCGCTGCTGTCATGGAATCCGGCAGCACCTTGATCAGGAATTGAATGGTCGGCCCGATCCCGAAGGCGTACAACACGGTTCCGACGCCAACGGTTCCACCGAGAAGCCATCCGGTAGCGAGGACCGCGATTTCGATGCTGGTACGCACGAGCCTGACCGACAAGCCGGTGCGCGCGACCAGTCCTGTCATCAACCCGTCGCGGGGACCCGGCCCCATGCCTGCGCCGATGTAGAGAACGCTGGCCAGACCGTTGAGGAGGATGCCCGCGACCATGATCACGGCACGAACTGGCATGGAATCGAAGACCGGCAAGAAGGCCAGTGAAGTATCCACCGAGATTGCAATGACAACGACATTCGCGACCGTGCCGAATCCTGGCCGCTGACGGATCGGAATCCAGAGCAGCAGTACCACCGCACCGGTAATGGCAGTGATCACACCGAAACTGAGCGAAACATGCTCGGCCACACCCTGATGAAACACATCCCAGGGGTCCAGTCCGAGGCCGGCAGTGATCATCATGGCCATCGAGAAGCCGTACAACCACAGACCGACGAACAGCGAGGCGAATCTCCGTATCAGCACTCGACCATCTTGAAGGCCACTGGACTGTTCATCCATAGCCAAGTTGCCGACACTGGACTGGTCGGGTGAGGTCTCTACGGAACAGCGATGACTGTCATGGAGCCTGGTGCCACTTCCGTGAACCCCGCATCGCGCACCGCGACGGCCTCCGACCTCTTCAATCGACCTACTGCCTCGGCCCACTGTTTCGGACTTGCGTCGCGTACCGAGCAACGGAAGTCGTTCTGCGCCCATGCCCAGCACTGTTTCTCGGACATGGCCGCTGCCAATAACATCGAGGCATGCCCGACCTGTGCCGACGCCTTGCCTACCGTCATCTCGAGCGCCGAGTCGATCCACAGCACCGGAATGCCGGGCTCGGGCTCGCCAGGCTCGTCGTGCTCGAGGTCGGTGCCACCGATCTGCAACTTCTTGATTCGCGGGTCCAGTTCTCCGACCGGCCCGGGAACCAGAGCCCTCGCCTGGGCGCCATCCACGTCGACGGTGATTCCCGGCACCTCTTGCGCGGCGAGCCACTGGACTCCACGCGCTCGGCGAGACACTTTCCGGATCCGGGCACCCACCCACGCCGAATAGTCCTCGTGCCACGGGCCGGGCTCCCCGTCTTCGGTGAACCCGACGCGTTCGTCCAGACACAGCGCCACTGCCGCCGTTGCGGCAGCCTCGAGCAGTGCGGTGCGCTTGGGCCGATCTGCCTTCGGAATGTGGAGAACGATCGGCATGGCCAGCACCAGCGCCGGATCCGCGGGGTCGTCTCGCCCTCCGTAGCCGGCAGCCAACACCGCGTGGCGCTCGCGCCAGCGAGAATCGGGGCCGGACATCACAGCTGGATCGGAACTGACTGCTGGATCGGAACTGAAAGCTGGATCGGAACTCATGGAATCGGTACGCGTCGTACGCCACCGTCGACGGCGTCCGCAGCCTCGACCTCGTCGCGGGTCACACCGAGAATGAACAGCACGGCATCGAGGAAGGGATGCGACAAAGCCGCGTCCGCGACCTCCCGCAACGCAGGCTTGGCGTTGAACGCCACACCCAGGCCCGCGGCGTTGAGCATGTCGATGTCGTTGGCACCGTCACCGACAGCGACGGTCTGTTCCATCGGAACACCGACCTGATCGGCGAACTTGCGCAGCGCGACGGCCTTCGCAGCGCGGTCGACGATTTCACCGATCACACGTCCGGTCAGCTTGCCGTCGACGATCTCGAGGGTGTTGGCGTGCACGAAGTCCAGTTCGAGTTCGTGTGCGAGGCCTTCGATGACCTGGCGGAAACCGCCGGACACCACGCCGCAGTGGAATCCGAGGCGGCGCAGCGTGCGAATCGTGGTGCGCGCTCCCGGCGTCAGTTCGATGCTCTCTGCCACCTCGTCGATGACGGAGGCGTCGAGTCCGGCGAGTGTCGCCACACGCTGGTGCAGTGATTCGGTGAAGTCGATCTCGCCGCGCATCGCAGCTTCGGTGACGGCGCGGACCTCGTCCTCGACTCCGGCCTTGGCGGCGAGCATCTCGATGACCTCGCCCTGAACGAGCGTCGAGTCCACGTCGAACACGATCAGACGCTTGGCTCGGCGAGCGAGACCTGCGCGCTCGACTGCGATGTCGACGTTTTCGAGAGCGGCGACCTCGGCGAGTCCGGTACGCAGCTTCGCGTCGCCGTCGACAGTATCGGCTGCGCTGACGCTGAGTTCGAGGCCGGTGACCGGATAATCGGCGACACCACGGATGGAGTCGATGTTGGCGCCCTGCTTCGCGAGTTCGCGTGCTACCGAGCGCATGGCGCGAGCATTGACCGGGCTGCCGAGAACAACGACGGCGTGAGTGGACACTGCAGGTCGCCCGGGATCGGCACCGATTTCGATGTCGACGTTCATTCCGACCGTCGCCATCGCCTGTTCGAGCTCTTCCTGAAGAGCTTCGGGATCGTTCGGGCAGGCCACCATGACCCCGAGTGTCAGTCGACCTCGAATCACCACCTGCTCCACGTCGAGCAGACGCACATCGTGCCGCGACAGCGCCGCGAACAGTACCGAGGTGACGCCAGGGCGGTCCGGCCCGGTCACAGTCACCAGAACAGTGGTGTCAGAGGCACCCACCGAAAACTCCGATCGTTTCTTCGTTCGCGTCTTGATCGTCACTATTGTGCCAAGCGAAAGGCCCCACCCGTTACTCGGGCGGGGCCTTCGCTGATTACTTCAGTGTGTTACTTCGCTCAGGAGCGGCTGTCGGTGCCGGGGTCGCCTTCGTCCCCGACTGTCAGCGGCTCGTGACGAGCATCTTCGAGTACGGTGCTGGCGTTCTTCCCGCCGTGACCGGGGCCGACGTGCGCTTCTGCGCGCATCCGCTCCACCATGTGCGGGTAGTGCAGCTCGAACGCCGGACGCTCGCTACGGATGCGCGGCAACTCGGTGAAGTTGTGACGCGGCGGCGGGCAGGTGGTCGCCCACTCCAGCGAGTTTCCGTAACCCCACGGATCGTCGACGGTGACCACTTCGCCGTAGCGGTAACTCTTGAAGACGTTCCAGATGAACGGCAGCGTCGAGGCACCGAGCACGAAGGCGAAAATGGTCGAGACCGAGTTGAGCACGGTGAACCCGTCCGAAGGCAGGTAGTCGGCGTACCGACGCGGCATACCTTCGGCACCGAGCCAGTGCTGAACGAGGAACGTGCCGTGGAAACCGACGAACGTGGTCCAGAAGTGCCACTTGCCGAGGCGCTCGTCCATCATGCGACCGGTCATCTTCGGGAACCAGAAGTAGATACCGGCGTACGTGGCGAACACGACCGTACCGAAGACCACGTAGTGGAAGTGGGCGACGACGAAGTAGCTGTCGGTGACGTGGAAGTCGAGCGGCGGGCTCGCGAGGATGACACCCGACAGACCACCGAAGAGGAAGGTGATCAGGAAGCCGATCGAGAACAGCATCGGCGATTCGAAGGTCAATTGCCCCTTCCACATCGTTCCGATCCAGTTGAAGATCTTCACGCCTGTCGGCACGGCGATCAGGAACGTCATGAACGAGAAGTACGGCAGGAGGACAGCGCCGGTTGCGTACATGTGGTGAGCCCACACAGCGATCGAGAGAGCGGCAATGGCCAACGTTGCGTACACCAGACCGCTGTAGCCGAAGATCGGCTTACGGCTGAAGACCGGGAAGATCTCCGAAACGATGCCGAAGAACGGCAGCGCGATGATGTACACCTCGGGATGACCGAAGAACCAGAACAGGTGCTGCCACAGGAGCACACCGCCCGTTGCCGGGTCGAAGATGTGTCCACCGAGATGGCGGTCGACGAACAGGCCCATGAATGCAGCGGTCAGCAGCGGGAACGCCAGCAGGATCAGGATGCTGGTGATGAAGATGTTCCAGGTGAAGATCGGCATGCGGAACATGGTCATACCGGGTGCGCGCAGGCAGATCACGGTGGTGACCATGTTGACGCCACCGAGGATGGTGCCGAGGCCGGCGACAGCCAGACCCAAGACCCACAGGTCGGCGCCGACGCCGGGGCTGTGCAGCGCGCTGGTCAGCGGCGTGTATGCCGTCCAACCGAAGTCCGCTGCGCCACCGGGCGTGACGAATCCGGCCGTCGTGATGATCGCGCCGAACAGGTACAGCCAGTAGCTGAACGCGTTCAGACGCGGGAACGCGACGTCGGGCGCACCGATCTGGAGCGGAAGAATGTAGTTCGCGAAACCGAAGACGATCGGGGTCGCGTACAGCAGCAGCATGATCGTGCCGTGCATGGTGAACAGCTGGTTGAACTGTTCGTTGGAAAGGAACTGCATACCGGGTACAGCAAGTTCGGCACGCATCATCAGTGCCATGAGGCCACCGATGAGGAAGAAGGCGATGGAAGTCGCCAAGTACATGATTCCGAGCACCTTGGGATCGGTGGTCGTGATCATCTTGAAAATGAATGAGCCCTTGGGTCCCTGCCGCGGCGGGTAAGGCCTGGCCGGCGCTATCGTGGGGACTGGCTGGGGCGCTACGGCAGTCACTGATCCTCCTGAATGTGCCTTTGGTCGCTCCGCAGACTCCGTCAAAGAGCCCTTGGTTGCGCCCGCAGGGTCCGTCGCCCGGGCTGCGGACAACGGCTTCTGGCTTGCGCTCATCGAATCGTAGACCGTGACTCCGAGGCACCGCGACCCGGTCCTACTCTGCGTCGTACTCGAGCATCCGTTTTTCACGGCACCGAACGAACGACCTGCGGTTTATGTTCCCTCGGGAGTCCGAAACCACTTCCGAATCGGCGTGTCGTACCCGTCGAAGAATTCGGCCGGTGTCCGTTTTCGGCCAACTCCTCCACTGATAAGGTCACCCTCGCCTAACTCATCTCAGGAGTCAATCAGTGAAATTCTTTCCCCGCCGGGCCGCGCTGGTAGCGGTCGCAGCCTCGATCGCCTTGGTCGTTCCAGCCTGCTCGAGTAACGACGAGCCCGCTGCAGCCACCACCTCGACCGAGTCGGGCGCATTCCCCCGTACCGTCGAGCACTTCCGTGGGAGCACCGAAATCCCGGCCGCACCCCAGCGGATCGTCGCGCTCGACAACAGCTTCACCGACGCCGTCCTCCTCCTCGAATCCCCGCTCGTCGGCTACGTCGACTACCGCGAGCCCGGTCTGCCCGACTACCTCGGATCGTCCAGGGACGAATTCGCCGCGGACGCCGTCTCGGTCGGCACTGTCAGCAGCGCGAGCCTCGAGAAGATCGCCGCACTGCAACCGGACCTCATCATCTCCGCCGAGGTCCGCGACGGGAAGAACTACGACCAACTGTCCGCGATCGCGCCCACTGTCTTCACCCAGACGACCGGTCCGACGTGGAAGGACAACATCCGCCTGGTCGGTGAAGCGTTGGGCAAGGAATCGCTGGCCGAGGCGAAAATCACCGAATACGAAACTCGAGCGACTGCAGTCGGCAAGGAAATCAACGAGAAGGCGAACAACCCGGTCATCTCGGTGGTCCGATTCGCCGGTGAACCGACGGCTCGCCTCTACCGCACCACTTCGTTCAGCGGCATCGTCCTTCAGGACGCCGGATTGAAGCGCCCGGACAACCAGGGGCCCGACCCCGCCGATGCCGGCAACATCATGATGAAGATCAGCCCCGAGCTGATCAACGAAGCCGACGCGGACGTCATCTTCATCAGCACCTGGCAGGACGCCGAGGGCAAGAGCGCCGAAGCTGCGAAGCCGTTCCTCGAGAGCCCGCTGTGGCAGACCCTTCGAGGACGCAAGGTCGACGTGGACGATTCACGGTGGATGTCGCCGGTCAGCATCCAGGGCGCCCACATGATCCTCGACGACCTCTCGGACACGTTCGAGGTGGACAAGCAGAACAGCTGAGTCGAACGGCTAACCTGAACGGCGCCCGCTCACACAGGAAGCCGTCGACTTGTCTGTTCTCTCACGCACGTCCGTTCTCTCGCGCACGTCTGTTCTCTCACGCACGATCGCCCGCACGTCCGTTCGTCGTGTCTCGATCCTGGGGATCGCCGCCACGATGCTCGTCCTCGGCGGTTGCTCGTCCGACTCGTCGGACGATCCCGCGAGCACCATCGTCCGGACCACTACGTCGATCGCCGGTGCCGGCGTGATGGGCATCGAACGCGACACCGCCACCGCGTGCCCGACGTCGACGCAGGCCGACCCGGGTGCCGGCCCTGAGGTGAAGCGTCGAGTCGTACACACTGCGGGCGAAACCGAGGTTCCTTCCGACCCCCAACGGATCGTGGTCCTCGACAGCGTCTCGATGGACGCCGTGTGCGCCCTCGGTCTGTGGGAGCGGGTAGTCGGCGCCGCAACCGGCGTCGACTCGCCTCAACCGTCGTACCTCGGTTTCGGTATCTCGGAGATTCCGAGCGTCGGCCCCGTGAGCGCACCCGACGTCAACGCCGTGAAGGCCGCCGCGCCGGACTTGATCCTCGGGTCCAGTCCGGCGTCCGACGGTTTGTACGGGCAACTCGACGCCATCGCCCCAACCGTGTTCGCCGGCTCGGATCCCGTGTACTGGAAAGCGCAGTTCGCCCTCGCCGGCCAGGCACTTGGCCGTTCGTCCGCAGCTGCGACGGAGCTCGACCGCTACCAGCAGGACGTCGTGCAGCTCGGCGACGCATTGAATGCATCGCAGACGCAGGCATCAGTGGTTCGGTTCGGTTCGAAGGACCTGCAGATCGAGGGACCCGCATCCTTCGCCGGACAGATCCTCAGCGACGTCGGCGTCCGGCGCCCACCGGCGCAGCGATTGACCGATGCGACCACAGCACCGATTTCGGCCGACGATCTCAGCGCCGCCGAAGGTGACTTGATCTACGTACTCTTCGACGGGCCGAACGGTCGGACCTACGGCACCGAGATCATGAAGAGCGACCAGTGGCAGGACCTCGCCGCTGCCACCGACCGGCGTGTGTTCGTAGCGGAAGACGACATCTGGAACGGAAACGGGATGACTGCCGCCCGGGCCGTACTGGCGGACTTGAAGGGAACCTTGAACGGATATGCGAGCTGACCGGAACGAACGACTACTCCCACCTTCGAGGCGGCTCGCCACAACTGTGATGTTCGGGTTCTGATCATGCCGATCCCCGAATTCATTGTCGCACTGCGCGAGAAGGTCGGTCATGCGCCGCTCTGGCTGTCCGGAGTAAGCGTCGTGATCCGCGACGACAACGGCCGGGTCTTGCTCACCCGCCGCGCCGACAACGGTCAGTGGGCCGTTGTGTCCGGCGTTCTCGAGCCTGGCGAGGAGCCGTCGTCGGCGGCGGTGCGCGAGGCGAAGGAAGAAACCGGCGTCGACGCCGAATTGATTCGGATCACGAGTGTCGATGTCACAGAGCCCATTACGTACCCCAACGGTGATGTGACCCAGTATCTCGACGTGTGCTTCCTGGCCAGGTGGACCGGCGGAGATGCACACGTGGCGGACGACGAAAACCTCGAGGTCGCGTGGTTCGCGCCGAGCGAACTGCCGTCGGACATGACGGAAACCTCGCGTCTGCGCCTCGCAAAAGCGTTGCTGGACAAGCCGGAAGCGTGGTTTCAGCGCTAGTCCACTCCCCCGTACATGACGGAAGCCCGATTCCTGCGTGTGCAGGAGTCGGGCTTCGGCATGTAAAGGCGGGTCGTCGCTCTAGAAATCCCAGTCGTCGTCTTCGGTGTTGACGGCCTTGCCGATGACGTAGGAGCTACCCGAGCCGGAGAAGAAGTCGTGATTCTCGTCCGCATTCGGCGAAAGTGCCGACAGGATAGCCGGATTGACGTCCGTCTCGTCCTTCGGGAAGAGGCCTTCGTAACCGAGGTTGTTGAGCGCCTTGTTGGCGTTGTAGCGCAGGAACTTCTTGACATCCTCGGTCAGGCCGACGCCGTCGTAGAGGTCCTGGGTGTAGTCGACCTCGTTCTCGTAGAGCTCGAAGAGCAACTCGAACGTGTAGTTCTTGAGCTCTTCACGCTCGGCCTCGGTGAGCTGTTCGAGGCCCTTCTGGTACTTGTAGCCGATGTAGTAACCGTGCACGGCCTCGTCGCGGATGATCAGGCGGATGAGGTCTGCGGTGTTGGTGAGCTTGGCGCGTGATGACCAGTACATCGGCAGGTAAAAGCCGGAGTAGAAGAGGAAGCTCTCGAGGAGCGTCGAGGCGACCTTGCGCTTGAGCGGCGACTCGCCGTTGTAGTAGTCGAGAACGATCTGCGCCTTGCGCTGCAGGTTCGGGTTCTCCTCCGACCAGCGGAACGCGTCGTCGATGTCGGGGGTGGAGCACAGCGTCGAGAAGATCGAGCTGTAGCTCTTGGCGTGCACCGATTCCATGAAGGCGATGTTGGTGTAGACCGCTTCTTCGTGGGGGGTGATCGCGTCCGGGATGAGGCTGACGGCGCCGACGGTTCCCTGAATGGTGTCGAGCAACGTCAGGCCCGTGAAGACGCGCATGGTGAGCTGCTGCTCCTGCGCGGTCAGCGTTCCCCAGGACGGGATGTCGTTGGAGACCGGCACCTTTTCGGGCAGCCAGAAGTTGCTGACGAGGCGATCCCACACCTCGGCGTCCTTCTCGTCCTGGACGCGATTCCAGTTGATGGCGGAAACGCGACTGACCAGCTTGACCATAATTCCTACCTAGCGAGAGAGATACTGCCGAATGTTGGCTTGCCTGAACACTACCCGTTGTGTCGGGTCCGCGATGCCAACACAACAACATGTGTCGCACGCGCCCCTCCACGAGTACAAAAAATGTGATATCAATTAAATATCACTTACCGATGGAAAGCGAGTCTCGCATGACCAGCACACCCACCGTGGCCGAGAAACCGACCGGTGTCGCCACCACAACGATCGCCGAACGCCCAGGCTGGGACCTGTCCGGCAGCTGGATGCTCCTCGGCGGCGTACTTCTCTTCCTGGCCGGAATCGCACTGTCCGTCGTTGGCGGAGTTCTGGGACTCTTCGCCCTGATTCCGGTCGGAGTGGTGCTGTTCATCGCGTCACTCCCCTTGCTGATGGGCCTGACCTTGGTGCAACCGAATCAAGCCCGAGTTCTTCAACTCCTGGGAAGCTCGTACAGCGGCACCCTGCGCACGCCGGGACTGCGGTGGACAAATCCGCTGACTGTCCGTCGATCGATCTCGACGCGTATCCGAAACCACGAGACCGGTCAGGCGAAGGTGAACGACGCCGACGGCAATCCCATCGAGATCTCGGCGGTGGTCGTCTGGCAGGTGGCCGACACAGCGCTCGCCTCGTTCCAGGTGGACGACTACGAGGAGTTCGTCTCGGTGCAGACCGAGGCGGCCGTCCGCCATATCGCCGGCAGCTATCCGTACGACGCCGAAGGCCGAGTCTCGTTGCGCGAGAACGCCGATATCATCACCACCACCTTGTCGGAGGAGGTTCACGCCCGCGTGCGTGCGGCGGGTGTCGAAGTGATCGAGACACGCATCAACCGGCTCTCGTATGCACCCGAGATCGCCAGCGCAATGCTTCGGCGCCAGCAGGCGGGCGCTGTCATCGCCGCCCGTCAGCAGATCGTCGAAGGTGCGGTGTCCATGGTCGACATGGCACTCAAGCAGCTCGAGGAAAAGCACGTCGTCGAACTCGACGAGGAACGCAAGGCGACGATGATCAGTAACCTTCTGGTCGTGCTGTGCGGCGACCGCGACGCACAACCGGTGCTGAACACCGGTTCGCTCTACCAGTAAAGGAAAGGCCACATGGCCACGGATCCAGCTCCTCGATCCGAGCGTAAGAAGATCCTTCTTCGGTTGGACCCAGCGGTGCACGACGCGCTTGCCCGCTGGGCCGCCGACGATCTCCGAAGTACCAACGCCCAGATCGAGTTTCTCCTTCGGCGCGCACTCACCGAGCACGGTCGAATGCCGAAGAACGCCGGCAAGATGCACGGTCCAGGCCGTCCGCCGGCTTGACGAGCAAGCCTGAAAAGCAAGCTGCCCCCGTGAGCCTTTCGGTAGCAGTCACTACCGAAAAGGTCCACGGGGGCGAAGCCATTTACAGCATGCAGGAAACGCAGCCCTCGACCTCGGTGCCTTCGAGTGCCATCTGACGCAGACGGATGTAGTACAGCGTCTTGATTCCCTTGCGCCACGCGTAGATCTGCGCCTTGTTGATGTCGCGCGTGGTGGCGGTGTCCTTGAAGAACAGTGTCAGCGACAGGCCCTGGTCGACGTGTTGCGTTGCGGCAGCATAGGTGTCGACGATCTTCTCGTACCCGATTTCGTAGGCATCCTGGTAGTACTCCAGGTTGTCGTTGGTCAGGTAGGGCGCCGGGTAGTAGACGCGACCGATCTTGCCTTCCTTGCGGATCTCGATCTTCGACGCCACCGGGTGGATGGAGCTGGTGGAGTAGTTGATGTACGAGATCGAGCCGGTCGGCGGGACGGCCTGAAGGTTCTGGTTGTAGATACCGTGCTTCTGAACCGAAGCCTTCAGCTCACGCCAGTCGTCCTGGGTGGGGATGTGCAGCTTCGCATCGGCGAAGAGTCCGCGAACCTTGTCGGTTGCCGGCTCCCAGGCCTGGTCGGTGTACTTGTCGAAGAATTCGCCCGAGGCGTACTTCGACTCCGGGAAACCCTTGAAGTACGAGCCGCGCTCGATGGCGATCTTGTTCGACGCACGCAGTGCGTGGAACAGCACGGTGTAGAAGTAGATGTTCGTGAAGTCGATGCCTTCTTCACTGCCGTAGAAGATCCGCTCACGAGCGAGGTATCCGTGCAGGTTCATCTGACCGAGGCCGATGGCGTGGGAGTCGTTGTTGCCCTGCTCGATCGACGGCACCGAGTAGATGTGCGTCTGGTCGGACACCGCTGTCAATCCGCGGATCGACACTTCGATGGTCTTGGCGAAGTCGGGCGAGTCCATGGTCTTCGCAATGTTCAGCGAACCCAGGTTGCAGGAGATGTCCTTGCCGACCTTCGAGTAGGACAGGTCGTCGTTGAACAGTGAAGGCGTCGAAACCTGCAGGATCTCCGAGCACAGGTTCGAGTGCGTGATCTTGCCTTCGATCGGGTTTGCCCGGTTCACCGTGTCCTCGAACATGATGTAGGGGTAGCCCGATTCGAACTGCAATTCGGCGACGGTCTGGAAGAACTCGCGAGCCTTGATCTTGGACTTGCGAATTCGCTTGTCGTCGACCATCTCGTAGTACTTCTCGGAGACGTTGATGTCGGAGAACGGAACTCCGTAGATGCGCTCGACGTCGTACGGCGAGAACAGGTACATGTCCTCGTTCTTCTTCGCCAGTTCGAAAGTGATGTCCGGGATCACGACGCCGAGAGAGAGCGTCTTGATGCGGATCTTCTCGTCGGCGTTCTCACGCTTGGTGTCGAGGAAGCGGTAGATGTCGGGGTGGTGCGCATGCAGGTACACAGCACCGGCGCCCTGACGCGCACCCAACTGGTTGGCGTAGGAGAACGAGTCCTCGAGAAGCTTCATGATCGGGATGACACCCGAGCTCTGGTTCTCGATCTTCTTGATCGGCGCGCCGTGCTCACGAACGTTGGTGAGCAGCAAGGCAACACCGCCACCGCGCTTGGACAGCTGCAGTGCCGAGTTGATGGAGCGACCGATGGACTCCATGTTGTCTTCGATACGAAGCAGGAAGCAGGACACGGGCTCGCCGCGCTGCTTCTTGCCCGAGTTCAGGAACGTCGGGGTGGCGGGCTGGAAGCGTCCGGCGATGATCTCGTCGACGAGTTCGACGGCCAGGTCTTCGTTGCCTGCAGCCAGGGTGAGCGCAACCATGCAGACACGATCTTCGAAACGCTCGAGGTAGCGCTTACCGTCGAAGGTCTTGAGCGTGTAGGAGGTGTAGTACTTGAACGCACCCAGGAACGTCGGGAAGCGGAACTTCTTGGCGTACGCGTGATCGATCAGGAACTTCACGAAAGTACGTGAGTACTGATCGAGAACCTCTGGCTCGTAGTAGTTTTCCTCGACGAGGTAGTCCAGCTTCTCGTCCAGATTGTGGAAGAACACGGTGTTCTGGTTGACGTGCTGCAAGAAGTACTGACGGGCTGCAGCGACATCCATCTCGAACTGGATCTCGCCGTTGGCGCCGTACAGGTTGAGCATGGCATTGAGTGCGTGGTAGTCGAGACCGTTGGTGGAATCGCCGCCGCGTGCATCACGCTCTACGCTTCCTGCCGCGATCGTGTCAGTGATGGTTGGCGCCACTGCCCGTGCTCCTTCTCTGTTTCGAGATGATTCCAGAACTCCCCCAAGCCTTCTCGTACTCGGTCGACATCTTCGGCAGTGCCCATGAGTTCGAACCGGTACAGAAAAGGAACGTGGCATTTCTGGGAAATGATGTTTCCTGCATAGCAAAAGGACTCACCGAAATTGGTGTTTCCCGCCGCGATCACTGCTCTGATCAACGACCTGTTGTGTGGATTGTTCAAAAAACGAATGACCGGCTTCGGCACATAACTGGTGTCGCGCCCTGTCACGGTGACCCCGCCACCATAGGTGGGCAGAATCAGCACATAGGGCTCGTCTACGCGAAATGAGCCGTCACGGTCATGGATGGGTATACGTGTCGCAGGCAGGCCGAGACGTTGAACGAATCGGTGGGTGTTCTCCGACACGCTGGAAAAATAGACCAGCGAAGTCATCGGTTGTCACCATTTTCTTGTACGGTGCCCGGAACTACTCAGATGTGTCGGCGGAGGTCTCCACCGCCGACACTGCGGCGCTTCAAGCAGCGACGGTCAGGGTCTTGATGCGATCGGGACGGAAGCCCGACCAGTGATCTTCACCGGCAACCACGATGGGTGCCTGGAGGTACCCGAGAGCCATGACGTAGTCGCGGGCTTCGGCATCCTCGGTGATGTCGATGACGTTGTATTCGAGACCGGCCTTGTCGAGGGCGCGGTAGGTGGCATTGCACTGAACGCAAGCGGGCTTGGTGTAGACGGTGATGCTCATGAGAGTCCCTCTTTCGCTTAGCCAACAAAGGCCGATGTAGTGATGTTCAGCACCGATTCGACCGATTGCCGGAGTCTCGCTCGAGGCGTTCCGCGTTGTGGTCTCTCAGTGCTCAAGACACTACACCTAGTGGCCGACAGAAACACATAACGCGAGATGTTGTGAGTCACATCGTTGAAATTCCCAGGTCGCCCCTGTTCAGCGCACACAACTTCCGGCGCGTCGGCGTGTCGCGCGTCACATTTCGGTCGCGGGCTCGACAGCATCTGAAAACCACTTCTCGGACCTACCATGAGCGTCGTGGAAACACCTCCGAAGGACGAAGCTCCGCGCCACCAGGCAACCGTGACGAGAACGCAGCAGGTGACACCACTGATGCGCAGAATCACCTTCGGCGGCGCGGGCCTGAGCGACTTCGAGACGAGCGGGAGCCCCGACGAACGGGTGCTCGTCAGATTCCCCCTCGATCCCCCTCACGCCCGTAGTTACACGGTCCGACGCTGGCAGCCGTCGAAGAACGAACTGGAGATCGACTTCGTTCTCCACGGCCACGGCGGAGCGGCACTCTGGGCCGAGAATGCGCAACCGGGCGCGACCGTCCATCTCTCGACTGCGAGCGGGTGGTTCACGCCGCCGGCAGAGTGCGACTGGCTGCTACTCGTCGCCGATCACGCCGCCCTGCCCGCGATCGGGCGGATCTTGGAAGAAGCACCCGACGATCTACCGATCCACGTCATTGCACAAGTGCCCGCGCCGAGCGAACAGCAGACGTTCACGACGCGCGCCGACGCTCACTACCGATGGATCGACGAAGCAGACTCACTGCTCGCCGAATTGGCCGGCGTTCGCATGCCTCCCGGCGAGGGCTACATCTGGTGCGCAGTCGAGGCCGCGACCGCCAGACGCATCCGCGCCCATCTGCGTCGAACATGGGAAATCCCGGCAACCCGCATGCACGTGATGGGTTACTGGCGGGAGGACAAGGAGAACTGGGAGCGTCGGTACGCAGTCGTCGCCGACCGTATCGATGCCGCGATGGGCGAAGCGATGTTGGCCGGCAAGGATTTCGAGTCGGTTCGCGACGCCGTCGACGACGCGATGGAACGCGAAGGGCTCTAGCGGACGTATGACCCTCGCTCGCATACGAGTGAGGGTCACACCTTCCGGCATGGCCCTCACTCGAGAAACGGTTTACGCGTTGACGAGCTGCTTGCTGGCGTCGACGAGGTCGGAGACGACCTTGGAGACCTGAGCGAGCACCTCTGCGTTCTCACGCGGGTGCAGCTCACCGAACAGTGCGCCGGTTCCACCGATGCTCAGTGCGGTGTCCTCGACGACCTTGCCGCCGGCGATGCGGACTGCCTTGGTGGTGTCTTCGTGCGCCCACTTGGCGCCGTTGCCGCTGGGCGAAGCGCTGATGACTGCGACAGCCTTGTCCTTGACTGCACCGACACCGTACGGACGCGAGATCCAGTCGATGGCGTTCTTCAGAACTGCGGGGATGGTGCCGTTGTATTCGGGGGTGACGAGCAGGAACGCGTCAGCGTCGCTCGCAGCGGCGCGCAGTGCGTCGACAGCGGGAATGGAAGCACCCTCGACGTCGATGTCTTCGTTGTAGAAGGGGACGTCGGCGAGGCCTTCGAAGACCGTCAGCGTTGCACCCTCGGGTGCGGCGGACACAGCCGTCTCGGCAAGCTGGCGATTGACGGATCCGGCGCGCAGGCTGCCGACGAGAACGAGAACATTGGTCTGTGACATAACGAGATTCCTTCGAGAGTGGTGCGGTTGGTGGCTCCGGTTGAAAGTTATATCAACTAAACGGACCGCGGTCCACTTACATTCCTCGGCCCTGTAACCTGATCCCGTGAGCGCAATCCCCCTCCCCCAGATCGGCGCCGTACCCGTCGAGCGCGGTGACGCAGCACGTAACCGCGTACTTCTGCTCGACGCCGCAGCCCTCCTCGTCGCCGAGCGAGGTGTCGACGCGGTCACGATGGATGCCGTCGCGTGCCGAGCCGGTGTGGGCAAGGGCACAGTTTTTCGGCGCTTCGGCAATCGATCGGGACTGATGCAGGCACTGCTCGATCACACCGAGCGAGAACTGCAGCAGGCATTCATGTTCGGCCCCCCACCGTTGGGTCCTGGCGCGCCGCCGATCGAGCGCCTCATCGCGTTCGGACGAGCCCGGATCGCCATGGTGGAAGTACAGGGCGAAGTCCTCCGAGCGGCGGAAAACGCTCCTGAATACCGCTTCGGCGGTCCGGCACGAGCACTCGGCATCGCTCACGTCATCGGACTTCTTCGAGGAGCCGGCGTCGAGGGCGACCTCGATCTGCTCGCTTCGGCACTGTTGGCACCGCTCGAAGCGTCGCTTGTCCTTCATCAGGTGCGCGATCTCGGGATGACCACCGAGCGCCTGGCCGCCGGCTGGGAAGACCTTGCCCGGCGCGTTACTCGATGTTGACTCCCCAGATCCGTCCCACCACTTAATGTGAGCCCATGCGCATCGCAGCTGCCGTCATCGGCCTCCTGACCATCGCCGCGGTAAGCGGTTGCTCCGCTTCGTCCGACTCCCCCGAGGACAAGACGGACCCCTCCGGCCGCGTCTTCATCTCGACCTCCGTCGACGGAACACAAATTCCCGGCGGCGGCCCGCTGACTCTCGATTTCAGCCAAGCGGGTCGAGTGTCCGCGAGCGCCGGATGCAACACGGCAAACGGCTCGATCGAGTTCACCGACGGCAAGCTGACCACCGGCACCATGGCATCGACCATGATGGGCTGCCCTCCCGGCATCGCCGAATCCGACACCTGGACAACAACATTGCTGACCTCCGCGCCGACGTGGAGCCTCGACGGCGACACCCTCACCCTGACATCGGACGACGCCACAGTGACCCTGCAGGACAAGAAGATCGTCACGCCGGATCGACCGCTCCAGGGCACGACGTGGACCGTCACGTCACTCATCAGCCCCGACGCGATCAGTACGAGCCTGGCTCTGGAGACGTCAGCTCCTGAACTCACGATTGCCGCAGACGGTTCGGTCAGCGGGACCACCGGATGCAATCGCATGACCGGAAGCGCCCAGGTATCCGACACCACAGTCACGTTCACGCCGATGGCAACCACGCGTATGGCTTGCCCCGAGGAGAACATGGACATCGAGCGCCAGATCCTGGCAGTACTCGACGGTGAAGTGAGCTACACCGTCGACGCCGACACGCTGACCCTGCGCAAGCCCGACAACACCGGCTTGATACTGACTGCGCAGGCTTGATCGGACGCTGCAGGTTGATCAGACGTTGTTCACCAGCCAGCGTCCCAATTCGCGGGCGCTGGCATCGATCATCGCGGGCCAATCCAGGGCCGAGTCGTCCGCATGGTCGCTGACGTGTTTGACGAGCCGGCAGGTGGCACCCGCGGCCTGCGCGGCGAAGGCGATGGCAAAACCCTCCATGTCGACCAGATCGGCTCGCTGAGCGAGGGCGTCCCGGGTCGCAGCGTCGGCAATGAATGCGTCGCCGGTCGCCAGCACGGAGTCGTCTCCGTCGGCGAGCACCAAACGGTCCGCGACGTCGTGCCCCAGTGCTCGGATCGCGGTGCTGCTGATGTCGTGATTGATGACGACGCCGGGAACATAGAGGCCGCCGTGGTGCGCGTGCAGCGCACCGGCGGTCCCGATGTTGACGACCAGCGGCAGATCTTCCCGCTCGTACCGCGCCAGAGCAGAGGCGACTGCTGTTGCAGCACTGACCTTTCCAATACCTGTGATCAGCAGTTCGTATCCTTGCGGCACATAGGCCGCTTCCGACTTCGTCGCACTGACCACCAGAACGTTGTTCGCACTCATGTGCGCGACCGTACCGCCCACGTTGTGGTGGCACTGCGCGCGCCTGCTCACATCGCTAGAGTCCATTCATGGCCACACTGCGTGAAAGCATCATCGAAGAACTCGGCGCAAAGCCGACAATCGACGCCGCAGCGGAGGTTCGCGCGCGAGTCCAGTTCCTGAAGGACTACGTGCGCTCGACCCCCGCCAAAGGATTCGTTCTGGGAATCAGCGGCGGTCAGGACAGCACGCTCGCCGGCGCCCTCGCCCAACGTGCGGTCACCGAACTCCGCGAAGAAGGCCACGAGGCCGAGTTCGTCGCTGTTCGACTCCCCTACGGTGCTCAGGCCGACGAGTCCGATGCTCAGATCGCACTCGGATTCATCAAGCCGGACCGCTCACTCACGGTCAACGTCAAGCCAGGTGCCGACGCCACAGCCCGTGAGGCCTCCGAGGCGTTGGGGAACGGCGAACTACGCGACTTCGTCCGTGGCAACATCAAGGCGCGCGAACGAATGGTCATTCAATATGCGATTGCCGGTCAGCTCGGCTACTTGGTGATCGGTACCGACCACGCCGCAGAAGCGATTACCGGCTTCTTCACGAAATTCGGTGACGGCGGCGTCGACATCACGCCGCTCACCGGCCTGAGCAAACGTCAGGGCGCTGCGCTACTGCAGGAATTGGGCGCACCCGAGAGCACGTGGCGCAAGGTGCCGACCGCCGACCTCGAGGACGACCGGCCCGCACTGCCCGACGAAGTTGCCCTCGGCGTCACGTACTCCCAGATAGACGACTACCTCGAAGGAAAGGACGTTTCCTCCGAGGTAGCCGAAAAGCTCGAGAAGATGTTCACCAACACTCGTCACAAGCGCACGGTGCCGGTCACACCACTCGATGACTGGTGGAAGTAACTCCTACCAGTACTTTTACCAGCGACTAGCTACCGAACAGGCTGCCGAAGACGTCGCCCAGCGAACCTGTTCCCGAAGCCGGATCCTTCTTCGCGAAGTTGGTGGTGCATCCGTTGAACTGCACTGCATCGACCAGCGTCGACGTGGCGGCGGAACCGGTGCCCACACTGACGCCGTAGTGGTCGACCACCGCGTTCGGGTTCGCGGCGACGATGTCTGCCAACGGAACGGACACGCGATCCTTGGCACCGTCGATGTTCTGAGTGCTCCACCACACCCCCTTCTGGAGATCCGCGTGAACGCCGCCGTCAGCCGTCGGCGTCGCGTCGGGTCCCGGGACCCACACCAGGGTGGTGAATCCGTTCTCGAACCTTCCGCCGGTGGTTCCGGTGAGGCGGAGCTGGAACGCCGCAGTCGGCGTGGCGGCGCGCTCGGCAAAGCCGATCGCCTTGCCGACTGCGTCGGACAGCTTGATACCGCCTGCCGAATGGTAGGAAACCGAACGATCGCCGGTACCGTCGACGGCCAGCTTCAGTGAACCGTCCTTGTCGAGAACGTTGTCGGCCGTGTACGACGCGGTCTGGTCCTTCTCGTCGGTGAACGGGATGCCCCATCCGTTCGGCGTCGCTTCGGTGGACAGAGTCGAGCACGAGGCTTCCGGCGCAGCAGAGCCGAGTGAACCCGTGGACGGAAGCGCACCGGCCATCGCCGGAGCGGTGAGAGCGGCTGCTCCGAGCAGTGCTACGACGACGCCGATACGTCGGGTGGAATTAGTCGACATTGAAATACCTTTCACATATCCCGAGTGGAATTGCGCCAAAATTAACACATGCCGACAATTACCAACAGCGAAGGTATTTCAATTGTCATCCAAACAGATGACAATTCACCTCGGCAATCAAAAATGCATTCACTCCCCCAAAAGTAGGATAAATGAAACAAAACGATCACCACTGGACAATTGACCAAGAATGGAGAACGTGGAGATAGATACCACTCGAGCTGGAGCGATCAAGATATAAAAATACTGGACCGGATAACCGAAATAGGACAATACGTCGGCAACCCAGAAATAGCTACGCCGACAATGGTCGGCCTAGCCGCCAGCGAAAGGCGGAAGAATATCGACAGCGCTACCGGAGGCTCGAGACACGTCGCGGGTCAACTCGTCACCGACGAGGAAAGCCGAGACCGACAGCACTCGCGCCATCTCCGGTCCGTATCGCCCGACCAAGACCGCCACCAACTCGGCAAGTGTGTTGTCCGGCGAGATGGCGACTACCTCGCTACGGCAACCGGATACATCCGCTGCAGCAGCAAAGTAACGAACCGAGATCGAATGCGAATCAGCCACCAATCGCTCCCATACTTCTTTCCGGCGGAACGAAGTCCGCGGCGTCGATGCCGTGCCCTGCCCACTTGTTCCACATCGCACCGCGCCACAGATCCGCCAGTTGGTCGTCACTTGCTCCGGACCTGAGCGCGGCACGCAGATCGACTTCGCGGTCGCTGAACAGACATGACCGAATTGTTCCCTCGGCAGTCATTCGGGTCCGGTCGCATTCACTGCAGAACGAGCGGGTCACGGAAGCGATGATTCCAACCGTCATCGTGGTCCCGTCGACACGCCATTCTTCGGCAGGAGCCGACGGATCTTCGCGGCCGATAGCTTCCAATTCGAAACGGCTTCCCAATACGGACAACAATTCAGCCGCGGTCACCATGTTCTCGCGCGCCCATGCATGGTCTGCATCCAGAGGCATTTGTTCGATAAAGCGTAATTCGACGCCGGCTTCGAGGCACCACTGCAAAAGATCCGCCGCGCCGTGGAGCGTTTCACGCATCAGCACCGCATTGATCTTCAGTGGCGCGAGTCCGGCCGCAGCTGCCGCTCGAATTCCCGCGAGAACGGACGGCAACCTGTCTCGACGCGTCAATTCCGCAAAATGGGCGCGATCGACGGAATCCAGAGACACGTTGACGCGGGTCAGGCCCGCTGCAGCCAGCTTTGCGGCACGATGTTCGAGCCCAACGGCGTTGGTGGTCATGGCAAGTGGAATTCCTGGCACGCGCGCGGCGCACCCAGCGATGATCTTTTCGAGGTCACTACGCATCAGCGGTTCGCCGCCGGTGAACCTCACCTCGCGAATACCGACTCGTTCGACACCGATTCCGACTACTCGAACGATCTCGTCGGCACTCAGAAGGTCTTCCGCAGCGATGGCCGGCAAGCCTTCCTCCGGCATGCAATAGGTGCAACGAAGTGAACACTTCTCGGTGATCGAGACTCGCAGATCTCTGGCAACACGCCCGAACCTGTCGACCAGGAGATCCGTCTCGGGACGACCGGCGAGGGAGGCAGCGTCAAACCGCACGGTGGGAATTCCCATCGAGACCACTGTCATCACTTCACCAACTTCCGTATTGCTCCAGTATGACCGAAAGCCGTACTCCGTGTGTCGGACGGACCACACCGCCTAGGATCAAAACATGTCGAGGTTGTCGAGGTTACTGTCATGAGCGCGCGTTCGGTCGAGGAACACGCTGCGCACATCTCCGGATTGCTCACCGGCCTGCACACCCTCTCTCCGTCGGCGGTTCCGACGGCAGAAGCGTTGGGGCGCATAACTTGCTCGGATATCGCATCGCCGGTGGACCTGCCCCTCTTCCGCAACTCACAGATGGACGGATATGCGGTCGACGCCGCATCCGTTGCCTCGGTTCCCACGACACTGACGGTTCGAGGCGTGATCGCCGCCGGAAGCGGAAAACCACCGAAACACCTTCCAGGATCGGCATTTCGCATCATGACCGGTGCGCCGCTCCCCGAGGGTGCCGACGCCGTCGTTCCCGTCGAGGACACCACGGGCGTCACCGAACACGTGGTCACCATCGAACGGGGCAGGTCTGTAGGCGAATTCGTTCGCGAACGTGGCAGCGACATCACTGCCGGAATGCTACTGGTCACGGCCGGAACACACTTGGAACCTCGCCATATCGCCGCGCTGAGTGCTGTGGGCCTGGCCTCGCTCGACACGTACACGAAGCCACGGGTCGCGATAATCACGACGGGCGCCGAACTGAAAAGTGCCGGAACAACTCTCGAACCCGGCGAAATCTACGATTCCAACGGTCCAGCTTTGGCAACATTGGCCGAAGCCAACGGTGCCGATGTCGTATCCGTCGCCAGAAGCAGCGACGACCCGGCCGAGTTCCGCGAATTGCTCTCGTACGCAACCTCGGTCGCTGATCTGGTTTTCACCTCCGGCGGAGTGTCCATGGGCGACTTCGAGGTAGTGAAGGAAACTCTCACGCCTCTGGGAGCGCACTTCGGCCACGTCGCGATGCAGCCGGGCGGCCCGCAAGGCACTGCAGTGGTGAACGAAGTTCCGGTACTGAGCTTCCCCGGCAACCCGGTGAGCACGATGGTCTCCTTCGAGGTCTTCGCACGGGGCGAACTGCGCCGAGCCGCGGGCCTGCCCGAGATCCCGCGCGAACGACTGCCGTTGACAGCACCGTTGCGTTCGGTAGATGGCAAGCGGCAGTTCCTGCGGGCGCGCAGAACTGCGGACGGTATCGAACTCGTTGCCGGACCTGGCTCGCACCTCGTTGCAGCAATGGCGTGGGCCGACGTCCTGATCGACATCCCCGCTGCCGTGACCGAACTCGGCGCGGGCGATCTCGTCGACGTCGTCCCGCTCTCGACTTCCTCGATTTGATTCACTCGATCTGATTCAAAGGACACTCATGACCGAATTGACACACGTCGACAGCGAAGGCCGAGCGCGCATGGTCGACGTCAGCGCCAAGGCCGAGACGACGCGCATCGCCGTCGCTGCCGGTGAACTCGTCACGACCGCCGAGGTAGTTCGCCTCGTCCGCGCCGACGGCATGCCCAAGGCCGATGTCCTCACCACCGCGCGCATTGCCGGAATCGCCGGTGCAAAAAAGACGTCCGAGCTGATCCCGTTGTGTCATCAGCTCGCGCTTTCGTCGGTCAAGGTGGAATTCGGGTTCACCGAAACCTCGATCACCGTCGAAGCGACGGCAAAGACTCGCGGACAGACCGGCGTCGAGATGGAAGCACTCACCGCCGTCGCGGTAGCCGGCCTGACCTTGCACGACATGGTCAAAGCGGTCGATCCCGGAGCCACTATGAACGGTGTTCGCCTGCTCACCAAAGACGGTGGTAAACACGGACATTGGACCCGCGACACTCAGAACTCACAGACATCTCCGGCGCACGCCTTCACCTCGCCACGATCCGCAACCGTGCTGGTCGCTTCGACCGGTGGCGCGAACGGCACCAGACCCGACACCACCGGTCCGACGATCGCAGCCTGGCTACGCGAGCGGGACTTCGAGGTGCGTGGACCGCTTGTGTACGCCGACGCAGACATCGCGGCGGGCATCGCTGACGCCAAGGAGGGCTCCCCGTCGCTTGTCATCAGCACCGGCGGCACCGGTGCTTCCCCCACGGATGCAACCCCGGAAGCTACCCGGGCAGTCTTGACCCGTGAGTTGCCCGGGGTCGCAGAAGCGATCCGAACCAAGGGCCTCGAGAAGACCCCGCACGCGTCACTGGGCCGTGGTGTGGCAGGTCTCACAGGTACGACGGTCATCGTCAATCTTCCGGGTTCTCCCGGTGGAGTGAAGGACGGTCTCGCCGTCCTCGAACCCATCATCGATCACCTGCTCGCGCAGGTCGCAGGCGGAGGAGCACACGATGAGTGAGCTACTGGCTCGGATCTCCGAGCAACCGATTCACGCAGACACCGTCGACGCCGCCGTTGCCGGTCCGAAGAACGGCGCTGTTGTGGTGTTCACGGGAACGGTGCGCAATCACGATGGAGGTCAAGCAGTTTCAGCGTTGGAGTACCAGGCACACCCGGACGCGGAACGCTTTCTCGAGACGTGCTGCCAAGAGGTTGCAGCCTCGACCGGCCTGCCGGTTGCCGCGATCCATCGCGTCGGCCACCTAGAGATCGGTGACCTCGCACTGGTCGCCGCCGTCGCCGCCCCGCATCGAGCGGAGGCGTTCGCCGCGTGCGCCGAACTGGTGGAGCGCATCAAGCACGAGGTACCGATCTGGAAGCGGCAACACTTCGCGAACGGCGTCTCCGAATGGGTCGGGTTGTAGGTCGAACGCTCCGAGAAGGTAGAGTTACGATCACTAGGTGCCTGAAATCGGGCATCCAGCGTCGTAGAACGCAAATTTTCTTGCTGAGTGCTCAATGCACCCGCTCTTCTTACGGCGAAGAAGCCTGCCGACCGGCAGCGCCGCCACCACTGTGCTTGATTGTTCGACCGGTTAATTCCCGTGTCGGCATCCGGGCACGAACACGTGCCCGAAAGGCTCTGAACACACTTGTCTGACATCTCTACGCCCGCTACCACCTTCGCAGCCCTCGGTGTGCGCGCACCGCTGGTGAAAGCTCTCGAAGACGGCGGAATCACTTCTCCGTTCCCGATCCAGATCGACACCCTCCCCGACACTCTCTCGGGGCGCGACGTCCTGGGTCGTGGAAAGACCGGAAGCGGTAAGACGCTCGCGTTCTCCATCCCCATGGTCTCCCGCCTCGCCGGCGAACTGTCCGGAGGAAAGCGTCGTCCGGGTCGACCGCTCGGCTTGGTGCTCGCACCCACACGTGAGCTCGCCACCCAGATCACCGCAACCCTCGAACCGTTGGCCGCGGCATACGACTTGCGCGTGACGACGATCTTCGGTGGCGTCTCGCAGCACCGCCAGGTTCAGGCCCTCAAGGCCGGAGTCGACATCGTCGTCGCCTGCCCCGGGCGCCTCGAAGACCTCATGAAGCAGAAGTTCGTCAGCCTCGACGCTGTCGAGATCACCGTGCTCGACGAGGCCGACCACATGGCCGACCTCGGCTTCCTGCCCGTCGTCACCCGCATCCTCTCGTCCACCCCGCAGGACGGGCAGCGCCTTCTGTTCTCGGCAACGCTGGACAACGGCGTCGACAAGCTCGTCAAGCGTTTCCTCAAGAACGAGGTCATGCATTCGGTCGACGAGGCCAACTCCCCCGTCGCCGCGATGACGCACCACGTGTTCGACGTCGACGGCGTCGAAGCCAAGAAGGCTCTGGTCGAGAAGCTCGCTTCCGGTACCGGTCGTCGCATCCTGTTCATGCGCACCAAGCACCAGGCACGCAAGTTGGCTCGCCAGCTCACCGAGTCGGGCATCCCGTCAGTGGACCTGCACGGCAACCTCTCTCAGGCCGCTCGCGACCGTAACCTGGCGGCATTCTCCGCCGGTGAAGCGCGCGTCCTCGTCGCCACCGACGTCGCAGCGCGCGGCGTCCACGTCGACGACGTCGAACTGGTCGTCCATGTCGATCCGCCGGCCGAGCACAAGGCGTACCTGCACCGCAGTGGTCGCACCGCTCGCGCAGGCAGCGCCGGCGACGTGGTCACCGTGGTTCTGCCCGAGCAGCGTAAGGATCTCGCGATCCTCATGCGGAAGGCAGCCATCAAGGTGACCCCGGTTCGTTCGACTGCCAACTCCGAGCACGTCGTCAAGTTGGTCGGCGACATCGCACCGCACGTCACGCCGGCTCCGAAGGCTCCGGCCCAGCCGAACGGTGGGCGCGGACAGCGTCCCGCCGGCCAGGGTGGACGCGGCGGCGCAGCACGTTCGGGTCAGGCTCGCTCCGGACAGGGCGGGCAGTCACGCGGTGCTCGCACCGGCGGAGCTGCCCGTCAGGAACATGCAGGCGGCGGCGCTCGCCGTCCCCGCACGGGCGGCGGCGCTCGCACCGCAGGCTCCACCGGTGGCCGCCCCGCTCGCTAGGCCGCCCCACACAACTCAATAGGTTTCGTAATGGACAGCGTCGGCCAATGGCCGGCGCTGTCGCCATCCGAAACGCTCGAGATCCGGAACCTGTTGAAACTCAGTCACCTTCCCGACGCACAGCCACGCAATGGGGCGAACGGGTGACGGAATGCGCATGAGTTCGGTGAGGTACTTCTCGTCGTAGAACGAGACCCAGCCGATCCCGATCTCCTCGGCTACCGCAGCGAGCCACAAATTCTGAATTGCGAGTACCGCCGAGAACAGTCCGGTGTCGTCGACGGTGTGGCGGCCGAGGATGTTGGGGCCACCACGTGACGGGTCATAAGTGACGACGATGCCGGTACCGCTCTCGGCGATTCCCTCGATCTTGATGGGGTCGAACGTCGAGCGGCGATCCTCGGGCAAAGACTGCGCGAAATTCAGCCGGGCTTCGGCGACGTGTGCCGCGAAGGTGTCGAGCGTCTCCGGATTCCGAACGACGACAAAATCCCACGGCTGCGTGTTTCCCACACTCGGCGCGCGATGAGCGGCGTCGAGAATGCGCATCAGAGTTTCGTCGGGGACGATCTCTCCCGAGAACTCGGCGCGAACGTCTCGGCGTCGCCGAATCGCTTCGTACACGGATACAGCTGATTCACTCACGCCCCGACGGTATAGCGGTGCAATCCCAGCATGGCGTCGGGGTGCGGTTCGACCGTTTCTTCGCGCACGCAGTTGCGGAGCGCGCTGCCGACCGCTCCCGAGTCCATCCCGGTGCCGATCACAACCAATTGCGTGGTTCGAGGCTCGCCGGACTTCCACCGGAGCGGCGTGATCCGAACATGATCACCCACCGATTGGATCTCGAATTTCCCTGTGTAACCAGGAATCTCGAAGTTCACGAATCCCTTGATGCGGTACACGCCCGGCGGTTGATTCTCGAGGAAATGCGTCAGAGCCCTGGCGTCGAGAGCCGCCTCCGATGTGAAATCAACCGACTCGTAACGGTGGTGCAGGTGATCGTGATGACACGAGCCGTCTTCGTGCCCGTGCTCGTGCTCGCGCTCGTCACGCAGGAGTTCATCCAGGCTCAGTTGGTCGCCCGGAGCCGGAGGGGTCACCTCTCCGGTATCGAACAGCAGAGCAGGGTCTACCCGCGAATGTGATGTTTCCACAATCGGCGCTCGCGGGTTCAACTCACGGATTCCGACCGTGAATCGCTCGCGCTCGGAGACCGGAACGCTGTCGATCTTGTTGACTACCACCAGGTCTGCCAGACGGACATGTTGATCGAGTTCGGGATGCTCGCTGCGAACGGTGGAAAAATTGGCTCCGTCGACCACCACCACCAGGCCGCCGTAGACGACGGACGGGTTCTCACTTCCGAGGACGAGTCGAATCATGTTCCGCGGCTCGGCCAACCCGCTGGCCTCGATGACAATCACGTCGATCCCGGATTGCCGGTTCGCCAGCTTGTTCAGCATCTCGTCCATGTCGGAGACGTCGACAGCGCAGCACAGACAGCCGTTGCTGAGAGAGACCATCGAATCGACTTGACCGGCGACCATCATCGAATCGATGTTGACGGAGCCGAAGTCGTTGACGATCACGCCGATGCGTACGCCGTCGTTGTTGCGCAGAAGATGGTTGAGCAGCGTCGTCTTGCCCGAACCGAGAAAGCCTGCGACGACAATTACGGGAATCTGCTTCTTCGCCACCACACAACCTTCCGAAACCACACCTACCGATCAATGATCGTAGTGGAGTGTGGCTTCGGAAGGCTCACGCTGACGGCAGGCTCACACCGTGCAGAGCGGACGGATGTCCGAAGTACCCTCGGTGGTCGGTGACGTCAAGATCGTGCACGCGTTGTAACCACGGGATTCGGCAACCCGGCGGATCTCGCTCCAGCCTGCCGCGTCGACAATCGGGGACCGTGAGAGCACGAATCCGGAAAGCCGGAGTGGATCACCCACCAGTGCCCACGAATAGTCGTCGGCGATGTACGTGACGATGTAGTTCGGCGGACCGTCCAAGCTTTCCTGAGTGGGCACCCCCGGGAAGCTCACATGCAACTGAGCACCCGTTGCTGGATCGGTAACTCGGGCATTCCCGACGATCTCGTTGGCTTCACCGGTCCACGTCGTACACGTGTTCTTCACGCTCACGTTCGAGGAATCGACCAGCCCGTAACTTGCCCGGGTGTCCTTCGCGCACGCGAGGTTGAACGGCTGAGGAATCGCCGCCACCTGGTTCCACTCCCCTACGTAGCGCGCGGCGTCCAGATTCGGCACCGGCTGCAGGGGTTCCCAGAGTGGGTCCGCCTGCGCGGTTCCCGAAAACATCGTCACTGCGGTGCACACTCCCGCAATCGCAATCGCACTTCGCCCCGACCACTTCATGTCACTGCTCCTCGTCTGCGCAACGCTCGATCGGCATTGGTTCCTCAAAGTATTCGGAGCAGTCGGCCTGAAGGATGGGGACGTATGGAAAACTACTTTCGGTTTGTTATGGACCTCTTTCACAAACCTTATGTAGTCTTTGCTAAAAGATAGCTGAAAGTCGGACGGAGCTACTGTGATGAAGGTTGTCGACTTAGGTCTAGAACGCACTCGCTATGCAGTCATCGACGAGACGATCGAGTCGAGGTGGCGCAGAGTCACCTCGATGCAGCACGACGCCGTTGCCGTCGTGACTCCGCGCGACCGAATCACTTTCGCCGAACTCGAACTTCGAACCGACGCTTTGGTCCGCGAACTTCGGTTGCGCGGGTCACAGGGGGCCTGCCCGGTTGCAGTCGATCTCGAACCAACCGCCGAATCGGTGCCCGCCATCCTCGCTACTCTGATTTCCGGCCGACCGTTGGTGATGATCGACCCACAACTCCCCGACGCCAGGCGCGCACACATCATGAGCACCTCAGGGGCCGTCGCGCTGCAATCGATCCTCGACGAATCAGCGGCGACCGGATTCCGTTTCGACAACGCGCTCGAACCGTCCAGTTCCGACCCTGCCATGATCGCGTTCACGTCAGGCACCAGTGGGACGCCCAAGGGAGTCGTCCTGAGCCACTCCATGTGCCTGAACAAGGCCGACGAACTTGCCGCGGCAATCGCCCTGCGACCCGACGATCGCATCGGGAACCTGCTGCCCGTCAGTTTCGGCGCCGGAATCACGGCACTGATCATGGGGCTGATGAACGGAGTCACGGTCTTCTGCTGGGATCCACGTATCGACGGCGTCTCGGGCATCGACGACTGGCTGATCGAGAATTCGATCACGACTGCGCACTGTGCACCATCCTTTCTTCGGGTGTGGTCGGATCTCGAAGGCGAGGAAGCAAAAGAAGATTCGATCGGTTCCCTGCGCGTCGTCGTGACGTACGGAGAAGCAGTCCACGGCGAAGACTATGCGCGCCATCGCAGTCACGGCTTCGCTCGCGTCACGTACGTCAACTGGCTGGCCACCACCGAGACAGGTGTCATCGCATACAACGAGTTCCCGCCACATTCCGAACTACCAGCCGGAGTGGTTCCGGCCGGACGGGCCCGCGACGGCAAGGACGTACAGATCGTCGACGTGAACGGCGTGCCTCTCCCCGACGGAGAGATCGGCGAGATACAGGTTGTCTCGACCGATCTTGCCGACGGTTACCACAACGACCCCGAGCGCACTGCAACACGATTCACTCGTCTCGGCGACGGAGTCGGTATCTACCGGACCGGTGACCGAGGCCGTATCGACGAACGCGGCGAACTACAACTCCGAGGACGCGTCGACGACGCCGTCAAGATTCGGGGATACCTGGTAGAGCCGACGGAGGTCGAGTCGCACATTCGTCGAATCCCCGGCATCGCCGATGTTTTCGTGGGTGCAGTTCTCGAGAACGATCGACCGGAGATCGTTGCGTACGTAGTCCAGAACAAAGCCGTGATGGCACGGTCGGGCGCCGAGATGCGGCGCGAATTGGCGAGAAATCTGCCGGCCTGGATGCTTCCCCGACATTTTGTTCCGATGGCAGCGTTGCCCCGCAACGAGAGGGGAAAGGTCGATCGAACGACGCTGCCGTCCGTCGAGGTGCGTTCCACTCCACCGACTCTCGCCGGGCCCGCCGAATTGTGGCTGTCCTCGATCTGGGAGTCGATTCTCGGCATCGATTCCGTCGACCGTGAGGACGACTTCTTCGAACTCGGCGGAGATTCGCTCGCTTCCACCGAAGTGGTGGCAAAGATTCACGACATGTTCCGGATCCGGATCACGACGGCGGAGTTCGCGGCCGCGAGCACCGTCAAAGAACTTGCGGCGCTGGTAGATCGGTGCAGAATCGATCCCGATGATCGCGTCTGTCACAACACGATGGTTCCGCTGAAGCTCGAAGGGACTGGGCGACCGCTGTTCATCATGAACGGAGCGGGGTGCCCCTCGACGACCCTGTCCACCCTGGCGAAAGCGCTCCACACCGATCGCCCGGTCTACGCACTTCAGCCACACGGCTTCGAATCTCGCGGACTGCCCGATCGGTCGGTGAAAGCAAGCGCACGCCGTTTCATATTCGAAATCAAGAAGATCCAGCCCACCGGGCCATACCTCCTGGCCGGATACTCGTACGGCGGCTACGTGGCGCTGGAAATGGCAACACAGCTGTCCGAATCAGGTGACACCGTCGAGCACGTCACCGTTCTCGACACCAGAATCTCCACCGAAACTGCCACCCGACTGGCCACCCGAGCCGGAATCAGTTTGGATCCGTCGATCGTCGACCTTGCCCCACAGCCATCCACCAATACCCGATGGAAGCCGGCCAGACGCACCGTCGCCGCTATGTGGATCCGCACACTCTTCGCCGGCATTCTGCAGTACCCGCCGGCCACCCAGTGGACTGTGTTCCTCTACATCGGAGGCCAGGCGCTCCGGAAGCATCGGATACGAGCATGCGCCGCGCCGGTCACGGTGATCCGTGGAGCCACCAACAACCGTGGACGCGAGATCTGGTCACTCATCGCCACGGGCTCACTCGATTTCGACGATGTCGACGCGTGTCACGAAGACGTCGTCCGTCAACCGTACGTCCGCAAGACTGCAGCGATCATCGATCGAGTCTGTGATCGAGCGTGACCAGCGCTGCTCATGTTCAGCTGTAGAAGAGAGAGCGGCGCGGGGTGACGGCCCAGTCGGTCGTCGACGAACAGACTCGTTCCTTGACGAATGCACCTGCCCTGCCTGCAATGAACATCCTCGTTGCTTCGTCGACGCGAGTCGTCCGCTGGAACACCCCGTACCGCCTACCAAGACTGATGCACTTGCCTGCAAACTTCGGAGTCACCGGGTGCGGCGCGGAACCGTCCAGTCGATGCAGGATCGTTTCTGCCGCATGAACTCCCAAGGGGATCGCGGCCTGACAACTCATCCTCAGTGAGTTCTCACCGACTGTGACCGCATCACCCGCACCGACGATGTCGGGATGGGACGGGCATTCGAGTCGGTCGTTCAGTTTCAGGCGACCGAGATCGTCGACGGGGAGGCCACTTCGACGGGCCAGCTCCGGGACACCGAATTCTGTTGCGAGAATCGTGCACTCGGCCTTCACCCGCGCGCCTCCCGCGAGCTCGCACGACGATCGGTCGATCCGCGTCACCCGCGATTCGCTGACGATATCGACCCCGAGATCGGTCAACGTTCTGAGAATTGCCGATCGCGCACGCTCGGACAGGTCCGGGGCCACGATCCCACCCGTCACCAAAGTGATTCGGTTGCTTCGCTGCTCAGCCAATTCTGCGGCTGTCTCGATTCCGGTGAGACCGCCGCCGACAACGCAGATGGCAGCCTTCTCGTCGAGCGTCGACAGCCTGGATTCGAGTCGGGTCGCGTCCTCGAATTCGGCGACGCTGTACCCATGCTCTGCCGCCCCGACGATCGTGCTGGGCGACTGCCTACTTCCGACTGCGTAGACCAAGTAGTCGTAGTCGAGCACGATGCCGTTGTCGAGGGTAAGCCTGCTGACCGCGGCGTCGATGTCCGTCACCGTTCCGAATACTCGGTGTGCCGTACGCGGTAACGCGCTGTCGAACGAGACCGTCGCGTCGTAGCCAGCTGCGATCATCTGATGGAGCCTGATTCTTTGCACGAAGTGTGGGCGCGGATTCACGACGCTCACCGTGATGTCCGACCGAGTTCGCAGCAGTCGCTTCGCTGCCATGACGCCCGCATATCCTGCCCCGATTATCGCCACGTGTGCACTCATGGTTCTCCGTTCCGCCGACGGTCCCCATGCCGAGAATGCACGGGATGATCAAGCCTCACCGCGGACAGTATTGCGCATTGACGCCCTGGCGTTATGGCGGTCGACACATCGATGCAGAACTATGCTTCATACAACAAAGGTGCCAAACAATAAATACTCTGCACCGATTGGTTTAGAGCATTTGTGCGGGTGGAGCTAACGAGACTCGAACCCCAACCCCCAAACTGCCAGTTTGAATAGAACTGTGCGTCTGTGTTCAGTGCGTCCGAAACGTCCACGCTCAAAGTCTTTTCCGTCTCATGTGTCCGAAGCCTGTCAACCTGGTATCTGTTGTCGTAGGACAGCATTAGGGCACTCTCAGGCGATGACGGCCACGCCTCGATGGTCCTGACTGCCGACCTCGATCACACCTCTGGACACAATACGTCCAGTTGGTCTGGTTTGATCTGGGCATGAATCCTCGTGTAACGACACTCTTATTGAGTGCCATCGCGGCGAGCGTCCTCGCCACATCTTGTTCATCGACCGATGACGACGCGGCGCGCCCCGAAGCCTCATCGCAGTCCGTCGCGGCATCAGCAGATCCAACCAACAAGCGCGGGGCTGTCGAGGTCGACCTCGGCCAGCGAGCAGAGGTCAAGGATGAAGCCGGCGCGCTCTTGCTCGCCGTGTCCGACACAGCTCTTTCAATCGAGGGCTGTCCGCTCAACAGTGAGCATCCTGGACTCGTCAGCAAGAATCGATTCTCCGCATCCATTCAGATCGGAGCTGCGCCAAGCACTGAATGGCTGTGGCCTTCCGACTTCTACTACGTCGACGCGGGCGGCAAAGTCGTCAAGAACATCGCATTGTCTGACGCGAATCCCTGTTCGAGTCCGGGGAGTAGCAAGTTCATCGACCTCCCCGCCAATTCTTCCGCCGACGGTGCAGTGACACTTGATATTCCGCACACGGCGCGGTTCATCGGCTACCAGTCCAACCTCAGCGGGCAAGATGTTCGGATCGAGTGGCGAGTGCCGGAGGGAATGCTTGTCACCGCCACAGCTGAGAGCACCGCCCCGGCACCGAAGCCCACGACAGAAGCTCCGCAATCCGTACCGACGACGAATCCAGTCGATAAGCTGCCGAACCCGTACCCCAATTCGATTGATTCCGAAGGCAGAGCCACAGGAACTGGCGGAAGCGAACTCGTCGGGTGCGCTGACACTTCGCTTTACCAGCCAGGAACCGGCATTTACAGCGACGGGTCTATGGACTACGCGGCTGAGTGCCTCCAAGGCGGATCGATGGCGAACTGAGATGTTGACAATCCTGGTCGCAGTTCTGGCGCTACTCGTGGCGCTCGTGGCTTTGTTGCGGAACACCTGAGAGCACGGACGACACACGGCCTGAACAATTCCCAATCTGGGACGGTTTCTCACCCAATTGAGCTGGAAGCGGTCATGCGACCAGAGTTAGGTCCGCGAGAAGTCTGACGTTCGTCAGAAGTGCGGCCTATCGTGAGCCGCATGGAGACTGCATCCGAGGCAACGAAATCGATTGATCCGAAAGAACAGGTTCGAGACTGGGGTCTCAGATTAAGTGCGCTTCGTGATGCACTCGGTGAAATCGAAGCGACGACAGCGATCGATTTCTGCGAATTGGCGCTCGCTCAGCTGATGGAGCAAGTGAAGCTGTCCCCGCCGCTCAGGGGTACTGCGGCGAACATCTTGGTGATGGATGTCATGAACGTGTCAGTGGGTTTCTGCGCTCGGTCAGGGATCGAAGAAGACCTGTCCGCGAGCGATGCTCGGCTGGCAATCACTGCCGCTATCGACAGAGCGATCGGCGAAATTGAAGGCTGGATCGCGAGCAGCCTCCCGAATGACGCCGAGATCGCACGGCGGTTCGACTCCGCCACGACCGGCATGGAGGAGTCCAAAGAGGAGCTCGAGTCGACGGTGGCAGCACGCCACGCCGAGGACGACGCTGCCTCGAAGCATGGCGCAGTTTTGGGATATTCAGATCCGACAGTTGACGCGAAAGTGATCTACACGCAGGTATGCGAGTTCTCGTCGGAGGAGCACGAGCGATATTCCACGGCGTATCAGCGTCTTACCAAGAAGCTCAATCGGGATTTGCTGCGGTACGTCCAGGACTCCGTGGGGGTATTTAGAGAAGATCGTCAGCAGGCTCTTGACGCCTTAGCTGACGGAAGTTTTCCTATGCACAACCCGGACCTGTCCGACGAGTTCGCGCACCGAATTCGGTCCGCGACACTCACTGCCTCGAATGCGTTTCATATCCATCAGATGCAGACGTACTGGGCGGCACAGGACTCATTCGGGAAACCGTCTACTGAATACGCCAAGCTCACCGAGCTGTTTCATGGTCTGTATTCGGGGTGCCACGGATACCGCTGGCTACTTGAACTACGCCACACCATGCTGCACATCAGCATGGAGGCAGCGAGCCTCCGGGTTGCTGTCGAAGTGGATCAAGATCCTACAGTCGCCGTGACGATGGACCGAGGGTGGATGAAGGAATCGAGCGGTGTCATGGACAAGGCGTACAAACGCACGGAACTGCTGGCAATGACCTCTGATCCGAGCGTTGTGACGATGATCGATCAGGCTTTGCCCGCCCTGACCACAATCCAAGACCAGATCGATAAGGTGCTCTTTCCTGATCTGGCTGGCGACGCAGCAACGGTACGCGAACTAATCGGCCGGTTTCAGGGACGTCGCGGCACCTATGCCTTGCAGCTTGGACCGGGTTTCACCCCACGACTGCGGATTCCACCAATGCGGCGGTTGTCCCCTCGCGTTCTCTCATACGCCGACGGCTATCCGATAGGAACGCCGACGAGCTGACGACGACCGGGCATGATGCTGGGCCGTCGTAGTCAGTGACGCTGGCTCGATGAAACTCTCACTCGGTGGGCAAGGATACGGCGAGCCGCTTCTCGGTTTGACGGAGGACTTCAGGTTGTTGCCAGATTCTTGTCGGTGACGGTTGCTGATTTCAGCGAATGAGCGCAGAAAATTCGGAACGCATGACGCAGGCGGTCTACGGGCGCGTGTCGGACGATCGGTTAGTTGCCGCTTCGGCCGCACTTTCTGATGCCGTAAGACAGAGTTAGGACAACATTCCCGAATACAAAAAGACCAGGCCCGAGGAAAATCCTCAGACCTGGTCTTTTTTGGTGGAGCTAAGGGGACTCGAACCCCTGCGAAAACAGGGTATACGCGCAGGTCAGAGGCTAATTATCGCATCTTGCGTGACTGTTGACGGAAGCTCGCAAACTGGGCGTTTCTGCTCATGTGTTGACGCGGTCAACATACTTTCCCTCGCACATCTGTTCGATACCTGGTAGCGTCGGCACTGTTGGCAGGAGACGGAAGGGAAGCCGTCAAAGATCGCCCACGCCACAACTGAATAGTTCGATGCCCACCTGACTCATTCGGCAGCACAGGTGGGCATCGGCATATTCAACTCAACGAACCAACCGTAAGCTCGGATGTCACGATCGAATTTCGGACGCTGTAGTTTACTCCCCAGCATCGACAGAAACTAGGCAGCGAGGTAGCTTTGAGCCATGAGCACAGTGGAGACAACGAGCAGGACAGGACTAGTGAACGCGTGGTCGGCGATCCGCGTCGGCCTGGGCTCACTCCTCGACCTCAAAGGGGAAGCTACCTACAGGGCGATGCAGGATCTACTTCCGAGCCCCAAGCTTCGCCCGATGTCAGCGATCTACGCGGACACGAACCGGGTGATGTCGGAAACGCCGACATCGCTCAAATCGTTGCGCACGTCGTCGCGCAAATAAATCAACACCAACACATTCACCTGCCTGAACAAGCACCTGACCCGAACCAGCTCGCGGAGCTCCGCGAGAAGGTTCCTGAGGTGTACGACTTGTGGATTGAAACGACACGTAAGCGCAACGACCACGAGATCTGGCAATCCAGAAAGATCATCCGACAGCCCTACCTTCTGGCGTCACTCGGCCAATGGCTCGGACTTACTGCGGTCCTCGGCGTACTTATCCTGGCTGGATATGCATTTCACCTGGACCATCCTTGGGTTGGCGCAGTTCTGGGCGTGTTCGATGTGATCGGGCTCGCCGCGGTATTCAATGGCAATCAAAGCAATAGAAGGAACCCTCCTCCGCCTGAGTCCTGAAACGACAAAAGACGCCCCACCCTCGCGATGAGGATGGGGCGTCAAACGGTTTCCTTCGGTGTCGCCAACGTCGACCTGTATTCGAGGCATCGCCGATTCGGTTTCAAACGCTCCTCCTTTCGGGCGGTAGCGATCGAGCTAGCTGGCCTGTTACTGCTGAACCCCCTCGTGCCTCAGCGGCTCACAAATTTGCCTCGCGGAAAGTGGGTCGCCCATGCGGGTCTGCTGGTTGGAAGAATCAAAGGATCGATCGCATTGCGAACCTTCTATCTGTGATCAGCATTCACACCGCGATAATCCGGCAACACCAGCGGGTCCACGTATGATCTGGCGATTTATCCATATCCACTCTGAACTGATTCAGAACCTACACTGACAGTAACTTCACAGCACCGATGTAGTAACCTTCCATTTCGCTGCGGCACTCTGAGAATGTCGGGCATTTTTGAGTGGAGGATCCTTGAAACGGTTCACAATTTTTACGGTCTCGTTGCTCACTGGCGCGCTGCTACTGCGGCGTGCGGTTATCTCTCATCTGCTGTCTCAACCGCTTGGTGTGCCACTCGGTCATCGACGCATCCGGTAAACGCAAAAAGTGCCCCCACCTCGTAAGGCGGGGGCACTTTGCGTGGAGCGTTAAACAGGTGCGATCGCAATCGTTCCGCTCGAATACTTCGACCCATTGCTTGGCGTCGCATTCACAGCGGCCTGCGAACCAGCTGCACCGCCGGTCTGAACTGCAACGCTCAGCGCCGCGGAAGTCCCATTGATCACGGTAGTGACCGGCGTGACTCCTGCGGGCCAGGTGTGTGCGGCCGACAGTTGACCAGTCGACACCATACGAATGAGTACCGCCTTCGCCACCGTTGTTGTGATCGCGGGCGTGGGATGCGGAGTCGCGGTCGTCGATCCATCCGAAAGAATGCTAGACGAGGCATTGACGCCAGCCTGGTTGGCTACCGTCATGGCGATCACCTCGGTGGGGCTGTCGCTGCTGAACCCGCTCGCCGAAGTCGTGATCGTCGCAGGATCCCCTGCAACCTTCGTGCGCGTCCACACCTCCAAGTACGCGCCGTCGTACCAAGCGCCATTGCCCATCCGCTTCGTCCAACCAGACGGAGTTGAACCCATCTGGCCGGATGTAGTGGCCATCGCAATGACCCACAGATCGCCGACGTTCGCGGCCGGCAAGGTAATAGTCACCGCCGAACCAGTCGTCTTCGAGAAGGTCGTGAACGCCGAGACGAACGGACCGTTATTTGAGACAACATCAGCAGCAAGACCAGTCAACGTAAGAGCAGGGGTCGTGGACGCTGCCACTGTCGAACCACTCGAAATCTCCGCAGCCAAACCGGTCAAGGTCATGTATCCGACATCTGTTGCGGTCACAGTCGACCCCGAAGACACCTCAGCCACATAGCCGTCCAGTGTGAGCGATCCGGCGACAGCACCGACTGTTGAACCAACGGATATTTCGGCGGTCGAACCAGTTAGCGTCAGCACCCCAGCCTCGGCGGCGACATCCGAAGAAACCGACACCGACGCTTCCAGGCCCTCGAAAAGCAACTCACCAGGATCGAACACAGGGCCAATCGACGTAGTCACATCAGCATCAAGACCAGCCAGAGTGAGATAGCCGACCTCAGCATCAACGGTTGAACCTGCCGATACGTCGGCAGCAAGACCAGTCAACGTCAGCTCGCCAGCAGATACCGGCACCGACGACTGTCGACGGCCATCGTAAGCTCCCCACTGGCGGCCATTTATGGCGCATTTTGTGGCCATGGTTTCTCCCCGCGTACGGCCAGATAGTTCCCCACC
>NZ_JBEUOQ010000005.1:0-444918 GCF_040489275.1 Rhodococcus baikonurensis | reverse complement strand
GGTGGTGGCGTCGGCGTTTGTGGGTGTGTTGGGTGTTGATCGGGTGGGGTTGGATGATGATTTCTTCGAGTTGGGTGGCAACTCCCTCATCGCGATGAGATTGACCGCCAACTTGAGCAGCACACTCGATTTCGATGTTCCTGTCCGCATGCTCTTCGGTGCATCGACACCCGAATTACTCGCTGCCAGGATCGAAGAGGCTCGGGAATCAGGTTCGGCGACACCGGACGATCATGCGATCGGCGTGCTGTTTCCCGTTCGCATCGAAGGACAGCGGCCACCGCTCTTCTATATCCATGCAATGAGTGGTCTGGCGTGGAAGGCCTCGGGCTTCGCTCCGTATCTAGAGGCAGATACGCCGATCTACGGCCTGCAAACTCCCGTAATGACGGAGGCGTGGGCATTACCGACCTCCGTCGACGAGCTAGCGCACCGTTACGTGCGTGAGATGATCGATGTGAATCCGACTGGGCCGTTTAACATAATCGGCCACTCAGTTGGAGGGTTCATCGGCCATGCATGTGCTGTTCTTCTACGCGAGCAAGGTTTCGAGGTCTCTCTGTTCATGGTGGATCCACGTCATCCGAGGGAGGTCGACGATGATGTAGCGCTCGAGAACACCCGTGACATGGCAGCTAGTTGGGGAGTGGAACTCGGTGAAGGTGCCGACGTCAATTCTCTTGATCGCAGCCAGATCATCGCCATCGGTAAAACGCTGGACTCGGTGTCGTTCATGACTGAGACACAGATTGGCGCACTTTACGACTTCGCTTCGGCGAGTGGTGAATTGATCTCCGGGTATGAGCCGCGCAAATATGATGGCGACGTGGTGATGTTCCGGGCAGCTGCGGGCATGGACATGGACTTCACAGTGACAGACGAATGGAGATCGGTGATCGGTGGACAGATCACTGACATCGATATCGACAGCAATCACACGTCGATGATGCATCCGGACAAGCTTGAGTTGATCGGGCCGATCGTCGCCGAGTACCTACGTACGCAGGAGAAGCGCTCGTCATGACTGATGAAACCCCGGCTCGGTCGGCCGAACCTCGCACTGTCGTGCATTTTGTACGTCACGGAGAGGTGTTCAATCCGTCGAAAGTAATTTACGGCCGGCTACCCGGATACTCGCTTTCCGAATTGGGCAATCGCCAGGCGAAGACAGTCGCCGAGATTCTCGGTGATCGTCCAATCTCTTCGATCTTCTCCAGCCCGCTCGAACGCGCGATTGAAACTGCCACTCCGCTAGCCGATTTGTTGAATCTACCCATCGAGAAGAACGAAGATCTTGTGGAGTGGGAGGGAAGGTTCGACGGGATCGCAGCGGGAGACCCGAGACTGAAGCCGTCGGTCGGGTTGCTGCTCAAAACGTGGAATCCAGTGACGCCTTCGTGGGGGGAGAGCTACAAATCGATGGTCAGACGTATGTCTGCTGCCCTGGATTCGGCTCGGCGTCGGAGCGCGGGCACGGAGGGCGTGTGCTTCAGCCACGAGCTGCCCATCTGTACCTTGCGGCGTTCGTTGAGGAGCGAATCATTGTGGCGTCGGCAGCATGAACGCGATGTGGCTCACACTTCGATCACTTCAGTCACTTTTTCTGGCGAAGCCCTCGTTGATGTCAGCTATTCCGCAAGCCATGTACCTACGGACTGAGGTATAGAGGAAAGCCAGCCTGTTCTTCTCGCATTTGATCGAGAAGAACAGGCTGGCTGGTTGAGAATGTTCCTGCGGTTGTCTCAGATTCCGAGCGAACCGGCGATGAACGGCCATGATTTGTGTAGCTGATCCTGCCAGTAGCCCCACGAGTGGGTCCCGACCGGCTGGAAGTCGACAACGGCCGGAATATTCAATTCATACAGGCGCTTGGCCATGTTCGAAGTGCAAAGGTTGGTCGCTGCTTCGATCGGGCCGCCGATGATGATCTGGTTCTCCGTATATGCGCGACCATCACTCAGACGTGGGTTGAGGAATGTGTCGTTCGGAATTCCAGGAAGCCCGTTTCCGGTGCTCATGTAGATGGGCGTCCCACGCAGCTTCTCTGCATTGACGAGCGGATCGTGTTCGACCCATCCCGGTCCGTCCAATGGTCCCCACATATTCGTGATGTCGTCGACGCCGCCGATCCATTCCGTGGTCGTCCGGACGAATGCTTGTCCGAGGGGATCGCTGGTCTGTGCGCAGCCACTGTAAGCGGCAACAGAACTGTAGAAACCGGGGTACTCGATCGCCAAGTTCAGTACCGACGTACCGGACATCGAGATGGCCGAGATGGCTTGCTTACCGTTGCTCCCCAGCTCTTCGTTCAACAACGGGGGCAATTCTTTGCCCAGGAAGGTCGACCACTTGTTGCGTCCGGCCTTGGGGTCGTCCTTCTCCCAGTCGGTGTAGTAGGAGAGACGCCCACCGACAGGCGTGGCGACGTTCACGTTCTTGTCAGCGAAAAAATCGACGACATCAGTTTGTAGTTCCCATGTCGCGGCATCTTCTCCGCCGCCGGCACCGTTCAGCAGATAGACGATCGGGCGAGGTTCGGAGTTATCGGCCGGGGTGATCACCTGAATCGGAACGTCCTTGTCCATCGACGCCGCATAGACGTTGACGACGAGCTGACGGTCATTGACCTTCTCGACGGATTTGATGTAGGAGCCCGTCGACGCTGTTTCGGATGAGTCGCCACCGACGCGCGCGGGGGTGGCCTGCGCGAGACCGGCTGTGAGCAGTGAGCCGGCAACGGCCAATGCACCGATCTGTACGGTGCGTCGCCAGGTCGTGGAATTTCGCGTCAAGACCTCATACCTTTCGGTTGATTCATTGTCGATTGCGACCTTGTCGCATTCAGAGAATTGAGTCGGTTATTGTTTGTGGACTGTTACCTTATTTAGATATTCAAATTCTGGTATGAGGCCACACTCGCTGGATGCGTCTGTCATGAAGTCTCCGCAGCCCGGCGGTAACCCCGAATCGCAGGATATAGAAATACGGCGATCATTCCCGCTGACCAGGCAAGCATTTTCAGAACTGGCACCAGGACCGGGCCTCCGAGCGAAAGTCCGCGCATAGCGTCGACTGCGACGGACATCGGTTGTGCGGCAATAACGGGTTGAAGCCAGACCGGATATGCCATTGTCGGGACAAAACCACTGTTGAAGAACATCAACAAGGTGCACCCAATGGAAACCAATTCGACGAGCGGGACATTTTCCGACATCGTGGCGAGAGCCGTGACCATCACCGCGAACCCAATGCCGAATGCGATGGGTAGAAGTATCATTGCCACTGCCGCAAGCGGGCCCTGAGTGAACCGGAAGCCGACGGCATAACCAACGCCGATGATGACGATCGTTGTCAGTAGAACTCGAACGGCTTCAGCGATCATCCGGCCCACCAGGCCCGATGCTCGGTGTGCGGGCAGCGTCCAGAATCGACCGAGCAGACCGCTCTTCCGCTCGCCCCGCAAGCCAACTGCGCTGGCGATCGAACCGAACATCGCCCCCACGAGAATGATGAGCGGGACAGTCCCATAGATACTCGGCTGCCCGGTGGCAGCTGTGATGGAATTTCCCAGAACAACGCGAAACATGATCAAGGTCAACGCGGGATAAACGAGCGCCTGAACAGTCGTTGAAGGATCGCGCGCCCAGTTGATCAGAAGCCGCTTCGCTTGAATAAGGCTGTGGGTCCAGAGCGCGCTGGCCGAGTTCTCGGGTAGTGCCGCGTTGGGAAGAGGGAACGCGAGCGCCCGCCCACTGCGTATCTCCTCACGCTTCTCGAGAGAACTCATCACGCTCGCCTCGTACTTGCCCAGTATGCGAGTGGCCCGCATACCGCTATCAAACCGATCGACCAAGCCGCAACTGGCACCAACGTATTCGGGGTGAGGGTGCCGGCAGCCAGGTCCCGCATGGCGTAGGAGAACTGAGATACGGGCTGATTGCGTACGAACGGCCGGATCCATTCCGGGAATCCACTCTCCGGAACAAATCCACACGAGAGCATTCCGAGGATCAATTGGGGAAGTGTCAATGCCTGACTGGTTGCTTGTGGGCTCTTCGACAGCGAGCCGATTGCATCACCGCCGAGCGACAAACACGTACTGAAAGTCAACGCGATCACGCAGAAGAGCATGGCCTGTGACAGACCACCGACGAAGCGAAATCCGATCGCGTATCCGTAGATCACTGCTGCCGTCAGTGAGACGACGGATCGGAGGAATCCACTACTCATCCGCGAAAACAGTGGAACCGGGCCGAAAACCGGCATGGTTTGCATCCGACTGCTGAAGCCAGTGATGCGTTCGGTCGCCGACATCTGCGCCGCTGAGATCGAAGTGAAGGCCATCGCCTGCAAGACGATGATCGGCATCAAGAACTGTGCGTAATTGAGTCCCTGCAGCTGCATTACGAACTTGAGGGGCAGGTAAAAGCCGACCGTGAAGATCAATGGCGCGACGATTGCGACGAGCAATTCGTGCCGGCGAATCATTGCGCGAACGGTACGGCCGGTAAGGGTCCACCACTGTGTGACCGCGGATGGCTGCGGACGACGATGGCGTCCGATCCGAGCTGCATTCGGCACCGTGATGGACCGTTGACCTACCTGTTTCAAGGCAAGATCTTGAGTTGCGTATTTCGTCGTCGTGGTCACGTCGCATCGCTTGTTTCGCTCGGACGCGACTGCCCCGTCAACGACAGGAACACGTCGTCAAGTGAAGGCCTGCGCAGGGCGATGTCCGCGAGTGGTATCCGTGCGTGATCGAGACGCCGCAGAGCTTCTGCAAGGGTCGCAGAACCACGGGGTGCGGGAATTGCAATTCGGCCGTTCTCGACTGCCAGATCGAAGCGGAAGTCCGGCGGAACCAAATTACCCAACGCGTTGGCTGCTGGCCCCAGCAAGCTTGCCTCGGCGGGAACGATTTCGCAGAAGCTGGCGCCGGTTCGTGCCTTCAATTCGTTGGCCGTCCCTTCCGCGATGACAGATCCTTTGTCGATGACAATGATGTTGTCGCTGAGGAGGTCAGCTTCCTCGAGGTACTGAGTGGTCAGCAGAACCGTGATGCCTTGCTCCTTCAAAGTCTGCACGAGGTTCCACACGCTCTGGCGGCTGCGGGGGTCCAGTCCAGTCGTCGGCTCGTCGAGAAATACGACTTCTGGCCTTACTACCAATCCACACGCAATGTCGATGCGTCGTCGCATGCCGCCGGAGTAGCCTGCAACGGCTCGCCCCCCAGCTTCCACGAGATCGAATTCTTCGAGAAGGTCCACGGCTCGTTGCCTGGCGGATGCGCGATCGAGGCCCATCAGGCGAGCGAACAGTTCGATGTTCTCGCGTCCGGTGAGTGCGTCGTCGAGTGCGGCGAACTGGCCAGTCATCATGATCGAACGGCGAACGTCGGCTGGGTTGCGAGCGACGTCGTATCCGGCAACCATTGCGACGCCGCGGTCAGGCCGAATCAACGTGGACAGAACCTTGACGGTGGTGGTCTTACCTGCGCCGTTGGGTCCAAGGATGCCGAGCACTGTGCCCTTGGGAGCTTGGAAGTTGATGCCACGCAATGCGTGCACATCCTTGAAGGACTTGTGAACGTCCTCCACGACTACCGCCGCGTCCGTCGATAAGGGCATCAATTCTCCGCTGTCTACATGGGTGTTCGGGCCGAGCTGTGCTTGGACACGGCTCCTCGGCCGTGTCCTTTCTCGAGCAAGTCGTAGCCCGAGCCGGAGTCACTGGTAAGGACCCCAGTGGTTGCGGGAACCTTGTACGTCTATCTCCGGATGCACAGTGGATGTTACCGGAGGGACAACCTCGCTCCGGCCTTCGCGCGGTGGGGATCGATGCAAATGTGCAGCTTGGCGATAAGCCGCGGTCAGGCCGACCGACTGGACTGTGCGATATCGCACAGTGTCCGATACCGGGCCTGATTTCGGGTCGCCGACAGGTGTGAACCGTGTTCGCGCGTGCTGAGTGCTCGTCGAGTACTACGAGTTCGTACTCGATCGACGGGCACCCCTGACTCGATCATCAAGTCGACTCCCTCTGGCGAGGTAACCTACTGCTCATGGATATCGGCACGTTGTCAGTGGTGGTTCCCGTGTACAACGAGGAGGACTACATCGCCGGGTGTTTGGAGTCCCTCGCTCGTCAAGGGGACGAAATCCTCGAGATAATTGTTGTCGACAACAATTCCACCGACCGCACCCCTGAAATCGCGCGTTCTTTCGAGCAGCGGGATTCTCGAATTCGATATCTTGTAGAACCGCGTCAAGGCGTTGTTCATGCACGTAATGCCGGGTTCGACATCGCAGTGGGTGAATTCATCGGCAGGGTCGATGCGGATTCGCGTGTCGCACCAGGGTGGGCGCGAGCGGTTCGAAGTTCCTTCGCTTCTCATGATCTTGATGCCGTTACCGGTTTCTCGTTGTTTTACGAGTCACCGTTTTCAGGTCTTCAGCGAGCAGCGGTGAAGAAAGCCGAGGCCCGTGGCGATTTCCACGGAATCAAACCGGCGCACGCACTGACTGGTTCGAATATGGCGATTCGGGCGACGTCGTGGCGCTCGATCCGCGACAAGGTCAGTGATCGCACCGACATTCACGAAGACGTGGATCTGTCGCTGTGCCTGGTGAAGGCAGGGATGCAGTTCGGCACTGACCTGGACATGCGGAGCGAAATCTCCGGTCGAAGGGGAGAGACTGGACCCATCGAGTTTCTGTCATACAACAAGGCTTCGGTGACAACGCTCGAGTATCACCAGGCTATGACTACACGACTTCGTTTGATGATTCTCAAGACGTCAATTCTGCATGCTCTGTTGTGGCCGGCGTACCGAATGTACGACCGGCAAACCGATCGGTTGTCATGGCGGAAACTGCTGTCAGGTTCCGGAGCCCGCACTATGCCCGTGGATTCGTGAGAGTCGGCTATATCCTGTCCAGATTCAAGGTCTTGTACAACCTCTCGATACCGCTGTAGTCCTGGACGAACAGGTTGTTGCGCCGTCCCGATTCGATGTCGTCGAGCATCTTCTGTCCGCCGGTTACGGCTTCGATCTCCATGATTGCTCGCCACGCGCCGAAGTCGGTCCCGCTGAATGCTCGCATCGCGTCCTCGAAGCCTTCCAGCAGATAGCTGCGATCTCCACTATCCAGGGAATCCCACACCAGTACTGCTAGTTCCCCGGCAATCGAGGCATGGCAGTACTCATCGCGAGCGTGCAACCGGATCGTCGCGCGGTTGATCGACTGAACGCCCGGGTCGTCGGAGATCAGGTCGAGGTATGCGGTGATCGAAACCTCTGCGACTGTCATGAACGCAAGCTCGGTCAGCGCGATCTTGCGATGATCACCGGCCGCGTCGAGGGCTTGCGCCCGCGTGCGGACCGTCATGACGTCGGGCAGTGCCTTCGACGGAAGCGCCCAACCCCTCCCTCGTCGGGTCGCTGAGCTGGCATTGAAGTGCATGAGCGTGTGATATTGCTCGTCGACCATCGCCTGATTGACCGCCACTGCAGCCCAATCTCCGAGACCGACGCCGAGTCGGTCTTCGGCGAGAACGTCGAAGCCGGGATTGACGACGTACTTCTCGATGTCCATGACGTTCTTGTTGAACGCGATCCATGCCCAGGCTTGCAGGCGTTGCTTCTGCTCGGGACTCAATGCCAGGTAGGTCGGATGCTCTGCGAACGGGAGCAATGGTTCGGGGTAGTCGGACAGCGACGAATCGAAGAGATCGTCCAGTTCCGGCTCCGCTTTCTTCACGGTTGCCCGGCGTGCCCAGTTGCTCGCAAGCCGACTGACGATTGCACTCTCGACCGGATCGGACGCGTCGAATTCCGGCAGGCTGGGCGGACTCACTCCAGGTCTCATCGTGCCCTACTCTCTGCGCCCTTCGGCAATCTCTCTGCGCCCGTCGGCAATGCGATCGAACAAGCTCTGGCACTCCGCGTTCAGTTGGCCTGAGCGGTCGCCGAGCGCTGCCTCGGCGGTTTTCATCAGCGTCGTGAATTCCGCGAGGGTCTCGGCCGCCGTGTCCACCTGTGAGGTGGCATCGAACAGTGCTTTTCGTGTCGCACCTGCATACGGATTGCCCGCTTGTACGTCCCAGTACACCTCCGGTTCGCCGCCGGCTACACGCGCCAGGAGCGCGAGCAAGGTCCGATGCGGGGGAGGGGCGACCGCGAGGAGATCGTCCGCGGAAACTCCGAGTTCGGCCAGGGCAACGCCGAATGCCAGAACCGACGCGTGGGTCAGAACTTGGGAAGCAGCGGCCAGTCGGTCGTGACGATCTGCATCCATCACCGAGACCGAGGCTCCCCACGAGCGCACGACGTCGAGAAAGCTCTGAGACTGCGGACCGTCGACGTACGGCACCGCGATGACGGCCCGACCGCGCGGGCCGAGCGACGGACGGAACATGGGGTTGAGTCCGAGGAACTCGCCTTCTCGGCCGGCGTCGACGATTGCTGCGTCCATCCGCGATTTGACCGAGAGAGTGTCCACAACGAGAGCGCCGGATGTTCGAAGCGTCGGTAGTGCGGCCAGAGCGACCTGTTCGGGAACCGCGAGCACGATGATGCTCGAGGACTCCACGTGCGCGAGGACCCGGTCACTGGGTTTCGTGATGTCTCCGACGACTACGTCTCCGTCAGGATCGCTGCCTGCTGGGTCGACGACGGTGACCGTCCACCCCTCGGCACGAAGCAGTTCGACGAACATGGATCCGACGGCACCCAGCCCGCCGACAACCGTCGCTGTGCCCGATACCGCCGTCATGGCTGGATCTACCCGCCGTACTCGAGGACCCGCGAGGACACTGCATCGAGCGCACGGAGCAGCGTGGACGCCTTGACCGTGGTCTCGTCGAATTCTTCTTCCGGATCGGACAACGCTGTGATGGCACCGCCGATTCCGAAGGTCACGCCGCTCTCGGTGCAGACGAGCGATCGAATCACGATCGAGAGGTCCGCGGCGCCACCGAGGGCGAAGTACCCGATCGATCCCGAGTAGACCCCTCGTGGGCCGGATTCGAGGCGGTCGATGATCTCCATCGTCCGTACCTTCGGGGCACCTGTCATCGATCCACCGGGGAACGCGGCACGGACACAGTCCACCGCCGACGATCCCGGACTCAGATGTCCACGCACAGTCGACACCATTTGGTGGACGGACGAGTACGATTCGATCGCGAACAGCCTCGGAACGTGGACACTTCCCGGAACGCAGACCTTGGTGAGGTCGTTGCGAGTGAGGTCCACGATCATCAGGTTCTCGGCGCGGTCCTTCTCGCTGTCAAGCAGGTCCTGCCTCAGGGCAGCATCGCGCGCTCGGGTGACGCCGCGCGGGCGGGTCCCTTTGATCGGCTTGGACTCGACGTTGCCGTCCGAGTCGACACGAAGGAACCGCTCAGGCGAGGCCGAGACCACCGAGATGCCGGTGAAGTCGAGAAGAGCGCTGTACGGCGTCGGATTGATCGAGCGCAGATACTCGAACGCCCGCCGTGCGTCGATCGTCTCGTCGACGCTCGCCATGTTGGTCAGACATACCTCGTAGGACTCACCTGCCCGGATCTCCGAGAGGGCCGTTCCGATCAACGAGAGGTACTGATCGCGATCATGCCGGAGGCGAGCCTGCGTCCAGACGGTGTCACTGATCAGTGGAACCGGGGTGCGTTCCGGAAGGTCCGCGCCGAGTCGCGCCAGGGCGTCGACGGTCGATTCGAGCCAATCGTCATGGCCGGCGTCGCGGACTTTCTCGCGCAACCTCAAAACGTGCGTGCGGCCGGCGGTGTGATCGATGACGACGGCGCGATCGGCAAACACCAGGGCGGCATCAGGAGTGGGTGCCGGATGGACTGCCCTTCCTCCGGTCTGCGCCTTCAGTTCGTAGCCGAGGTAGCCCACGTAGCCGAGGTTGAAATCGAGTTCCGGATGCGAGGGCACGAAGCGCGTCGCGAGTTGCCCGTCCAGGTAATCGAAGAACGGAACTCGAATGTGCTCGTCGGACAAGCCTTTTCGGCTGACGGTCAGTACCTCGGCCTGCACGTCGTACGTGATGAACTCGGCCAGCGGCCCCGACGAATCGCCGAGAATCGAAAAGCGTGCACTCGGTTCTGCAGTTGCCGCGCGGTCCAGCCAGAACGCGTTCGGGCCGTCTGCGAAGAGTGCCGCAAAGGCCGCCGACGGATCCACCGCAAAATCGAGAGTCACGTCGTCGACGTCGTAGTTGATCGCCGGTCGCAGGTCGGGTGTTTGCGGAGCCGGTTCGGGTCGGATCACCGAATCCAGAGTTCGTCCGACAGACAGATCACGGAAGTTCTCGAGCAAATCGATGCCGAACTCCGTACTGATCGACTCCGGATGGAACTGCACGCCCCACATCGGCTTGGTCCGGTGCCGGACACCCATGAGCAGACCGTCGGACGTCCACGCGGTACGAACGAAGGCATTCGGCAGATTCTCGACGGTCAACGAGTGGTAGCGAACAGCTCGGAACGGTGACGGAAGTCCGGCAAAGATGCCCGAACCGTCGTGATCGATCAGCGAAATCCGGCCGTGCATCGGTACGGGCGCAACCACGACATCCGCGCCGAACAACTCGCACAGGCCCTGGTGGCCGAGACAGACACCGAGAAGTGGGAGAGGCGCTTCCTCGATGAAACGGCGGCTGATTCCGAAATCACGGTCGCGATCCGGCCGGCCGGGACCGGGGGAGATGACCACGTTGTCGTACGACGCCAGATCGAGGGAATCCCAATCCGCGTCGTTGCGGACCACGGTGGGCACAACCCCGTTGACCTCGGTCAACAGGGTGAACAGGTTGTAGGTGAACGAGTCGTAATTGTCCACCAGAAGGGTGCGGGAACTCATGTCGATGATCCTGATCTCGGTCCGACGGATTCCCGAACAGTGTCCTCCTCCTCAACAGGTGCGTTGATCACCAGGTCTTCGAGTCGACAGGTCTCGGCGATCATCAGCTCGTACAGGGCGTTGAAGAAGTCAGGGGAGAGGTCGTGGCTACGAGCGAATTCACGCGCCCGTTCCTGCACGAGGCGGACTCGGCCGGGTTGCATCATCGGAACCTCACGGGAGCGCTTCCACTCGCCGATGCGCAGGCAGAGTTCCAGCCGCTGCCGCACCGTCTCGAGAAGTAGCGCGTCGATGGCGTCGAGGTCGCGCCGGAAGCTGTCCAATCCCTCGGCCTTGTCCGGATACGACGAGGTCTGCGTGCCTGCTTCGGAACTCGTTGTGGTCAAGAACTCTTCCACGAGGCCTCCCGGTGCTCGGCGTGACGCGAGGTCGACAATGTGGTGCCCGGAACGCAACTCACCTCCGGACACCGGCACCCCGACCGACCATCGCCGTTCGGGGAGGTGTTCCACGATCGTCATTTGCCGAAACCTGCGGTGGTGCCCAATTCTGCGAAACTTGTCGGCGGACGAATCAGCTTGCGATGCAGGCGGGTTCGTGAGCGCCTACGAGGGTGCCTATTTGGGGGAGACCCAGGTGGTGATTTCGGCGTGGACTACTTCCTTGCCGCCTCGGTCGAAGATCGAGATGGGAACGACCAGTTCGGTACCGCGCTCGATCGCCGCGAAGTCCGGCACAGTCTCGAGTCGGGCGACTGCCCGCAGGCCGGTCTCGGCCTTGGCGAGGTAGTCGACCTTCATGGACTTGGGGATCCAGCGGTGCGAGTTCGGAACCGTCGCTTCGCTCAGCATGCCCATTGCGACCTCCGCGAGATTGCATGCTGCGATCGCGTGAAACGTGCCGAGATGGTTGTGGACGCCCCACCATTTGGGGGAGCGGACCTCGCACAGTCCCGGTTCCAGCTTGGTCACCCGGGGGAGGACGGAGGCAAAGTAGGGCACACGAATGGACATTGCCGCCGAGAAAACTGCATGTCCGAGGGCGTTGTCCGGCAATTTCTGCCATCCGCGATAGGTGGGGCTGGAAGTAGTCATGTGCCTATCTTACTTCTGAGTAAGGTTGTTGTCGCGCAGCTCACTCGGAAAGGCTGGTTCGGGGGAGTTGAGGAATCGGGCCAGGTACGGCATACTGGTCGGGTTGCCTTGTCCGGGACGCGGTCGTTTGCGGCCGTGATCGGGTAAGGGTAAGACGTCACAGACGATCGATCGCAGATCCCGTCAGGGTAATCGGGTCAACGACTGTGACCATGCAAGACGAGAAGTAATGCAGGACGGAAGCAGTACCTACTTTGTGTTCGACATCGAACACGTCCGGTACGCATCACGCGCCAGATGATCGAAAGATTGTCCGGCGCAGGATGAGTGAGAAGGCGACACGCCCGACCGCGTGTACCGGAGAACAATGACAAACGAACAGCGGCAGCAGATCCTGATCTCGATCCGATGCTCGGTTTACCGCCAACACGGTCTCCCGAACTTCGACTTGGTCCCGATCGCTTCAGTGTTCGTCGTGTCATCGTCCAGGCAAGGACTGTGCAGACGAGGTAGCTCGAGCCTGACCAGGCGGGCTACGAAACGCGGCAAGAAAAGGACACTAAGCGTGGCGGGACAAAAGATCCGCATCAGGCTCAAGGCCTACGACCACGAGGCGATCGACGCGTCAGCGCGCAAGATCGTCGAGACGGTAACCCGTACGGGTGCCCGCGTCGTTGGACCTGTGCCGTTGCCGACCGAGAAGAACGTATATTGCGTCATCCGCTCGCCGCACAAGTACAAGGACTCGCGCGAGCACTTCGAGATGCGTACTCACAAGCGGCTGATCGACATTCTCGACCCGACGCCGAAGACGGTTGACGCGCTCATGCGCATCGACCTTCCGGCCAGTGTCGACGTGAACATTCAGTGACGGCGGAGACAAAAACAATGACTGATACCAAGATCAAGGGAATCCTGGGCACCAAGCTCGGCATGACCCAGGTCTTCGACGAGAACAACCGGGTTGTCCCGGTCACCGTCGTGAAGGCTGGGCCGAACGTCGTAACCCAGATCCGTACCGAAGAGCGTGACGGCTACAGCGCCGTTCAGCTCGCGTTCGGCGCCATCGACCCGCGCAAGGTGAACAAGCCGACTTCCGGCCAGTTCACCAAGGCTGGTGTGACCCCGCGTCGCCACGTAGTGGAGCTCCGCGTTGCGGACACCTCCGACTACGAGGTCGGCCAGGAGCTCACCGCCGAGGTCTTCGAGGACGGCGCATACGTCGACGTCACCGGAACCAGCAAGGGCAAGGGCTTCGCCGGAACCATGAAGCGTCACGGCTTCAAGGGACAGGGCGCGTCGCACGGTACCCAGGCTGTTCACCGCCGCCCGGGCTCCATCGGTGGCTGTGCAACTCCCGGCCGCGTGTTCAAGGGCATGCGCATGTCCGGACGCATGGGTAGCGACCGCATCACGACGCAGAACCTCTCGGTCCACAAGGTGGATGCCGAGAACGGCCTGCTGCTGATCAAGGGTGCGATCCCCGGCCGCAAGGGCGGCCTCGTGATCGTCAAGAGTGCAGTGAAGGGTGGTGCACGGGCATGACCAGCACCGAGACCAAGTTGACCCTGGACGTCAAGGTCGCCGGCGGCAAGACCAACGGCACCGTCGATCTCCCCGCTGAGATCTTCGACGCTCCGGCCAACATCGCGCTTCTCCATCAGGTTGTCGTCGCGCAGCTCGCAGCTGCTCGTCAGGGAACCCACTCCACCAAGACCCGCGGCGACGTCCGCGGCGGTGGCAAGAAGCCGTACCGCCAGAAGGGCACCGGCCGCGCACGCCAAGGCTCGACTCGCGCACCGCAGTTCGTCGGCGGCGGAACCGTTCACGGCCCGCAGCCGCGTGACTACAGCCAGCGCACCCCCAAGAAGATGAAGGCAGCCGCTCTTCGCGGAGCCCTCTCTGACCGCGCACGCAACGAGCGCATCCACGTCATCACCGAATTGGTTGCAGGGCAGACGCCTTCGACCAAGGGCGCAATCGCGTTCCTCGGCGAGATCTCGGATCGCAAGAAGCTGCTGCTCGTCGTGGGTCGCCAGGATGTAGCCGCTTGGAAGAGCGTGCAGAACCTGGAAGGCGTGCATCCCATTGCACCCGACCAGCTCAACACCTACGACGTGCTCAATGCAGACGATGTCGTGTTCAGCGTCGAGGCACTCAACGCGTTCATCCACGGGCCCGCAGAGAGCGCTCAGAACAAGGAGGACGCCAAGTGAGCACCATCGCTGACCCCCGCGACATCCTGCTCGCTCCGGTCATCTCCGAGAAGTCCTACGGACTGATCGAGGAAGGCACCTACACCTTCCTGGTGCACCCGGACTCGAACAAGACGCAGATCAAGATTGCCGTCGAGAAGGTCTTCGGCGTCAAGGTGACGAGCGTCAACACCGCCAACCGTCAGGGCAAGCGTAAGCGGACCCGATTCGGTTACGGCAAGCGCAAGGACACCAAGCGCGCGCTCGTGACCCTGTCCGCTGACAGCAAGCCCATCGAGATCTTCGGAGGACCGGTCGCGTAAGCGCCGGGACTTGACGAGACATAGAGGACGAGAAGACTCATGGCAATCCGTAAGTACAAGCCGACAACACCGGGCCGTCGTGGCTCGAGCGTCTCGGACTTCGCCGAGATCACTCGGTCGACCCCCGAGAAGTCGCTGGTTCGCCCGCTGCACGGTCGCGGTGGACGTAACGCACACGGTCGTATCACCACCCGTCACAAGGGTGGCGGACACAAGCGTGCATACCGACTGATCGATTTCCGTCGCAACGACAAGGACGGCATCCCGGCAAAGGTCGCTCACATCGAGTACGACCCCAACCGCACAGCAAACATCGCACTCCTGCATTACGCAGACGGTGAGAAGCGCTACATCATCGCCCCCAAGGGCCTGGTGCAGGGTTCACCGGTCGAGTCCGGTGCAGGCGCCGACATCAAGCCGGGCAACAACCTGCCGCTGCGCAACATCCCGACTGGTACCACCATCCACGGTGTGGAACTGCGTCCCGGCGGCGGAGCCAAGATGGCTCGTTCCGCAGGCGCCAGCATCCAGCTCCTCGGTAAGGAAGGCAGCTACGCCACGCTGCGTATGCCTTCCGGTGAAATCCGTCGCGTCGACGTGCGCTGCCGCGCATCCGTCGGCGAGGTCGGCAACGCCGAGCAGTCGAACATCAACTGGGGCAAGGCCGGCCGTATGCGTTGGAAGGGCAAGCGCCCGACCGTTCGTGGTGTCGTGATGAACCCGGTCGACCACCCGCACGGTGGCGGCGAGGGCAAGACCTCAGGTGGACGCCACCCGGTCAGCCCGTGGGGTAAGCCTGAAGGCCGTACCCGCAAGAACAAGGCAAGCGACAAGATGATCGTCCGTCGCCGCCGCACCGGCAAGAACAAGCGCTAGGAGGGAGTGAAGGATGCCACGCAGCCTTAAGAAGGGCCCGTTCGTCGATGACCACCTCCTCGCGAAGGTGGATGTACAGAACGAAAAGGGAACCAAGCAGGTCATCAAGACCTGGTCCCGTCGTTCGACAATCATCCCGGACTTCATCGGCCACACGTTTGCAGTTCACGACGGCCGCAAGCACGTCCCCGTGTTCGTTTCCGACTCCATGGTCGGACACAAGCTCGGAGAGTTTGCACCGACCCGCACGTTCAAGGGTCACATCAAGGATGATCGGAAGGCGAAGAGGCGATGAGCAACACCGAAACCGCCAACCCGACTGCCAAGGCCGTAGCGAAGCACGTTCGCGTTACGCCGATGAAGGCACGTCGAGTTGTGGACCTGGTCCGCGGGCGCTCGGTTGAAGACGCCCTGAACATCCTGAAGTTCGCGCCGCAGGCAGCGAGCGAGCCGGTCGCCAAGGTGATCGCCTCCGCAGCAGCCAACGCCGAGAACAACCTCGACCTCGACCCCAGCACGCTTGTCGTTGCTACGGCGTTCGTGGACGAGGGCGCGACCCTCAAGCGGTTCCAGCCGCGTGCACAGGGACGTGCGTTCCGTATTCGCAAGCGCACCAGTCACATCACCGTGATCGTGGAGAGCCTGCCGAAGACCGGAACATCGACCCGTAATCGCCGGAAGGGAAGTGCTCAGTAGTGGGCCAGAAAATCAACCCGCACGGCTTCCGTCTCGGCATCACCACCGACTGGAAGTCTCGCTGGTACGCAGACAAGCAGTACGCGGAGTACGTCAAGGAAGACGTCGCGATCCGTAAGCTCCTCGCCACCGGCATGGAGCGCGCAGGAATCGCGAAGGTCGAAATCGAGCGCACCCGTGACCGTGTTCGCGTGGACATCCACACTGCACGTCCGGGCATCGTCATCGGCCGCCGCGGCGCCGAAGCCGATCGCATCCGCTCCGAGCTCGAGAAGCTGACCGGCAAGCAGGTCCAGCTGAACATCCTCGAGGTCAAGAACGCAGAAGCTGAAGCACAGCTCGTCGCACAGGGTGTGGCCGAGCAGCTCTCGAACCGCGTTGCCTTCCGTCGTGCAATGCGCAAGGCCATCCAGTCGGCCATGCGTCAGCCCAACGTCAAGGGAATCCGCGTTCAGTGCTCCGGTCGTCTCGGCGGCGCCGAGATGTCCCGGTCGGAGTTCTACCGCGAAGGCCGTGTGCCGCTGCACACGCTTCGTGCGGACATCGACTACGGCCTCTACGAGGCCAAGACCACCTTCGGTCGCATCGGCGTCAAGGTCTGGATCTACAAGGGCGACATCGTCGGTGGCAAGCGTGAGCTCGCCGCCAACACGGCCGCACCGGCCGGGGATCGCCCGCGTCGTGAGCGTCCGAGCCGTCCGCGTCGTTCCGGTGCCACCGGTACCACTGCGACCAGCACCGAGGCCGGCCGCGCAGCGACCGCAACCGCCGATGCTCCCGCAACTGAACAGAATCAGGAGGGCTGACGCATGTTGATCCCACGGCGGGTCAAGCACCGCAAGCAGCACCACCCGAGCCGTTCGGGTGCCGCCAAGGGCGGTACCCAGGTGACCTTCGGTGACTACGGCATCCAGGCTCTCGAGCCTGCCTACATCACCAACCGGCAGATCGAGTCCGCTCGTATCGCCATGACTCGGCACATCAAGCGTGGCGGCAAGATCTGGATCAACATCTTCCCGGATCGCCCCCTCACGAAGAAGCCGGCCGAAACCCGAATGGGTTCCGGTAAGGGTTCGCCCGAGTGGTGGATTGCCAACGTCAAGCCCGGACGCGTTCTGTTCGAGATGACATACCCCAACGAGGAGATTGCTCGTGAGGCCCTGCGCCGCGCGATGCACAAGCTCCCGTGCAAGTGCCGGATCGTGACCAGAGAGGAGCAGTTCTGATGGCTACTGGAACCCCAGCAGCAGAGCTCCGCGAGCTCAGTGAAGACGAGCTGGTCACCCGGCTCCGTGAGTCGAAGGAAGAGCTTTTCAACCTTCGTTTCCAGATGGCTACCGGCCAGATGGACAACAACCGACGACTGCGCACCGTTCGTCACGAGATCGCGCGCATCTACACCGTCCTGCGTGAGCGTGAGCTCGGACTCGCTGTGGGTCCGGATGCAGGTGACGCGGCATGAGTGAGGAAAAAGCAGTGAGCACAGAAGAGCGCGCGAGCCGTAAGGTCCGTGTCGGATACGTCGTGTCCGACAAGATGGAAAAGACGATCGTGGTCGAGCTCGAAGACCGCGTCAAGCACAAGCTCTACGGCAAGATCATCCGCCGTACGACCAAGGTGAAGGCGCACGACGAGAACGGCGTTGCCGGCGTCGGCGACCGCGTTCAGCTGATGGAAACCCGTCCGCTGTCCGCGACGAAGCACTGGCGTCTGGTCGAGGTCCTCGAAAAGGCCAAGTAAGCCTGATCGAATCCTCGAGCTGATCGAGTATCACCGAATGGCCCGCTTCCCCTTGGGGGAGTGGGCCATTCGGCTTTCCGGGACTTTCGCAGGCTTTCCGGGGCTTTGCCGGGCTAAGGGTTCGAGTTGCGTCGAGTACGGCTGATTTGGTAATCGGTGAACCCTTCCCTACAATAGAACGGTTGCCTGTGGCAGAGGTGTGTCTTCACGTGCGCAGCTCGAACGGTGCTTGCAGTGATCGTCTCCCGACGTCAGTCGGTGGGACTGCAGCTCAGACACGACGCAGGTGGCAACAATGACCGCGCGCACCGGGTCGGTAATCCGTTGCGCACGAAATTCCAGGTCTAGGGAGATCAAGTGATTCAGCAGGAGTCGCGAGTTCGCGTCGCTGATAACACGGGTGCCAAGGAAATCCTTTGCATCCGCGTTCTCGGCGGTTCGTCACGTCGCTACGCCGGGATCGGTGACGTCATCGTCGCCACCGTCAAGGACGCAATCCCCGGTGGAAACATCAAGAAGGGTGAGGTCGTCAAGGCCGTCATCGTTCGCACGACCAAGGAGCGCCGTCGTCCGGACGGTTCCTACATCAAGTTCGACGAGAACGCTGCAGTGCTCATCAAGGCTGACAGTGATCCCCGTGGAACCCGCATCTTCGGACCCGTCGGCCGTGAGCTGCGCGAGAAGAAGTTCATGAAGATCGTTTCGCTTGCCCCGGAGGTGCTGTGATGAAGGTGCACAAGGGTGACACCGTTCTGGTCATCGCCGGCAAGGACAAGGGCGCGAAGGGCAAGGTCATTCAGGCCTACCCCGCGACCGACAAGGTCCTCGTCGAAGGCGTGAACCGAATCAAGAAGCACACCGCGGTTTCCGCGAACGAGCGCGGAGCATCCTCCGGCGGCATCGTCACGCAGGAAGCCCCGATCCACGTTTCCAACGTTGCAGTCGTCGACTCGGACGGAAACCCCACCCGCGTGGGCTACCGCACCGACGAAGAGTCCGGCAAGCGCGTTCGGATTTCCCGGAAGAACGGGAAGGACATCTGACATGACCTCCACCGAAAACAAGGTCCAGCCGCGCCTCAAGGCACGCTACCGCGCTGAGATCAAGGACGCGCTCAACAGCGAGTTCGACTACTCGAACGTCATGCAGATCCCCGGCGTCGTCAAGGTTGTCGTCAACATGGGCGTCGGCGACGCTGCCCGTGACGCCAAGCTGATCAACGGCGCTGTCCATGACCTGTCGCTGATCACGGGCCAGAAGCCCGAGATCCGCAAGGCACGTAAGTCCATCGCGCAGTTCAAGCTCCGCGAGGGTATGCCCATCGGCGCGCGCGTCACCCTCCGTGGCGACCGCATGTGGGAGTTCCTGGACCGCCTCGTGTCTGTCGCTCTGCCCCGTATCCGCGACTTCCGCGGTCTCTCGGGCAACCAGTTCGACGGCAACGGCAACTACACGTTCGGCCTCAACGAGCAGTCGATGTTCCACGAGATCGACGTGGACAAGATCGATCGCCCCCGCGGTATGGACATCACCGTCGTGACCACCGCAACCAACAACGAAGAAGGCCGTGCACTGCTCAAGCACCTCGGCTTCCCGTTCAAGGAGAACTGAGCGCATGGCTAAGAAGGCATTGGTCAACAAGGCCAACAAGAAGCCCAAGTTCGCGGTTCGCGCCTACACCCGCTGCCAGCGGTGCGGTCGCCCGCACTCGGTGTTCCGCAAGTTCGGCTTGTGCCGTATCTGCGTTCGCGAGATGGCTCACGCAGGCGAGCTTCCCGGAGTTCGCAAGAGCTCTTGGTGATCTGAGGCCCTCGGGCTTCGTCACACCACGCATGTGAATGGGTGTGGGTTCTTTGGAACCCACACCCATTCGTGGTTTCCGTCGAGATGTATGTCGTGCCGATCCTGAAAAGGACTGTCTCGCTGCGACTCTGGTTGAAAGCGATCATCATTCGTCGACGTCGCACTTCGGTCTCGAACGAGCAGTTCGGATTTCGGGGCGCGTCGACACCTGCCCGATCCGCGGCCGCGAGCCGCAGTGGGGGAGGCGACGCGGTATCCCGGTGGACACCTGCGCCAAAGTTCCCTACACTAGAGCGGTTGCCGTGGCTGACGCATGCGTTCAGCTCGGTGCGGTAACTTACGCCGTCTGACACAAGTCGGACGGCCCAGCCGAATTGCTGGAGGCCCACGATCGGATTCGTCCGGTGTTGCATGGGAACCACAGCGAGAAAGGTGTCGAGGTCGACCTATGACCATGACTGACCCCATCGCAGACTTCTTGACGCGTCTGCGCAACGCCAACACGGCGTACCACGATGAGGTGAAGCTTCCCCACTCGAAGATCAAGGCGAACATCGCCGAGATCCTCAAGCGCGAGGGCTACATCTCCGATTTCCGTACCGAAGACGCAGAGGTCGGCAAGACCCTCATCGTCGATCTGAAGTACGGTCCCAGCCGCGAGCGTAGCCTCGCCGGCGTGCGTCGCGTTTCCAAGCCCGGTCTCCGGGTTTACGCGAAGTCCACCAACCTGCCCAAGGTCCTCGGAGGCCTCGGCGTGGCCATCATCTCCACGTCGTCCGGTCTGCTCACCGATCGCCAGGCGGCCAATCAAGGAGTAGGCGGGGAAGTCCTCGCCTACGTCTGGTAAGGGAGGCCACCACAATGTCGCGTATTGGAAAGATTCCGGTCACCGTCCCCGCGGGCGTTGACGTCACGATCAGCGGCCAGGATGTCACCGTCAAGGGTCCCAAGGGCACCCTCGCGCTGACCATCTCCGAGCCCATCGCAATCGAAAAGGCAGAGGACGGCTCGCTGAGCGTCACGCGCCCCGACGACGAGCGTCGTAGCCGCGCGCTGCACGGTCTGTCGCGGACCCTGGTTGCGAACATCATCACCGGTGTCACCGAGGGTTACACGAAGAAGATGGAGATCCACGGTGTTGGTTACCGTGTGGCACTGAAGGGTAAGGACCTCGAGTTCGCGCTCGGCTTCAGCCACCCGGTGCCGATCGAGGCTCCTGAAGGCATCACCTTCGTCGTCGAGTCGCCCACCCGGTTCTCGGTGTCCGGCATCGACAAGCAGAAGGTCGGGCAGATCTCGGCCAACATCCGTCGTCTCCGTCGTCCGGACCCGTACAAGGGTAAGGGCGTGCGTTACGAGGGTGAGCAGATCCGCCGCAAGGTCGGAAAGACGGGTAAGTGATATGAGCCAGACTGCAAACCAGAAAGCCAAGCGGATTCCGCTGGGCAAGGATGCGTCCACCAAGCGTCGTCTCTCGAAGACGCGTCGTCACTTCCGTCTCCGCAAGAAGGTCTCCGGCACGCCCGAGCGTCCCCGCTTGGTCGTCAACCGGTCCTCGCGCCACATCCACGTCCAGCTCGTGGACGACCTGGCCGGCCACACCCTGGCCTCCGCGTCGACCATCGAAGCAGACGTGCGCGTGGCAGAAGGCGACAAGAAGGCTGCGAGCGCGAAGGTCGGTCAGCTGATCGCCGAGCGCGCCAAGGCTGCCGGCGTGGAAGCAGTTGTCTTCGACCACGGCGGACACGGCTACCACGGTCGCATCGCGGCCCTGGCAGACGCGGCTCGCGAAGGCGGGTTGAAGTTCTGATGACCAACATTTTCAACGGAAGGACAGCCTGATGCCGGGACGTCAAAGGCGTGACGGCGGAAGCGGACCCGCCGGACAGAATGGCCCCAACAGCGGTGACAACAGCAACGCTCGTGGGGACAACCGTGGTGGCGGCCGTGACCGTCGCGACGGTGGCCGTGGCGGAAACGCTGCGGAGAAGTCACAGTTCATCGAGCGCGTTGTCACGATCAACCGCGTTTCCAAGGTCGTCAAGGGTGGTCGTCGCTTCAGCTTCACCGCTCTGGTGATCGTCGGAGACGGCAACGGACTGGTCGGCGTCGGCTACGGAAAGGCCAAGGAAGTTCCCGCGGCCATCCAGAAGGGTGTCGAGGAGGCTCGCAAGAGCTTCTTCCGCGTCCCGATGATCGCCAACACCATCACTCACCCCGTTCAGGGTGAGGCTGCTGCCGGCATCGTCATGCTTCGCCCGGCAAGCCCCGGTACCGGTGTTATCGCCGGTGGCGCTGTGCGCGCCGTGCTGGAGTGCGCTGGTATCGCGGACATCCTGTCGAAGTCGCTCGGTAGCGACAACGCCATCAACGTCGTGCATGCGACCGTTGCTGCGCTCAAGGGTCTGCAGCGTCCCGAGGAAGTTGCGGCTCGCCGCGGCCTCACCCTCGAAGAGGTTGCACCCGCCGGCATGCTTCGCGCTCGCGCACAGGCTGCTGGGAGTGTGAAGTAATGGCAGATCTCAAGGTCACTCAGATCAAGAGCATCATCGGGACCAAGCAGAACCAGAAGGATTCTCTGCGCACGCTCGGTCTCAAGGGCATCCGTCAGACCGTTGTTCGTGAGGACAACGCACAGAACCGCGGTCTGATCAACGTGGTGCGCCACCTCGTAACAGTTGAGGAGGTCTAACCATGACCATCAAACTGCACCACCTGCGCCCCGCTCCCGGATCCAAGTCCAACAAGATTCGTGTTGGACGCGGTGAGGGCGGCAAGCGTGGTAAGACCGCAGGTCGCGGTACCAAGGGCACCAAGGCACGTAACACCGTGCGCGTGGGCTTCGAGGGTGGACAGATGCCGCTTCACATGCGTCTGCCCAAGCTCAAGGGCTTCACGAACCCGTTCCGCGTCGAGTACCAGGTCGTCAATGTCGGCGACATCGCCCGTCTGTTCCCCGAAGGTGGAGCAATCACGGTCGAGGATCTCGTCGCCAAGGGCGCAGTCCGCAAGAACCAGCTCGTCAAGGTTCTGGGCGACGGCGAACTGACAGTTGCCGTTCAGGTGACCGTCGACAAGTTCACCGGTTCCGCCAAGGAAAAGATTGCTGCTGCCGGTGGTTCCGCCACCGAGCTGTGAGTGATCACGCGTAGCTAGTCCGATGGCCGCAGCGCAGCGTTTGCTGCGCTGCGGCCATCGGCGTCTACCAGGTCTTGTCACAGATTGGTCGTGCATGCTCGGACGGGCCAGTATTCTGGTCACCGAGTGGCAAATGTATCTTCGGCTTACCCGGTTTTCGTGGTCTGCCCGCCTAGTTCCCAAATGCTCACTGTTAGAGTTCAAAAGTTCGACAGGTCAAAACGATCTGTCTCCCTACCGTCGTGCCAGGAGGATCTTTGCTTTCCGCCTTCGTCTCGGCCCTCAGGACCCCAGACCTGAGGCGGAAGATCCTCTTCACCCTCGGCTTGGTGGCTCTGTATCGGGTCGGCGCTCTCATTCCGTCCCCAGGTGTCGACTACGGCCGTGTGCGTCAGTGCATCGATATCGCCAACTCCGGTGATTCAGCAGGTATCTACTCGCTGATCAACCTGTTCTCCGGCGGCGCTCTGCTGCAGATGTCGATCTTTGCGATCGGCATCATGCCGTACATCACGGCAAGCATCATCGTGCAGCTGCTGACCGTGGTGATCCCGAAGTTCGAGGAACTTCGAAAAGAAGGCCAGTCCGGCCAGGCCAAGATGACGCAGTACACGCGTTACCTGTCCATCGCTCTGGCAATCCTGCAGTCGACCGGCATCGTCGCTCTCGCGGCACGCGGACAGTTGCTCCAGGGCTGTGACGACATCATCGCCGACAAGTCGATCTTCGGCCTTGTCATCATCGTGCTGGTCATGACTGCCGGTGCTGCCATGGTCATGTGGTTCGGCGAGGTCATCACCGAACGCGGCGTCGGCAACGGTATGTCGCTCCTCATCTTCGCCGGTATCGCATCGCGTATCCCGAGCGAGGGCAAGGCGATCCTCGACAGCCGTGGTCCGCTGGTCTTCGCCTTCGTCTGCCTCGCAGCGCTGTTGATCATCGCCGGCGTCGTCTTCGTCGAGCAGGGTCAGCGCCGCATCCCGGTCCAGTACGCAAAGCGGATGGTCGGACGCAAGATGTACGGCGGATCCTCGACGTACCTGCCTCTGAAGGTGAACCAGGCCGGCGTCATCCCGGTGATCTTCGCGTCTTCACTGCTGTACCTCCCGAACTTGATCGCACAGCTGACTTCGGCCAGCACAGCGGTCGACCCCAGTTGGTGGCAGCGCCTCATCAACACCTACCTGGTGAACCCGGCCAACCCGGTGTACATCGCGATCTACTTCGGCCTGATCGTCTTCTTCACGTACTTCTACGTCGCCATCACCTTCAATCCCGAAGAGCGCGCCGACGAGATGAAGAAGTTCGGCGGCTTCATCCCCGGTATCCGACCCGGTCAGCCGACCGCGGACTACCTCAACTACGTGCTGAGTCGCATCACCCTTCCGGGTGCGATTTACCTCGGCACCATTGCTGTTCTGCCCAACCTGTTCCTCGACATCGGGAATGGCGGCGGCGCGCAGAACCTGCCGTTCGGTGGCACCGCGGTGCTGATCATGGTCAGCGTCGGCCTGGACACCGTGAAGCAGATCGAGAGTCAGCTAATGCAGCGTAACTATGAAGGGTTCCTCAAGTGAGACTTGTCCTCCTTGGTCCTCCCGGTGCCGGCAAGGGCACCCAGGCCGCTATCTTGTCCGAGAAGTTCGGCGTTCCCCATATCTCCACGGGTGATCTCTTCCGCGCGAACATCGGTCAGGCCACCGCTCTCGGTGTGGAAGCAAAGAAGTACATCGACGCCGGCGAACTCGTACCGAGCTCGATCACCAACGACATGGTGAAGGCTCGCGTCGCAGAACCGGATGCCGCAAACGGTTTCCTCCTTGACGGATTTCCGCGCTCGGTCGAACAGGCTCAGGCTCTCGAGGGCATCTTGAAGGACCTCGACACCAAGCTCGATGGTGTTCTCTCCTTCGTCGTGGACGAGGACATCGTGGTCGAGCGCATGCTCGCTCGCGGCCGTGCAGACGACACCGAGGACGTCATCCGCAACCGACTCCGGGTCTACCGCGACGAGACGTCACCGCTGTTCGACTATTACAAGGACAGCATCGTCTCCGTCGACGCGATCGGCGAGGTCGAAGAGGTCAACGCTCGCGCACTGGCAGCGTTGGGTAAGTAATGGTCTTCGGGCGTAAACGCAAGGTCGTTCCGTTCCGCTCTGCGGGCGAACTCGACGCGATGGCTGCTGCCGGCGCGATCGTGGGTTCGGCTCTGGTGGCGGTTCGCGCTGCGGCGAAGCCCGGTGTCAGCACTTTGGAATTGAACGCGGTCGCAGAATCCGTCATTCGTGACGCCGGCGCCGTGCCCTCGTTCCTCGGGTACCACGGCTTCACCGGTTCGATCTGCTCTTCGGTCAACGACCGCGTGGTTCACGGGATCCCTTCAGCTCAGGACATCCTGGCTGAAGGCGATCTCGTTTCCATCGACTGCGGTGCGATCCTCGACGGTTGGCACGGTGACTCTGCCTGGACGTTCGGTGTGGGTGAGATCAGCGTCGCCGATCAGGAGCTCAGCGAAGCCACTCGGCTTTCGATGGAAGCCGGGATCGCGGCGATGATCGCCGGCAACCGTCTGACGGATGTTTCGCACGCGATCGAGGTCGGTACTCATGCCGCCGAGAAGTTGCACGGTCGTTCCTACGGCATCGTCGACGGATACGGTGGACATGGAATCGGTCGGGAAATGCACATGGATCCGTTCCTCGCCAATGAAGGTGCCCCGGGTAAGGGTCCTGAACTGGTAGTCGGATCGTGCCTGGCGATCGAGCCGATGCTCACGCTCGGTACCACCGACACGGTGATTCTCGACGACGACTGGACCGTTGTGACGACCGACGGGTCCCGTGCGGCGCACTGGGAACACACTGTCGCTGTGACCGAGGACGGTCCGCGGATTCTGACTCTCCGCCCGGAGTAGTCGACCCCGTCGCTGACAAGTGTTGGCAGCGAGCATGATTCACGTTCGAGAAGTCCCAGCCTCATGTCGAGGCTGGGACTTTTTCGTTGGGGGAGCGGTGTGCGTCGTCGCCCTGACCGGAGGCGCATTTGGCCTGGTCGTTTACATCGCGTAACATGGCTAGGCGGTGCGCTATGCGCGTCGATAGTTCGTGTGCCTACGCCCGGATCGCTCCGGGATCGGGTCCGCGAAGTGCCGACGATCTTTCCATTGCGTGCCAATGTAACGGAAGCCGATGCACGAAGCATGCCAAACCAAACGGATCGCGGAGGATATGGCTAAGAAAGACGGGGCCATCGAGGTCGAAGGACGAGTAGTCGAGCCGCTGCCCAATGCGATGTTCCGCATTGAGCTCGAGAATGGCCACAAGGTCCTCGCCCACATCAGCGGAAAGATGCGTCAGCACTACATTCGCATCCTCCCGGAAGATCGCGTTGTCGTAGAGCTCTCGCCCTACGATTTGTCGCGCGGACGCATCGTTTACCGCTACAAGTAACGAACTTCCCGGACCTGACCTGGGTCAGGGAGAAGTATGTCTGCTGCGGTTCATCGCGGCGGGCTGCGACAAAACAGGAGATCAGAAGACGTGAAGGTTCAGCCGAGCGTCAAGAAGATCTGCGAGAAGTGCAAAGTGATTCGCCGTAACGGTCGAGTCATGGTGATCTGCGAGAACCTGCGTCACAAGCAGCGTCAGGGCTAGATCTAGCTTTTCGAAGATCTGCTTGGCAACAAGCAAAGAAGACCTCCCAGTACCAGCCATTGTTGACGAGACCCCACGCGATCGTTCACCGATCGCCAAGGTCGGACAATGGTTCACCCCCGGCACGGAGGCCGGGGCCCCACTGAGTTAGTTGATGAGATCATCTGCGCCTTACGGCGCCGGTACTCGGCAAGAGGCACAGGGGAAGGGCTGGGAGCAGACCTCCGCACACCGATAAGGAAATGCCACCATGGCACGTCTCTCTGGTGTTGATCTTCCTCGCGAAAAGCGCATGGAGATCGCACTGACATACATCTACGGCATCGGCCGTACCCGCTCCAAGGAAATCCTTGACGCCACCGGCGTCAGCCCGGATCTCCGGAGCAAGGACCTCTCGGACGAGGACCTGGCAAAGCTCCGCGAGTACATCGAGGAGTCGCTCAAGGTCGAGGGTGACCTTCGCCGCGAGGTTCAGGCCGACATCCGTCGCAAGATCGAGATCGGCTGCTACCAGGGCCTGCGCCACCGTCGTGGTCTGCCCGTGCGTGGTCAGCGCACCAAGACCAACGCCCGTACCCGTAAGGGTCCGAAGCGCACCATTGCCGGCAAGAAGAAGGCGAAGTAATGCCCCCGAAGTCACGTAGCACCGGTCCGAAGAAGACCCAGAAGACGCGTCGCAGGGATAAGAAGAACATCCCGCACGGCGCCGCTCACATCAAGAGCACCTTCAACAACACCATCGTGTCCATCACGGACCCCGCCGGAAATGTCATTTCCTGGGCGTCTTCGGGACACGTCGGCTTCAAGGGTTCGCGTAAGTCGACTCCCTTCGCCGCTCAGCTTGCTGCTGAGAGCGCTGCCCGTAAGGCGCAGGAGCACGGTGTCAAGAAGGTTGACGTCTTCGTCAAGGGACCGGGATCCGGTCGCGAGACCGCAATCCGTTCCCTCCAGGCTGCTGGCCTCGAGGTCGGCACCATTTCCGATGTAACCCCCCAGCCGCACAACGGCTGCCGTCCGCCCAAGCGGCGTCGGGTATAGCGGGAAGGATAGGTAGAAGAAAATGGCACGTTATACCGGACCCATCACCCGCAAGTCGCGTCGTCTGCGCGTCGACCTCGTTGGAGGCGACCAGGCATTCGAGCGTCGCCCGTACCCGCCCGGACAGCACGGCCGCGCGCGTATCAAGGAGAGCGAGTACCTGCTCCAGCTGCAGGAGAAGCAGAAGGCTCGCTTCACCTACGGCGTCATGGAGAAGCAGTTCCGCCTGTACTACAAGGAGGCGAACAACCGCCCCGGCAAGACCGGCGAGAACCTGCTTCGCATCCTCGAGTCGCGTCTCGACAACGTCGTGTACCGCGCAGGCCTCGCTCGCACGCGCCGTCAGGCACGTCAGCTGGTCACGCACGGTCACCTTCTCGTGAACAACAAGAAGGTCGACATCCCGAGCTACCGCGTCTCGCAGTACGACATCATCGATGTCAAGGAGAAGTCGCTCTCCACGCTTCCGTTCCAGGTTGCGCGTGAGACCGTCGGCGATCGCCCGGTTCCCGGGTGGCTGCAGGTTGTCGGCTCGCGTCTGCGGATCCTGGTTCACCAGCTTCCCGAGCGCGCGCAGATCGACATCGCTCTGCAGGAACAGCTCATCGTCGAGTACTACTCGAAGTAAGGCGCTTCGCACCCCGTGAGTGGTTGAGGAGTCTCCGGACTCCTCAACCACTCACAGGGCCGCAGGCCCTTTCCCATCGTGGGCGTCAAATAGTGGACGTCCGTACAGGAGGAAATACCAATGCTCATTTCTCAGCGACCCACGCTGACCGAAGAGGTCATCGCTGATAACCGCTCGAAGTTCGTCATCGAGCCCCTGGAGCCAGGTTTCGGGTACACGCTCGGCAATTCGCTGCGCCGCACGCTGCTCTCGTCGATCCCCGGCGCTGCTGTCACCAGCATCCGTATCGACGGCGTTCTCCACGAGTTCACCACCGTCCCGGGAGTGAAGGAAGATGTCACCGACATCATTCTGAACCTCAAGGGCCTCGTCGTGAACTCCGAAGAGGACGAGCCGGTCACCATGTACGTCCGCAAGCAGGGCCCCGGCGCTGTTACTGCAGGCGACATCGTGCCCCCGGCAGGCGTCACCGTGAACAACCCTGATCTGCACATCGCCACCCTGAACGACAAGGGAAAGCTGGAGATCGAGCTCGTTGTCGAGCGCGGTCGCGGCTATGTCCCCGCCGTCCAGAACAAGGCGTCCGGCGCAGAGATCGGCCGTATCCCGGTCGACTCGATCTACTCGCCGGTGCTCAAGGTCACCTACAAGGTGGAGGCCACTCGCGTCGAACAGCGCACCGACTTCGATCGGCTCGTTCTCGACGTGGAAACGAAGAACTCCATCACCGCACGGGACGCGCTCGCTTCGGCGGGCAAGACCCTGGTTGAGCTCTTCGGCCTGGCCCGTGAGCTGAACGTCGAAGCAGAAGGAATCGAGATCGGACCCTCGCCCGCCGAGGCCGATCACATCGCTTCCTTCGGACTCCCCATCGAGGATCTGGACCTCACGGTCCGCTCCTACAACTGCCTCAAGCGCGAAGGTGTTCACACCGTCGGTGAGCTTGTCGGCCGTACCGAGTCCGATCTGCTCGACATCCGCAACTTCGGACAGAAGTCCATCGACGAGGTCAAGGTCAAGCTGCATTCGCTCGGCCTGTCCCTCAAGGACAGCCCCGCATCCTTCGATCCCACCACCGTTGCCGGCTACGACGCCGCCACCGGAACGTGGAGTGACACTGATGCCGGTTCCTTCGGCGATGCCGAGGGTACCGAGGACTACGCCGAGACCGAACAGCTGTAGCAGCTCAGGTCCTTTACTAGGAGATCATCATGCCCAAGCCCAAGAAGGGTGCCCGCTTCGGCGGGTCGGCTTCCCACCAGAAGGCGATTTTCGCCAATCTGGCTACCGCGCTCTTCGAGCACGGTCGCATCACCACCACCGAGTCCAAGGCCAAGGCACTGCGCCCCTACGCCGAGAAGCTCGTCACGCACGCGAAGGCCGGCACGCTGGCTCACCGTCGTGAGGTGCTGAAGGTCATCCGTAACAAGGATGTCGTTCACACCCTCTTCGCCGAGATCGGCCCGTTCTACGCGGACCGTAACGGTGGATACACCCGCATCATCAAGACGATCCCCCGCAAGGGCGACAACGCTCCGATGGCAATCATCGAGCTCGTCAAGGAAAAGACCGTCACCTCCGAGGCTGACCGCGCACGTCGCGTCAAGGCTTCGCAGGACGCTCCCGCCGCAGAGAACGTCGTCGAGGCCGTAGAGGCCGACGCGACCGACGCTGAGGTCGAGAACGCTGACGCAGTCGTCGAGGCCATCGAGGACGAGACCGCAACTGCGGCCGACGCTCCCGAGGCCGAAGAGGCCAAGAAGGACTAGTCTCCCTTGGTTTCGGCACACGCTGAATCGAACGAGCCCGCCGCCCCCATCGGGGACGGCGGGCTCGTTCGATTGCGGCTCGACATCTCGTACGACGGCACCGACTTCTCGGGTTGGGCCCGCCAGACCGATCTGCGCACTGTGTGCGGCGAGATCGAAGACAAGCTGGGAACGGTACTACGGCAACCGGTTCAGCTGACTGTTGCCGGTCGGACCGACGCCGGTGTCCACGCCACGGGTCAGGTAGCGCACGTCGACGTCCCGGGCGAGTTGCTCCCGGACGACCCGTCGCGACTCGTGCGCAGGCTTGCGCGCTTCCTGCCCAAGGACGTTCGGGTCAAAGAGATCTCGGTGGTTCCCGGTGAGTTCGACGCGCGCTTCTCGGCGATGCGACGCTACTACGAGTACCGGGTGACCAACGCGGCATTCGGAGTGGAGCCCCTGCGCGCACGCGATACGGTGTCGTACCCCAAACCACTCGATCTCGGAGCGATGCAGGAAGCGTCGACTCGGCTTCTCGGCCTCCACAACTTCGCGGCATTCTGCAAGCGTCGTGAAGGTGCGACCACGGTGCGGGAGTTGCAACGTTTCGACTGGGCGCAGGAGGGCACGGTGTTCACGGCGTACGTGAACGCCGATGCGTTCTGCTGGTCGATGGTCCGGAGTCTTGTAGGGGCAGTCCTCTCGGTCGGTGAGGGGCGGCGCACCGCCGACTGGGTGGCAGGGTTGCTCGACGAAACTTCGCGATCAAGTTCCATCCTCGTTGCGCCGGCGCACGGACTTTCGTTGGTTCGCGTGGACTACCCCGACTACTCGGAACTGGCCGCCCGCAACGCGATTACTCGTGAAACCCGCGAGATTCCGTCTTCGGGTGGATGCTGCGGCGACTGACGACCACTATGCAAAATGCCCTCCCACTTTGTGTGGGAGGGCATTTCACGTGAGCGCCTAACCGGCCAGTTGGCGCGCGATGACCAGCCGCTGAATCTGGTTGGTGCCCTCGAAGATCTGCGTGATCTTGGCTTCGCGCATGTAGCGCTCGACGGGGAAGTCCTGGGTGTAGCCGTACCCACCGAATACCTGCACGGCGTCGGTGGTGACCTTCATGGCCGCGTCGGTGGCAACGAGCTTGGCGACGCTGGCGTTGCGCGAATACGGAACTCCGGTGTCGCGGCGGCGGGCTGCGTCGAGGTAGGTGGCCCGAGCGGAGTCGACTGCGGCAGCCATGTCCGCGAGCACGAATCCGAGTCCCTGGTGATCGATGATCCGCTTGCCGAAAGCCTTGCGCTCCTTCGCGTAGGCGACCGCGTCGTCGAGTGCGCCCTGAGCGATTCCGACGGCAACGGCGGCGATTCCGAGTCGGCCGGAGTCGAGAGCGCTGAAGGCGATCGGCAGCCCCTGGCCGCGCTGACCGATCAGCCGCTCGTCAGGGATGAAGGCATCGTCGTAATTCGCGGATGCGGTGGGGACCGCGCGTAGTCCCATCTTCTCTTCGGGCTTACCGAAGCTGAGGCCCTCGGTGTCCTTGTCCACCAGGAGGCAGGAGATGCCACGTGAGCCGTCGTCACTGGTGCGGGCGAAGAGGTTGTAGAAGTCTGCCTTGCCGCCGTTGGTGATCCACGCCTTCGAGCCGTTGACGCGGTAGCCGCCGTCGGTGGGCGTCGCCTTGCACGACAATGCGGCGGCGTCGGACCCGGCCTGCGCTTCGGAGAGGCTGTACGCGCCGATGGTGTTGCCGCCCAGCATGTCCGGGAGCCAGCGGTTCTTCTGTTCGTCGGTGCCGAAGGTGAACAGCGGGAAGCACGACAGACTGTGGACACTGACCGCCACTGCAACCGCTGCCCAGCGCGAGGCGATTTCTTCGAGGACTTGGAGGTAGACCTCGTAAGGCTGATCGCCGCCGCCGAACTCCTCGGGATACGGAAGGCTCAGTAGTCCTGCCTGTCCGAGTGCGGGGAACACGCCGTCTGGGTACTTCTCGGCTTTTTCGTATTCGTTGACCTTGGGCGCGAGTACCTTGTCCGCGACATCACGCGTCAGTTCGATGAGATCGCGAGCTTCTTGGCTGGGCATGAGGCGTTCGACGGGCACGGTCGGCTCCTAGCTAGACGGTAGTACTGTGAACGATACTGCAGTACTGTTTTCAGTATGGCAAGGGTGGCTCACAAGACGACTGCGCGCAGGGCTGAACTGTTCGACCAAATGGTCGAGCTGTTCTTGAGTGAGGGTTTCGCCCACTTCACGCTCGACGAGATCGCAGCCCGATTGCATTGCTCCAAGAGCACCTTGTACACCGTGGCAGCGGGAAAAGAGGATCTGGTGCGGGCCGTCACGGTTCACTTCTTCCGTGCGGCGACCGATGCGGTGGAGAGTGCCGTGACCGCAGAAGCGACACCCACTCGTCGAGTGGCGGTCTATCTCGAAGCAGTCGGCGATCGCTTGTCCGCGGCGTCCAGTCAATTCATGGAAGACCTGGCCGAATCGGCGTCGGCGAGCCAGGTTTACGAGAAGAACACTTCAATTGCTGCTGATCGTGTGCGAGCGCTCATCGTCGAGGGCGTGGATTCGGGCGCATTCCGGCAGGTACACGCATCATTTGTGGCCGATGCCGCCGCGGCGACGATGGTTCGGATCCAGCAACGAGCGGTCTACCGGGCAACAGGACTGGACGATGCCAGCGCCTATAGGGAATTGGCCGCACTCATCACGGATGGGATCACTGCGTGACCAGTCGCTAGCATCGACGTTCATGGCACCTTTGAACGTCGAAGTCATCGTAGGTTCGGTCCGTGAGGGGCGAATAGGACGCGCAGTGGCGGATTGGTTTGTCGAGGAAGCAACCGCGCATCCGTCGTGGAACGTGTCGGTGATCGATCTCGAGGAGTTGTCGTTGCCCCAGGACTTCTCGGACTCACCTGTTACGGAGGATTTCCGCACGCGAATCGGGCGCGCCGACGCGGTTGTTGCCGTGACCTCGGAATACAACCACGGGTATCCGGCCGCTCTGAAGACCGCATTCGACTCCGTGAAACACGAGTGGCGGGCCAAGCCGATCGGTTTCGTGTCCTACGGCGGGATTTCAGGTGGTGTTCGGGCCGTCGAACAGCTGAGGCAAGTGGTGGCGGAGCTGCACATGGTCTCGGTGCGTCAATGCGTAACCATTCATCGGGTACGTAAGCAATTCGGACACCAGCCGTTCGACGTCGATTCGATCGCGATCGATGCACGCGAGAAGATGATTCGTGAATTGCATTGGTGGGGGAGCGGATTGCGGACGTTGCGTGCGAGTGACCCCTACCCCGGCTGATCGGAACCGGCACGATCACGCCATCTGGTGAGCGTCGCCGGCTCGTGGACGGCCGATGAACGAGGTCTCGGAAGCAATGGTCACCAGAGTCAGTTCAACGCGCGTGCGGCCGGTTTCGACCGTGATCTTGTCACCGAGTGCGAATGGCTGAACTATCGAGATTTCAGGGTCGATCCGAGGCCATTGGCGGGGATGTCCGTATACGTAGATCGCGGTCACGCCCGCACGCGGAGGTAGGCCCACGACGCCGTCGAAGAGGACGGTGTCGAAGGCTCCCTCAGATCCTCCACCCTGCCCGGACACTCGGAGTCGGTCAGGCACTCCCATGGAGTCGGTGAGCGGGGTCCAGGCGTCCGGTCGATCGGTGTGGACGAGTACTCGTGCGCCGGTCGCAATGGCTCGAAAGATCAACTGTTGAGCCAGATAGAGTTCGCCTGCGACAAAAACGGTGTTGACGCCGGGTCCCGAGATTCTTGCCGTGACGCCGTGCCCGTTTCGGTCCGAGCCGATGAGCTGGCCGCAGCCGGCCAGGGGCAGAGCGAGTGAGTCGAGTCTGCCGCCGTCCATACGGATGTGCGGCGTGATCGGATCCAGCGCGGTCAGTGCGGTCGGCAAGTTGGTCAGCAATCCGTCGCGCTGGCGCCCACGTAGCGAGACCAAACCGGCCAGCGGTGCGTTCTCAGGTGGATTGCGTGTGGTGAAGCGACAGGTCGCACTGACCTTCGCCCTTCCGCGTTCGCCGGTCGGGCGCAACCGAATTGTCACGGACGTCCCGACCGTTGCCACGGCCCATACCTGAGTCAGGGTCGCGGCTGTGATGAAGAGGGGTTCGATCCCGTATCCGACGTTGGACACGCCGGGCAAGGAGGTACTTCGCCACGTTTCGGTGACCTCGTGGCTGGCGACTCCTCTTGTCACCTGGGCCGTGGACGATGCGATCTCCGGTGCGGTCAGGATCCGCGCCTTGCATCCCGTTGAATCGAGCACCCGGATGACACGATTTGCGGCAACAGCGATCGCGCGGCCCGCGCCCTGTTCGCCCCCGCCTCGGCGTTCGACTGCTGCACCACCCTCCAAAGCGTCGAAACGTAGAGCAAGCCAGACACTTCTGGTGGCGGTGGCCGGTAGTGGTCCGATGAGACGTTCGTAGACTTCGGTGGCCGGCGTTCCCGATGCGGCGCGGTATCCGTGACTGACAATGTCGATGCCGGTCAGTGAAATGTCGTGCTGATAAAGACAATTGGCGAGGGCTGCCGTGGGAAGAAGGTGGGAAGCGTCGAACGAATGACGCCCGATTCTGGTCAGGTAGTCGCGTGGGGGAGCGATCTCGACGACAGCGACGAGTGAAGATCCCTCCACTCGGAGCCCGATCGACTGCTCGGAGGGGGAGTGAAAACTGACGATCGTGCCGCCGCCGACGTCCTTGTGGCGCAGAAAGCGAAAGTACTTGACAATCCAGGACATTACCGACCAACCGCCCACATGAAGCAGCATTGATCCGGCAACCATACAACCGATTGCCAGCGCCCAGAGCCAATCCAGCCCACTGGCCATCGCGATTCCGCCCGCACCGATTCCGAGAATCTGTGCCGACACGAATTCGTGCGTCGAAATCCTGTGCGACGACGGCCAATGCCTCAACCGCGATCGGTCCACGGTTCCTCCCCGATACCTGACCTGCGAACTACCCGAAAATTTCCGCCCCGGCGAAACTGTACTGTGTCTTCGCAAGGGGATGTAAGGCACGGGGGGAATGATGGCTGCGACACCTACCACTCGCTGGCAGGTCAACGGGTACCGATTCTTGGTCAGGCGGATGGAACACGCGCTGGTCAGACGAGACGTTCGGATGCTTCACGATCCGATGCGGTCACAGTCGCGCGCCTTCACCGTCGGAATAGTCCTCGCTGCACTGGGATTGGCGGGTTGTGCGGTGCTTGCTCTGTTTCGGCCACAGGACAAGATCGGCGATGCAGATATCGTCGTTGCAAAGGAATCGGGCGCGATGTTCGTCGCCATGGAGGGTACTTTTCGCCCTGTGCTGAACTTGGCCTCGGCACGACTGATTCTGGGTTCGCCAGGAAAACCGGCAATAGTCAAGGCATCCGAGGTCGAGGCGAAACCCCGGGGCGCGCTCGTCGGCATTCCCGGCGCACCGTCCGCGCTGCCGGAATCGGCCGACCCGACCAACGCATTGTGGACGGTGTGCGATTCCGTCGGATCCGACGGGAGAAAATCGTTGACGACTTCGGTCCTGGTCGGCTCGTCCAATGTCGGTGAAAACACGACATATCTGACGAATGACCGTGCATTCCTGGTGAAGTCGGGGGCCGATCACTTTCTCGTGTACGACGGAAAGCGAGCGGAAATCGATGTGGACAATCCGGCGATCATGCGGGCTTTGGGGCTGGAAGGGGCACAGGCGCGACCGATCAGCATCGGATTCCTCAATTCGATTCCCGAAGTTCCGCGCGTCGACGCTCCGCGAATTCCCGAACTGGGCTCAGCACCCCGGTTTCCTCTGCAGAACAAAACTGTCGGCTCCGTCGTCCAGGTTTCGGCGGGTGCGGACCCGCAGTACTACGTGGTACTCGAGAACGGTATCCAGAAGGTCGGCGCGGCAGTCGCTCAACTGATCTACTTCTCGGATTCACAGGGCGCCACCGGGATCACGAACGTCACCCCTGATGCCATCAGTCGTATTCCCTCGGTGAGCGAGTTGACCGTCGACTCGTTGCCGCAGGCGGTTCCGGAGATCGTCGATGATCGCGGCGCGCCTGTCGGCTGTCTGCAATGGGCTCCCTCGCCTGCAGTCGAGGGCGGCGAAAGTAGTTCTGCAACGCTGAAACTCGTCGCTGGATTGCAGGTTCCGATCCCGGAGGGGGGCAAGTTGGTATCCCTGGCGCAGGCGGACGGATCGGGTGACAATCTCGACAGCGTCCATGTCGAACAGGGATTCGGCGGATTTGTTCAAGCGACCGGAATCGAGACGAGCAGCACCAGGCGCGACGGAGTGTTCTACGTATCCGATACCGGTGTGAAATACGGAGTTCCAGACGAAACCTCGGCTCGCGCACTCGGATTGACGCGAACGCCTGATCGCGCGCCGTGGCAGATGCTCGACCTACTTGCATCAGGTCCTGCGCTCGAGAAGGAAAACGCACTGATAGCTCACGACGGAGTCGCCCCCGATACAGCGCCGGCCGCTCCGGTGAACTGAACAGCGCTGACGGTTCAGAGATCGATGTTCCGGCGTTCGGGAAGATGCCGACGAATGACTCGACGAAGGGGCATCGATGCCAACAGCGTCAGTAGGGCGAGGGTGCCGACCGTTCCGGCTCCGACGAGTGCCGCGTCGCGAGATCGGTTGTCGGGGGTCGGCGGCGTGGGTAGGGGATCGATCGATACCGACTGATGATGGACCTGGACGGGTTCCCCCGGTGCCAATTCGCCAGTTACCGCAGCGAGTGGATCGATGACGCCGTGACCGACGTAGGGATTCCAACCCTGCGCCGGAGCGTGGGCCGTGGCTTCGATACGTCGCATGACCTCGAGCGCAGTCAGTTCCGGGTGAACCGACCGGACCAGTGCGGCGGTTGCCGCGACATAGGGCGCAGCGAAACTGGTCCCGTTGAACGACTGTACGGCGCCGTCAGGGCCGTAAACCCCGTTGGTCAGACCGGGCGATGTCGGGTGAAGTGAGGTGATTCCGGTGCCGGGAGCCGCCACGTCGACCCATGGACCGCCGAGGCTGAATGAGCTGGCGGCGCCCGTGGGGTCTACCGACCCGACGGTGAGGACATAGTCGTCGTACCAAGCCGGACTGGCAATCGTCACAACCGAGTCCCATGGATCGGCTAGGGGAGCGAGGGGATCCGGTGGTGGATTCTGGTTCTTGCACCCTCCTGATCCGACGTTACCTGCAGCAGCGACGACTACGACGTTCTTCGCAATCGTGGCGTATTCGATTGCAGCGCCGAGCCGTTGGTCGTTGATCCCGTCCCCGGCAGGCTTACAGGCGACTTCGGAGATGTTGATGACGCTTGCACCCATGTCCGCAGCGTGACGGACCGCCGATGCCATGGTGTCGACGTTTCCGTAGCCAGACGAGTTCTCGGCTACAGCAGGGTCTTCGCGTTGGCCGGCCACCGAGAAAGCGGCACTGGACTGCCTGATCGAGATGATCTGTGCGTCCGGCGCAGCTCCGGTGAATCCGGAACCCTCGACCTGCTGGGCGGCGATGAGACCCGCCACGACTGTTCCATGTGAGTCACAATCATCGGCGCCGTCGGAGGTCCCGACATAGTCACCGCCGCCTTCGAGTGCAGGTAGCCGGGGATGTCTGCTGACGCCGGTGTCGATGACAGCAATTCGCTGCCCTGCCCCTCGGGTGATCGGCCACACCGAATCGAATCCCAGATCCTGTTGAGAACGTGGAATATCCGCACCGTCACCACCCGCTACGGCGGGGACGCACAGGGTTCGCTGTTCGGTGGGGTGGGGAGGTGCGGGCGGACCGTCCTCGGGCAGCATTGCAGGATCGATGGGGGAAGGAACCGCACTCGATGCGCCACCCGCCCCGGCGAGAACTGTGAAGGCAACGATCACGAATGCGGCACAGGTGTTTGTCGCGCGTCGAATCACCATCGAGATCCGATCGCTCAGAGACCGCGCATGAGCGCGAAGAGCCCGCTGACCCAGCAGATCAGCGGAACGATTGCTGCAATAGCAGCGAGGTCCAACAGTTCCGCCGCGCGCCGCATCACGGGGCTGAATGTGTTCTGGGGGGCGAGGATTCCCAGAATCAGTGACAGGAGGAGAACAGTCATAGTGATGGCGAAGACGACCAATGCATGGTCGCGATGGGTCCACGCCATGTCGCCCAGGAGAACGAGAATCACCGAGATGCCTGCCGCGATGAGAGGGACCGCCTGCTGTGCGCCCGCATAGGTGCGCCCGCGAAACATCAGCACGACGGCCGTCGCCAATGCGAGAGCAAGGTTCGGCCAGACGATTCCTTGACCGGTCCAGGACCATGCGAGTGCGACTGCGGCAGTGAGCGCGACCACCGACGTGGCCACGATCAGTCCGGTCAGATAGCTACGAGCCCGCCCCGCCCTGTCGGTCAACTCGGTCAGCCCGGGTAGCTCGGGCTCGGGCACTCCGTCGCGATCGTCGTCGAGGGGATTACTCGGCGTCGGAACAGGGGGAAGCGGTAATCGCGCGAACAGCATCGACAGTCGAGCAGTGAACGTGAGAACGATCAATGCCGCGGCAATCACCGCGCTGCTGACCGTCGCGGTGCGCGCCTCGGGAAGCGTCGTCGTGACGGCGAAGGTGCTCGCCGCAGCAAGGAGGACGACGAGAAGTGTGGTGAAGACGGCTAATCCGGCACCGCACAAGCGGAGGCAGATCAGAGTTACCGCGGCTGCGAATGCCGAACCGAGAAGGAGATGAGCAGAAAGGACAGTGCCGGGTACACAAAGTGCGCCGGAGACGAAAGCCAGTGGCACCGCCGTGCATCCGAGTGTGATGGAGCTTGCAGTGTCTGCGTACACGCGCGCTGCCACGACGGCGGTGACGGTGAGCACCAAGGACGTGACTCCGCCGCAGACAGCGCCGATCAGACCCGTATCGCCGAGGACCAGGGCGAGGGCCGCGATGAGCGCTGCGACGAGGGCGGCGGACGAGCCGACGACGCGCGCGGTGATCGGAGTCCAGCGCCGGTAGATGTCTGCATCCGTGGCCGCGACGGTGTACATGATGTCGTCGAAGAGTGGGGGCGGGGCAGCCGTGTCCGCGGCCTCGAGTACGAGCAATTCCCCATCGCGTATTCCGTGCTCGTGCAGCGACAGCATCGGTGCCAGCGGCGCCCTGCCGACTTTCGACAGAGTCCAGTCGACGGGCTCGAATTGTTCGGTGCTGTGGTCGAACTCGTTGAGATTGCTGTGGTTGACAATTGTGTCCACAATGCCCGGAATGACCGCCGTGAGTGGAACACGAAGCGGCACCGCAAGATCCACCTGCGAATGGGCTGAAAGTACCGTCAACCTGCACAGTTCGGCAGAATGGGTCGCGCGTGGTCCGTGCCCGGTGTGTGCAGCGCTGGTTGTAGTGGTGCTGGTCAAGATCTGTCCCCTCCCATGACGCGATTCCCCTGTCGCGTCACCCCAGTTCACCCGAACGATACGACATGAACTGCGCGCCCGTGTCGGAGACAGCGCCGACAACAGGTGGCACCGACCCGAGTGTCGGTGTTGTGATCTACTCTCTTGCAATTGCGCGAGTACGCCTTGGGGGGCCGGCGGTAGCCGGGACGAGGCGCATGTCGGCAACAGTTGCAGCACCGATGGGGGTGGGTGAATTGAGCACTGTCAGATTTGCGCGTCGAGCGCGCCGTGAATCGCCGCGCACACCGGGCGGCGAGGTGACGCTTCAGGCCCCACCGGAGATTCCTCGCGTCACGCCGGGAAACCTACTGACCAAACTACTTCCGGTGATCATGGTGGTTGCCATGATCGGCATGGTGGCGCTGATGTTCTCTTCCGGCATGGCGCGCAATCCGATGTCTCTCCTGTTTCCGGTCATGATGATGGTGTCGATGCTCGGGATGCTCGCCGGGGGCGGTCGTAGCGGTGGAGCACGGGCGTCCGAAGCGAACGAGGACCGCAAGGACTACCTGCGGTACCTGGATCAGATGCGCAGCGATGTTGCTGCGACGTCTGGTGCGCAGCGTGCTGCACTGCAATGGAGCAACCCCGAGCCGTCGTTGCTCTGGACGTTGGTCGGAACTGTGCGGATGTGGGAACGTCAGATCACCGACTCGGACTACTGCCACGTTCGGGTCGGTCTGGGTACACAGCGATTGGCCACCAGACTCGTATCTCCGGAGACCGGGCCGGTCGAGGATCTCGAACCCGTCGCCGCTGTCTCGCTTCGGCGATTCGTTCGTGCGCATTCGGTTGTCAAGGATCTGCCGACAGCCGTCTCGCTTCGCGGATTTGCTGCGATGTCCATCGAGGGGCAGAGAGATTCCGCTCGTGCGCTTGTCCGCTCGATGTTGATGCAGCTGTGCACTTTCCACGGTCCGGACACGGTCCAAGTTGCGGTGGTGTGCGGTCCCGATACCGAATCCGAGTGGGAGTGGGTCAAGTGGCTGCCACACGTGCAACATCCGGAGTCTCAGGACGGCGCCGGCACTTCACGTATGGTGTTCGGTTCGTACCTCGAGTTCGAGAGTTCCCTCGGTGAATCGCTTTCGATGCGTGCTCGGTTCGCCCGCAACACTCCAGCGAGTGCGGGCGTTCCGCATCTCGTGTTGGTCGTGGACGGTGGCTTGCTCGAAGGTGACACCGGCCTGTTGTCCGAATCCGGGCTCGACTCGGTGACCGTCCTCGACCTGTGCGGGTTCTGCCCGCGCTTGGCGGCGGCGCGTGGTCTGCGACTGGTCGTCGGTAGCGAGCAGATCGGCGCGGTGAGCAGCGCAGGAGTCGAGAACTTTGCGACGCCTGACGCTGCGACGACGAGCCTGGCCCAGTCGTTCGGACGTCGCATCGCACCGTTCCGCGCGGCATCGCAGAACGCCGTGGACGCAGCCGACGACGACCGGTCCCTTCGGACTTGGAGCCAGATGTTGGGGATAGGAAATGTTGCGAGGTTCAATCCCGAGCACGGCTGGCTGCCACGTCAGGGGCGCGACCGACTCCGCGTGCCGATCGGTGTCGGACAAGACGGAAACCCCGTCGAACTGGATCTGAAGGAATCGGCCGAGAACGGTATGGGTCCGCACGGCCTGTGTATCGGAGCCACCGGTTCTGGCAAGTCGGAGTTCCTGCGAACCTTGGTGCTCGGCCTGATCGCGACCCACTCACCCAACGCACTGAACCTCGTCCTGATCGACTTCAAAGGTGGTGCAACCTTTCTCGGCCTCGAGGAGGCGCCGCACGTTGCTGCGATCATCACCAACCTTGCCGAGGAATTGGCGATGGTCGATCGTATGAAGGACGCGCTCGCCGGCGAAATGAATCGTCGACAAGAACTGCTGCGTGCGGCGGGAAACTTCGCAAACGTGTCCGATTACGAGAAGGCGAGGCTGGCCGGCGCTGCACTCGATCCGTTGCCTGCACTCTTCGTGGTTGTCGACGAGTTTTCCGAACTGCTCAGTCAACAGCCGGAATTTGCCGAATTGTTCGTGGCCATCGGGCGATTGGGGAGGTCACTTCACATCCACTTGTTGTTGGCCAGTCAGCGGCTCGACGAAGGAAAGCTGCGGGGGCTCGACAGCCATCTTTCGTATCGGATCGGTTTGAAAACTTTCTCGGCGAACGAGTCTCGTTCCGTTCTCGGTGTTCCCGATGCTTATCACCTACCAGGCACGCCCGGTGCGGGATATCTGAAGTCCGATTCTGCTGAGATCGTTCGCTTCCAAGGTGCATACGTGTCAGGCCCGTGCGAGGGCGAGCGGATAGTGCCCACTCGATTCTCGGTCGATTCCCCCGTCGAACTCGCGCCGCTGCCCTTTACCGCGACTCCCGTGATCGGGCCGGAGGCTGCTGTCGTTCCCGTCGAACCCGATGTCGTCGACATGGGTGAAATTGGTGACGATGCACGTACTCTCATGGGAGTCCTCGTCGACCGCATGCGTGGTCACGGTCCGCGCGCACACGAGGTGTGGCTCCCGCCACTCGAGGCATCTCCGACGCTTGACCAGTTGCTGCCGCGGTGGGCGGCCGGTGATCAACCTCGCGGAAATCTGAGCGCACCCTTCGGCATAGTCGACAGGCCGTTCGATCAGCGCCGCGATCTTCTCGTCGCCGATCTCAACGGATCGACGGGCAACCTTGCGATCGTCGGTGGCCCGCAGTCGGGAAAATCGACGGCGTTGCGCACATTGATCCTGTCTCTGAGCATGACGCACACGCCGGAACAGATTCAGTTCTACTGCCTCGACTTCGGCGGTGGAACGCTCCTCGGGTTGAAGGATCTGCCGCACGTCGGATCGGTGGCAAACCGCTTGGATTCCGACCGCGTCCGGCGCACGGTTGCCGAGGTACTCGGTGTGGTCGCGAAACGAGAGCGGCTGTTTCGTGACCTCGGCATCGACTCGATGGCCGATTTCCGAAGACTGCGAACAGTTGATCCCACCGGGGAAGGTGTGGCGGCGGGACTCCGAGATGACCCGTACGGTGACGTCTTCCTCGTCGTCGATGGTTGGCCCAGTGTTCGTTCGGATTTCGAATCGCTCGAGCCTCAGATCAACATGCTCGCCGGTCAAGGATTGTCCTTCGGTGTGCACGTGATCGTCACGACGTCGAGGTGGGCCGAGATCCGGCCGGCACTCAAGGACCAACTGGGTACTCGTATCGAACTTCGGTTGGGCGATCCGGGAGATTCGGATGCGGGTCGCCAGAAAGCCGGCCTGGTGCCGGAAGGTCGACCGGGTCGAGGCATCACACGCGACGGGCTCCACCTTCTTACCGGACTACCTCGAATCGACGGTTTGCCAGGTAGTGAGAACTCCAGCGGGAGTGTGACGGCGACGGTCGAACGTATTGCGGCCATGTCGAATTCGCGTCCGGCACCGACCGTGCGGATGCTTCCGGATTCGTACTCGCGGGCAGAACTTCTCGAAGCTGTCGGGACCCGGTGGCCCTCACCGAGTGCGGCCGACGGTCGGTGCCTCACCGTGCCGATCGGCCTCGGTGAGACCGACCTCGCGCCGGTGTACATGGACTTCCGGGAACACCCGCACTTCTTGATATTCGGCGACACCGCGTGTGGCAAGACATCTCTTCTGCGCGCAATAGCGGAAGGGATCATCGCGTCGAACACACCGGCCCAGGCCAAGCTGATTATCGGTGACTATCGGCATTCCCTGCTGGGAGTGGTCGAAGGGAATCACCTCGGCGGGTACTCGGCGTCGTCGACGACCTTCGGTGAGTTGATGGTCGACTTGGCTCGGATCGTCGCCGCGAGGATGCCGAACGCCGAAACAACGCAGCAGCAATTGCGGGAACGGTCGTGGTGGAGTGGGCCGGAGATTTATGTACTGATCGACGACTACGACCTTGTGGCTACATCGAGTGGAAATCCGGTGGCGCCGTTGCTCGAATACATTCCGCATTCCAAGGACATCGGTTTGCACCTGGTGATTGCCCGCCGTTCCGGTGGCGCGGCCAGGGCACTGTACGAGCCGGTGATCGCGAGAATTCGCGACATGGCACCGGCCGGATTGATCATGAGCGGAAGTCGTGACGAGGGAAATCTCGTCGGCACCGTCCGCGCGTCGACATTGCCGGAAGGTCGTGGGGTCTACGTTTCTCGCTCGCAAACCCAACTTGTCCAAGTTCCGTGGATGCCACCGCTGTGACCGTTCCGTCCTTGGTGTCAGTCTCGTTACATTGGGGTCCATCCAATATCTGGGTGGTATCGGGTCAACGCGAATTCTGTTGCAGTGCAGACCTCAGACGGGAAACGGCGTCGGGTCCCGGTACCGGTGAAAATGCGATCGATTTCGTCGACGACGACTATGTCGACGTAGATGGTCGGATTGTCCCGACGGTTTTGGAGCTGGCCAGGCTGATTTCCAGGGCGATGGACGGGTGCGGAATCGTCGATGTAGACATTCTCTATCTCAGTCATCCCTCGGATTGGGGTGCCCCACGCAGGCGGCGATTGCTCGATGCCGCACGGCGAGTGGCGCACGACGTCGTCCTCGTTCCGACGTCGGTCGCGGCGGCGAGGTCGGCTCACACAGCCTGGCGATCGCGGTGCGTCGTCCTCGAACTGCGTGGCGGAACGGTGGTCGCGTCTGTTGTCGGTGAGGTCGACGGCGAACTCCGAATCGACGGGGCACAAAGTTCGGCGATCGCAGACGTTGCGGGGTTGTTTTCCGCAATCGGGGACTTGTCGGTTCGGGACGCCGTGGTGCTGGTCGGGCCGCGCTCCCATGCCGTTGCGGCTTCGCTCGAACGTGGCTCGACGAATGTCCACGGCCACGCGAGCATTCGAATTCTGGACGAGAGTCGGGTGGCGTCGTCTCTGGTGGATCCTCAGACGCTCGTTCGCCAGACAACCGCGCGGGACAGTTCCGGTCGAATCGTCGACAATTCGGCTTTTGGCGCCGGGTGGGTAGGCGATTCGGATGGCGCGATGTCGATTACTTCCATGGACTCGACTGCCTCCTCACCGCGTCGAGTCGACGGGAGGAACGGAGGCCGTCGATGGTTCGCTGCGGCGCTTGCGATGGTCGCCGTCGTCGCTGTGGTCGCGGCAACGGTTGTGGTGTTCACTCGCGATCGAAGCGATTCTCGGTCGGCAGGGTCGGTCGCAGCTACGGCGGAAGACGAAGTTGAGATCGCGGAGGCGTCGAAAGATCAGGGGAAGCCCGCACCGAAGACTTCGATTCCGTCGATCGAGCCCGATGTCACGCCGGAACTCAGGCGTGTGGACCTGGGAAGCGTTGCAGCAGAGTTGCCTTCCGATTGGAAGCTTCTGTCACCAGGGACTTCGAGCGGTCGTACCGATTTGATACCCAGCTCCGGCGAGGATCGCAAGATCGTGGTCATCGAGAAACGTCTTGCGGAAGGTGCGGGATTCGATTCCGTCGAAGCTGCTTTGCGTCAGCAGTTTTCGGCGTTCGAGGACCCGTTGCGGTTCGGAGAGTTTTCTGTGATCGACGATGCCGCAGGAAAACAGGCAGTGGTGTACGTCGAGTTTCCGGACGATTTCTCCGAGGTGCGTTGGCACGTGTACGTCGGCAACGGTCGGCAAGTGAGTATCGGCTGCCAGTATCTGGTCGGTGAGTGGGACAGTCTCGAAGCGGACTGTCTGCGGATGTGGCAGTCACTCGAATTCAAACCCTGATCGGATCGGTCGGTTCTGAAAATATTCTTCGGTCGGGCCGGAACCGTTGGCACGGAGATCGCGTCAAAGTATGTGTAGCGCACATCAGGGAGTTCCGCTCGGACCCCGGTGCACATTCGACGGGCAAGCCGTCGTGTGTGATCGCCGATACCGAACGGTACTCACCGAATCCAGGGGGACGACATGGGCTTTACCGCAACTACCGCTGAATTGATCGATTCGGCGGGGACCATCGACGGACATCTCGGTGACATCAGGGGACTGGTCAACGCTGTTCGGTCGGAGGCCGACGCTTCGCACAATTCGTGGAACGGCGCCGCACAGGTCGAATACGCAGGAATCATGGAGCGATACAACAGCGCGGCCCTGAAGTTGGACACTGCTCTGACCGACATCTGCGAGCAGATCAAACAGGCTGCTGGAACCTTCGACTCGACCGAAGACGACAACGTCAGCGCGCTTCGCGGCGCGACGGTGAACATGTCCTGACCGTGAGCGCTTCACCGTTCGATCAAGCAGTCCTCAGCCAGTAGTTCTCGCAATTTCTCTCCAGTCACACCGAACCGGGAGCAGTTATGTCCGACAGGATCAAGTACGACTTCGGCGGCCTCGCAATGCTGTCCGACCAGATGAAACAGCAGGCCAAAGCGATCAACGACAAGCAGGGCGACATCAAGGTTGTCGTAGACAAGCTGCAAGCAGGCTGGGAAGGGGCAGGCTCCGAAGCGTGGAACGACGCTCAGCGCCGCTGGGCCCAGGCTTCCGAAGAACTGAACATGGTTCTCGCGCAGATCGCCGGAGCGACGGCGAGCGGCTCGGAGAAGATGCAGGAAGCTGATCGGATCGCCGCAAACGGGTTCGGTCGCTGACAGCATTCATGTCGTGATGACACCCCGCCTGCCCCGGTACCGTCAGGTTGCCGGGGCAGGCACATGTCGATCGCTTACCCCCTGGTTCCGGGGAGGGCGTTGTCGACGGCGATGGCTGCGCTTTGACCTGGCAGCGGGTAGACCGGTATCGTCTATCGGTGGCGTGCCGTAGGGCTCCGGCAGAAATGCGTGGAGACCGGCGGTTCTCGGGTCTCAACTGGCCGCCGAGGATCGTTTACGCGATACGCACATGGTCAGCAGTGGAATGAATTAAGACGAGGAAGATCTGTGTCTACGTACACCCCGAAGGCCGGAGATGTGACCCACACGTGGCACGTCATCGACGCCACTGACGTGGTGCTCGGCCGTCTTGCCGTTCAGGCAGCGAACTTGCTGCGTGGCAAGCACAAGCCCACCTACGCGCCGCACATCGACGGTGGTGACTTCGTTGTCATCATCAACGCAGAGAAGGTTGCCATCAGCGGCAACAAGCTCCAGGGCAAGAACGTTTACCACCACTCCGGATTCCCGGGTGGCCTGAAGTCCCGCACTGTCGGTGAGGTCCTCGACAGGACTCCCGATCGTCTCGTCGAGAAGGCCATTGTCGGCATGCTCCCCAAGACGAAGCTCGGCCGCGCAATGAGCAGCAAGCTCAAGGTCTACGCGGGCCCGAATCACCCCCACACCGCGCAGCAGCCGGTGCCGTTCGAGATCAAGCAGGTCGCACAGTGACATCGCCGGAAGAGCAGAACGTGTCCGAAGAGAACATCGAAGCAGTGGAAGAGCTTGTCGCCGCTGACGCAGTCGAGGTCGTCGAAGAGGTTGCTGCAGCTACGCTCGCACCGATCGTCCTCGATCGCCCGGTCCAGACCGTCGGTCGCCGCAAGGAGGCTGTCGTTCGCGTCCGGATGGCTCCCGGCACCGGTCAGTTCAAGCTCAACGGCCGTACGTTGGAGGATTACTTCCCCAACAAGGTTCACCAGCAGCTGATCAAGGCTCCGCTGGTGCTCGTCGAGCGTCCCGACTCTTTCGACATCATTGCACTGCTGCACGGTGGCGGCCCGTCCGGTCAGGCAGGCGCACTGCGTCTGGCTATCGCGCGCGCACTCATCGAGGTAACCCCTGATGATCGTCCGGCCCTCAAGCGTGCAGGCTTCCTGACGCGTGACGCCCGCGCGGTCGAGCGTAAGAAGTACGGCCTGAAGAAGGCCCGTAAGGCATCGCAGTACTCCAAGCGCTGATGCTTTGCCGAGGTTGACCCAACGGGTCTGCTTCGGCACCTGTTCAGCACGAGAGCGGGCGTCCATCGTTACCGGACGCTCGCTCTTGTGTTTCTCGGAGAAATTCCATTCTCGAGTTCCATTCTCGAGGTTCACAGGATTCAGGAGTCGTTCTATGGGTCGGTTGTTCGGTACTGACGGTGTTCGTGGACTTGCCAATTCGGATCTGACTGCAGATCTCGCATTGAGATTGGCAGTGGCCGCGGCGAGCGTACTGACAGCCGACACCTCGGATGCACGCCCGACCGCCGTGATCGGCCGCGATCCTCGCGCCAGCGGTGAGATGCTTCAGGCTGCGGTGACGGCCGGGTTGAGTTCCGCAGGCGTCGACGTGCTCGACGTGGGTATTCTTCCGACTCCGGCAGTTGCCTACTTGACGGCAAAGCTCGACGCCAGTCTCGGTGTCATGATTTCGGCGTCGCATAATCCCATGCCGGACAACGGAATCAAGATCTTCGCGGCCGGTGGACACAAGCTGGACGACGCCGTCGAGGTGGCGATCGAGGATGCACTCGACGGCGCTGCAGCGCCTGTACTTCCGACCGGTGCCGGGATCGGCCGAGTCCGTACCGTCGACGACGCCTCTCAGTTGTACCTGGCACATCTGGCGAGCGCGGCTAGCGAGCCGCTTGCCGGACTCACCGTTGTCGTCGACTGCGCCAACGGCGCCGCTTCCGCGCTCGCACCGGCTGCCTACGCCGCAGCGGGCGCTCGCGTCATCGCGATCAGCGCCGATCCCGACGGCCTCAACATCAACGATGGTTGCGGATCGACGCACCTGGAGAATCTTCAGAAAGCCGTGGTCGATCACGGGGCGGATCTAGGGCTCGCACACGACGGCGACGCGGACCGCTGCCTGGCAGTCGACGAGACCGGAGCGGTGGTCGACGGCGACGCGATCATGGCTGTTCTGGCGATCGCGATGAATGACGCCGGCGAATTGGTCGAGAACACTCTCGTCGCGACCGTCATGAGCAATCTCGGGTTGCACATCGCGATGCGGGAGGCCGGAATCAACGTCGTGACGGCGGCCGTAGGTGACCGCTATGTCTTGGAAGAACTGCGTGCGGGCGGGTACAGCCTCGGTGGAGAACAGTCAGGCCATGTCGTGTTGCCGGCGTTCGGTACCACCGGCGATGGAATTCTCACCGGTCTCCGTTTGCTCGGACGCATGGCTCGTACGCGCAAGTCGGCATCCGCATTGGCCGCAACGATGACCACCCTCCCGCAGGTGCTGATCAACGTCAAGGTCGGCGACAAGGCGACGGTGGCAGCGTCGCCGTCGGTACTTGCGGCAGTCGCGGACGCCAAGCGAGTTCTCGGTGACGGTGGTCGAGTGCTCCTGCGTCCGTCGGGGACAGAGCAACTGGTCCGCGTCATGGTCGAAGCAACCGAACTCCCGCTCGCGCAGAAGTTGGCCGACCAGTTGGCCGAGATCGTCGGTTCGGTGTAGCCCCACATCGCGAGTTCGCGTTGCCGAGAAAACGTAGACGCGTTCGCGTTTTCGAGGGAACGTAAATGCGCCCCGCTGCGTCCAAGGAGTCATAGGCCGCTCGACGTGCGAGTGGTTCCGCTCAAACTTGGGGGTCGCTCGTGGACGTCGACCGTGCTGGAACAAATGAATTGGCACGCCATGCGGTGTCGGCGGCTCAGGATCTGCGAGCTTCTGCGGAACCGATCAGGCATTTGCGATTCGGCGGTGCTGTTTCGGGCCGTGACTATGCCGAGCACGGAGTCGCGTTGGCTTCGGCATTGGCGGTCGTGAATTCTCGCTTGGTCGGGCGTGCCGATTTTCTCGAGATGCTGGGGCGCAGGCTTTCCTCCTCGACCGAGGCGGTCGTCGACGTGGACCGTGCGGGCGCGCAGCGGTTGCGCGGCTCCGGCGGGTCGACTTCGTGACCCCCAACAGCGTGACGCCTCACGCCGTGACGAACGGCTTTGGATTCGTCGAAGATATTCTTGCACTGCGTGATTCGCTCGTGCATCCCGACGAGATCCTGGATGCTGGCGCGAGAGGACTGCAGTTCTTCGGTCGATTTCACGACCTGGCCACTCAGTTGGGTTTCGAAGAACGACTGCTCACGTCCTACGAGGATTCGTATCGTGCAGAAGTGGGCATCGATTTGGGGGCACTGACGCGAGACGTGTCGGACGTGGCTGGGGCCGTGGATGGTTCGGTCGCGGAGATCACGATGCTGACGGTCCTGGCGGAGAACCTTCCAGCGGTGTGGAATGTTTCCGGAGTGGATGTGGTCGTAGACCAGGTCTTCGAGGCGAGGCGAGAAGCTCGGTCCGATGCAGATTCGGCGCCGCTGTTGATCACACTGGCTGACGAATTCGCGCGGACTGTTCGAACGGCGCTGGCCGACAAGGCTTTCAAGGTGGCCAGTCTCGACCGGGCGACGATCGGCGGTCTGGGCGCGGGGGAGATCGAGCAGCTGACCCTCGCCGCTTCCAGCGGTTGTGGTGCGGAGCAATGGCTGGAGACAGTTTTTCGTTCGGTGTATCTGGACGCTCGCGACGAATTCGACAGGGCGTGTACGCAGTGCGTGAGTGCAGTAGGTGATGCTTTCGACGTTGCGACGCAGTGGCTGACAGATGCGTTCCCGTCAAGCTTGCCGGTCGCGGAGCCGAGCGCTTCCGGTGCCGCGGTGTCGCCGTTCTCGTTTTCGATCGGCGGCAACGTGTGGGGCTTCTCGATTACTCCCGACGGTCGCGGGGTGAGTCTCGATGTCACCGGCGCTGACGGGAGCGCTGCGTCGGTCAGCGTGGAGTTGGACGAAAATGGTTGGCCGCGAATAGTGTTCGACGCCGATCAGGAAACGCTGCAGGAACCGCCCCAGTCGGAGGTACTTCAGCCCGAGCTGCCGGTTGAGACCACCACCGAGGTATCCACCACTGAGGTTTCCGCCGCAGAGGTATTGCCGGCGCCGGGTCCGGAGATGGAGCCAGACGCGGAGCCGCCTGTCGCAGTTACCGAGGAGTCGTCTGCCGTCCCCGCCGACGAGACGGGTGCCGAGTTGGCCGGCGCTGGTCCGCTGTGAAGTCCGTACACGCGCCGTTCGAAGCGATCCGGCGAACCCTCGATGCTCAACTCGACGAGTTCCGTGAGCGCAGAGCAGTCGCGGGGACCGAGGAAGCGCGTCAGAGCCCACCGTCGCTGCGATTCGATACCGAAGTTGCCGCGAACGACACCGCTGACAGCGATCCTGACAGCTCCGTCGGAGTCGGCCCGTACCTGCGGTCCGCGTCCGAGCCGACGCCGACTGAGCCGAGCCCGCCGCCGGAGACGGGGGCGAGCCCGGACCCCTACTTACGCAACAGTTGGCTGGCCCGCGCGTCGGAGTGAGGTTCGACCGGGAGCAACGGTGACGTGTGCGGAATCTCGACGTCGGGATCAGCGAAGTCCTTGTACTTCTTGTCTCCGGTCAGATGGAACAACAGGAAGCCCGTGAGCAGGCACCGTGTGGCGGCCTGTGTCTTACGCTCGGACCCACCGAGACCCAGAGCGCCGAGGAGTCGTCGGCCCTCGATCAGTCCGGCGTCCTGACCGTCGTTCACGGTACGTGCCACGACGGGTCCGCCCCACTCCACGCTCAGCGGGCGGGCATTGCTGGTCATGGAATCGACGTCGTCTTCGCCGGCGAGGATCAATCCGGGCGCTGTGATCTTCGACGCGTAGTTCTCCGCCTTGGGTGCCGTCGGGGCCGGGAACAGCGCGGCCACCGCACCGACATCCCCACGTTGAGCTGCCGCCAGCACTGCCGCGCCCGCGCCCATGCCGTGACCGGCAAAGGCGACCCGATCGGGTTGGACGCTGATCTGGCCGGGGCCGAGGCGTACGCCGACGCAGATGTCGAGAGTGGCCCGAAGATCTGCCGCCAATCCGAGGTGTGACGGGACCGGACCGCGTTCGCTGTCGGGCGCCGCTGCGACGATTCCCCAGGAAGCGAGGTGCTGGAGTGTCTGCTCGTACTTGTGGGACCCGACCATCCACCCGTGCGCGAAGGCAACGGCGGGGAGATTGAAACCGGTTTCCGGCGTGTACACGACACCCGGCTGTCCGGCCAGGGCGAGGTTGCCGCGGAGAACTCGATGCGGGCCGCGCTTGGACAGCTCACGGGTCAGTGTCTTCAGTTTCGGTGCCACGGTTGAAGACGTTATCCGATGAGTCGCCTCGTGTATGCGGAGCGGACACTGCAACCAGGTGCGGGAACCGCAAAATGCGCCCACTGCAGATGTCCAAGTACCCTGAGTCACCATGTGCGGAATCGTGGGATACGTCGGCCACCGCCCAGCTCTGGGCGTTGTGGTGGAGGCTTTACGGCGAATGGAGTATCGCGGGTACGACTCGTCGGGAATCGCGATTCTCGACGGAACCGGTGGGGTCGAGATCGAGCGTAAGGCCGGTAAGTTGGCCAACCTCGAGGCGGAGCTCGGCGAGTACGGCGCGGATCACTTCGTCGGTACGTCCGGTATGGGCCATACCCGGTGGGCGACGCACGGGCGTCCGACGGATCGCAATGCACACCCGCATCGTGATGCGTCGGGCAAGCTGGCTGTCGTTCACAACGGAATCATCGAGAACTTCGCCCCGCTGCGAGCGGAGCTCGAGGCTGCAGGCGTCGAGCTTCAGAGCGACACGGATTCCGAGGTGGCAGTCCACCTGGTAGCCCGGGCGTACGCGCAGGGGCCGACGGCAGGCGACTTCATCGAGAGTGCCCTGTCGGTGGTTCGCCGGTTGGAAGGTGCGTTCACGCTCGTCTTCACGCACGCCGACCACGCGGACACGATTGTCGCCGCGCGTCGCTCGACGCCGCTCGTCGTCGGTGTCGGTGAGGGCGAGATGTTCCTCGGCTCCGACGTCGCCGCGTTCATCGAGCACACGCGCGATGCGGTCGAACTCGGACAGGATCAGGCAGTGGTGATCACTGCCGACAGCTACCGGATCTCGGACTTCGCGGGCAACGAGGCAGAAGGACGCCCGTTCCGCATCGACTGGGATCTCGCGGCCGCCGAAAAGGGTGGTCACGACTACTTCATGCTCAAGGAGATCGAAGAGCAGCCGACTGCGGTTGCCGACACTCTCCTCGGACACTTCGAGAACGGGAAGATCGTCCTCGACGAGCAGCGGTTGTCGGACCAGGAGCTGCGCGACGTCGACAAGGTGTTCGTCGTCGCCTGCGGTAGTGCTTACCATTCCGGCCTGTTGGCGAAGTACGCGATCGAGCATTGGACGCGTCTACCTGTCGAGGTCGAACTCGCCAGCGAATTCCGTTACCGCGACCCGGTTCTCGATCGTTCGACGCTCGTCGTCGCGATCTCGCAGTCGGGGGAGACGGCCGACACACTCGAAGCTGTCAAGCATGCCAAGGATCAGAAGGCACGGGTCCTCGCGATCTGCAACACCAACGGTGCGCAGATCCCTCGCGAGGCCGACGCCGTCCTCTACACCCGGGCAGGACCGGAAATCGCGGTCGCGTCCACCAAGGCGTTCCTTGCGCAGGTGACCGCGAACTACCTCGTCGGTTTGGCTTTGGCGCAGGCGCGCGGCACCAAATATCCGGACGAGGTTGCCCGCGAGTATGCCGACCTCGAAGCGATGCCCGCTTTGGTCAGCAAGGTACTCGAGACCGCAGAACCGGTGCGCGCGTTGGCACGCCAGTTCGCGCACGCGTCGACCGTGCTGTTTCTGGGTCGCCACGTCGGCTACCCGGTGGCGCTCGAGGGTGCGCTCAAGCTCAAGGAGCTTGCGTACATGCACGCCGAGGGCTTTGCCGCCGGCGAGCTCAAGCACGGCCCGATCGCCTTGATCGAGGAGGACCTTCCGGTCATCATCGTCATGCCGTCGCCGCAGGGCCGCGCTGTCCTGCACTCGAAGTTGGTGTCCAACATTCAGGAGATCAAAGCGCGCGGTGCGACGACGATCGTCATCGCGGAGGAAGGCGACACCGTCGCCGCGGCGCACGCGGATCACCTGATCGAGATTCCGGCGTCACCTACCCTGCTGCAGCCGTTGCTGTCCACGGTTCCGTTGCAGATCTTTGCGGCCGAGGTTGCAGCCGCACGCGGCTACGACGTCGACAAGCCGCGTAACCTGGCGAAATCGGTTACGGTCGAATAGCTTTCGCAAGACAGCTCGGGCCCCGCAGTCGAAAGACTGCGGGGCCCGAGTGCATTACGGCGCTTGAACGACGACGGTTCCGCGCATCTCGGGATGCGGTGTGCAGGTGTAGTCGTAAGTTCCGGGTTCGGTGAACGTGTAGGTGTAGGTTCCCGATTTCTTGAGCGGACTGCGGAGTTTGCCCTTCGCGTCGCCGAGGCCGTTGACGTCGTGGGCCATTCCGTTGTCGTCGAATACCCACGTGACGGTGTCGCCGACGTTCACGGTGAGGGAAGCGGGGGAGTACGCCATCCCGGAGATGGTCACCACGGGTCCGCTCGCCGTCGTTTCGGCCGCAGATGGTGTGGTGTCTGTGCTGGAACTGCACCCGACCAGACCGAGGGCGAGGACGAGTCCCGCGATTGCCGGGCGAAGACGTGATTTCATGGTTCCGAGGGTAGCGACGGCAACTGAAGGGTTCCGACATGCGTGGGTACTACACAGCCGATCAGGTGCGAGCAGCGGAGGCGCCGCTGCTCGACAAGCTGCCCGACGGGGTGCTGATGCGTCGAGCGGCCTTCGGCCTTGCGCGAGTCGTCGCGGACGAATTACGTTCCCGTACAGGATCGGTCGCGCATCGGTCGGTGACGCTTCTGGTCGGTACCGGCGACAACGGCGGTGATGCCCTGTGGGCGGGTGCGTTGCTCCGCAAACGAGGTGTGAGCGTGCGGGCCGTGTTGCTCGATCCGGCGCGCGCTCATCGGGCGGGCCTCGACGCTCTCTTGAAGGCCGGTGGCCGAGTCGCTGCCGACGTCGGGTCGCCGGATCTGGTGATCGACGGCATCGTCGGGATTTCCGGGCACGGCGGTCTGCGACCTGACGCGGCTGAACTCGTCGGCCAACTGGATGCACCGATCGTGGCGGTCGATCTTCCGAGCGGCGTCGACGCGAACACCGGCTCGGTGGACGGCCCGTCGGTGACCGCTGACGTGACGGTCACATTCGGCGCGCTCAAGCCCGTACACGTACTCGCGGCTCCGCTGTGTGGTCGTGTCGAACTCGTGGACATCGGATTGAACGTCGACGAACCGGCGTTCGGTTCACTCGATCCGGCGGAGGTCGGTGCGCTGTGGCCGGTGCCCGGCCCGGGGGACGACAAGTATTCGCAGGGTGTGGTGGGCATCGTTGCGGGAAGTGAGCAGTATCCCGGCGCGGGCGTGCTCTGCACCGGCGCCGCGGTGACCGCCACTTCCGGCCTGGTCCGCTACGCCGGGCACGGCTCCGCCGAGGTGCTCGCCCGGTTCCCGGAAGTGATTGCCAGTGAGACGTTCCACGCCGCGGGGCGGGTTCAGGCCTGGGTGGTCGGCCCCGGCATGGGTACCGACGACGACGCCGCGCGGCTTCTGGCGTCGGTGCTGGCTACCGATGTACCCGTTGTCGTCGATGCGGACGGACTCACCCTCCTCGCTCAGCGTCCCGAACTTGTCGCAGCCCGCACCGCGCCGACATTGTTGACGCCCCACGCCGGCGAGTTCGCACGATTCACACCCCTGGGCGACGACAGAATCGCGTCCACACGTGCTCTCGCCGAGCGCCTCGGAGTCACGGTTCTGCTGAAGGGCCGCACGACGGTGATCTCGGATCCCGGCGGTGAGGTCCTGGTCAACGACGCCGGCGGCTCCTGGGCGTCGACCGCAGGCTCGGGCGACATCCTCTCCGGTGTGATCGGCGCGTTGCTGGCGGCGGGACTGAGCCCTCTCGAAGCCGGGGCCGTCGGGGCGCGGGCTCACGCGTTGGCTGCGAATATCGCCGCTGCCGGCGATCAGAGCGATGTCGCCGGAGCACCGATTTCGGCTTCGCCCCTGCTGGGAGGTCTGCGCGAGTCGGTGCGGGTGCTTCGCTCTTTTGCCCTTGATTGAGGGTGTTCAAACCCGAACACGTGTCCGATTCTGCGTGGGTGGCAGGATTGTCGCCATGACGCTTGCCCAGGGAAGAGCACCGAAGGAGCCTGCCGAGGGGAAGGCGAGCCGACTCGAAGACGCAGTAGGGCCGCAGACGGAGGTAGTCGTCGATCTGGACGCGATCGCGCACAACGTGCGTGTTCTGCGTGAATTTGCCGGGGACGCCGCGTTGATGGCGGTCATCAAGGCGGACGGATACAACCACGGCGCAGTTGCGGTGGCGCGAACGGCGCTCTCGGCCGGAGCCCGGGAACTCGGCGTCACCACCATCGCGGAGGCATTGGTTCTTCGCGAGGCAGGCATCACCGCTCCCGTCCTGGCCTGGCTGCATGGCGTCGACGCCGATTTCTCCTCGGCGATCCGATCCGATGTCGAGATCGGCGTGTCCTCGCCGCGACACCTGGCTGCTGTCGTCGACGCGGCACGGGTTCTGGGACAACCAGCGACGGTGACGCTCAAGGTGGACACCGGTCTCAATCGCAACGGCGTATCGAGAACCGAGTGGCCGAAGATGCTCGACGACCTCGCAACTGCCCGGGACGAGGGCACGATCAGGCTGCGCGGAGTGTTCTCCCATCTTGCGCACTCGGACGAACCGCATCACGACGTCATCGACATGCAGAAGCAGCGTTTGATCGACGCGGTTGCCGACGTCCGCGCTCGCGGATTCGAACCCGAAGTGGTTCATCTTTCCAACTCCGCCGCGACAGTCACCCGTCCTGACCTGCAATTTGACATGGTTCGGCCCGGAATTGCGATATATGGATTGTCTCCGGTGCCCGAACTCGGAGATTTCGGTTTACGACCGGCGATGACGCTGCGAGCGAAGGTGATTCTGGTGAAGAAGGTGGCCGCCGGAGAGGGCGTCTCCTACGGGCATCAGTGGGTCGCACCGCACGACACCACTCTTGCGCTGCTTCCCGTCGGCTACGCCGACGGTCTGTGTCGTTCACTCAGCGGCAAGTTCGAAGTGCAGTTGGGCGGTAAGCGTCGCCGGGCCGTCGGGCGGATCTGCATGGACCAGGTATTGGTGGACCTGGGGCCGGACGGCGACGGAGTTCGCGAAGGTGACACCGCGATCTTCTTCGGCAACGGCGATCAGGGCGAACCCAACGCGCAGGCCTGGGCCGACGTACTCGACACGATTCACTACGAGGTCGTGACCGGAATACGTGGACGCACTGTGCGTACATACATCGGGGGAGGGACGTCATGAAGACTGCAGGAAAGATGAGCATTCTCGGTGGCCTGCTCAGCGCTGTGGCGCTCGGCTCGATGGCCGGCGTGAATGCATTCAAGACCGCGACGCGTCCGGGCCGGGAAATCTACGCGGACGAGGACTTCGACCTCATGACGCGCGACCGCAAGAGCACTGTGCGCACCGAGGACGGTGTCGAGCTCGCAGTTCGCGAAGTGGGGCCGGATGACGCTCCGCTGACAGTCGTTTTCGTGCACGGGTACTGCCTGAGTGCGCTGTCCTGGCATTTCCAGCGCCGCCAGCTCGAAGAGCGATGGGGCAACACGGTTCGAATGGTGTTCTACGACCAGCGCGGACACGGAGATTCGGGCATGCCGCGTTCGAAGAGTTGTACGGTCTCGCAGCTGGGCCGCGACCTCGCGACTGTCGTCGAGGCCAAAGTGCCCAAGGGACCGATAGTTCTGGTCGGTCACTCGATGGGTGGCATGACGGTGCTCGCGCTCGCCGGTCAGCGACCCGAATGGTTCGAGGGACGAGTCATCGGCGTCGGGCTGGTCGCGACGACGGCGGCCGGGCTGGCCGAGACCGGTCTGACCCGTAATCTGCAGAATCCGATCATCGACGGGTTCCGGTTGGCAGTGCGCACCTCGCCAGGAGTGGTTCAGCATGCCCGCGGCGCTGCGCGAGTACTGATCACGCCGATCCTGCGTGCGGCCTCGTACGGCACCGATGTCAGCCCGCGGCTGCATGAACTGTCGGACGGCATGCTCGACCGGACCTCGGTCGTGACCATCGTCAATTTCTTGCGGACGTTGGAACTGCACGACGAGTCCGCTTCCCTCGAGGTCCTCGCGCACACACCGGCAGTCGTGATCTGCGGCGATCAAGACATGATGATTCCGTTCATCAGCTCGAAGCGTCTCGCTGCCGATCTCCCCGAATCCGAACTCGTGAGAGTTCACGGGGCAGGCCATCTGGTGCAGCTCGAGTTCCCGGCGATCGTGACGGACGCAATCGACAAGTTGGTGCAGCGAGCGCAGGTAGAAGAGCGGTCCGATGTCGGCTGAGAACTCCACGGGACTTCCCGTGTCCGGACAGATCACGTTGGAAACGGCCGGGGATACCGAGGCTTTCGGCCGACGCTTGGCGGCGGGACTTGTTGCCGGCGACCTGGTGGTGCTGGACGGTCCACTCGGGGCAGGCAAGACCGCGTTGACGCGCGGAATCGGCGCCGGGCTCGGGGTGCAGGGCCGGGTGACGTCCCCGACGTTCGTCATCGCTCGTGAGCATCGTCCGGGCACCCGCCCCGGCGGCGGAGTTCCCGTCGGCATGATCCACGTCGACGCATACCGGCTGGGAGACAGCGGACCGCATGCGCTCGACGAACTCGATGCCCTCGACCTCGACACCGACCTCACCGATGCAGTGGTGGTGGTCGAATGGGGTGGTGACGTCGTGGAAAGGCTCGTCGAACGGCACCTGCGAGTGCAGCTTCATCGGGAACCCGAATCGGATGTGCGGACTGCGAGTTGGTCCTGGACGTCGTGACCCTCCCGGGCCGGAAGTAGTTCTTCACGTGCGGGTACCCTGAGAAATCGTGCTTGTTCTCGCAATTGACACCTCCACTCCGGCAGTCACTGCCGGAGTCGTCTCCCTGTCGGCTTCGTCACCGGACCCAGTGTCACTGGACGCAGAGTCACCGGACACAGTGGAGACGCTTGCCGTGCGTGTCACGGTCAATCCTCGTGCGCACGCCGAGGTCTTGACCCCTCACGTCCTCGAATGCCTCGCCGAGGCAGGGATCACTCCGGCAGAGTTGAACGCCGTTGTCGTGGGTGTCGGGCCGGGGCCGTACACCGGACTGCGCGTCGGCATGGCGACAGGCGCTGCCTTCGGTGATGCACTCGGTGTTCCCGTGTACGGCGTGTGCAGCCTCGACGCCATCGCGGCTGCGGTACCGACCACACCGAGCCTGCTCGTCGTGACTGACGCGAGGCGTCGCGAGATCTACTGGGCGCGCTATGACAGAGGGGTGCGCGTCGAAGGACCGGCTGTGAATTCCGCCGGCGACGTTGATCCTTCGCCTTCGACGCTGATTGCCGGATCCGCTTCGCACGTGGACTTCTTCGATCTGCCCGTCGACCCGGCGGAAACACCGTCACCGGCCGGGTTGGTGACAGTCGCTGCTCGCGAGATTCTGGCCGGCTCGGTTCCGGCCCCGCTGGAGCCGCTGTACCTGCGACGCCCGGACGCGAAGACCCTCGCAGAACGTGGCAAGTGAGACAGAGCAGATGAAGTACAGCATCGAGCCGATGAACGTCGATGACGCCGAACGGTGCGCGGAGTTGGAACGCGCGTTGTTCGCGGGCGACGGTCCCTGGAGCGCGCAAGCATTCGTTTCGGAACTTGCCGGCGCACATAATCATTACTTCGTTGCCAGAGAACCAGACGGTCACGTCCTCGGATACGCCGGAGTTGCCTTGTTGGGGGCGTCGCCGAACATGGAGGCCGAGGTTCACACCATCGGTACGGATCCCTCGACTCAGCGACTGGGAATCGGCGGCGCGTTGCTCGATGCGCTTCTGGCCCTGGCGGATTCACGCCAGTGCCCGGTGTTCCTGGAAGTGCGCACCGACAACGAGCCTGCCATCGCGCTGTACCGACGCGAAGGATTCGAGATCGTCGGAACGCGAAAGAAGTACTACCAGCCCAGTGGGGCAGATGCGTACACGATGAGACGGCCTGCCGTGCTCGGTGTCCGCGAAATTGAGGAGCAGCAAGCATGATCGTCATGGGTGTCGAAAGCTCTTGCGACGAAACAGGTGTCGGCATCGTTCGCTGGAACGGTGACGGAACCTGCGACCTGTTGGCCGACGAGGTGGCATCGAGCGTGGATCAGCACGCCAGATACGGGGGAGTCGTTCCCGAAGTGGCCTCACGGGCTCACCTCGAGGCGATAGTACCGACGATGCGCCGCGCTCTTGCGGCCGCCGGTGTCGAGAAGCCCGACGCACTCGCCGTCACCATCGGACCCGGCCTGGCCGGCGCGCTGCTGGTCGGTGTCGCCGCAGCGAAAGCCTATGCGGCAGCATGGAACATCCCGTTCTATGCGGTCAATCATCTCGGTGGCCACGTCTCGGTGGACACTCTCGAACACGGTCCGTTGCCCTCGTGCGTCGCATTGCTGGTCTCCGGTGGTCACACGCACCTGCTTCACGTCGAAGATCTGGGCAAGCCCATCGTCGAGCTGGGAACGACTGTCGACGACGCCGCCGGCGAGGCCTTCGACAAGGTGGCCAGACTGCTCGGACTCGGCTTTCCCGGCGGACCGGCACTCGACGCTGCTGCGCAAGAGGGAGATCGGAACGCGATCGCCTTCCCTCGCGGCATGACGGGGCCGCGCGATTCGCGGCACGACTTCTCGTTCTCGGGACTCAAGACGTCCGTCGCCCGCTATGTCGAATCGAAAGAGCGCGCAGGCGAGACCTTTTCGATTCCGGACATCGCCGCCTCGTTCCAGGAAGCCGTTGCCGACGTCCTGACGATGAAGGCAGTGCGTGCAGCCAAGGACGTCGGGGTCGACACCTTGGTCCTCGGCGGCGGCGCCACGGCTAATTCACGTATTCGCTCACTCGCCGAGCAGCGCTGCGCCGAAGCCGGCATCACGTTGCGCATTCCGAAACCTCGACTCTGCACGGACAACGGCGTGATGATCGCTTCGTTGGCCGCCCACCTGATCGGAAACGGCGCAGGCCCTTCGGAATTGAGTGTGGCTACGGACCCGGGGCTGTCGGTCTCGATCAGCCAGTTGATGCGCTGAGAATCGACCGACCGAGAATCAACCGACTGGGACCGGTTCCCGATCCGGTGTGGTCGCGGGACCGGTTTCGGGCATCGAGGTATTCGGTTCACCGGGCTTAGTCGTCGGATCACCACCGCCGGGGGCCGTGATTTCGGTTTCGGTGGAACCGCTTCCAGGGTTTTCCGGCGTCGTCGGGTTTTCTCCGCCACTTTCGCCCGGGCCGACACCGCCGCCGGGGTTCGCCTCGGTCGGATCGACCGGAGGCGTCGCCTCGGTGTCCGGGAGCGTCGGCCACCACGCCGGTGGATCGGGCAGTGTGACTCCCGGGATGGTCGGCCAACTCGGTGAGGTTGGTGTGGTCGTCGGCGGCGTAGTTGTCGTCTCGGTGTTCGGGATCGGCGCAGGCGGAAGTGTGTACTGATGTGTTGTGTACGAGTGCGTGTCGTACGGCTGTGAGTCGAACGGCGTTGTGGGATAGCCGTACTGCGGGAACGTGCTGCCTGCTACCGAAGGCAGAGGATCATGCGAGGGGATGATCGTCGATCCGGTGCTCGTCGTCGCTTCGGGGCTCACCGTCGTCGTGGTCGAACCGGTTCCGACAGGCGAGACCGCGGTGTCGTCGGTCGGCACCAATTCCTTTGCACCGTAGCCGAGTACCAGTCCGCCGACCACGAGCGCACCGATCAAAGCGCCCGAGACCTTGGCGGTGGATCCGGAGCGCTGGTCACTTCCGGAGCCCAGCAGGGGGAAACGAATTGCGGTGATCGAATCTGCCAGGAGTGCAGCACCTTTGGTTGCCGCAGTCTCGGGCTCGACGATCTCGACCAGTGGGAGATCGACGGCAGCGGCGACGGCGGACCGCACGGCCGGAATGTGTGCGCCACCGCCGATGAGCACAACGGCTCCGACGGGCCGCGGTGAGCCGTTCACGACTTCACGGATGAAGGTGACGGCGCGCTCGATATCCGGGGCGATGATGGCTTCGAACTCGTCGCGCGTGATTGCCATGGCGTCGACGGGAAGGTCGATGGTCACCTTGGTGGCAGTGGACAGTTGCTCCTTCGCGACGTGGCACCGGGCGGAAAGAAGTTCCGCGTCGGTGTACCGGCGCAGGTGCCCTGGCGCCTTCTCGGTCACGAAGTCGACCAATGCCCGGTCGATTCCGGCCCCCGCGAGGGCGTCGATGCGGTCGGAATGCAGAACTTCACCGGTGTGGTCGACGACGGACACCGTCAGACCCTGATCGCCGACGTCGACCTGAGCTGTCGTGTAGTACCGCTCGGTTTTCCCGGTCTCGGCGAGATACGCGTGTACTGCGGCAGGTTCAGGGATGGCACGGACCTGCTTCGGCGAGCGCGAGAGAGATGACTTGATGCTCGCGAGCTGGTCGTCGGTGCGATAGCTGACACCGATCGAGCGCGGCGCTTCAGATCCGTCCGTTACCTGCGTCGTCATCAGCTTGATGGATGCTCTGACGAGGTCACCGACGTTGGAATTGGCCTGATCCGCCGAGACGAAGCGAGTCTCGGCAGGCACGGCGCCTGGCGCGTTTGTGCTGGTATCGGTGTCGACGAGTGCTGAATAGACACCGGAAGATCCAGTGGAAATTCCCAGTGAACAACTCATCGCACACCTCCTCACAGTCAATACCGGTCAATGTTCAATCGACCGCCGTTATATGAACGTTACAGAAGGTTCGTGAGGATTGCTCAGTGCTTTTCGTCTCCGTGACGTCCTTTTCGGACCGAAAGGGTGGTTTTACCTGCGAAATTGTCGATCATTGATTCATGCGGAAAAAAGGCGATTCTCCCCACATCGACCGGGATCGACGACGCACGCTGATCCGGGGTGCACTGCTTCGACCCACGCTGACGATGATCGCCTTCGGATGTGCGTACTTCTTCCTGCCGTGGATCGATGTCCACACCGTGGGTGCGATCTTCCTCTTGATCGGTGGAGGAGCCGCGGTGCTTGCCGTGACGACCTGGCAGGTGCGTCGAATTCTGCGTTCCGATGTGCCCTCTCTGCAGGCGGTCGAAGCAGTGGCGGTCGTGATGCCGACCTACTTACTCTTGGTGTCCATCACCTATTTTTCGGTCGAGCATGCGAGCGTCGGCAGTTTCACCGAACCGCTGTCGCGTATGGCGGCCCTGTACTTTTCGCTGTCGGTGTTCTCGACCGTCGGCTTCGGTGACATCGCTGCACAGACGGACCTTGCCAGGGGACTCGTGAGCCTCCAGATCGTCTGCAATCTGGTGTTGATCGGATTCGGAGTTCGATTCGTCGTTGCCGCAGTGTCGTGGGCGAAAGCGCACCGCTCGCCTTCGAGCGGACCAGAAGTCACCTAGGACACTGAAGTCGCCTAGGACCCTGAAGTCACCGGGGACCCTGAAGTCACCGGGGACCCTGAAGTCACCCAGGACACTGCGGCAAACGGAGTCATCGTCCGGTGTGGACCAACAATTCGACGTTCTGGTCGACGCCGGCACCCGTCAGCTTCGGGTCGCGGTGGATGTCGTTGAACGACAGTTCGCGGTACAGCGAGGCGAGTCCGGCCGCCGACTTGTCGCTGTAGTCGACGGAATTGGGGCTTTCCGCTTCGAAGAGCGTCGCAAGCAACGACACCGTTCCGTCGTGGTTGTCCGCGATCTCGATGATGCGCCCGAGCTGCGGGTAGTCGATGTGAGAGGCGGTGTTGATCTCCCAGAAGCCCTGCTCGGGGGTCGCGCCGGGCCACGGGGTGATCTTGTTCTCGTGGGTGTGTCCGTTGACCCAGGCAAGTACGTTCGGGAAACGATGCAGCAAGTCGAGAAGCTGTGATCCGCGCAGGCGTGGCTCGAGGACGTTCTCGGGGTCGGGAACGAGATTGTCCATCGTGTCGCTCGTGTGGTGACTGAACAGCACGAAATACGTGTCGCTGCGCGACTCGGTGACACGAGAGCCCGCGGCGTCGTAGTAGGTGCTGCTGCCGGCGCGCAGGGTGTTCTCGATCCACTGGAACTGAGCGGCGCCCAGCGAACCGTCGACAAGGCCTGCGCGGTTGGTGGAGTCCATGCTGATACCGACGACGCCCGGTGCGATCTGGAACGAGTAGTAACCGATACCGGTTTCTCCGGCGTCGGGAGCGAAACCGTGCCCGACGGGACCGGGACCGGTGTGCGCGGGGTCGAGATGTGCGGCGATGAACTGCCGGGGCGTGAACGGCGCGCGCGACGGGTCGGGGGTGACCTGGCGCGGCGGCGTCGTGAAGGCGGACAGGATTCCGGGAATCGCACTGGGATCGAACTTGGTGGCGACGTCGATCTGCTTGGCCTGCTCCGGTGAACCGGGCACCTCGAATTTGAGAGATCCCGTGTACATCGCTTCGAGCGGCGGGATGCCGCTGGGCACCGTGCCGGACACCGAATCGTCGTGGTTGCCGAACACGCAGTACCAAGGGGTGTTCAGGCCGGGGCTCGACACGGGAGTGAAAGCGGCACCGAAGAAGTCCGGGATCTCCGGGAAACCGGCCTTCTTGTACATGTCGAGCATCGGTGACTCGGGGTTCCAGTAGAGATCGGCACCCGAGTTCTGCACGCCCTCGTAGCGGTCCTTGGCACCGGTGTTGGCGACGACGGTACCGCCGTTGAGTGAGGTGAGGAACCAGTCGAGTTCGGCGAATTCCTTGTTGTCGGTGTTGTCGCCGGTGGTGACGACGGCATCGAAGGGGCGCGAGGTGTGCGGGCCACTCCCGATCGAATTGACGCGTCGGACAAGCGAAATCAACCCGTGCGCCGTCAAGGTCTCCTGGGGGCGGAACGCCGAGCCGGTGATCTGATGGACGTATTCGAAGCGCATGGGGGACTGGGCGTCGACGATGTGGACGTCGGTCAACTGCACGAGTGAGGCGAGCGCGGTGCGTCGGTCCTCGCGTCCCGACTTCGGCTCGGCCAACTCGCTGCGCACGATGTTCGCCCAACCGGGCCCGGCGGTGAGCTTGGTGTAGCCGCTGCTGCTGACGGGGGTGGACACGGACTCGAGAGTGGTGCCGGGACCGGACGTCGGAATGGTCGACGCGCCTGCGTATTGCAGGCCCCACGGCTTGCCAAGGCTGACCGCGCCGACGGCGCCGAGTCCGGCGAAGGTCAGAAAACTACGGCGATTGATGTTCGTCACGAAGTGAACAATAGGTGAACGTGGTGGACGGCTGTCCTGTTTCGCTCTGGACGAAGAGAAAAATGCGCCCAGTCCTTGAGGGTTGGCACTCTCACGTATAGAGTGCCAATTGGCGCTGATCGAGTTCCGGCACCCGCGACGACGGGACTGCAGTGACGCGCCGTAAACGGCATACCCAAACAGCTGTCCGAGGATCGCCTCGGACGCACATACCCCAAAGTGGAGGGCTCATCGTGGCGAGCGTCAACATCAAGCCGCTCGAGGACAAGATCCTCGTCCAGGCCAACGAGGCTGAAACGACGACGGCTTCCGGCCTGGTCATTCCTGACACAGCCAAGGAAAAGCCCCAGGAGGGCACCGTCGTTGCAGTCGGCGAAGGCCGCGTCAACGAGCAGGGCAACCGCATCCCGGTCGACGTCAAGGAGGGTGACACGGTCATCTACTCCAAGTACGGCGGAACCGAGATCAAGTACGCCGGCCAGGAATACCTGATCCTGTCGGCACGCGACGTGCTGGCTGTCGTCTCCAAGTAAGACACACGTGATCCGCCCCGGAGTCCACACAGGATCCCGGGGCGGAATGCGTTCACGCCCCGAAGATTCAGGAGCTGACAGAACAGATGTCCAAGCAAATTGCGTTCAACGAGACCGCACGCCGCGCTCTCGAAGCCGGAGTCGACAAGCTTGCCGACGCCGTCAAGGTGACCTTGGGCCCGCGTGGACGCCACGTCGTGCTCGCCAAGGCATTCGGCGGCCCCACCGTCACCAACGACGGTGTGAGCATCGCCCGTGAGATCGAGCTCGAAGATCCCTTCGAGAACCTCGGCGCACAGCTCGTCAAGAGTGTCGCCACCAAGACCAACGATGTTGCCGGCGACGGCACCACCACCGCGACCGTTCTGGCCCAGGCCATCGTCCGCGGCGGACTCAAGAACATCGCAGCGGGCGCGAACCCGATGGCTCTCGGCGTCGGCATCAACGCCGCAGCCGACAAGGTCGTCGAGGAACTGCTCGCCGCAGCCACCCCCGTCGAGGGCGAGAAGTCGATCGCTCAGGTCGCCACCGTTTCCTCGCGTGACGAGGAGATCGGCAAGCTCGTCGGCGAGGCACTCACCCGTGTCGGAACCGACGGCGTCGTGACGGTCGAGGAATCCTCCACCGTTGCAACCGAACTCGTCGTCACCGAAGGTGTGCAGTTCGACAAGGGCTACCTCTCGCCCTACTTCGTCACCGACATCGATGCGCAGAAGGCCGTCTACGAAGACGCGCTGATCCTGCTCTTCCGCGAGAAGATCAGCTCGCTTCCCGACTTCCTGCCGCTGCTCGAGAAGGTTGCCGAATCCGGCAAGCCGCTCTTGATCATCGCCGAGGACGTCGAGGGTGAAGTTCTCTCCACCCTGGTGGTCAACTCCATCCGCAAGACCATCAAGGCCGTTGCCGTCAAGGCGCCGTTCTTCGGTGATCGTCGCAAGGCATTCCTCGACGACCTCGCAGTCGTCACCGCCGGCACCGTCATCAACACCGACGTCGGCCTTTCTCTCAAGGAAGCCGGCCTCGAACTGCTCGGCAGCGCTCGCCGCGTCGTCGTCACCAAGGACGAGACGGTCATCGTCGACGGTGCAGGCACCGCTGACGACATCGCGACCCGCGTTGCGCAGCTGCGTCGCGAGATCGAGAACACCGATTCGGATTGGGACCGCGAGAAGCTCGAAGAGCGTCTGGCGAAGCTGTCCGGCGGCGTGGCCGTCATCAAGGTCGGCGCAGCCACCGAAACCGATCTGAAGGAACGCAAGTTCCGCGTCGAGGATGCGGTCAACGCAGCCAAGGCAGCAGTTTCCGAGGGCATCGTCCCCGGTGGCGGATCGGCTCTCGTCCAGGCCGGTACGGCTCTGATCGGGAACCTCGGCTTGACGGGTGACGAGGCCACCGGCGTTGCCGTGGTCCGTGAAGCCCTCAACGCTCCGTTGTTCTGGATCTCCAGCAACGCAGGCATCGACGGTTCCGTCGTCGTCAGCAAGGTCGCCGAGATGACCAAGGGCGAAGGCTTCAACGCCGCCACCCTCACCTACGGAAACCTGCTTGCCGACGGCGTCGTCGACCCGGTCAAGGTCACTCGCTCGGCAGTGGTCAACGCTGCTTCCGTCGCGCGCATGATCCTCACCACCGAGAGCGCCGTCGTAGAGAAGCCGACCGAGGAAGTTGCCGACACCGGACACGGTCACAGCCACTGATTCGCTGCTCGTAGTTTCGACAAAGAAAAGATCCCCCGCCGGATTCCGGTGGGGGATCTCTTCTTTCGTCTGGCGATCAGATGAGCGGGATCGTCGCGAACGGCTCGCTGGTGGGCTGCTGCGATCCGCCGGGCGGTTCGACCGTGAATGCCAACTTCGTGTTCGGGCCGATGCCGTCGAGCACCACCTGGGTAGTGGGTTTGACGTCGCCCGGAGCCATCGTCCCCATCGGGATCATCGTGGTGTCGTCGGTGTCGCCCGGCACCAGCCACATCTGGTAGACGGTATCCGGACTCGGGGGAGTCACATCGTTCATCACGAGGACTGCGGCGTCCTCGGAGGGCGAGAACAGCGTCGTGGCACTACCGCCGCCCGGGATTTCCCGCGTCGTGGCATGAACGTCGGGTGCTGCCATGATTTCGGACGCTGCGTTCTGCGGCGGAGTGTTGTCGGACAGCGTGCGTCCGATTCCGATGCCGCCGACCAGGATTGCGACTGCGGCTGCCGCGGCAAGTGCAACGGTCCACGGACGTCGACGATTACGGCGCTCGGCCAGCGAGACGGGGGCGTCGGCAGCAGTCGTCTGTGCCGAGATCGAGGCGAGGACGCTACTACGCAGTGACGGCGGGGGCTCGACGGCGTCGACGACGGTCATCGCGGCCATGGTTTCGGCGGTGAGTCGGACCTGGGCGTCGAATTCGGCGCGGGTCGCGGAGTCCGAAGCGGCGAGGCGTCTGTCGACCTCACGGCGCTCGTCGAGGTCCAACGCATCGATCGCGTAGGCGTACGCGTAGTCGATCAGCTCTTCGTCCATCTCACATCACCCCCAAACATCCACGTAGGCGCAGTAGTCCGTCGCGAATTCGCGACTTGATCGTGGGAATCGCCACGCCGAGATCTTCGGCCACTTCGCGGTACGTTCGGCCGCCGTAATATGCGAGAGTCACCGATTGGCGCTGCGTGTCCGTCAGCGTTTCGAGACAGTCCGTGACAGCACGATGCTCGTCTCTTCGCGTCACTTCGTCGCTGACGACGTCGAACTCGGGAGTGGCATTGGTGGTGTCGTAGAGAGCCTGTCGATCCGAACTCGACTGTTCGGAGCGCACGCGATCCACCGCGCGTCGGTGGGCAAGAGTCAGAAGCCAGGAGAGTGCGGACCCCTTGGCAGGGTCGAAACTGTCGGCCGATTTCCAGGCTTGGAGGTAGACCTCTTGGACCGCTTCCTCGGAGAAGCCTGGATCACGGAGTACACGAAGAACCATGCCGTAGACGCGGGAGCTGGTTCGGTCGTAGAACTCGGCAAAGGCGTTCTGGTCGCCACCGGCGACGTTCGCGAGGATCACTGCCAGCTCGCGTGATTCCGCGATTCGAGCGGTGCGGGCCGCAGAGTTGTCCGTCGGGCATGCGTCGGCCGCATCCGACGCATGGTCTGGCTCGCTCACGAAGAGTTGTCTCGCTTCATCGCGTACAACCGTAGCGTGCATGTCCGGTTCTTTTCTCTTGGCCCGCCGTTGGCCGCTGTGCGCCTTTATTAACCGCGGGGGGTTAACAAAGGCGCACAGCAGGTGGGGACTACTGCGGCATCAGCACCGAATCGATGAGGTAGACGGTGGCGTTTGCAGTCTTGACTCCACCGCAGACGACAGTTGCGTCGTTGACCTTGATGTTGTCACCGGATCCGGTGACGGTGACCGTTCCGCCCTCGGCGGTGGGGTGCGTTCCGTCGATCGCGTCAGGGGCGATCTGGCCGGGAACCACGTGGTAGGTGAGGATCTTGGTCAGCGTGGCGCTGTCCGTCTTGAGGCTGTCGATCGTGGCGGGGTCGATCTTGGCGAATGCCGAGTCGATCGGTGCGAAGACGGTGAACTCGCCGCCGTTGAGGGTGTCGACCAGGTTGACGTCCGGGTTGAGCTGGCCGGAGACCGCCGCGGTCAAGGTGGTGAGCAACGGATTGTTGGATGCCGCTGTGGCAACCGGATCCTGGGCCATTCCGCTGACCGAACCGGCGCCGCTCGGTACTGCGGCTGCATAGTCGGCACAACCGGCACCGACCAGATCAGAAGCGGGCTCTGCCATCGCGCTGCTGGGAGACATGCTCGATCCCATTGCAGAAGACGTCATGGCGGCGCTCGAGGTGTCGGTCGACGAATCGTTGTCGTCGGAGGAGCAACCGACGACGCCGAAGACGGCGAAAGAAGCTGCTGCGGTGACTGCCAGAACTCGAGTAGAGGTGTTCATGGGTCTGCCTTCCTGAAGGGATGTGCTGAGGTGCACTGTCAGAAGGCATTCGGAGTCGGTCGTCGACAGGATGGGTCGGAGTCGGAAATTCTTTTCAGGAGCTGACGTAGACAAGCAAAGGCCCCCGAAAACTCTCGGGGGCCTTGTGCGCTCGACCTGCGCGTATCAGGAAGCTATGCGGGTGGTGCGACGGTGGCGCGCATGTAGTTCACGTTCGGTTTCCGACATTCCTCCCCAGATGCCGTACGGCTCGGCGACGGTCAGCGCGTGGCTGCGGCACTGCATCAGTACCGGGCACTGACGGCACATCTCTTTTGCGCGGGTTTCGCGCTGGGCACGTGCTCTACCGCGTTCGCCATCGGGATGGAAGAACATGGAGGAGTCGACTCCGCGGCACAGACCGTGCATCTGCCAGTCCCAGATGTCTGCGTTGGGGCCTGGAAGGTGATTCGGTGCAGGCATGTTGACTCCTTACTGCAAGCTCGCGTTGATCAACGAGCGGACCAAGTTGCCCGGAGGTTATCCGGGCCTTCTGAATCGTTCACGCTTGCTAACCGTAAGGGTGCTGAGTAAATCGCGTCAATAGGCTCGTTCAGTGGCGATCGGCATATATCGAAATACGAGAGTTAACGAAGTATATATTTACATTTCGGGCCCCTCATGCGTTGTGCTGTGGCGATGTTGATATCGCGTCGATCGAGGTGGTGGGCGGCGAGCCTGGCTGCTCGAGATGCGAAACCCACAGATCAGGGATATGTTTGCTGCTGATCGCCCGGCGAAATCACTCAGTCATTCGGCTCGGTTTGCGTCATTTGTCCGATATTGCGCAGGCGGGATAGTGCGCCATTTCGGGACTTAGTGCCCAAGTTTCAACTAGGACATCTGTCCAATAAGTAATGCACAGTTAACGTCACGGATATATGCCCGTTAAATATCATTACGAGTACATTCGGCAAATCTCAGTTGAATATCTGATTAACTCCGACAAACTTGCCATTTCGTGTTTCTGTGCGATTTTCGGCATCGGTCGAGCGCTTGTCTGGCGGTGCTGCTGCCATGATCTACCTGTGTCGACACCTGCGCCCCCTGGACCATCTGCGCCCACCGGATCATTTGTGCCCTCTCAAGCAGCTGCACGTCCAAGCACTCTCGAGTCCGCCGCGTTCGGGGCGGATCCGGATCTCGACCGCCTCCCGGTGCCGAGTATCACCCGGGAGTGGTGGACAACAGCAGTGGTTCTGGGTGGGCAGGGGCATTACGCCCGAGCGCGGGCCGCATTGGATGTCCTGGATCGGCGCACTTCGGGGTTCTCGGCGCATTCGGATCGAGTCCTTGCCTCTCTGTCTGCCAGCACGAGGGCGTCGTTTCTTCGCCAGAGCGGACGCCATGCACTCGCGTCGACGTGGGACGGTCGCGCACTGGCGATCGTCGGCGGCCTGCAAGACGATCCAGAGGCCGCCTGTGACGCTCTGACCGGTCTGGCTGCGGATGCGCTCGGCTGTGGCCGGCTCCCGCTCGGCTGGCGCCTGCTGGCGCAGTGTCGGGCGCGTCTGGGTGAAGAGGCCGGGCTGTGGCGGCAGGAAATTCGGATCGAATGGGTCTCGGCGGAACTCGCACTGGCGGGAGGTGACTTCGCGCGCGCAGGCAGACACGCAGAACGCGCCGTCGAATTGTCGGGGGAATCGGAGTCTGTCCGGCACCGCGTGAAGTCGGATCTACTGCTCAGTGCCACTTTGACCGGAACAGACCCAAGCGCGGCCGTGGAGTTGGCGACGGATGTGCTTGCGCGGTGTCAGCGATACGGTCTGCTGCCCCTGGCCTGGGCGTCGTCGTTGTTGATCGAGGGCGTGAGTGGTGGGAGGACCTCGCCGAGCGCTCGTGAGATCGGCGATCTGATCGCGATGCGCGGTGGATTACTCCTACCTTTGTCGTAATTGCTCCGCCGAAGTCGCCTGCGAACGATTCCCGCAGGGCTGTTTCGTTATCGCGACTGCTGGGCGGGCATGCGGAGACCAGCCGGTCCGGATGGTTACTCTTAGAGGGTTCCGCTGAGAGCGGGAGCACACCCGCTCGGGAGGTGCCACTGTAACGCCAGGATTTTCGCTGACGATGACAAATACGAGCGATGAGTTGGACACCGCGGTCGCCGCTGCTGCGCAGGGCGACCGTACAGCTCTAGCTTTGGTTCTGGAGAACATCCGACCGATGGTGGTGCGCTACTGCCGCGGTCGAGTGGGTGCGGCCGAGCGGGGACACCTGTCCGCTGACGACGTCGCACAGGAAGTGTGTCTGGCCGTGATGACCGCGCTGCCGCGTTATCAGGACCAGGGACGCCCGTTCATGGCCTTTGTGTACGGAATTGCGGCACACAAGGTTGCGGACGCACATCGAAGCTCCGCCCGTAACAAGTCGGAGCCCGTTTCCGAAGTACCGGATGTAATAGCACTGGATGATGGTCCCGAACAACGAGCACTTGATTCGGAGTCCAGCAGACAGATGCACGAACTGCTCGGCACACTTCCGGAGAAGCATCGAGAAATCTTGATACTTCGCCTGGTGGTCGGGATGTCGGCCGAGGAAACGGCCGTCGCCGTCGGTAGTACCGCCGGAGCTGTACGAGTCGCTCAGCACAGGGCGATCGCGAAACTGAAAAAAGAAGTGACGAAAGCAGGTGAGAGCTTTGGCTAGAGACGAGGGGCGTGACGCTTCGAATCTCGGTGATCTCGCCGACGACGGTACGCCAGTGGACTTGGCTGCGGTTCGGCGTGACGATGCGCTGATCGAATCCATTTCGAGTGGTGGACCGGTAGCAACCGATAGCACCGAACAGTACGAACTTGCGTTGATTCTCTCGCAATGGCGTGACGATGTCGTTGCGACTCCGATGCCCGAGGGTCCGTTGTTGGACGATGTCATCGCTGCAATCACAGCGACGCCGTCCGGCTTCTCCGATCGTCAGCGTTCCCGTTCCCGACTGCGCGTGGTCCGCCCGATCGCCGCCGCAGCAGCTGTCGCAGCAGTGGTCTTCGGTGGAGCCACGGCGATGGCGTACGACGCCCAGCCCGGCGATGCCCTCTGGGGCGTCAAGCAGGTCGTCTTCGCCGACGAGGCCAACTCGACGGTTGCGAAGATCGACACGACATCCGAGCTCGAGAAGGCCGAGCGTCTGTTGGCTGCCGGGGACATTCCCGCGGCAAAGATGGTGCTGGACAACGCAGCTCACCGTGCCGATGCGGTCAAGGACTCGCAGGACAAGACCGACCTCGTCGAGCGTTGGGGCAAGTTGATGACGCAGGTCCAGGAGACCACGTCACCCTTGGCGCCGCCGCTGACGACCGATCAGCAGTCCTCGCTTGCCACCTCGCCCACGGCGATTCCGGGGACTTCTGTCAACCCGGCCAACCCTCAGCAGCCTGGCGGCGCAACCACGACGACAACGCCCGACCCTGGAATCATGCAAGCGCCTGGGCCAAGTGCGGCGTCGTCCACACCGTCATCGTCGCCCACGGCAACTACCACGACAACGACGACCACAACCACGACAACGACCTCACTGGCCCCGGCCTCGTCGCCGTCGGGTGATTCTTCGTCACCCCCGCCCTGATCGCATCGTTCCGATCCGAGTCAAACGAAAGTGGCCGACAAGCAATTGCTTGTCGGCCACTTTCGTATGAACTCGGTGGGGTTTCGCTCAGCTGTCGAAACCGTCGCCGTGCATCGCCTCGTTCATCGACGCGTCGGCGTATCCGCGGCAGTAGTCCCACGTGACATATGCCTCAGGCATCGGGTCGTAGGCGGGCTCGTGGGGGCGGACGGTTCCGTCCACGAGGAGCTGCAGCAGGTTTGCGCGCAGCATGTCCCAGTCGTGGTAATGATCTTGTTGGCAGTCCTCGCAGCACACTACGAGACCGCGGATGCCGCGGTGAGCGAGGAGTGCCTCGTAAACGGCGAGGTCAGCGAGATCCTCCTCGACCGCTTGGCGTTCATGGGAGTCGAGTGGTTGACCCGGCTCGATGGCATCGAGAGCCGCGGAGGGGTCAGCTGGGTCGCCGGCGAAGGGATCTGGCGGCAGACCGGGGGGCAGTTGATCACGCACAGCACCACGGTACGCAGGTCAGGGGGGTCAGCGCCACTTGTTACGCGTACCCGCAGCGTGGGTGGGATGGTTCGGACCTTTGAGTGAGCCGATACCATGGTGTGCAACGCCGGGAAAAGGTGCCAGGAATTTCTTTCCGTGTAGGCGCCTTCTATCCGATATCCAGCTTTTCGTAATCCGTTTCGAGGCGGCTGCTACAGCGGTCGCCCTGGGCGAATCTAGGTCCATGGAGGGTCCTGACCGCATGAGTAGTTCTGCAGGACATGTACACACCGGAGGAGACGACCCCAACAAGGTCGCGATGCTGGGACTGACATACGACGACGTGCTGCTGTTGCCTGCCGCGTCCGACGTCATCCCGAGCCAGGTCGACACGTCCAGTCAACTGACCCGCGACATCCGTCTGCGGATTCCGTTGGTCAGCTCTGCGATGGACACTGTCACCGAGTCGCGCATGGCCATTGCGATGGCGCGCGCCGGCGGTATGGGAGTTCTGCACCGCAACTCGTCCGTCGAGGTTCAGGCAGGACAGGTCGAGACCGTCAAGCGCTCCGAGGCCGGCATGGTGACCGACCCCGTCACGTGTAAGCCGACCGACACGATGGGTGAGGTCGACGCGAAGTGCGCTCGCTTCCGCATCTCGGGTCTCCCGGTCACCGACGACGCCGGCCAGCTGGTCGGCATCGTCACGAACCGTGACATGCGTTTCGAGGTCGACCAGAATCGTCCGGTCGTCGAGATCATGACCAAGATGCCGTTGATCACCGCTCAGGAAGGCGTCACCGCGGACGTAGCACTGGGCCTTCTCCGTCGGCACAAGATCGAGAAGCTGCCTATCGTCGACGGCAACGGCAAGCTCACCGGCCTGATCACGGTCAAGGACTTCGTCAAGACCGAGCAGCATCCGGACGCCACCAAGGACCGTGACGGTCGGCTGCTCGTCGGCGCTGCAGTGGGTGCCGGTGACGACGCCTTCCAGCGTGCGATGGCGCTCACCGATGCCGGTGTCGACGTACTGGTGGTGGACAGTGCACACGGGCATTCGTCCAACGTTCTCGACATGATCGCCAAGCTCAAGCGTGAACTGGGCGAGCGGGTTCAGATCATCGGTGGCAATGTCGCTACGCGCGCTGGTGCCCTGGCACTGGTCGAGGCCGGCGTCGATGCCGTGAAGGTCGGAGTCGGCCCTGGTTCCATCTGCACCACTCGCGTCATCGCCGGTGTCGGCGCCCCTCAGGTCACGGCCATCCTGGAAGCGGTTGCCGCGTGCAAGCCGCTCGGTGTGCCCGTCATCGCCGACGGTGGACTCCAGTTCTCCGGTGACATCGCGAAGGCCCTCGCCGCGGGTGCGTCGACGGCCATGCTGGGCTCGCTCCTGGCCGGTACCGCTGAATCGCCCGGCGAACTGATTCTGGTCGGCGGCAAGCAGTTCAAGAGCTACCGCGGCATGGGTTCGCTCGGGGCGATGCAGTCGCGTGGCGAGGCCAAGTCGTACTCCAAGGACCGGTACTTCCAGGACGACGTACTTTCCGAGGACAAGTTGGTTCCGGAAGGCATCGAAGGACGCGTTCCGTTCCGTGGCCCGCTCTCCCAGGTGACGCATCAGCTCACCGGTGGTCTGCGCGCTGCCATGGGTTACACGGGGTCGGCGACGATCGAGCACCTGCAGAACGCTCAGTTCGTCCAGATCACGGCGGCCGGCTTGAAGGAAAGCCATCCGCACGACATCACGATGACTGTCGAAGCACCCAACTACACCGCTCGTTAGCAACCAGTACACGAGAAAGGGGCGCGCGTGCGCGACCTCGTTGAGATCGGCATGGGTCGAACGGCCCGACGTACCTACGAGTTGGACGATGTGAACATCGTTCCCTCCCGGCGAACCCGTTCGTCGAAGGAGGTGTCGACTGCTTGGCAGCTCGACGCTTACAGGTTCGACATTCCCGTCCTCGCACATCCCACCGACGCGTTGGTCTCGCCGACCTTCGCGATCGAGCTGGGTAAGCGCGGCGGACTCGGTGTCATCAACGGTGAAGGCCTGTGGGGCCGTCACCCCGATGTCGAGGAGAAGCTCCGGCGTCTCGTCGAGATCGCCGAGAAGGACGGTGGCGTCGACGCGGCCATCCGTTACCTGCAGGAGTTGCACGCGGCGCCGCTGCAGTCCGGTCTTCTGGCCGCTGCGGTCGCGCAGGTCCGTGATTCCGGGGTCACCACTGCCGTTCGCGTCAGCCCGCAGAATGCGCGCGCGCTGACACCCGAGCTGATCAAGGCCGGAATCGACCTGCTGGTCGTCCACGGCACGATCATCTCGGCGGAGCACGTCGTGCACACCGAGCAGGAACCGCTCAACCTCAAGACGTTCATCTCCGAACTGGACGTTCCGGTTGTCGCGGGTGGGGTCAGTGACCACCGCACTGCGCTGCACCTGATGCGTACCGGCGCTGCCGGTGTCATCGTCGGATACGGCTCCACCGAGGGTGCAACCACCACCGGTGAGGTCCTGGGTATCGGGGTTCCGATGGCCACGGCCATCGCCGATGCTGCAGCAGCCAGGCGCGACTACCTCGACGAGACGGGTGGACGCTACGTCCACGTCATCGCCGACGGTGACATCGCAACGTCGGGTGATCTGGCGAAGGCAATCGCCTGCGGTGCCGACGCTGCTGTTCTGGGCACGCCGCTGGCGGTGTCCGCCGAGGCGCCGGGTGGCGGCTGGTACTGGCCGTCCGCTGCGGCTCATCCTTCGGTTCCGCGTGGAGCGCTTCTTCCGGTTTCCTACGGTGAGCGTCCGAGCCTGGATCAGGTTCTGAGCGGTCCTTCGGATGATCCGTACGGTTCGCTGAACTTCGTCGGTGGTCTCCGTCGGTCGATGGCCAAGGCCGGATACTCCGATCTCAAGGAGTTCCAGAAGGTCGGATTGACCGTCCGCGCGTAGTTTGTACCGTTCTGTGGCCCCGGTTCTTCGTGAACCGGGGCCACAGTTCGTTGTGCAGGACTTTCTCCCGTTCCTGATACTTGTGGTTACGCTTATGAGGCCCCTTGTGGTGGTAGTCACAAGGGATAGGTGCATACTGGCGGGTAACTACGGTTCACGGTGGAGGTGTCCTGATGGGCAAGCAACGGGCAACGGACTACGACGTACTGATCGTCGGATCCGGGTTCGGCGGAAGCGTGAGTGCGCTTCGTCTCGTGGAGAAGGGCTACAAGGTCGGCGTCATCGAAGCCGGCCGACGGTATGCCGACGAAGATTTCGCGAAGACCAGTTGGGATCTCAAGAAGTTCCTCTGGGCTCCGAAACTGGGTTGTTTCGGCATTCAGCGCGTACACCTGCTGCGCGACTGCCTCATTCTCGCGGGCGCGGGTGTCGGCGGTGGATCGTTGAACTACGCCAACACGCTTTACCAGCCGCCGGAGCCGTTCTTCCAGGACAAGCAGTGGGCTCACATCACCGACTGGCGCAGTGAACTCACGCCGTACTACGAGCAGGCTCAGAAGATGCTCGGCGTCGTTCAGAATCCGCACATGACGCCCGCTGACGAGATCATGAAGTCGGTCGCCGACGACATGGGCGTCGGTGACACGTTCATCCAGACGCCCGTCGGCGTCTACTTCGGTGAGCCGGGCAAGAAGGCGAAGGACCCGTACTTCGGCGGCGTCGGACCCGAGCGCACCGGTTGCATCGAGTGCGGCGAGTGCATGACGGGCTGCCGTCACGGAGCGAAGAACACTCTGCTCAAGAACTATCTGGGCCTTGCCGAGACAGCCGGCGCCGAGATCATTCCGATGACCACCGTGTCCGGACTACGCGAGGCTCGCGACGGTTCGTGGGACGTGTTCACCGAGCGAACCGGTGCATTCGGACGCAAGAACCGCCGCACCTACACAGCTGCGAACGTCATTCTCGCGGCCGGAACGTGGGGCACTCAGCATCTGCTCTTCGACATGAAGGACACCGGAGCGCTGCCCAAGCTCTCCGACAAGCTCGGCGAGCTGACTCGAACGAACTCCGAATCCATCGTCGGCGCAGGCAAGTACAAGGTCGATCCTGCTCTCGACCTGACCCGCGGAGTGGCGATCACGTCGTCGTTCCACCCGAGCAGCGACACCCACATCGAGCCGGTCCGCTACGGCAAGGGATCGAACGCGATGGGCCTGTTGCAGACCTTGATGACCGATGGCGGCGGCAAGACACCCCGGTGGATCAAGTTCCTCGGTGTGGTCGCGAAGAACCCGTACCAGATGTTGCGCATGTTGACGGTCAAGGACTGGAGTGAGCGCACGATCATCGCGCTCGTCATGCAGAACCTCGACAACTCCATCACCACGTACACGAAGAAGGGCCTGTTCGGTCGACGCAAGGTCACCAGCAAGCAGGGCCACGGTCAGCCGAACCCGACGTGGATTCCGGAGGGTAACGAGGCGACGCGTCGAGTTGCCGAGAAGATCGACGGCGTCGCGGGCGGCACGTGGGGCGAGATCTTCAACGTTCCGCTGACGGCGCACTTCCTCGGCGGTTGCGCTATCGCGTCGGATTCCGATCACGGCGTCATCGATCCGTACCACCGGGTGTACGGCTACCCGACGCTCAGCGTCGTCGACGGTGCAGCGGTCTCGGCCAATCTCGGCGTGAATCCGTCGCTGACCATTGCCGCCCAGGCCGAGCGCTCGGCGTCGCTGTGGCCGAACAAGGGGGAGACCGACCTGCGTCCCGCCCAGGGCAGCGGCTACGAACGCTTGGCACCGATTGCACCCAAGTCGCCCGTCGTGCCGGCGTCGGCTCCGGCCGCGCTGGTTCTGCCGATCGTGAAGATCACCGGCGGCAAGACGGCCACTGCTGTTCCGGTGGAGCCTGCAGCCGGATAGTTCACCGAGAACCGAAAAAGGGGCGTGTCGTCGAGGATTCGACGGCACGCCCCTTTTGCAGTTTCAGATCGTCAGCCCACCTTGTCAGCCGCCCAGCGATCCGAAGAGAGTGCCGAGGTCGAGGCTGCCGGTTCCGCCGCCGGGTCCGCCGTCGGTATCACCGGGGACAGTCAGGGTCTGCGGCGCGGATGCCGAGGACGTGTAGCCCGCAGCGCCCACGAATTCTGCAGTGACACTGTAGGTCCCGGAGTTGTAGAACGTCGCCGGTACCGTTGCGACACCGTTGACCACATCGACCGGTCCACCGATGAGGGTGTCACCGATCTTGAACTGGACCTTGCCCGAGGCTCCGGCCGGATCGATCGTTGCCTTGAGCGTCACCGGGGTGTTCTTCTGAACAGTTCCGACGGCGTCGAGGACCGTGGTCGTCTCGACGTCGGCCGGAGCCGGAGTCGTCACACTGACCGGGAATGCCGGGGCAGCGGACGGCGCGAATCCTGGTGAGCCCGTGAACTTCGCGACAACCTTGTGCGTTCCGGTCGAGGCGAAGGTGTACGGAGCGATGGCAACTCCGTCGGTTCCGACCGTGGCACTGACCGTTTCGGTGCCGTCGACGATGAAGTCGACGGTGCCGCCGGTACCCTGCGGATCGACCTTGGCGGTCAGATTGACGTCCTGTCCGACCTTTGCGGTCGACGGCGACACCGTGGCCGTCGTGGTCACGGCGTCCGGCGGTGCATCGGTCGTGACGGTCACGATCTTGGCCGACGCCGACGTCGACGCCAGGAACCCGGGGGCGCCGCTGTAGCTCGCGGTGATGGAGTGCGGTCCGTCCTCGGTGAAGGTCGGGGAGATGCTGGCCGATCCAGCCGTTACCGGCGCCGCGTCTCCGAGGGGGTTGTCGCCGTCGAAGAACTGGACGGTTCCACCGGTCGCGCCGCCGCTCACGTTGGCCGACAGAGTGACGGGGGTTCCGTTCTTGGCATTGGCCGGCCCGACCACCGTGGTGGTGGTTGCCTTGTCCGCCTCGATGATCCGCGTCGTGGCGAGGGGGCCTGCGCCGCTGTTGAGCGGACCGTTCTCGGCGTCACGCGGGGTGCATCGCGTGGGTGCCCAGGCGGTGATGACCAAGGTGGCCTTGGGGAGGAACGTGAGGAAGTTGCGATCGTTGTTCCACGCTCCTGCGCTGCCGCCGGTGCGTACCTTCATCGCGACGTCCCCTGAATCACCGGCCTTGAGAATTGCCTTGACCTGGGGGAGCTGGAACTGCGTGTAGCCGTCGGCGTTATTGGAACCGTCGACGTTCTTACCGGTCGCCTTGACGACGATGCCGCCCTCGGAGTTGATGCTCGAGCTCGGGCTGTTTCCGATGACCTGGTTGTTTCCGGAGAGGCGCAGAATCGTTCCGTTGGGATCGACGTTGCCGTTCTCGTTGACGCGCAGGATGTTCGGCGCGACACCGCTGAGCCCAGCCGAAGTACCGGGGACGATGGTGGCTTCCACCAGGGTGGCGTTCGCGGGAACATCGACGTCGACCTTGATACGGGAGACGTTCTGGACGGTGGCCCCCGAAGCGGATCCAGGGAAGGCGATGGGGCCGGGTTGGATGGTGACCTCGAAGGTCTCACCGGCTCCGACGCTCTCCGGTGCGTCGACGATGACCGAACCGGACTGGGACTGCGTGGTCGGACCGGCGACAGCGGACGGGGTTGCGAGGCAACTCGTTCCGAAAGTTGTCGTCACCGGTGCTGCTGATGCGGGGATTCCCGCGAGGATGACGCCACTGGCGAGTGCCGTGGCGGCGATCGGCGCCGCGATGCGGCGTCTGGAATACACGAACATGGATTCTCCTGAGCTTGGTACGGGAGTGGTGTCCAAAGCTGATGTGGGGGACTAGCTTCCGAAGAGCGGGATCAGGCCGCTCAGTGAACCGGTGTCCAGGCTTCCGGTGCCGCCGCCGTCGGTCGGTGCGGTGCCGACCTGCACGACCGTCGGGCCGGAGACGGAGTTCTTCCAACCGGCGTCGCCGACGAAGTTGGCAGTGAGGCCGAATGTTCCTTCGTCGTCGAAGGTGTGCGTGAGTGTCGCGACTCCGTTGACGACGGCAACGGGTGCGCCGATGGGCGTCGTGCCGGACTTGAACTGGATCATTCCGTTTGATGTTCCGGGTGCAACGGTGGCCTTGAGCTGCAATGCCTTTCCGACCTGAGCGGCGCCGCTGACAGTCAGGATCGTCGTGGTGTCCGCGCGGGCAGGCTCGGGATCGGTCACGTTCACCGTGAACGACGTGGACGTGGAGCCGACGAATCCGGTTCCGCCGGAGAACTCGGCAACCACGGCTGCGGCACCGGCTGACGCGAAGGTGTGCGGGAGGATCGCGACGCCGTCACCCGTGCCGACCGGTGCGGTACCGACCTCGGTGCCGTCGACCTTGAACGTCACGGTTCCGCTGCTCGGGATGGGGGAGACGGTGGCCGAAAGGTTGGTCGGTTCACCGACCACTGCTGTGAGCGGTTCGACAACTGTGGTCGTGGTTCCCCAGTCGGGATCGCTGACGTCGAGTTGAGTTGCGGTGGACACTGAATCGCCGTAGCCGGCCTCGCCGGTGAAGACTGCGGTGAAGATGTGCGTGCCGGAAGCGTCGTAGCTGCGGGTCAGGGAAGCCGTTCCGTCGACCACGGCCACCGGTGCGCCGAGGTTGGTGTCGCCGTCCTTGAACTGCACCGTGCCCACGGCGTTCGCCGGTGTGACGACGGCGCTCACGGTGATGCTGTCACCGACCAATGCGGCGTTCGGAGCCGAGATCGTGGTGGTGGTGTCCGCGGAGACGTCGACGGTCTGGACTCCGGAGGTCGAGCTGTGGAATCCCGGACCGGCGTTGTAGGCGGCGGTGATGTCGTGGGTGCCGACGCTGTCGAAGGTGTGGGAAAGGGTGGCGCTACCGGTGGCAACCGGGACGGGTGAGCCGATGTCGTTTCCGCCGTCCTTGAACTGGACGGTGCCCGTCGCGTCGGACGGCGCAACTGTCGCGGTCAGGTCGACAGGAGTGCCGACCTTCGCCGTTGCCGGTGCAACCAGTGTGGTCCCGGTGGCGACAGACGGGTCGACGACCTGGACATTGACGTTGATCGGGTTGAGGCCCTGCTGCGTGCTGAAGGCGTTGACGTCGAAGAGCATGCCGCTGTCGTACGTACCGAAGGCCGTTGCGACGGGGACCGTGTAGGTCGCTTCCAGTGTCACGGATTGGTTCTTCTTGACGACGAATCCACCGACCAGGAAGGTGCATCCGCTCGAGCACTTCGCGGAGACTCCGCCATCCGATTCGTTGCTGATGGTGGCCCGGGTGGTCACACCCAGGTAGGTGGCCTTGGCGCTGCCCGGCACGAGGACGAATCCAGCGGGCGGGATGTCACGGATCTTTGCGATCGACCGTTCGATGCCGCTTTCGTTGTGCTTGATCTCGGTCTTGTACGTGACGGTGTCGCCCGGGTGAACTGCCGCGTTCCCGATGACACTCTTCGTGAAGATCAGGTTGTCGGTCGTGCCGGTGAAGCTGGTGGGCGGAGCTTCGTCAGCAGTGGCCGGCGTGCCGAGGACTAGAAGTCCGGCGGCAGCCGTCACAGCCGCGACAGGTATGGCGAGTCGTCGTATGAATCGACGCACAGGTCCTCCTCGAGGTGAGCGCCGTTCGGCGGCGCCGGCCGTTTGCGATCGTGATCCTGATCACTTGACGGGCGAGATTACCTTTACTGGACGTTTGGTTCAGGCGAATCGGTCAAACGTCCAGAAAATTCACCCTTCGTCTATTTCGGGCCCTGGCCTGCGATGATGTCGCTGATTTGATTGCCGAAGCTAAGGTGCGGGTGATTGGGGCGTCGTTGACCTGGACGGTGGTCTAGATCAGCGCGAGGTCGCCTCGCAGTTCTGAGAGTCGGCCTGTGTAGTGACGTACCTCGCGCTCACTCGGTCGAGGAGCGGGCCGAGTCCATGCATGCGCAGAAGCGCTGGCCGCGGCGATTAGACTGCACCTGTGGCAGATATCGAGCAGCAGAGACCAGTTCTTGTCGTCGACTTCGGAGCGCAGTACGCGCAGTTGATCGCACGGCGAGTTCGCGAAGCCAAGGTCTACTCGGAGGTGATTCCGCACACCACGACCGTCGAGGAGATCGTGGCCAAGAACCCCTTGGCTGTTGTGCTCTCGGGTGGGCCCTCGAGTGTCTACGCAGACGGTGCTCCCAAGCTCGATCCCGCACTTTTCGATCACGACATCCCGGTTTTCGGAATCTGCTACGGATTCCAGGCCATGGCAGGCGCCCTCGGCGGCACCGTTGCCGAGACCGGCACCCGTGAATACGGCCGTACCGACATCGCGGTATCCGGTGGGTTGCTGCACGACGGACTTCCCGCGACGCAGCCGGTGTGGATGAGTCACGGCGACGCCGTCACCGAAGCGCCTTCCGGCTTCGAGGTGACCGCGACCAGTGATGGCGCTCCCGTCGCGGCGTTCGAGGATCGCGCCCGCAAGCTCGCCGGTGTGCAGTACCACCCCGAGGTTCTGCATTCGCCGCACGGTCAGCAGGTCCTGAGTCGCTTCCTGCACGAGATCGCCGGTATCCCGGCAGCGTGGACGGCGTCGAACATCGCCGATGCGCTGATCGAGCAGGTTCGCGAGCAGGTCGGCGATGGACACGCCATCTGTGGTCTGTCCGGTGGTGTCGACTCCGCTGTCGCTGCGGCTTTGGTTCAGCGTGCAATCGGCGACCGGTTGACATGTGTCTTCGTCGATCACGGTTTGATGCGTGCTGGTGAGCGCACACAGGTCGAGCAGGACTTCGTCGCGGCAACCGGTGCGCGCCTGATCACCGTGGATGCCGCTGACACCTTCATCGGTGAGCTGGCAGGGGTCACCGATCCCGAGACCAAGCGCAAGATCATCGGCCGCGAGTTCATCCGCAGCTTCGAAGGCGCGGTCAGTGATGTTCTGGGCGAGAACGCATCTCACGGTGCGACCGTCGACTTCCTGGTCCAGGGCACGCTCTACCCGGACGTCGTGGAGTCCGGCGGCGGCACGGGAACCGCAAACATCAAGAGCCATCACAACGTCGGCGGACTGCCGGAAGACCTGCAGTTCAAATTGGTCGAACCGCTGCGTCTGCTGTTCAAGGACGAGGTCCGTGCAGTGGGCCGCGAACTCGGCCTGCCGGAAGAGATCGTCGGACGCCAGCCGTTCCCCGGTCCCGGACTCGGTATCCGCATCATCGGTGAGGTCACCCGCGATCGCCTCGAGATTCTGCGTCAGGCAGATTCCATTGCGCGCGAAGAGCTTACGTCTGCAGGCTTGGACGGAACGATCTGGCAGTGCCCGGTGGTTCTCCTCGCCGACGTCCGCAGCGTGGGCGTGCAGGGTGACGGCCGGACGTACGGTCATCCGATCGTGCTGCGTCCGGTCTCGAGTGAAGACGCGATGACCGCGGACTGGACCCGTCTGCCGTACGAGACCCTCGAGCGCATCTCGACTCGAATCACCAACGAGGTTGCGGACGTGAACCGCGTAGTCCTCGACGTGACGAGCAAGCCGCCGGGAACTATCGAGTGGGAGTAAAAACTACTGTGCGCCTTTATTAACCCCCGCGGTTAATAAAGGCGCACAGCAGTTACTTTCGGTTGCGCCGATTCGGCAGAATCACCAGCAGTAGTCCTGCCACGACGGCGGCACCGACGAACAGCCAACGGAATTGAATGTTCGCTGCCGGCGCCAGGGAGAACGGCCCGACCAACGCCCACACGCTGACCAACAGTGCGGCCAGTCCTGCGATCAGCAGAAGTGCCGAGGGGCGCTTGGACTCTCGGGTCTCGTCATGGTCTGTCGTCTCGTCGTACTCGCTCATGATTGCGTCACCTTCAGACTGCCGAACGTGGCTTTGGCGTTGATGGTCAGTGTGGGCGAATCCGGTCTCGCTTCACGACCCGGGTGTACCCCGCCGTCGAGGCAACCGGATCCGTCACCCATGACGACGGTGCAACTGTTCTTGACGTTGACGGTTGGCGGCACCATGACGGTGAACTCGCCGAACGACGCCGCGACGTCGATGGTCTTGTCCTCGGTGAACGTGACCCCGTTGAGGTCGAGAGTGAAGCTGCCGAAGGCTCCCGAGTACGACGGATCCAACTCGGAAGCTGTTGCCGGAGTCCACCTTTGCTCACCCGAGGCGTCGAACTCTATGGGGTAGACCAACGAGGCAAGCAGTACGAAGCCCACGAGCGGTCCGGTGACGACCAGCAGGCCGTATCCCTTTCGGAAGAATGCTCCGAGAATCAGACCGATGGCGATGACGGCCAACCCGACCGCGCCGACTCGGCCAGGAGTGAACCAGTCGTTGCCGGTTGCCGCGCCCGCAGCCCCGGTGACGGCGGCGACGATGATCGAGAGTCCGAGCACTGTCAGCGTCCAACGCGAGCGACGCTTACGCGGTGGCAACGGCAGCAGCGGCGTGGCCTTGACTGCCGGGTCCGGGAGATCCCAGGCGAACGGAGCAACACCGAGCGGATCCCAGGAGGGCGGTGTGATGGCGGCCTCGCCGATCACCTCGGTCGGATTGGTGGCGGGCGAAGCGCCGGGGTCCTTCGACAGGTCGATCGTCGGATGACCGGCCTGGGATTGCGGTGACTGCTGCGACTGTTCGACCGGCCGTTCCTCGGGCACGTAGCTGTCGGGGAGTTTGGTGTACGGCGTGTACACGGGCGGCTGATTGGGTGCGAAGTATCCGGGAGTGAACGGACCAGGCGTGAATCCGGTTCCTGGATACGCGGTACCCGCGCCGACGTACGGCGACGTGTTCTGCGGCAGTGCAGGCGGGACGGGCGCTCGCTGGTAGAGCAGCCACAGGCCGCCGACCATCAGGATCAGCCCGATCAGTCCGGAGCCACCCAGACCGACGCCGACGGGCCCGACGGTCGTGGCCGCGATGGCGAGAGCCACCAACAAGACGATGGTCTTGGTACTGGAATCGGAACTGTGTCCGCGGCCCATCAACGACTGAGCGGGAGACGATCCGTCACCGGCGCGGGCGAGCACCAACCAGCCCGCGAGGTAGAGAAGGATGCCTGAGCCGCCGAAAATGGTGGAGGCGACAAAGGCCACGCGTACCAGAATGGGGTCGATGCCGTACCGGTATCCGATTCCGGCGCATACCCCGGCCACGTGACCTTGTGCCGGCAGACGCACGGGGCGGGTCCGCCACAGATCCTGGATCTGTTCTTGGAAAGTCGGATTGTTCATGAATCAATCCTGGCTTCCGGGGCGGCCTCCGCGCATCAGGGCCAACCCTGATCTTTGTGGTGATCGCGGGTGAGGGTGGCGCCCTGATTCAGGGTTGGACCCTGATGTGTGTCTGCGTGGTTCGTGCCAGTATCGACTATGTGCAATATCTGTCAGCTCCACCGTTCGTGAGCGGTCCCGCTCCCGGGTTTCCGGGAGGCCCACCCGTCAACGGGGTACCGGCGTCTGCCGTACCCATGAAGAAGGGTGTGCCCATCCCGGGCGGCGTTCCGCTGCGAAAGTTGGAGCGACGCGCTGGCGGTCGAATCGTCGCCGGTGTCGCGGGCGGTATTGCCGATCATCTCGGTATCGACGTCCTGAAAGTGCGAGTGGCTTTCGCGATTCTGGCGGCGATGGCCGGGTCCGGCATCGTGATTTACGGCGCTCTCTGGATCTTCACCTCCGCCGGCACGGACACGCAGAAACCGTCCGCAGCCGAGCGGCAGAGGGCGTACGGATTGATCGCCCTCGGCTTGGGCGGCGCTGCTGCGTTGTCCTGGTTGTTCAGTGGCACGGCTGGTTCGGTGCTCGCGCCGTTCTTCGTCGTCGCGATCGGTGCTGCCTTGGTGTGGCGCGAGTTCGATTCCGACGGTCCCCGTACCGTCATCGGCTTGCCGCAGCGGCCTACCGTTCTCACGTGGGCGCGGGTGGTCGGGGGAGCCACCTTGATCATTTTGGGTCTTGGCGTTGTCGTCCTTGCACAGGTCGACCTCGAAGCACTCCGCTCGTCCCTGTTGGCCGTGGTCGTGACGCTGATCGGTGTCGGTTTGTTGACGGTGCCGCTGTGGCTGCGGATGTGGAGAGCTCTCGGCGCCGAGCGTGCGGCCCGCATTCGCAACGACGAACGTGAAGAGATCGCGTCGCATCTGCACGACTCCGTACTTCAGACGTTGGCTCTGATTCAGAAGCAGTCCGACAACCCGCAAGAGGTGGCGCGCCTGGCCCGCGGCCAGGAACGCGAACTGCGCAAATGGTTGTTCAGTGGCGGCGACATCGATCACACGAGCCTGACGGAAGGCCTGAAGATCATCGCCGGTGAAGTGGAAGACCAGCACGGTGTCACGGTCCGTCCCGTCACGGTCGGCGACGTACAACTCGAAGGTGAAGGCGTGGAGAACGGTCTGCCGAAGGAGGCGTTCACCGCGCTCCTCGGGGCGACGCGTGAAGCTCTCGTGAACTCGGCAAAGCACTCGGGGGAGATGGAAATCAATCTGTTCGCCGAGGTCGAGGGCGACCAGGTCAGTGTGTTCGTTCGTGATCGCGGCGTCGGATTCGACGTCGACGCGGTGCCGGAGGATCGCCAGGGGCTGGCCAAGTCGATTCGTGGTCGCATCGAGCGGCGCGGTGGCCGCGTCGTGGTTCGATCCGACATCGGAAAGGGCACCGAGATCCGCGTGCACATGCCGCTGGGTGACTCTGCTCTAAAGTGGGACCAGACTGCTGACCGTGTCGACAACCCCGAGGAACAGCCCCAGTGACTTCGCTTGCGCCGCCCCCGTACCGCGTATTTCTTGTCGACGATCATGCAGTGTTCCGCTCCGGGGTGAGGGCGGAACTCTCGCGCGAGGCAGACATGGACGTCGTCGGTGAAGCAGGTGGCGTCGCGGAGGCGATCGCGGGTATCAACTCGACGAAGCCGCATGTCGTTCTGCTCGATGTCCACATGCCTGACGGTGGCGGAGTGGCAGTTCTGCGCGGAATCGATTCCGGCCCGGTGTGCTTGGCGCTCAGCGTTTCCGATGCCGCTGAAGACGTGATCGCGGTAATCCGCGGCGGTGCGCGCGGATACGTGACCAAGACGATCTCGGGATCCGAACTTGCCGAGGGCGTGCGACGCGTTGCCGGTGGTGACGCGGTGTTCGGGCCGCGCCTGGCAGGCTTCGTACTGGACTCCTTCACCGGACGCTCCAATGCACCGGAGCCGCAACTCGATCCGGAACTCGACTCGCTCACTCCGCGAGAACTCGAAGTGCTCAGATTGCTGGCACGTGGGTACACCTACCGTGAAATCGCCGAGGACCTGGTGATTTCCGTGAAGACCGTCGAGACTCACGCATCGAACGTTCTGCGAAAGACTCAGCAGTCCAATCGCAATGCGCTGACGCGTTGGGCACATCGCCGCCAGATCGACTGAATTTCCGCGCGCTCTTTCGCGATTGCGCGTGAGGGCGCACCATGGAGCGATGACGGAACCACTGGCGCTCGCGTCGAGACGTGGGCGTTGGGTTGTCGCCGCCACCGTTCTCGGCTCCAGCATGGCTCTCCTCGACGGCACCGTCGTCAACATTGCTCTGCCGCACATCGGTGAAGACTTGGATTCCGGTGTCGCCGGACTGCAATGGACGCTCAGCGGCTACACCTTGGCGTTGGCATCGCTGATACTCCTCGGTGGCGCTCTCGGCGATCGGTGGGGTCGGCGACGGGTATTCGTGTGGGGGACGGTCTGGTTCGCGGTCGCGTCGTTGCTGTGCGGAATAGCACCAGACATCACGTTTCTGGTGATTGCACGGATCCTGCAGGGAGTAGGAGCTGCGCTCTTGACGCCTGGCAGCCTTGCCATCATTTCCGCGTCACTTCGCGAGGAGGACCGCGGCGCGGCCATCGGCTTGTGGTCGGGCTTGGGTGGCGTCGCCGGCGCTGTCGGTCCGCTTTTCGGTGGTTGGTTGGTGGAAGTGGCGGGATGGCGATCTGTGTTCCTGCTCAATATTCCGTTGGCGATCGTGGTGGTGTGGGCAGCGGTGCGCCACGTACCGGAGAGCCGCGACCCGCATCCGCCCGAGCACCTGGACGTGGTCGGATCTGCCTGCGCAGTAGTCGGTCTCGGCGCGCTGACGTACGGGCTGATCGAAGTCAACCCGATAGTCGGGCTGGTCGGGGTGCTCACGCTGTGCCTGTTCGTTGTGGTGGAACGTCGATCGCCGAGTGCGTTGGTGCCGCCGTCCCTGTTTCGTTCGCGGATGTTCGTTGCGGCCAATCTGGTGACCCTTGCGGTCTATGCGGCGCTGGGCGGTGTGTTCTTCCTGCTCGTGCTCCAATTGCAATTGGTTGCGGGGTACTCGCCGGTGGCTGCCGGCGTCGCAACGGTGCCGATCACCTTGGCATTGCTGCTGTTGTCTTCGCGCGCGGGCAGTTACGCGCAGACGCACGGACCGCGATTGCCGATGACGGTCGGGCCCGCCGTTGCCGCGGTGGGTTTGGTGTTGATGACGCGGATCGGCCCGGATGCGTCGTACCTGACCGTCGTGCTGCCGGGAGTTCTGGTGTTCGGGCTCGGCCTGGCCGTGATGGTGGCGCCGTTGACCACCGCGGTGCTCGGCTCGGTGCCGGTGGAGCAGTCGGGAATCGCGTCCGGTGTGAACAATGCCGTTGCCCGGACGAGTCAACTTCTTGCCGTTGCCGCCCTGCCGGCCCTAGTGGGGATCGACGCCGAGAGCCTGGTCGATCCGACGAGTTTCTCCGACGGATTCCGATACGCGATGTACATCTGTGTGGCGCTGCTGGTGGTTGGTGCCGTGATCGCCGCGGCGCTGATCCGTACTCCGATTGTGGAGCCGGTTCAGGAAGCGGATTCGGTTGCCTGCAAGCCGCATTGCGATCTGACGGGTCCTGCAGTGCAACCGAATCCGATCGTGGACTAGACGCTGATGTCGCGGTCTCGGCTGGGCACCAAGGGGATTGCTGCGGCCGGAAATGCCGCGACTATCGCGAAGGCGAGCGGGTAGCCGACCGCGCCGATCAGCGCACCGACCACCGGGCCCACTGCTGACGCGGCAATGAACTGCCCGGTGTTCTGTGCGCCCAACGCTTTTCCTTGCCATTTCGGCCCGGCCGCCTCGGCGACGGATGTGAACGCCAAACCGTTGTCGGCGACACTGACGGTGGTTGCCAGCAGCAGAATCAGGGCGGGAACGCCCCAAGGCGCTGCGTCGGCCGCCGCCATTGCCAACATGACCGCAGATGCAGAGACGGCAACCAACCGCAGGGGGCCTACTCTGCTTCCGGCACGGTCACTCCAGACGCCGACGACGATGCGTCCGAGCGCGCCCACGAACTGGGAGATCCCGATCAGGAGTCCCGCGGGCGCAGCATCCCATCCTTGTTCGCTGATCAGCCAGACCAGACCGAACGTCGAGAGGGTGAACTGCGGAAACACCAGCAGTGCCGAGACGACGTGGATGCGCCAGAGGAACCAGTTCGAGCGATAGGGGTTGACCGTCTCGACCGGGACATCGGTGGGCTGCGCCGCCGGTCGCGGGGGATTGACCAATGCGGCAGCGCAGATCAGGGCGAGAACGCCGTTAAGAGCTACCGACAGGCCGACGGCCCAACCGATGCCGACGTTGGCGGCGAGGGTCGGGATGGTCAGCGACGCAATGGTCACGCCCAAGGGCTGTGACATCTGCCGGATACCCATGGCGAGGCCGCGCCGATCCTTGGGGAACCAGCCGACCACAACACGTCCACTGGCAGCGTTGGTGCTCGCCGCGGCCATGCCGCCCAGCAGGAACGCGATCCCGAGGAGGGCGTAATTGTCGGTGGTTGTCGCCGCCAGCGCAGCGATCGCCGTCAACGCGAGTCCGATGGAGATGACCCATTTCTCACCGAATCTGTCGGCCATCGCGCCCCAGGCCACCAGCGTGAGAACCATGCCGAAAGTGGGTGCAGCGGCCAGGGTTCCGGCCTGCGTCAACGAGAGGCCGTGCTCGGAATGCAGTAGTGGGATCAAGAAGGCGGGGGTGCTGACGAAGACGGTGCCTGCTGCCTGGGCGGCGACGCCGATTCCGAGCATCGTCCACGCCTTGGGGGAGACGGCCGTCTTGTCCAACCGCGACGCCTGCGTCATGGTGCCCTCCGATTTCTACGCTGTTCGACGATGCCGACGCTACTCGCGTAGTTTCACATGTTGAAACTAGAATCCCACTATTTGGTCGGATGTGGGCGGTCTGGGGTGCGAGGTGCCCACCCCTTTTCGAGCGAACGGTACGACGATCGCCTTGGGTGCGCTGAAAGGTACGTTCGCTCGGGAATGGGGTCAGCGACGGGGCAGGCGAACCGTGAAGACCGTGCGCCCGTCCACCTGGTCGACGCCGATGGTGCCGCCGTGCAAATGCACGTTCTCGACGGCGAGGGAGAGTCCGAGCCCGCTGCCCTCGCTGCGTCCGCGCGCGGTGTCGACCTTGTAGAACCGCCGAAAGATTGCCTGCCGATCCTCGGGTGAGATGCCGGGGCCGTGGTCGACGACGGTAATGACGGAGGAACCGGGTTCGACACTCAACTCGACGCGAACCGGGGGCGCGCCGTGGCGCAGTGCGTTACCGACGAGGTTGGCGACGACGATGTCGATTCGGCGCGAATCCACTCTGGCACTGACATTTTCAAGTGCGCGGAGTTCGACGGTTTCGATCCAGCCGCGGCTCTCGAGTGTGCGCTCGGTCAATTCGACGAGGTCGACGTCGTCGAGGACGAGGCGCGCCTGTTGTGAGTCGTGGCGAGACATTTCGATCAGATCTTCGACGAGTCGAGTGAGTTTGCCGATTTCGCTGCTCACGATGCGCGCGGCAGCGGCGGTGTCCGGCGGAAGGTTGGGGATCTCTTCGCGGAGGATCTCACTGACGGGCACCAGTGCTGCGAGCGGCGTTCGAAGCTCGTGGGAGACGTCGGCGACAAACCTTCTCGACTGCTCTTCCGATTCTTCGAGCCCACGGATGACCGCTTCGTTGCGAGCGACCATGTTGTTGAACGTTGTTGTGACCTGCGCAAGTTCGGCTACTCCGTCTTCGGGGAGCCGGACGCTCAGGTCGCCGTCGGCGGCGCGGGCGGCGGCCTCGTCGAGGCGTTTGAGTGGGCGGACAAGCGTCGACGCGATCCACAGCCCGAGCAGACCGCTCACCAACACACCGGCTGCGAGGGTGAGACCGACAGCTCGAAGCAGGTCGTCGAACTTGTCCTGCACCCCTACCAGCGGCCGGATGGTGACGGCTTTGACCAGTGTCTCGTTGTCGTAGCCGTCGTCTGCAGTCATGTCCACGACATTGACCGACATTCCCAACATGATGCGCTGGGAGTCGAGTCTCTCGAAGCGGATCAGTTTGGGACTGTCCAAACCCTCTTCGAAGCTGGGTGGGATCGTTGCCGCATCCACTGATCCTTGACGGATGACTTCCCCGTCGACGATCAGAGTCATGTCGGACTGGAAGATCTGGTCGAGGGTGTCAGGTGTCAACCCGTCTACCGGCGGTCCGTTGCTGTACTGCAGTTCGTCGCGAAATTGTGCCGTCGCCACGTCCTGAGCGTTGGAATAGATCCACGACCGCGCCATGAACGAGACGACGCCTGCGGTTGCCCCGGCGATGATCACGACGATTGCGATGAACACGAGCACGAGCCTGGTCCGCAGACCGTCGACCTGAAGCCAGGTCGGTCTCATCGGGCTGGGCTGGTGTTGAAGCGATACCCGAACCCGCGCACCGTTTCGATCACGGTCGGTGTGGCTGGGTCGTCCTCGATCTTTCCGCGCAGTCGTTGCACCGCTGCATCGACGATTCGGGAGTCGCCCAGGTATTCCTGGTCCCAGGCTGCGGACAACAACTGCCGGCGGCTGAGGACCTGCCCTGGGTTCTCGGTCAGTGCCAGTATCAGTCGGAGTTCGGTGGGAGTCAGGGTCAGCAGCGTTCCGGCCTTGCGGACCTGCAATGACGAGCGATCCAATTCCAGGTCGCCGAATGTCTCTGCACCCGGCGCCGCATCCGGACGCGTCGTTGCTGGTGCCGAGCGCCGCACGACGGCTTTGATCCGAGCGTCGAGGACACGCGGACTGGCCGGCTTGACGACGTAGTCGTCGGCGCCGGCCTCGAGGCCGGCAACAGTGTCGATGTCGTCGGATCTGGCGGTCAGGATGATGATCGGGATGGAACTGCGAGTGCGGATGCGTCGACAGATCTCGTAACCGTCGGCTCCTGGCAGCCCGAGGTCGAGTAGGACGAGATCCGTGGCACCGAGCGCGTCGTCGAAATCGCCGTTACCATCGGGGCGATGGCTGACGTTGTGCCCGAGTCGGTTCAGCCCCAACGTGATTGCCTCGGCCACCGCTGGATCGTCTTCTATGAAAAGAATGCTCACCATGCGCTCACCTTGGACTCGCCATGATCAGGGGCCTTCTGCGGTCGGAGGAATCTCGGTCAGCCAAGGGTACAGGGGTCACACTCTCGAAAGTCGCTCGTTGCCCGAGTCCGCCAGCACCGCGTGCCGTGCGACGCTGGTGTTCAACGGAAATGCCGACACAGCAAGGGTGTAGCAGCCGACGAGCAGTAGCGCACCGATCACGTCACTCGGCCGGTGCCATTGCAACACGACTACCGAGATCGCCGTTCCGATAGTGAGCAGCGCGCCGTTGACTGCAACGACTGCCCGCCACCTCGAGGGCGTGACGAGCACGATCGCGCAGACCAGAGCAGCGATGGCCGTCAGAGTGCCGCTGGGGAAGGAATTGTGCATCACCAGACCGTTCAGGTCCGGTCGATCCAACGATTGTTTGAGAACCCAGGCCGTCGTGATGGGACCGAGGGTCACGACGACGACGCGTAGTGCCAGCGCAATCGGGTTGTTGCGCAATGTGATCATGAGCGCCACGAGCACTCCTCCCACTATCAGTATCGGAGTGACGAGGCCGATGAACTCGGTGGAGAAGACACCGAGGCCTTCTGAGGTGGCCGCGCCCACCATGAGTTGTTGGTCGACGATCTGGCCACCGGTCGTGTTGACTGCCAGTTCGAACTCGATGACTCCGAGGATCAGAAGTGCCAGTGCGGCAATCAGTCTCGATGGTTTGACTCGTGTCATGATCAGCCTTCCGCTCTCTCGTCCGAAGGGTTGCTCAATTGGGGCGGGCATTCCCCACCGGGAGTGGTCGCCAACTCGAAATGCCACATCTCGTTGGCGTAGGTCTGACAGAGGCCGTAATCGCTGCCGTGCTGGATGAGCCAGTCATCGGCATCGGTCGGTCCGATGTCGACGGCCTGTCCGCTGACATGCTTCGACAGACTCGGGGAGTGCACCCACTTGGACGCTTCGTCCACGCTGCCGTACTTGACGACGGCTTCGTCGAACAACCGCTGTTGATACGCAGCGGATCGCCAACCCGAACTGACGTGCATGGCAACCCCGGATGCCTGTGCGTCGGCCGCTGCCGACTGCAACGCCGCGAGTAGGGCGGAATCGAGACGGGCCAGAGCCGGCACGTGAGTGTCCTGCACGCTGATGCCGCCCTCGATCTCGCCACCTGCTGGCCCTGAATCAGGCTGAGTGGCAAGGTAGTTACCGCTCTTGGGCTTTGCTTCTTCCGTGTACGAGCACGCGCTGAGCGTGAGCGTACCGAGTGCGACTACACCGAGTGCGACGAGGCGGATGATTCCGCGATGGCTGGGCATACGACAGAGACTGCTCGGTCAGTGTCACCGACAGGTGGTCACCGTTCGTCGACGGTGTCACGGTCTGCAACAGCTCTGTAACAGGACGGAACGGTGCTGGTGAGGATGTGTTAAGCAGGGCGCGGAATCGATGCGAAAGTCGACAGTTCGAACCAGGAAGGCAAGCTGCGACGCAATGCTGCGGGCCCCGAAATGGTGACGTCGCCGGACCGTATGGCGTCCGACCAGGTCAGGTTACCGCGCCAGATCTCGGTCATCGGTCGCAAGCCTGCGGCGACCGACACTGCGACGTCGAAACCCGGATCGATATCGCACATGTCTACTTCGCCGGAATTGATGACGAGCCACCAGTGTCGTGAATGTCCACGCACTCCGGAGAAAACGAACTGCACCACGGTCTTGCCGTCGGGCACCACGGAGTGATCCACGCGGCGATGCATGTCCCAGAGCAGCAGTTTCGGATCCAGGTCTTCGTCGCCCAGCTCGCCGATCCACCGGGTACCCCAGATGCCGAGAGCTTCGACCACAGGCCGCAGTTCGCGGCCGGCGTCGGTCAGACGATAGCTGACGACGCAGTCGGTTTCTTCTCGCTCGACGATGCCGGCAACTGCAAGTTGGTGCAGTCGCGTGGAGAGCAATGTCGGTGACATTCGCGGAAGTCCGCGTCGGAGATCGTTGAAGTGCTCGCTTCCCATCATCAGTTCGCGTAGGAGAAGCAGTGTCCACCGCTCGTCGAGCAGCTCCATCGCCTTGGCGACGGGGCAGAACTGGTGGTACGAGGACCCCATCTCTCGATCGTAGGCCTCTGGGATGCTCCGGTACAGATTTCGTACTGGAGAGGGGCGGACAGCCGTCGTAGCGTCGAAGTAACGGCATCGACGTTTGTCGGCTAGAAGTACGAAAAAGATTGAAGGAGAACCGTAATGAGTGAATCAACGGGAACGCTCGGGCTGGATCGCGAGCTGAAGGCCAAGCACCGGGCCATGTGGGGTCTGGGTAACTATCCGGCGGTAGCGGCGCAGGTCATCGCGGATCTCGGGCCGGTACTGGTCGGCGAGTGCGGCGTGCAGGAAGGTGATCGCGTGCTGGACGTCGCGGCGGGGTCGGGTAATGCGGCGATCCCGGCGGCCGCATTGGGTGCGCAGGTGATCGCCACCGACCTGGCTCCGGAATTGTTCGTGGCCGGAAAGGAGGCCGCTGCGCTCGCCGGCGTCGAACTCGATTGGCAGGAAGCAGATGCCGAGGCTCTTCCCTTCCGCGACAACGAGTTCGACGTGGTGCTCTCGTGTGTCGGCGTGATGTTCGCACCGCATCATCAGCGCGCCGCGGACGAGCTTCTGCGAGTGTGTCGATCCGGCGGAAAGATCGGGGTGCTGAGTTGGACTCCGACGGGGTTCATCGGCGAGATGTTCAAGACGATGAAGCCGTACGCACCGCCGCCGCCTCCCGGAACCCAACCGGCGCCGTTGTGGGGTGACGAGAACCATGTTCGTGATCTGCTCGGCGATGTCGTCACCAGGAAAAACGTCCTGCGTGTGGACAGATTCAGTGGGCCGGAAGATTTTCGTGACTTCTTCAAGAAGAACTACGGCCCGACCATCGCGGTGTACCGGAACATCGCCGACGACCCGGCGCGGACGCAGGCGTTGGATCGAGATCTGCTCGAGTTGGCGAAAAAGTACGGCAGCGGAAGCGAGCCCTTCGCGATGGAGTGGGAGTACCTGCTGGTCACCGCGACACCCGACAAAGGAGGTGTGTGATGACGACGGTCGAGTTCGCGCCGCTGAAATCGGCGGTCACAGGTTCTGTGTTCGGTCCCCGAGATCCGGAGTACGACGACGCCAGATCGATCTGGAACGGACAGATCGATCACCGGCCGGCGGTGATCGCCAGGTGCAGGTCGGCGTCGGATGTGTCTGTGGCACTTGCATTTGCCAGAGCCCACTCGTTGGAGGTCTCGGTCAGAGGTGGCGGGCATTCCTACCGAGGCACGTCGGTGTGTGAAGGCGGTGTGATGATCGATCTCAGTGCGATCAACGTAGTCAGCGTCGCCCCGTCCGCGAAGCGAGCCAGGGTCGGTGGTGGTGCAACGATCGCCGACCTCGACACGGCGACGCAGGAACACGGCTTGGCAGTGACCGGCGGAGTGATCAGCGATACCGGTGTCGGTGGCCTGACTCTGGGCGGTGGCATGGGGTGGTTGACGCGCACGCTCGGCCTGGCGATCGACAACCTGGTGTCGGCAGAGGTGGTACTTGCCGACGGTTCGATTGTGCGAGCCTCCGAGAACGATCACAGCGACCTGTTCTGGGCACTGCGCGGCGGTGGCGGAAACTTCGGGGTGGTCACCGAATTCGAGTACCGTTTGAGCGAGATCGGTCCGGAAGTGCATCTGGGACTGTTCTTCTGGGGGATGGAGGACGGACCCGCAGCGCTTCGTCTGTGTCGCGAGGTGGTGCCTGCCCTGCCGAGAAATACCGGTGCGATGGTTGCCGTCAGTTTGTCCGCGCCACCGGCGCCGTTTGTCCCGGATCAATTTCACCTACTGCCCGGCTACGCCTTGCTGGTAGCCGGTTTCGGATCGGAAGAGGAACACTCGAATGCGATTGCGCCGATTCGAGAGGGCTTGCCGACGCTTTTCGAGTTCGTCACCCCGCTCCCGTACATCGGGTTGCAGTCGATGCTCGACGAATCGGAGCCGTGGGGTGCGTACGCCTATGAGAAGGCTTTGGATCTGATGGATTTCTCCGACGACGTGATCGATGTTCTGACCGAACAAGCGGGCAAGAAATCGTCGCCGATGTCCTTCATGCCGATCTTTCCGCTGCAGGGAGCTTTCACTTCCGTCGGCGAGGACGACACTGCGTTCGGTGGTTCTCGCACACCGCATTACGTGTGCAATATGACGGCGACGGCAACCGATGCCGGGACGCTGGAATTGGACCGATCGTGGGTGCGTGAGACCTGGGAAGCGTTGCGTCCGTTCTCTTCCAACCAAGGCGGGTACGTCAACTTCATGACCGATGTCGACGAGAACCGGGTGCGAGCTTCCTACGGCGCGGCGAAGTACGCGCGATTGTCCGCGGTAAAAGCGAAGTACGACCCGGACAACGTGTTTCACCTCAACGCGAACATCCTGCCTGCGTGAAGCTTGTACTCAGACCGTGAACACCGGTCAGACAGTGAACACCAGAATGACGACGATCAGTGCGGCCAGGATGATGACGGCAACCATGCCGGTCATGGCGAGGGGAGCCCAGGCCACTACCTTGTCTCGGGTGCTGGCATCGGCGGGGCCGGTCGGTATCCGCGGCGGCCAGGAGAACATGTCCATCGGACTGGGAACGTTTCGCAGAGGCGTGTTCTGTTGCACTGCAGGAAGTCCGGTGATCGTGGAGCCGGTCAGGCGATTGCGACGGTGTGGGTCGGCGAGTTGTGTGGTCCGGTGCGCCCAGGCCGGTACGGCACCCTCGGACGAGTAGACGGGAGCGTCGATCAACTGCTCGATCGTGCCGCCGCCTGTCGCGGCAGCGGCGAGTGCGTCGCGTGCCTGAGCCATCGTCGGCCGGCGGGTGGGGTCGGGCTCGAGGAGCTGAAGAAGAACGTCGGTGAGCGGTCCGGACTTGGTGGGGCGGTAGATCTCGGCCTTGGCGACCCGGTGCAGGAGGGCGATGGCGTCGGAGTCGATGCCGAAGGGCGGTTGACCCTCGATCACGGTGTAGAGCGTCGACCCGAGTGAGAAGACGTCACTGGCCTCGGTGGGATCATCGCCGCGGGCAACTTCGGGTGCGAAGTACGCGGGAGTGCCGGTGATGACCTCGTCCTGGGAGTCGGACACGTCGCTCTTTGCGCGGGCGATGCCGAAGTCACTGATCTTGACGGTGCCGAGGGACTTGCCTCGATCTGCGATCAGGATGTTGCCTGGCTTGATGTCGCGGTGGACGATGCCGGCGGCGTGCGCTTCGGTGAGTGCCGCAGCGATCTGTGCGCCGATCTGCGCGACCTCGAGCGGTGGCAACGTGTCGGCCAGGTTCATGGCCTGGGCGAGGCTGCGGGCCGGGAAGTACTCCATGACCAACCACGGTTCGCCGGACTCGATCGCGACGTCGTACATGGCGATGGAGTGGGGATGGGTGAGCTTTGCGGCGTTCCTGCCCTCGCGCAATGTACGTTCGCGGACCTCTTCGGCCGTTTCGGTGTCGAGGCCTTCCGTGGTTGTGACTTGTTTCACCGCGACGTCACGGCTGAGGAGGGTGTCGCGGGCCAGCCAGACGGCGCCCATCCCTCCGTCGCCGATCTTGGAGCGGAGTCGGTACCGCCCCGCCAGCAGGTATTCGGGCCCGATGCCCCTCCCGGTCTGCTCCTGAGCTGTCACATCTCAAGGTTAATGGATTGATGCCACTGTGACGCTCGAGGCTCCTGTGAACTGGGATTTTTGCTCTGCTTGACGTGTCGGGGGTGACACGGTTTACTGAAAACAGTTCGAAAATATGTTCGAAATTGCTGTTCGTTGGATGCATGTCAGACCCGACTTCCCCGCGGTTTGCCGGCTGGTTATGGATTGCTGCCGAGTGAGTTTTTCCGGTGTTCCGGAGGATGGGGATGACCGAGGTGACCGAGTTGGTGGAGCTATCGGCAGATGCGGCGGGATTGTCCCGTCAGGATCGGCTGGCGCAGCTCCGCCGGCAGATCGCGTCCATTCCCTCTCGGGGCGATACGTCGTTCTCTGGACCGAGCGTGTCGGTGGCTGGTGTGTCCGTCGCTGGTGTTTCCGAGACAAGTGCAGCAGCGTCCGAGAGTGTTGCGGACAGGGACAGGCCGGTCGTGGACCGCGCGCACAAGGCTGGTGTTCTCCCGGTGCCGGAAGGTATCGGGGCATTGTTGCCGCAGGGTGGTTTGGTACGCGGAACCGTGGTGTCCGTCGACGGCGCGGCATCTTTGCTTTTGGGATTGGTCGCGTCGGTGACGGCGTCCGGAGGGCATGTGGCAGTCATCGGGCAGCCTCGACTGGGATTGCTGGCGGCGTACGAGATGGGTGCGCAACTGGAACGTCTGGCACTCGTTCCGGCGCCAGGGCCGGATCCGGTCGAGATTGCCGCTGTGCTGCTCGACGGTATGGATCTGGTGATTCTGGGATTGGCGGGTGCATCGGTATCCCCGTCGCGTGCTCGGGCGGTAGTGGCACGCGCTCGAAGCAAGGGCTCGACTCTTGTTGTCACCGAAGGTCACTGGGATGGTGCTGAGGTTCGCTTGGACGCTCGGGTTCATGGTTACGGTGGGTTCGGTCAGGGCCGGGAGTTGGGGCGTGGTCGGCTCAATTCCCTGAGCTTCGCGGTTCGTGCTCGGGGGCGCTCGTTCCAGCCCCGGACCACGCGTCTGGACATCTGCAGTGCAGCCGGGCGGGTCGAGTGGGTACCTTCTCGGCCGGTCGAGGGTGTGATGTCGCAGGATGTGATGTCGGAGCAGGTGGTGTCACTGTGAGCAGAGTTCTGGCGTTGTGGTGCCCGGATTGGCCGGCGGTGGCAGCGGCAGCACTTGCCGATCTTCCGGCAACGCATCCCGTCGCGGTCACCTCGGGTAACCGTGTGATCGCATGTTCGGCGACGGCTCGTGCGGAGGGTGTTCGCCGAGGCCTACGACGACGCGAGTCGCAGGCCCGCTGCCCGGAACTGTATGTGGCGACGGCAGATCCGGAACGCGACGCCAGATTGTTCGAGCCGGTGGCCGCGGCCATCGATGCGGTGGCACCGGGCGTCGAGGTACTCCGTCCTGGTTTGTTGGTGCTCAGCGCACGAGGTGTCAGTCGGTACTTCGGTTCGGAGGAAGCCGCGGCGGAACGATTGGTGGATCAGGCATCTGCTGCGGGCGTCGAGAGCCAGGTGGGGGTGGCGGATCAACTGTCCACCGCGGTCATTGCCGCGCGCCGGGCAGCGCTGGTGCCGCCGGGGGAGGGAGCACGGTTTCTGGCGCCGCTACCCATGCCGGAGTTGGCGGCCGAGCCCAGCCTGTCTGCACCGCATCGCGGAGAGTTGGTGGATCTGCTGCGCAGGCTCGGGATCAGGACCATCGGTGCTTTCGCGGATTTACCGGCTGTGGACGTCGCTTCGCGTTTCGGCGCTGATGCGGTGCTCGCGCATCGTGCGGCGCGTGGTGAACCCGAGCGGCCACCGTCGGCGCGGACGCTTCCGCCGGATCTGGAGGTGGAGCAGCATTACGATCCGTCGATCGAGCGGGTGGATGCCGCAGCGTTTGCCGGGCGCGCGTTGGCAAGTCTGCTGCATGACAAGCTGTCCGCCGCCGCAGTGGCGTGCACCCGTCTGTCGATTTCGGCCAGCACGGGTAACGGTGAAAATCTTTCTCGGACTTGGCGTTGCGCCGAACCTCTGACGCCGGAGGGAACGGCCGATCGAGTGCGATGGCAACTGGACGGCTGGCTCACCGGGCGCAGTGAGACCCGGCCGACCGCAGGTATAGCTGTGTTGCGTCTGGAACCGGTGGAGGTGGTCAGTGCCGGTGCCTTGCAGTTGGGGCTGTGGGGCGGTGTCGGCGACGAGGAGGAACGAGCCAGGCGAGCATTGGTGCGTGTGCAAGGTCTTCTGGGCGGCGAATCGGTTCAGGTCGGTGTCCTGAGCGGTGGGCGAGGGCCCTCGGAGCGAATTACCTTGTTGCCCTTGGGTGACGAGCGGGTAGCTGCTCACGATCCGACAGCCCCGTGGCCGGGTCGTCTGCCGCAACCGTCTCCGGGGTCGATCTTCGTCGACAATCCCAAGGTGTGGCTGGGGGATGCGGCCGGCAACGCCGTGTACGTCACCGAGCGCGGTGTCTTCAGTTCGCAGCCGGGAAGGCTGAAGTGGGGGAGTAAGGAATGGGCAGTGCAGGGATGGGCCGGGCCCTGGCCGGTGGACGAGCGATGGTGGGACGCAGCTTCGGCACGCACGGCGGCGCGGGCTCAGGTTCTGCTGGAGGAATCGCGGGCGTTGCTGATGATCTGTGAAGGCGGTGGATGGTCGGTGGAGGGTGTGTACGAATGAGCTCACAGGTATAGCCAGCTGTACCGGCCATGGTCGAGTCGGCTGTACGAACAGTAGGGGCGTTGGCACCATCGCCATGCCGACGTTCGGATCCTAGCGTTGACGACATTCGAAAACTCACTGTTGCAATGATTCTCGTCGTTGTAACTCTTCACGAGGAGTGTCATGAAAACGGCGGGCCGAGCTGAAGTTTCCGGAACCGATCGACTTCACTACGCGCTGACGGAACTGCACGACGCACAACTTCTGGCGTACGACGAGTCCGGCGAAGGCCGGATCGTGGAGGTGTTCGGCGATGTCGCCACAGCCGAGCACATCGTCATCTTCGTCCCGGGTAACGACAACGGACTGGGAAACTACTTCGACGAGAACCGTCCGACCGGACCACGCGCGAGCGGATGGACACTGGGAAGGATGCTCCGAACGCTCGGGCGGAACGACCACGTCGCGGTGATCGTGTGGGTCGGTTATCGGACGCCGTGGGGATTTCTCGAGTCGTTCTCGCGGACGCTCGCAGAACGTGGTGCGATCGATCTGGCGCGATTGACTCGCATCCTGCCGCGTTCGGCGCATGTGACGCTCGTCGGACACAGCTACGGGGCCGTGGTGTGCGGACTCGCCCTCCCGTCGGCGCGAGTAGACGATTGTGTGGTGCTCGGGAGTCCGGGCATGGGGACCAGTTCTCGCGAAGACCTGTGCTTTGCCGGAAATCTCTGGGCTGCTCTGGGGCCCTCGGACTGGATCCGGTATTTCCCGCGCGTGAAGATCGGTCGCCTCGGGCACGGTCCGTCTCCAGTACGGGCGCAGCACGGAGCCTTTGTTTTCGGCACCGGTTCCATTCGAGGGCATTGCGGATACTTCGCCGACCCAAGCGAGTCGCTGCGCAACATCGCGAGGATAGGGCTCGGTCGCTACGACGAGGTCACGCGGCCAGGGGAGTTGCCGCCTCGGCCGACCGCGTCAGCAATTCGCGAGGACAGGTCTATCCTGGGAACTCGTGAGTGTCGCTAACGTACGAAGTGCCGGCGGGGTCCAGATCAGCTACCGCGATTCCGGTTCGCATCCCGGTGTCGCCGATCTGCCTCCGGTAATCCTCGTGCACGGGATGGGCGGCGACAGCGGTACCTGGGACAAGTTCGCGCGGACCTTGCGATCGCGCAACCGACGAGTTGTCTCGGTCGATCTTCGCGGCCACGGCCGGAGCGCTCGGGCGTCGTCGTATCTCTTCGACGAGTTCGCCGACGACGTCATGGACGTGTGTGATCATCTCGAACTCGACCAGGTGGATCTGGTCGGTCATTCGCTCGGCGGGCACGCGGCGTCGTTGATCGCTCAGAAACGCCCCACGGCGGTACGGAAGTTGGTCATCGAGGAAGCGCCGTTGCCACTACGCGCAGGTGACCCGGAACAGGTGTTCGCGAGGAAATTGCCGAGTGTGCCAGAACTGTGGCACGCCACAACAAGTTTGGTGCGGCATCCGCGCGCGGCGCTGACGTTCGATCGCTCGATGACGCGATCCGCGCTCGAGCAGTTCCGCCGACCGGATCCGCAGTGGTGGGATCGGTTGTCGCTCATCGAGGCTGACATGTTGTTCCTGCGTGGAGGTCTGGGCGGGATGGTGGACCCCGTTCGCCTCGACGCTGTTGCAGCCACCGTCGCACGCTGCGAGTTGGTCTCGTTCCGTACCGGACACAGTGTCCACCGCGACGGTCATCGCCAATTCGAATCCGTTGTGTTGCCGTTCATTTCCTGAAAGCGCAATATTCGATCGGTCCCGCCGCGTACCCATCCGAAACGTGTGTGGCACCGAATGTACTTCCATGCATACCAACGGCAACGACTGGTCCGCACACGAATACGTCGACGCGGTAGCACGATCGGTTCACGGCGAGACTGTCCGATGGCCACAGGCGCCGAGCATGGATGCGGTGATCGTCCTTCCCGTTCATGCCAGAAACCATCCGGGGAAGACCGCAGTTCTGCTCTGGAATCACGACTTCGGTTGGTCGTGGGGCGTCGAGGAGTCCGACGTGCGAAGGACGATTTCGATAGTCGACACCCTCGGCATCGGCCGGACTCCGGATCCGCTGCGCTGTGCGGATCGGGTTATCGAGCTGATCAGCGCCCAGACAGTTTGCTCGCGCATGTGTAGCGAACACTGATTCGGTCAACTCTGGGGCCACAACGGCTCCGAGAGGACGACGCCCGTGAACCCAGAGAACGTTCCAGCCCCGCTTTGTCATTCATTGCCGCGCCGGACGTTCCTCGGTGGCGTCGGTGCTCTTGTCCTCGCCGGAGTGGCAGACGTCGCAACCGGCGCGGCGAGCGCGGCGCCGGTGAAAGCAGCGCCCGCCGATCGGTTTCCGCAGAAACCCAACATCGTTGTCATCATCACCGATCAGGAGCGCCGGCCGATGTACTGGCCGCGAGGCTGGGCTGATCAGAATCTGCCCAACCGCAAGAGGATTGCCGATCACGGGCTGACGTTCGACCAGGCAGTGTGCAATACCGCGATGTGCTCGCCCAGTCGCAGTACGTTCTTCACCGGCCCCTATCCCGCGCAGCACGGGGTCACCAGAACCCTCACCGAAGGCGGCACTGTCTCACCCACCGAGCCACAGTTGCAGGTCTCCGAACAGAACATGGCAAAACTGCTGGCGTCGGCGGGCTACAACGTTCAGTACCGGGGGAAGTGGCATCTGAGCAAAGGCGTCGAGGGTGGTGATCCGACAAGTGACGATGTAGCGGGATTCGGCTTCGAAGGGTGGATTCCCCCCGACGCGGGTCAGGACACCAATCCGGACCACTTCGGTGGCGGCTGCGCAGACCATGATCGCCGTGTTGCCGAGGAGGCAGTCGATTTCCTCTCCGGACCTGCCGTCACCTCCGGGCAGCCTTGGGCGCTGATCGTCTCGTTCGTGAATCCACACGACGTACTCGCGTACCCCCAGACTTGGAATGCGATGAACGGAACGTGCGACAACTATGGATCGGACGCGCCCGGCGCCTTCGAGCAGGGTATCGACTTACCACCCACCTTCGACGAGATCCTGGCACTCAATCACAAACCGACAGCGCAGGTTCAGTCGGAATTGCTACTCGCAGCCGGGCTCGGGCCGCTGCTCGGGCCTGATCAGGCACGCAACTACATCAACTTCTACGCCTACATGCACAAGGTGGTCGACGAACACATCGGCAGCGTGCTCGACGCGATCGAAGCCACCCCGCAGATGCTCGACGACACGGTGATCGTTCGTATGTCCGACCACGGGGAGATGGGGATGAGCCACGGAGGTTTGCGGCAGAAGGTGTTCAACGCCTACGAGGAAACACTGCGCGTTCCACTGGTCATCAGCAATCCCCTGCTGTTCCCCGAACCTGTTCGGACCGACGCCCTGGCATCGTTGATCGACGTGATGCCCACTCTCGCCACGCTCGCCCAAGCGCCGGCGCGTGAATCGTGGAACTTCCTGGGTACCGATCTGACACCGGTCATCGTCGACGCTGCCGCCTACCCACAAGGTCCCAGCGCGCAGGTTCAGGACACAATTCTGTTCACCTACGACGATCAGAACTGTGCGACGCCCGACGGTCAGAACATCGTCACGCAGCCCAATCACATCCGCTGCATCCGGGAGAGCCGATGGAAGTACACGATGTACTTCGATCCTGCGGGAGTTGCTGCGCCGCAATACGAACTGTACGACTTACAAGCCGACCCCTTGGAACTGAACAATCTCGCCAATCCGCTCAACATCGGCTCGTATCGGCCGGATCTGGCGGCACAGATGAATGCCAAGCTCTTCGCAGTGATGGAGACGAAGGGCGTTTCTCTGAAGGAATAGATCGAATTTCGTCAAAACTGATTCACGTTTCAGTTCTGCGGGCATGCTGTTGGGGCATCTGTCTTCGGTTCGGGAAGAAGGAATGTCATGACTGTCACCTCGCCGGGGCGAGAAGGTTTCAGTTCTCTTCGGTCGGGAGGGTTGAACTGGGATTCGTTCCCACTCCGATTGTTCACCAAGGGAAATGCCAAATTCTGGAATCCAACCGACCTCGATTTTTCGCAGGATGCCCGTGACTGGCAGGAGCTGACCAGCGAACAACAGCGCAGCGCCACCTTCCTGTGTGCGCAGTTCATCGCCGGTGAAGAAGCCGTCACCGAAGACATTCAACCGTTCATGAAAGCGATGTCGACGGAGGGGCGATTCGGCGACGAGATGTACTTGACGCAGTTCTGTTTCGAGGAAGCCAAGCACACCCAGGTCTTTCGGCTGTGGATGGACGAAGTGGGTCTGACCAGTGACCTGCATTCCTACGTCGCCGAGAATCCGTACTACCGGCAACTGTTCTACGAGGAGTTGCCGTCGTCGCTACGCATTCTGGAGACAGACCCCAGCCCGGTCAACCAGGTGCGTGCCAGCGTCACGTACAACCATGTCATCGAGGGCAGTCTGGCGTTGACGGGCTACTACGCCTGGCAGAAAGTCTGTGCGACACGCGGGATTCTGCCGGGGATGCAGCAATTGGTGCGAAAGATCGGCGACGACGAACGACGGCACATGGCGTGGGGAACGTTCACCTGCCGCAGGCACGTCGCCGCCGACGATCACAACTGGGACGTCGTCCAGCAGCGGATGGGCGAACTCATGCCCATGGCACTGGGAATGATCAACTGGGTCAACGATCAATTCGAGGTGCAGCCGTTCGGTTTGGACAACCAGGAGTTCCTCGAGTACGCCGCAGACCGTGCGCAACGCCGACTTTCGGCGATCGAGTCCGCGCGCGGGCGCGACGTCGCCGAGATCGACCTCGACTATTCCCCGGAGACTCTCGAGGAAAAGTTCGGGGAAGAAGATGCCGCTGCGATGAGTGAGGCAGCCGGCTGAACTCGAATTCTACTGGGGCCAAGCCGAGTTCTGGATGACCTCGACAAAATCGATGTGTCGAAATCCTGGTACGAAATGCTCGAGCACGTCACCGTTGACCGTTCCGAACGTGCTCTCGGGGCGGTGCTTGAAGCCGTCGGTGAAGGCTTTCAGAATCTGATTCTTGAAATCCGGACGGGGGTGGGCCGCGGTGACGGCGTCGATGTCGGCCTGGTCGAGTTCCTTGTACCCGATTCCGAGTACGTCGGTCTCCACGCCCGCTGTCACCAAGGCGATTTCGGGCTCCAGCCGCGAGGGTACCTCTGGCGTCGTGTGCAGAGCGATGCTTTCCCACACTGTGCGGATGTCGGTTTCGTCGACTCCGTAGCCGGTGAGGAATTGTCGCGCTTCGTCTGCTCCGTCCAATTCGAATCGTGACGTGCTGTCCCGGAATTTCTCGGTGAGACCCAGGTCGTGGAACATGGCACCGACGTAGAGCAACTCGGGGTCGGCGTGCAGACCCAGACGCGTTCCTTGAAGTGATCCGAAGAGGAAGACGCGTCGCGAGTGGTGAAACAGTAACTCGGATGCCGTATCTCGTACCAGGTCGGTGGCGTCGGCAGCCATCTTCGAATCGGGGATTCTCACACCGGCAATGATCGTGTTCATCGGTACCTGCTCTGCTCGTCGCTGCTGCGAATTCTCGGTCCATCCCAGTGTCGGTCGAGCACGTACGCGGTCGCACCCTGATCTCGGCCATACTGTCCACAGATCAGGACGAAGGAGAGCGCATCGTGACCGCAGGGCATCGAGTTGCCGTCCTGGTGTTCGACGGCGTCAAACTGCTCGACGTCGCAGGTCCGAGCGAGGTGTTCGCAGAGGCCAATCGCGGCGGGGCGAACTACGAGTTGGTGATCTGCTCGGTAGGTGGGCACGATGTCGACTCGTCGACCGGGATGCGCATTCCGGTCGACTGTGACGTCGTAGATTCCGGTTCCTTCGACACGTTGCTGGTCATGGGTGGTGACGTGTTCCCGTCCACGCCGGTGAGTCCGGAACTGCGTGAGGCGGCGAGTGACCTGGCAGGGCGGTCGGATCGGGTTGCCTCGATTTGTACCGGAACATTCATCCTTGCAGCCAGTGGATTGCTCGACGGACGCCGCGCAACCACGCATTGGCAGCACACGGCGACGTTGGCGCGTGCCTATCCTCAGATCACGGTGGTTCCCGACGCCATCTTCATCGAGGACGGCACGGTGTTCTCGTCTGCGGGCGTGACCGCCGGGATCGACCTCGCGCTCGCATTGCTCGAGCGTGATCATGGTGCAGAAATGGCTCGACGCGTCGCGCAGCTTCTGGTGGTTTTTCTCCAGCGTCCAGGTGGGCAGTCACAGTTCTCGCCGTCGCTGAGCGGGCCGCGGCCACGAGTGCCGGCTCTTCGCGCAGTGGTCGATGCGGTGGCAGCGGATCCGGCGGGGGAGTACTCGGTCGACGAACTGGCTGCCTTGGCGCACCTGAGCCCGCGGCACCTGACGAGGCTCTTTCGTGAGGAGCTCGATACGACGCCGGCCAAATACGTCGAGTTGATCCGTTTCGATTCCGCGAAGGCGCTTCTCGATGCCGGCCACTCGGTGACCGATGCCGCGCAGTTGGCAGGATTCGGCAGCTCGGAATCCTTGCGTCGAGCATTTTCGACGCATCTCGGAATCTCGCCGCAGGTGTACCGTCGTCGTTTTCAAGCATTCGGCTAGGACTGGCTCTCGTGCTTTCCCTGTGGTGGGTTCATACCCTGCTTGTCGAGCCAGGCCAGGCTGTAGTCGGCGATCTCACGCCAGCCGTGGTCGATGGTCAGTGAGTGACCCCGATCGCCGAAGACCTTGTATTCGTTGACCGTCGGCGCCTTGGCGTACTTCTTGAACGAGCTGTCCGAACTGGCTTTCGGTACCGTGCGATCCTTACCGCCGCCGATCATCAGCAGTGGCCCGCGGCGGGCGTTGAAATCCACTGCAGCGGGGCTGTGGGGCGCGAAGTTGGCGAGTGCTGCCTCGAACAACGGTCGTCCGGGGGCGGGAATTGCATACTGTTCGAACAAGGCGTCGGACTCGTCCCTGGACACGGCGCTGGCGAAGGATTTGTGGAACGATTTTCTGTTGTGTGAGTAGGCCTTTCGGTAGTTGCCGGGGTTGGACAGGACAGGGAACACGCTGCCCAGTTGAACGAGAGGAAGTTTCAACACACCTTTGGGCTGAGCGGGGTCGATGGCAATTGCCGCAGTCGCCAACTCCTGGCCCAGCAGTTTCTGGGCGATCAAGCCTCCGAACGAGTGCCCGATCACGATCGGTGGTTCGTCGAGATCTGCGATCACCTTTGCGTAATGATCCGTCACGTCCTCGATGCCGTGTCCCGCGATGTCCTCCGGATGTTCGCGCGTCTCACCCACCGTCGACGCATCCCCTGGCCATCCGGGTGCCATCGTGGCGTACCCCTGCGCATTGAAAAGCTGCGCCCAGGGATCCCACGTGGTCGGGTGCATCCAGAGTCCGTGGATGAACAGAACAGTCGGGTTGGACTTGGGCGACATGCGCGCTCCCCGCTATCGGACCGATGATCGATACGGGATGCCCGCTTTATAACGGCCTCATGCACATTTCGCCGAGTTTTCCGTCGTGCCGTTCCGTTCTGTTCGTCGAAGATGGCACGATCGACGACATGGCACCAACTGGATCTGCGAAGGCAATGGCACTGTGGACCACCGCTTTTGTTGTCTCACAAGCGAATATTGCTCGCTTACTCGGGCGGGTGGCTCCCAAGGTCTTGGACGTGCAGACAGCATTTTCCGCTCGTCGGTACATCGAAATCTTGGACTCCATGGATGCGGAGGCCACGTCGCGATTTCGTAGTCACTACTACCCCGACTTCGTTCATCCAGCGATCTACGCGATGGCTTTGCGGTCAGCAGGCACGCGGCTCGGCGAGCGGGTGCCCCTGTCGCCCTCAACTCGGCGCGCGCTGGCCGTAGCGCCCGTGCTGTCAGCGGCCGGCGACTACGTCGAGAACGTGGTCGGACTCCATTTCCTCGATCACCGCGACAGCATCACCGACTCGAGGGTTCGCGCCGTTTCGACGGTCAGTATTGGCAAATGGGTGCTCGCACTTGGAACTCTCGGATATTTGTCGCAGGGTTTTGTCAGAGTATGGGTATCGCGAAAATGAGGAGCACTGATGGCAGTCGAACTCGGTACCGAATACTTCTCTGACGGAGAAGAGTTCCGTCGATGGCTGTCCGAGAACCATGAGGCAGTCCCCGGGCTTTGGCTCAAGATGGCCAAGAAGAACTCGTCACACAGTTCGATCGACTACGACCAAGCATTGGACGTGGCGCTGTGCTTCGGCTGGATCGACAGCCTGTCCCGGCGAATCGACGACGATTTTTTCGTGCAGAAGTTTTCGCGCCGCACTGCGCGGAGTCCGTGGTCCAAACGCAACGTCGAGATAGTCGCCCGTCTTGATGCTGCAGGATTACTCGAGCCATCCGGCATCGCCGAGATCGAGAAGGCCAAGGCAGACGGCCGCTGGGATCGCGCGTACGAGGGAGCAGCCAAGGCCGAGGTGCCGAAGGACTTTCTCGATGCTCTTGCAGAAAACCCGAAGGCTCGCGAGTTCTACGCGACGCTCAATTCCACAAACCGGTTCGCCATCGCGTACCGACTGCAGGAGGCAAAGCGTCCGGAGACGCGAACCCGGCGGATCGAGAAGTTCGTGAACCAGCTTGCCGAGGGCAAGAAGTTCTACTGAGCTGACTGGGACGGCTGATCGACTTTCAACGTGGCTGACACAATAGGGCTCGTGATCGAAGCCGAGACCTGTTCCGCGTTGTCTGCTGTTGACGAACCGCTGGCAGGCAGTGCTGCCGTCGTGCGGGGTTGGGTGTGCCTCGAATTCAACGCAGCGTGGGGTCGTGACGTGCTGGACGGAACAGCCTTGGGGGAGGAGCTTGCCGCCGAGCTGAGTCGGCGAGCTGACGCTGCCGACGTACGAATCATGTTCATTCGGCGACCAGGCCGCACCGATCCGTTGACTGATGGACACACGGTCTTGCTCGCGCGCTCCGATCCGAGCGACTCGTGGTGCGAAAGGTTGCGCATCGATTCACCGGCTGACCTGCTCGACATGGATTTCGCGCTACTCGACGGCCCTCCACCAGGATTGGGCGAATCGGTGGACGAGCCAGTCGTCTTGGTTTGTGCGCACGGTAAGCGTGACCAATGCTGCGCTGTGTTCGGCAGGCCGATTGCCGCAGCGCTGATGTCGTCCTTCGGACCCCAGGTGTGGGAGTGTTCTCATACTGGCGGACACCGATTTGCGCCGTCGATGATCTTGCTGCCGAGCGGCAATACATACGGTCGTCTGTCTGCTGGTGAGAGTGTCACGGCCGTGGAGGTGGCTTCGCGAGATCAGGTCCATCTGTCAGGCCTGCGTGGACGGAGTTGCTGGCCTCCTGCGGGGCAGGTTTCGGAAATTGCTGTGCGACAACAAATCAGCTGTGGAATCGACGACTTGGCTGTCGTAGAGCAGGCGAGTGACGGGACGTGCGTCGTCGCACATGTGGACGGCCGGCGGTGGGTGGTGGAGACGGCGGTCTCCGAACTTGCGCCGCGTCCACCGAGTTGCGGTGCGGCTCCCAAGCCGGTGAGGCCAGTTGTCGTCACGTCGATTCGAGACCTGTGATTCTCGGACTGTAGTCACAGTTCTTTGGTCGTGAACAGCAGGTCGCCGTGGATTTCGTCCGCTTCCACACGGGTGGTCTCGACGAACTCGAGTTTTGCCATCACTCGACGAGACGCTCCGTTCCAGTCGCGGACTGTAGCCCAAAGACGTCGATATCCCGATGACTGTGCCCAATGGAGGACGGCCCAGGAGGCCTCGGTCGCGTATCCCTGACTCCATGTCCTACGAAGAAACTCAAATGCCAGTTCAGGCTCTCCGTCGGATCCACGCACAGTGTCAATCAGTCCGCAGTAGCCGATGACATCGCCGAATACTTTCCGTTCCACTGTCAACAGATTGAGTTCGCGGGAGCTACTGCGAATCTGGTCCTCGATATCTTCGATCGTGGGCCGGCCATCGGAATCGATCTGACGGCGCGGCGGGACACGAGGATCGCGCTCGGTCCAAAGTTCCTGCAGGACAGCGGCGTCGGACACTCTGCGCGCCCTGAGGATCAGTCGATCGGTTTCAAGCGAGATGCTCTTTCCTGGCGCTCGAGAGTCTTCCATGCCAGGGACCTTATGGGCGATGGTTAAGATTTACCACTCCGAATTCTCCTCTCAACCACTTCGACATCGGCGTGACAAGCCCGTCGATGATTGGGCATGACGAGTGCGAGTGATCATTCTGAGCGCTGCCAGACAGACCGCTCCGGCCGACGACACCCGTTGCCGCGGGTCAGCATTACTCCAACAGCAGCGCAATGACCCCGGGCGTTAGTTGACGTTGTCCGAGGAGATTTACGCGTTGGCATCCGTCGAGTTCGACTGCCATCCGCGTGCCGCCCGATCCGTCAGGACGAAGTACTTCGATCGAAGCGATGTGTTGGGCGTTGCGATCACATGGGCCAGCGAGTGGTGCGGTGGATACAGCCCCCATCAGATCCGCACTCTGCTGGCGTGACAAGCGGATTCGGGACTCCGGAAGCGGTGGTTCGGTGGAATAGCGGCACACCCGTAGTCTGCCGACGTCGGAAATCGGTGTAGCCAAAGCTGTTTCCGTCAGTGGGCGCGCATGAGTGTCTTCGTGTTCTTCCATGCGTTTCTTGTCGGCTTCAGTGCTTGTCGTGAACGGTTGTCCGATCGACTCCGGGCAGATTCCAGCATCGTCGGCTGCTTCGCCGTCGACCAGGCTTTGCTCGCGGCCGACCTCCTGCAATCGGTTCAGTGCTGCGTGTGGTTGCTCTTGCAGGCCGCAGGGCGCAGCCGGCCAGGTAGGGCGTATGGCGGCTCCTGTTTCGTCCACCAACCACAATCCGGCCGGCGGGACGAGACGGTACGCACAGTCGGCCTGGACGTTGGCAGGAAATCGACGAGACTGTTCGCGGAACGCATCCTCTACCGCGTGGATGTCTCCCTCGAGGCGTATGGAGTCGATGGTCAACCCGCCGTCGGACGCTTCTCCGCGTTCGCATCGAACAACTGCGACGGGGCTGAAATCAGGAGGTGGGTATCCACTTCCCTCAGGGCGAAGGGCGATGCTGCTGTCACGTGCCTCGGGGGCTACGAGCGCGGCGGCAATATCGGGGGCCAGGCAGTCTGCCCGATCGACTGCTGTCGCGACCGGGGGAGTGAAAGATTCGTAGTCTCGAATGCCGGCCCAAACCAACGCAACGGCAACGACACTGACGACGGCGACAAAGACCCCAGCTATGAAACGTCCACTCATACAGCAACACTATGTGCCTATGCGATGGAATGAGGCTGAGTCTCGACCATTGCTGGTTGCGAAGTAGCATCGCTGCTATGACTGTCGATTTGGTTGCGCCTGACGAGGCCATGTGGGCGTCCTGGTTGGAGTCGCGTGACGAGTGGGGCGGATCAGCCCGGTTCGGCGTTGGGCGTTGCGCAACGTCTAGACCTCGATCTCGCATCCCGCGACGGATTCGGGCAGTGGGTGCAGGAGTTGTTGGCGCAGCCTGAGGCAGTGCCGGGGCCCGACGTTGTCCCGGCAACCAACTGGTGGATCGTTCGAGACGGCAGGTATCTCGGCGCTATCCAGTTGCGACACAGCCTGAACGAGTTCTTGGCCGATGTAGGTGGCCATATCGGCTATGGGGTCAGGCCGTCGGAGCGCCGGAAAGGTCTGGCGTCGGCGGCTCTGCGGGAAGTGCTCGCGTATGCCGGTGACCCGGTAGGGCTCAGTCGAGTCCTGATTACCTGCGACGAAACCAATGCGGGTTCGCGTAAGGCGATCGAAGGGTGTGGTGGTCTACTCGACAGCGTGCGCCCAGCCGATCAGTTGTCGCGCAACCTCGGCCATTCGGGAGACACGCTTCGCTACTGGGTGGAAACGGGTGTGTCGCGCGTCAGTTGACCGATGTCTGCACGTCAACGGGAAGTCGCGGTCGCAGGGTAGGCGACACGTGCCGCGATACTTTCGCTGAGATCTCGGATTTCTGCTGCGAGGAGGTCTCGGCTCTTCGTATCCGACTCGTGCACGAAGGTTGTCGATCCCATTGTGGCACCGCAGTATTCGATGATGCCGCGCTCGATCTGTGTTCGGAAGGCCTCGTACACGCCGTGGCGTTCGAAACTGTCTGCATCGTCACCCGCGACCGGAATCAGATGGACGGTGAGTCGGTCCAGTTTCTTCACGAATTCGCTTCCAGGGGTGAATTCGTACGCCCATCCGCTGACGAAGACGCGATCGATCCAACCTTTGAGTAATGCGGGCATCGACCACCAGTACATCGGAAACACGAGAATCAGATCGTCTGCACGATCGATTCGGTCCTGTTCGGCTGCAACATCAGTCGGCGGAGTCCCGTTGCCGCGGAACAGGTTCAAATCGTCTTTGGAGAAACGGGGATCGAAATTTTCGGCGTGGAGGTCTGCGATGTCGACGTCACCGCCCATATTGCGGATCGCGTCGGCGGTAGTTCGAGCGACATGCTGGGTCAGCGAGTGTGGATCGGAATGGGAAACTACGACGAGTGTGGTCATGAGCGTTCCTTCAGTAGATGGTGCGCTTATGTACTAAGAGTAGGTTACTATTCGTATATAGCGCAAGGAGGTGTCCGATGGCACGTACGAGACTGTCGCGGGCCGGCAGGTACGAACAGCTCGTGGAGGTGGCGTGGGCCTTGGTGCGAGAGGAGGGTGCAGACGCACTGACTCTCGGCCGGTTGGCTGAACGTGCCGGCGTTGCAAAACCGGTCGTCTACAGTCATTTTGCCTCGCGTGCCGTGTTATTGGCTGCCCTCTTCAAGGAATTCGACGATCGTCAGACTGTGATGCTCGCGGAGTATCTCGAGGCCGCCGACGAGTCCCTGAGCGGGCGGGCGAATGCCATCGCCAACTCCTATGTCGGATGTTCGCTGGCACAGGGTCGTGAACTGACGGGAGTGCTTGCAGCGCTGGAGGGCTCGCCCGAGTTGGAGCAGGTCAAGCGTGAGTCGGAACGCGCCTATTCCGAGCGTTGTCGCGAGGTGCTCACCCCTTTCAGTGCAGACGGGCCTGCGCAATCATCGATGACTGCGATATTCGGTGCTGCAGAGGCCCTCTCGCACTCGGCGGTAATCGGAGTGCTCTCACCCGAGGACGCTAAAGGTGAACTTGCCGCGCTGATCGTCGCGGTAGTCGGCAGGCCATCACCGACTGGGTAGTGCCGTGTAGCCGTGATCTCATGACTAAGGGTGTCCCTCCAGTTCGACGCGCTCACGCATGGATTTCGAGACTGCTGTCAGAGTTTGGACGAACGCGTCGATCGCCGGAGCACGTGGAGGTCTCCCGTATGTCGCGACGGAGATGGTGCGTCGCTCGTCGGGAATACGGTGCGCGCGGATATCCGGATTCCGATGTGCCAGGAGAGCGAGGGCGGGAAGGGTGCTGACTCCGCTTCCGGAGGCGACCAGCGCTTGGACCGCGACGTAGTCGTCGGTCTCGAACTCGATCCGCGGTACGAATCCAGCTCGTCCGCAGGCGGTCAGGAGGTGGGCGCGGCAACTCGGGCAGCCTGCAATCCAGGTCTCACCGGCGTAGTCCGTGATCTCGTTGGCAGCATCTACATTCCGGGCCGAGGTGATCAGGTACAACGGATCTTCCAGCAACGTCGTCTGCGTGACATGCTTGAGCCCGATATCGGCGGTGTCCTCGTGCGCGAAGACGACTGCTACGTCGACATCGTTGTTACGAAGCAGTGCAAGCGCTTTGGGTGGTTCTGCCTCGACGAGGCTGATGGACACCTCGGGGTGCCGAGACGTGAACGCTGCCATGGCTTGCGGAATCACACTTGCCAAGGCCGACGGGAATGCGGCAAGTCGTAGCCGCCCGGCTCTCAGTCCTGCGTACGTCTGGACTTCGGCTACTGCGGCATCGACGTGGCCGAGGATCTCGGTGGCTCGCTGAACCAGGACTGCGCCGGCGTCCGTCAGTCGCAGACCACGGCCGGCTCGTTGGAACAATGGAACACCGACCTCAGACTCGAGCTGTCGAAGGTGGTGACTGATGGAGGGCTGCGCGTAACCGAGAGAATCGGCGGCGGCTGTCACCGATCCTTCCTGTGCAACAGCGACCAGGACCCTCAGTCGAATCAGATCGAGCATGCCAAAATCATAGAAGAATTCGATGCTTTGGACGAAAACACGTATTGGACCTATGAATCAGTTTTTGTCAGGGTGAATCACATGGCACCGGCATCTGATCTCACGGCATCAAACCAGCTACATCCACCCGTATGGGCAGACATCGAGCGTGCCAGCCAGGTCGTCCGACGGCATCTACCGGTCACGCCCCTGATATCGCACCCGACGTTGGGTGCGGGCTCGTGCAGCCAATTGTTCGTCAAACACGAGAACGTGCACCCCACGGGTGCGTTCAAGGTTCGCGGCGGACTGAATCTGGTGGCAGGACTGGATGAGGCGACGCGGGCGCGGGGGATTGTCGGCTACTCGACCGGAAACCATGCTCAATCCTTGGCGTATGCCGCAGCGGGTGCGGGCGTGCGGTGTGTGATCGTCATGCCGGTTGGGGCGAATCCAGTCAAGGCTCACGCTGTCCGCATGCTCGGTGCCGAGCTGATCGAGCACGGTGTGAACTTCGACGAGGCACGTGCTCACGCCGATTTCATCAGCGAACGTGACGGCCTGCGTCTCGTGAGCGCCGCCAATGAGCCGGCAATCCTCGCCGGTGTTGCAACGGCCTACGTCGAACTCCTCGAACAACAACCTGATCTGGACGCGGTGGTGGTCCCAGTCGGTGGCGGCAGCGGTGCGGCGGCGGCGTGTCTCGTCGCCAGTGCGCTTGCACCGCACCTCGAGGTGTTCGCAGTGCAGTCTGAGGCCGCACGAGCCGCACATGACTCGTGGAGTTCCGGCGCGTGCGTCGAGCGCCCGAACACCACCCGTGTCGAAGGACTCGCGACCGGGGCCGGATTCGCACTGACTCAGGGCATCATGCGAGAACGGCTAGGAGGATTCCTGCTCGTCACGGACGATGACATCACCCTCGCGCAGCGGGCGTTGCTCTACGACGCTCACACTTTGAGCGAAGGCGCCGGTGCGGCCGCACTTGCTGCCGTCTACGCACATCCGAACACCTTCGCGGGCAAGTGCGTTGCCGTCGTCTGTACGGGCGCCAATGCCTCTGAGAGCGAGATCCGCAGGGTCGTCAGCTAATCGATAACACGATCGGAACAATTTTGCCAGTTTGGTAGGGCGGCACCAATTTTGCATCGCGTATGTGTGCCTGGAACAAGATTTCGCTTCCACGATTGAGCAGAGTGAACAGGGTCGCATCTCGCGACAGCAAGGCCACCGTGGAGGAGACGTGATGCTGCCAACAATCATCGTTCGGGACGGGACTGTGCTCGATGGTAGAGGGAGCCTGCCCAGGAAAGCGGATGTTGCGATCGCGGGTGACACGATCGTGGAAGTCGGAACGATCGGTGCTGTGTCGGGGGCGATCGACATCGATGCTCGCGGTTGCATGGTGGCTCCCGGTTTTGTGAATGTGCTCAGTCATAGCTACCTCACGCTGCAGCAAGACCCGCGAGGATTGTCGGACTTGTATCAGGGGGTCACAACCCAGGTCTTCGGTGAAGGCGTGTCTCTCGGACCGGTCGCGGGTTCGATGACTCCGGCGATGCTCGGATTGGGTGCGATTCCATCTGGGGTGCAATCACATTGGCCGAGGTTGCACGATTTTCTCGAATCCTTGGAGACGGACGGCGTCGGTTTCAACGTGGCGAGCTTCGTCGGCGCAGCGAATCTGCGCATGGTGGTTGCGGGTGTGGAAAATCGCCTGTTGAGCGAACAAGAGCTGGCCGACGCGTGCACCCTGCTCGACGAGGAGCTTGAAAATGGAGCTCTCGGAGTTGGTTCGGCTCTGATCTATCCACCCGGAAGCTATGCGGATACCGGCGAGTTGCGAGCATTTTCGCGGGTGCTCGCCAGGCATGATGCCGTCCATATCTGCCATCTTCGAAGTGAAGGGCAGAGGTTCCTCGAAAGCATCGAGGAACTGATCGACATCGCTCGCACGACAGGAGCGCGTGCGGAGATTTATCACCTCAAGGTTGCTGGTAAGTCGCACTGGCACAAAATGTCCGATGCCTTGCAATTGGTTGAGTCGGCTCGCGAGGACGGTGTGCGAATCACCGCGGACGTATATCCGTACGAGGCGGGGAACACGCTGCTCAGTGCCGCGTTGCCACCGGAGTTTCGGTGTCGTGACACGACGGCCGGGCGCACGCACCTGAACTCGACCGGTGTCCGAGACCAGATCCGCGAGAGGATCCATCGTGAGGACGAGGACTGGGAGAATCTCTACGCTGCGTCCGGAGGTGCCGATGGGGTGACGATCTTGTCCGAGGTACCGGCACTCGGGATCCGAGCGGGGGAAGCTCTGGGATCTATTGCTCGGAGGATGGGGCATCACGACCCGGTAGACACCATACTGGCTGTTCTCGACGCTCTCCCCACAGCCGAAGCTGCCTATTTCATTGCGTCGGAGGACAACACGCGAATTGCCTTCGAGCGTCCCTGGGTTTCGGTTGGTTCCGATGCCGATGCTCAAAGCACGGAGACCCTTTTCGCGGGGCAACCCGTCCACCCCCGTTCATTCGGAACTTTCGCCCGTATTCTGAGCCGCTACACCCACGGCATTGGCGGGCAATCAGTCGAGGAATGCGTTCGCCGAATGACCAGCCTTCCTGCTGAAAACTTCGGTTTGGCGAAGCGGGGCTACATTGCGCCAGGGGGATACGCCGATCTGGCGATCTTCGACCCCTCGCAGGTAGAGGATCTCGCGACATACGACAACCCAAGAGTGTATGCGACCGGAATGCGGCACGTTGTGGTCAATGGGCAACCGGCACTGTCGGACGGGGTGCCGACGGGGAAGCTTGCAGGGCGCGCACTTCGGCGCTCGCGCAACGGGTTCGATGCAGTGAGGTGACGAGCTGGCACCGGGGTCAGCTCCGGATCGGCGAAGCGGCCACTGCCGGGAACGACCCTTCAGCGGCCACTTCGCCGGACCACGTGAGAGCCCTCAGAATTTCGCCGGGGTTTGTGGAACGATCATGGCCACCAAAGCCGCCGCAGCCGTCGCGCCGACCAGGACTCCGAACGCGGCCATGTACGAGAACTGGTCCACCATCCATCCCATCACGAGGGGGGTGATGAAACCGGCAAGCTGTCCACAACCGTTGATCAAACCCATTCCGGAACCGAGGAATTCGGCAGGCAATGCCCGCAACGGGAGGGCGAAGATCGACATCGAGCACAGTCCGCTGACGCCCATCGCGAGGGTTTGATAGAACGTGAACATCGCGACGGTATCGGTGGTAGTCATCAAGAACAGCAGAATGGCGGAGGTGGCCATGCACGGAACGAGCAGAATGCGCGCGCTGTCGTGAAAGTACTTGTCCACCAGACGTCCACCGACGACGATGGCCAATGCCGTGACGATGAACGGGATCGCCGCGAAGATTCCCGTATCGATCAGCGAGAGCCCCTTTTCGTTGAGGAGGTAGCTCGGCACCCAGGTCAACAGCCCATATCCGGCCATGTTGGCCAGGCAGAACAGAAGTGCGAACTTCCAGACCGAAACGGACTTGAATACCGCGGCGCGTGAGTGTTCACTGGCGAGCGGTTGCAGTGCGGCCTCCGGATCTTCCGTGATCTCTGTGTCCAACGGCGCCGGGAGCACCAACCAGACGACTGTGCCGATCACGGCGCCGACTATGGCCACCAGCCAAAATGCGTCCCGCCAACCGACGGCCATGAGAACTGGGGCGATGATCAATGGTGCGATGCCGGGGCCCAGGTTGTTTGCACCGATCATGAAGCCCATGGCCGTGGCGCGAGTTTTCGGACGGGTTCGCTCAGCCAGAGCTTTGAACGACGCTGCTGGGAAGAGACCCTGGCTGAGCCCGAACATCGCACGCATGACCATCAGCGAGACGAGTCCCCAGGCGAATCCTGTCAGTGCGGTGAACACCGACCACAGGATCAACGCAACGATCAACAGTGGTCGGGGTCCGAATCGGTCGGCCAGCATGCCGCCGGGGACCTGCCCGAGCATGTAAAAGATGGCGAAGATCGACACGACTCCGCCCAATTGCGTATTACTGAGGGAGAATTCGTCTCCGATCATCGGCAGTGCAAGCCCGATCATCACGCGATCTATCATGTCGATCATCCAGATCGTACTGAGCAGCCCAACAGTCATAGTCGTTGTTCGACGAATTGACTTGTTGTCCAATATGTTTTGTATCGACTTGCCGCCGCTATGCGAGGGTTCCTCAACTGTGGCGCGTTCCGACTTCATCATGTCTCCTGAATTGCGTTGTGCCGCATGGACTGATGAAGTGTGGCAGCGGACACGTTGGCCGCATTGGTCCGTTCGGCCAATAACCGACCGAATGTTTCGTCGGGCGGTACAGTGTCACTCGGGTGAGATTCCGGGTGACGCTGTCACCAGAGCTTTAACTGCACAAAGCTCTGTCCACGGTGTCTACGACGTGTTGCGTGGCGGACGCAGTCGAGGGAAGAGCAGTCACCGCAAGGTTTACGGCGCGCCCGTTGTCGGTGATGCCGCCGCGGGTCTCGTAACCGACTATGTCGCCGCCATGGCCCCAGTAGACCCCGCCGCACGAGAGAGTCCTGCTGGTGAGGCCGAGGCCGTACTCGAGTCCAGTGGGCCCGCCGACGTGGACGGTGGTACGCATCTGGTCGAGTTCGGCTGCGGGGAGCAGTCGTCCGTCGAGTAGCGCGTAGAGGAACTGGTTGAGGTCCGAGGTGGTGGAGATCAGCTGCCCTGCGGCCCATCCCCACGACGGGTCCATCTCTGTGACGTCACTCAGTGGGCTGTCTGGTGCGGTGCGGTGGTATCCCTTGGGATGGGGACCCCGGATGGTCATGTCTCCCGGGGATGGGAAGTAGGTGTCGCGCAGGCCGATCGGCGCGAAGATACGTCGATTCATCTCCTCGGCGAGGGGGCGGCCGGTAACCTTCTGTACGAGTAGGCCGGCCAGAATGTAGTTGGTGTTGCTGTACCCCCAACTCGTTCCGGGCGGTGCGTCGGCGGGGTGTTGGAACGCGACGTCGAGCAAATCGTGGGGGTCAGCGTAGCGGTATCTGATCTCTTCGTCATTGACGTGTATTCCGTACTCGGGGAGTCCGCTGGTGTGTTGGAGGAGTTGGCGGATGGTGATGTTGTGGCCGTCGATCCCGTCTCCGCGGACGAGTCCGGGTAGGTAGGTCTCGATGGGGGTGTCGAGTTCGATCTTTCCTTCGGCGACCAGTTGCAGGACCACTACTGCGGTGAAGGTTTTGGTGTTGCTGCCGATCCGTATCTGGCCGTTGCGCGGTACCTCTGATCCGGTGGTCAGGTCACCGACTCCTGCGGTGTAGTTGCGGGAGTTGCCGTTTCGGTCTTGGATGCTTGCGAGGGCGGCGGGTAGTCCGTCCTCGCTCACCAGCGCGTCGAGGGAGCGTTGAACCGCGTCGGACTCGGTGGAGGAAGAACCGACGGTATCGGGACTGAGGGCGGATGACGGCGAGCAGGACGCCAGCGTCATGGCACCGAGGGCCGCCGCGGCAACGACCGAAAAGGTCCGGTGCCGTTTGCGGTCCTGCCGGCGATCTGAGGAAGGGAAGCCCTTTCGAATATTGTTACGCATCAGTAGAACTCCTGAGGATTGGTAGGGTTCGGGACATCGTTCGCTCGGGAAGAATTGTTGTTCGATGTTGCGTGCGAAGTCGTGCACGAACATGTTTCCTTCACTTCTCGCACATCGCTGCGTCGACAACTCGCTGTGCTGCTACGAAGGCGTCCTCGCTCATCGGGATGCGATTGAGGGTGAGAGTCACAGCGCGTCCTGTGGTATCGACTCCGCCCGAGGTGCCGAAGCCGGGAATTCCGCCGCCGTGACCCCAGATCTCCTTCCCGCAGGAGCTGTTCACGCGGACTAGTCCGAGTCCGTAGCTGTCCTGCGGGCTCCTGTCGAACGGCACGGTGTGTTTCATCTCGGCGAGCCTGTCATTCGAGACGAGATCGCCGCGTAGCAAAGCCGTGAAGAAAGTGTTGAGGTCGGCGCCCGTTGCGACCATCGCACCTGCGGTGTCGGCCCACGACACGTCGCCATCGGTGACATCGACCTGAAAGCCGTCAATCGGGTGATAGCCCTGTGCATGAGAACCGCGGATCTGTGTCTCGCGGGAGGCGGGAAAATAGGTGTCCATCAGTCCGAGCGGATCGATTATGCGGGTGGTGATCTCCTGCGCAGCAGGGCGTCCTGTGACCTTCTCGATGAGCATCCCGAGCAGAATGTAGTTCGTGTTCGAATAGACAGCCTTGTCTTTGGCTGCCGGGCCGGGTGGAAGAGACATCGCGATATCGACCAGTTCAGTGGGGGAGAAGTGCTCCGGTGGTTGTGCGCTTGTCCCCACCAGCAGCTGGCCGGGCTTGATGTCTTCCGGCCGTGCTCCGCCGGCGGCGAGGTAGTCCGTCAGTCCACTGGTGTGCTGCAAGAGATCTCGAATGGTGACTCGGTTGCCGTCGTTCCCGTTGCCTACGACCGTTCCGGGCAGGTAGTGCTCGATGCTCATATCGAGGTCGAGCAGTCCGTCGTCGACGAGTTGCATGACGACGGTCGAGACGAAGGCCTTTGTGTTGCTGCCGATTCGGACCCGCGCATCATCGGGGATAGGCTCGCCGGTGGCGGTGTTTCCCATTCCTGCACGAATGATGCGAGTGCCCCGCGACGGGTCGGAGATCACGAGTTGTGCGCCGGGGATCCCCTGCTCGATGACGCCGTCGAGCGCCTGTTGCACGGCAGCGTCGCTTTGCCGAGTGGAATCAGTGGAGTCAGTGGTGTCACCACATCCGCTCACGCCCAATAAGAGGGCTGCAGCGGTGACTGCCGGAAGCACGGTGAGCAGGGGGCGACGTCGAAGGGTGGTCATTGGTTGTGGTCTCCTGTTCGTCGAATCTCGTGGTGAGTTCCACATGCAGAGAACAGTATTGACGTGCGTACGCGTCCTCCATGGTGCGAAGTGCAGTCTCTCGGTGGTGCGTGCCGGAGCGTACGGGGTGTAGCTGGCTGCACCTCGGAGTCCGGCGTCTCGCGGCCGATACTGTCGGTTTGACGAGCTATTTCGGAGTAGGCGGCCTTTGGTGATTGACAGGAGGCCTCAGCGACAAAGGGCGATATCCACCGCGTGTTCGAGTTTTCTCCGGGTGGCGTCGTCGACTACTTGCATGCTGACCGCGATGTTCGCTTCGCGTCCGTCGTCGGTAGCGCCCCCGCGTGTCTCGTATCCAGGGAAACTGCCGCCGTGGCTCCAGGACAGGCCGCCACACGGTAGCGGGCGGCTGACCAATCCAAGTCCGTAGCGGGCATCGGGTCCGAAGGTTTCCTCCGCGGGGACGGTAGTGCGCATCTGGTCGAGTTGGGCTGCGGGGAGCAGTCGTCCGTCGAGGAGTGCGTGGAGAAACTGGTTGAGGTCCGAGGTGGTGGAGATCAATTGCCCTGCGGCCCATCCCCACGAGGGGTCTATCTCTGTGATGTCGACGGGAGGCGCGTCCGATGACTCCCGGTAGTAGCCGCGGGGGTGAAGTTCCGAGATCTTCTCGTCGTATGGTTCAGGAAAGTATGTGTGCTGCAGATCGATCGGCGCGAAGATTCGCCGGTTCATCTCCTCGGCGAGGGGTTTTTCAGTGATCTTCTGTACGACTAGGCCGGCGAGGACGTAATTGGTGTTGCTGTACTTCCAACTCGTTCCGGGGGCGAAGTCGGCAGGATGTTCGAGCGCGATGTCGAGAAGTTCGCGTGGGTCGTAATATCGGACTTCGTCTTCCAGGTAGTTGCTGTAGTTGGGGAGTCCGCTGGTGTGTTGGAGGAGTTGGCGGATGGTGATGTTGTGGCCGTCGATCCCGTCTCCGCGGACGAGTCCGGGTAGGTAGGTTTCGATGGGGGTGTCGAGTTCGATCTTTCCTTCGGCGACCAGTTGCAGGACCACTACTGCGGTGAACGTTTTGGTGTTGCTGCCGATTCGTATCTGGCCGTTGTGCGGTACCTCTGATCCGGTGGTCAGGTCACCGACTCCTGCGGTGTAGTTGTGGGAGTTGCCGTTTCGGTCTTGGATGCTTGCGAGGGCGGCGGGTAGTCCGTCCTCGCTCACCATTGCGTCGAGTGAGCGTTGAACCGCATCGTGCCGCGCAGCGGCGGTGTCGGCGGACGACGAGCACGCACCGAGGGTGACCACGCTGAGAGTCATTGCGACGGAACAGAGGGCGCGGTGCCGTTTCCGGCTGTGTCTTTGGGGTGAGGGAGGTTGGCCCTGTCGACTGTGGCGGCGCATCAGTAGAACTCCTTGGAGAGATTGATAGGTCTGGACACGATCCTGTCTGCTGGAGGATTGGTCGCGCATCGCTCCGACGCGGGAAAACCATCTCCCTCGATCGGGGGAGGCCATCGCCGAGCGGCCCAGTCATACTTGTCGAATCATGATCACAGGACTAAGACCGCTGATGCGGGGCTCTACATACTCAGCTGTGCTTTTCGCCTTTTGTGGTGTGTTGGCAAGCCTGCCACTTCTGGTGGTAGCGATGTTGCCTGCTCTCGCGTGGCAATCCGCACCCGAGTTCGTCCGGGTGCTTTCGGTCCTGCTCATATGGGTGACTTTGGTAGGAGCACTCGGCCTGGTGCATCCTGTGCGACGCGCGCTCATTGTTTCTGCCCGCCGACTGCTGCAGGTGTCGCTGCCGAGTCCAGCGCTCGGACACCGTACTCCCAACCTCTCGGACATTGATCGCTGGCGGGCCCCGCTCTGGATTGTCCTGCATGTCATGGTGGGTTGGCTGGCGGCGCTCGCGACCAGCGTCCTTTTCATCATGGGGATTTCGCTCCCGGGGAACTGGCTCGGCGGCACGGCGCGAATCAGTCTGTTCGATACGTCGGTTGACGTGACGGGTGGATGGACCTGGGTCGTGGCGGCCGGCTGCCTCCTGCTTGCGGTAGGAATTTGTGTCCTGGTGGCAACACTGCTGAGATGGCTGGCGCCACGACTGTTGGGGCCGTCCACGGCTGAACGGCTCGCGCTGGCGGAAGAACGTGAACTGCAACTGGCCGAACGTAATCGGGTCGCTCACGAGTTGCACGACTCGATCGGACACACGCTCACCGCCGCCACGATCCAGGCGGCGGTGGCCGGCGAGGTGCTTGCCTCCGATCCTGCCGCCGCGAGGGCCGCCATGCGTAGCATCGAGGAGTCGACACGGGCAGCGCTCGAGGACCTGGACTACGTACTGGGTGTACTTCGCGAGGAGAGGCCTGGGGCTGTACCTTCTCGGACGCTGTCGGACTTGCCTGCGTTAATTGATCGGTTGCGGCATGCGGGGGCGGTTGTGGAGGTGAACCTGTCGGGTGACCTTTCACAGATCCAGGGGACACTCTCTCGCGCGGCGTACCGGATCCTGCAAGAGGGGACGACCAATGCTCTGCGGCACGGGGACAGCGGGCCGATCGAAATCACGGTGGCAGTCGGCTCGGAGAGCGTCGAGCTCAGAGTGGTCAACAGCATCGGGGCAGTGACCGGGGGAAAGGCAGACGTAGTTCGAAGATCAGGGCGCGGCCTGGCAGGTTTGGCCGAGCGCGTGCGACTCTTGAACGGTGAGTTCAAGGCTGGACCGGACGGAGCCCAGGGCTGGCGATTGAGTGTTCAGTTGCCGGTACGCGTGGCACGATGACCGAAGCCAATTGGAGTGAGGACGCCTCCAACCCTGCAAGCATGCCAGTCACCCTGCTGATTGCGGATGACGACGACGTTACCCGCAGCGGCCTGCGTATGCTGCTCGCAGCTCAGCCCGGGATTGTGGTCGTCGGCGAGGCTTCCGACGGTATCGAAGCAGTGGAGCTTTCGCGGCAACTTCGTCCGGATGTGGTGCTGATGGACGTGCGGATGCCGCTGCGCAACGGAATAGAGGCAACTCGGCACCTCCAGGCCGAGTGCACCGAACCGCCGAAAGTCTTGGTAATCACCACTTTCGAAAACGATGGCTACGTCACGGCCGCACTCAGTGCGGGCGCGAGTGGCTTCGTGCTGAAGCGGCTCCCAGTCCCGCAGATCGCAGCGGCAGTACGTGTGGTGGCGGCGGGCGAAGTGATCCTGTTCCCTGCCGCGCTACGCCGGATGGTTACGCCCCGCCCGTTGGTCTCCGCTGAGGCGTTCCCGAATGCAGCGCTGACAGCAAAGGAGGAAGAGGTATTGCGGTTGATGGCCACCGGGCTGTCCAACTCGGATATTGCTCAGGTTCTGGTTGTGAGCCTGGAGACAGTGAAAACGCATGTCGGGAACGTGCTGGCAAAGCTCGGTGCTCAGAATCGGACGCACGCTGTCGTCATCGCCTACGAGTCTGGTCTGGTGGTCCCGGGGGCAGGCACCGATACGGAACCCTGTGCAACTGGCGGTTGATTGCTTTTGTCAGCGTGACCCGGTGAGGATTCGCCGACTGAACCTACAGATCCGTTCCTCTTGCCGAAACGCTCCGAGACGAAGTCACACCACCGGTCACCAGTGCGTACCGGGCACGAGTCGGGCAGCACGACGGCCGAGTTTGCGGATGCGCGAGCGTGAATGGCGCTGACGCGACGGTGTTGCCGGAACGTCTGACGGGGTTTCCTTGTCTACCTGACCCTTTGCCGCCGGAGAATCGGGGAAGGCCTGGTACATCTGGTTGAGAATCCGGTCCTTGGTGTGCGGTGCGAACAGGGTTCCCAGATCACCCAGAGTTCCCAACGGCACATCGATGCGCTTGGGGCGTTCGATCAGCGCGCGGATCACCATTGCCGCAGCCTTCTCCGGGCTGGTGATCGGGCCGTTGTTGTATTCGCCGGTCGGAGCGATCATCGGCGTTTCGACCAGCGGCATGTGGATGGTCGTGAAAGTGATTCCGTCTGCCAGGGTTTCGGAGGCAGCCACGTCGGAGAAGCCGTCGAGGGCGGCTTTGCTCGCCACGTAGGCAGAGAATCTAGGCGTTGCCGCCTGGACTCCCGCGCTGCTGATGTTCACGATGTGGCCGAAGCGGCGAGAACGCATGGTAGGCAACAATGCGAGCACCAATCGCACAGCGCCGAAGTAGTTCACGGCCATCGTTCGTTCGTAGTCGTGGAAACGATCGGTGGAATGATAAATGCCGCGCCGTATGGATCGGCCGGCGTTGTTGACCAACATGTCCACGTGATCATGTTCTGCCAGAATGCTTTTGATCGTGTGCTGGACCGACTCGTCGTCGGTGATGTCGCAGGGATAACCGAACGCCTTGCCTCCGGTTGATCGAATCTCCTGTACCGCGGCCTCGAGTTCGTCGGTGCGGCGTGCGATGAGGAGAACTGTGGCGCCTTTCTGGGCGGCGGCGATGGCAGAGGCCTTGCCGATTCCGGACGAGCCGCCGGTGATCAAAACCATCCGACCGACAAGTGGTCCTTCGGGATGGTTGCGACGTGCGCGATTGGGATCGAGGTTTGCGCGCCAGTACTTCCACAGCACGGTCGAGTACGACCCGAACTCGGGGACCGTCAGGCCTGATCCGGCGAGGGCGGCAACGGTTCTCTCGGAGGTGAAGGTCGGCGCCATCGTCATGTTGTCGAGCAATGCTGCAGGCATGCCGATGCGATCGAGGAAGACCTTTCGTGCCGATTCTGCCGAGTCGATCGGCAATGGCGAGACAAAGGGTTTGGCGATCACGCCCGGCAGGCTGAGTGCGGGCCGCGGCGCTCCTGCCGCCTTGGCGAGGCCGGCATAGATTTCGCGTACCGGTTGAGGTTTCGGATTGACGAGATGGAACGCTTCGCCGTCACGGCCGGGCACATGCATCAACTCGACGAGGGCAGTGGCCACGTAATCGACCGGCACCACGTTGGTTGCGCCGAGGTTGGGGATCGGGACAGGTAGTGCTGCAGGTAGTTTCGCGAGTAGCGCCAGGCCGGGGAACAAGTAATACGGACCGTCGATCTTGTCCATCTCTCCGGTGACGGAGTTGCCGACAACGGCAGACGGTCGATAGACGCGCCAGGTGAGGCCTTCTCGTTCTCGAACGAGCTTCTCGGCCTCGAACTTGGTTCGGTGGTATGGCGTCGGAAAGCCTTGGCCGCAATCGAAATCGGTCTCGCTGAAGGTGCCCGGATAGTCGCCCGCGACTGCGACCGATGACACGTGATGAAGTGTGGCTCCCAGTTTCGCGGCAAGTTCGACCACGGAGCGTGTGCCCTCGACATTTGTCGAAGCCTGCTCGTCTCCGGCTGTGATGTCGTAGATCGCCCCGAGGTGAAGGACGTGGTCGGCAAGCGGGGGAGAGTCGATCCCCAGCTCGGGCTCGGTGAGATCTCCGATGAGTGGATGCACCCGATCGCCGTCGGGAATCGCCGACACCTGTTCTTCGAGTTTGGCGACGGAACCGGCTCTGACCAGCACGTGGATCTGGGCGGTTTCATCACGCTCGAGCAGGAGCGGCAGTACGGCTCGTCCGAGGAATCCGGTACCGCCTGTGACGATGTAAGTGGCCATAGTCGGTAACTTACTCCAAAGTAAGATCGACGGCTAGAGGGAAACGACCATCAGTGCGTCATGACACCGTCCTCGGTGTCGAAGTCGATGCCCGCGGTGATGATTCCGGAGAACAAGAACGCGACGGCAAGTGCAAGGGCGGGGATTGCAAGGATCCATTCGAAAATTGTCATGCTCCAAGTCTGACGAAATCAGCTTCGGAGAACATCGCCCTGCGGAGCGATTTAGGCGATCGGGCAGTCATCCTCGAGGACGACTGCCCAATCAGGGAAATCCACTATGTCCTGTTGCTGAAGAGTTTCGGGCGCAGTGGGGTGTGCCCTCCTTGCATCGCGTTACGTGATTTCGGATGAGATGCGGCGGCTGTTGGTCCGAGGGGGTGAAGGCCACGGGCCGGCCGCCAGTAGACCGGCGCACCATCGTCGAGGCGATGGCGTGGCCAGGCCGGCAAACCTAGACCGGTTCAGCGCCAGACAAGTCCTCGACCGCATACGGGGTCGTTCCCGCGAACAGAACACCGATCCCGAAAGGATCGGCCATCTCGAGCCTTGACTCAGCGAACCGCAGCAGCCAGGTTCCGTCAGCCCAGATCACCGCCTCAGGTTCGCCGAACAGTGACTCCGTGACGTCCAACTCCACAAGTTCGGAGTGGGCGAGGCCGAACTGTGGCTCACGCAGCTGTTGACGCAGGTAATCGGCGGCGACTTCGGCAAATTCACCGAACCGGGCGATCACGGTCGCAGCGAGCTCACGCACCGCCGACTCCGGCACGGTGGCCGGCTCGATAACCAGACTCACCGGCCTGGAGTCACCGACCCCCTGGACATCGATGATAGATGTCCAGCACGCCAACGAATCGTCCGAGTCGACTCGCGAAAACGCTGCTGAGCCGACCACAACACTCTCGGGTAAGTCATCCACGACCCCTAGTCAAACACGACTCTCCGCAGGATCCCAGGCACTCTCCAGCGACATGGCCCAGTCACGGTCAGTGGCCGATGCCGACCTTCGCGTGGACCTTTTTCATCCACGCGGGAGCCCACCAATTCGCTTCGCCCATCAACTTCACGAGTGAGGGCACGAGCAACATGCGGATGATGGTCGCGTCGACTATCAGCGCGACGATCATGCCGACGCCCAGGAACTTCATCACCGACAACCCGGACATCGCGAAGGCCCCCGTCACCACGATCAGGAGGAGGGCGGCGGCCGTCACGATGCGGCCGGTGCGTTCGGTTCCGAACTTGACTGCTTCCTCCGTCGTCGCTCCCGCGTTCTTGGCCTCGACCATCCGTGACATCAGGAAAACCTCGTAGTCCGTGGACAATCCGAAGACCACCGCCAGGATGAGCACGACGAACGTCGCTTCCAGCGGAGTTTGACTGACCCCGAGGAGTTCGACGCCGTGACCGTCCTGGAAGACGAAGGTGAGAACACCGAAGGTGGTCGCGAGGCTCAGTGCGGCCATCAGCACCGCCTTGATGGGTAGCACCACCGAACCGAACGCGAGGAACAACAGGATCAAGGTGGATCCGACCATGATGAGGATCATCACCGGCAACCAGTGCAGGACGGCGTTGTTGCCGTCGTCGACCATGGCTTGACCACCGCCGACAAGCAGCACCGTTCCGTCGGGAGCGGAGATCTCGCGCAAATCTGTCACTGCGGCGCTCTGTGATTGGGGTGTAGAGCCCTCGCTGTAGAGAGCCTGAACCGCGATCAGTTGATTGGTGCTCGCGACGACGGTCGCCTGACCGATGCCCTCGACCTGACCGGCGGACTCGGCGATCGCTGCACCTTCGGCCGGGGTGAGAGTGTTCCCGTCCTCGGCCTGAAGGATCATCGTCGCGCCGTTTCCGGTCTGCGGGAAGTCGTTGACCAACGTGTCCATTGCGACGCGAGCGGGGTCGTTGTCCGGCAGTGCGGTGTACGAGAGTTCTCCCAAACGGGCGCCGAGCAGGGGCGAGGCCATCACGAGCAGCACGGCCACGATCGTCACCGAGACCGCGACCGGACGCTTCATCACCCACGTGACGACGCGGCCCCAGAACTTGCGCGAGCGTTCCTCGCCGCGTTGCGCCGCATCCTTGCGCCACGTCAGGGCGTTGATGCGATGCCCCAGAATGGCAAGCAGCGCAGGCACAGCGGTCAGCGACAGGACTGCCGCGCTCAGTACTGCAGCGATCGCACCGAAGCCCAGAGACCGGATGACGGCCTGCGGGAAAACAAGCATGCCGCTGAACGCGCAGATCAGCAGTAGACCCGAGAACATGACGGTGCGACCCGCGGTCAGAACTGTCCGCTGAGCAGCCGCTCCCGGGTCCGAGCCCGAATTCAGTTCTTCACGGAACCGGCCGACAACGAACAGTCCGTAGTCGATGGCCAGTCCCAACCCGAGAAGAGAAGCGACGTTGATCGAGAACGAGGACACATCGGTGATCAACGTGAGGATCCGCAGAACCGCCAACGCGCTCAGGACACTGAGAACACCCACGAACACCGGAACCGCAGCAGCGACGACGCCGCCGAAGATGAAGACCAGCAGTACCAGAGTGATCGGAATGGCGATGGCTTCGGCGACCACCAGGTCTTTCTCCAGCTTGGTGTTGAACGCGACGCCGACAACCGTATTACCCGCGAATTGTGCCTCGGCACCATCGACTTCGAGCTTCGGCAAGAGATCGGCGAAAGTAGCCGGTGTGACGCCCGAGTCCGGTGCCAACGTGATCGCAACGGCCGCCATGGAACCGTCGTTCGAGAGCAGACTGGCCTTGGCCGCGGCGTCCGTTCCCCAATACGACTTCACCGATGCCGTCGGCACTTCCGTCTTGAACTGGTCGACGGCGGCCGTCACTGCCGGGCCGATGTCGTCCAGAGACTTACCGTCCGTGGGCGTGTAGATCGCGATGATGTCCGGGGTCTGCGGGCCGAGATTGTCTTCGATGATGTCGGCGACCTTCGCGGAGTCGCTGCCCGGATCGATGAATCCGCCCTGGCTGAGCTTGCCGAACACTCCAAGTCCCCACACCCCACTGATGAGAACAATCAGAACCGCGAGGCTCAGTACCCACCATTTCCGGGCGACGACGGTTTGGGCCCAGCGTGTCATGTATCAACTCCGGTGTGTGGGGGTGTCTGGCCAGATCGACTGTAGTGGGCGTTTGGTCTTGAATCGGAAACGTCATGCATACTGCTCGAAGCACTTGCAAGCCACGCGTGTGGGGGAAGCCGGTCCGAATCCGGCGCTGACCCGCAACGGTAGGTCGATTCTCGGTAGTCACCGAGCGTCGGCAAGCCCGATTACCCACCGCGCGGTGTGCGACATCCATTCGTCGTGGTCTACGAAAAGGAAGTCCAGCAGGAGCTCTGGCCGAGGATCAGCGTGCGGGCGGAGTTGTCTGTCGGATTCTCATTCGTGGCTCAGAGCCCTTACGAGGTCCCCGTGTCACTTCAGTTCTCCCCGTCCCGCACCGCCGCTGTTCTCATCGCGGTCGCCTTGGTTTCGGCAGGTTGTTCCAAAGGCGAAGCGGCTGGTGGTTCTTCAACCACCGAATCCTTTGCACAGCCGGTTTCCATCACGAACTGCGATCGGCCAGTGACGTTCGATTCGCCACCCCAGCGGATCATCACCATGAACGATCACGTCACCGAAGTACTCATCGAGATGGGCGTCGGTGACCGCATCGTCGGGATGGGGTACGGCGACAGCACACCAACACCCGAGACCGCCGAGCAGTTCGCGAAGATCACCAACCTCGCCAAGGAATACCCGACCGCCGAGCAGATTCTCGATCTCGATCCCGATTTTGTCGTCGGAGGTATGAGTAGCGCATTTCAAGAGAAGGAAGGCCGCTCGCGGGACCTCTTCGCCGAACGCGGAATCAACACGTTTCTGTTCTCCGAGTACTGCGGCCAGGGATTCCCCGACATCTCGATGCTGGAAAACGACTACGAGCAGTTGGGGAGGATCCTCGGAGTCGAAGGCGAAGCAGCCAAGGTCACCGATCAGGTAACGCAAGGGCTCGACGCGGTGAAGGCGGCAGTCGGAGATGCTCAGCCGGTGCCGACATTCTTCTACGACGGCGGCAAGGATGTTCCGACGACAATCGGCGGAGTGGGCGTCGGTCAGCTCGTCGCTGGTTATGCGGGAGCGACGAACATCTACTCCGAGGGTGAGCGCCCGTATGTCAAGACCACATGGGAGGTCGTGGGTGAGCGCGCGCCACAGGCGATCGTAGTCCTGGACTACGGATCTGAGAACGCTCAAGCGAAGATCGATTTCCTGAAGTCACATCCCGTCATGGCCACCACTCCAGCCGTCCAACAGAATCGATTTGTGGTCATTCCTCTCGACGACTTCTTCGAGAGCCCTCGTCTGCTGCGCTCTGCCCAGACCATCGCGGCGGGTCTGCATCCGGGCGTAGTTCCGGCACAGTGACCAGGTCTCGTTTCAGCTATACCGCCTTGCTTGCAGCGCTGTGTGTGGCGCTTGCCGTGGTCATGGGGCTGGCGGTGTCCTTCGGGTCGGTTCGTATTCCCGTCGGTGACGTGTGGGCGATAGTCGGAGCTCGTTTGGCGCCGGGGACTTTCGAGACGTGGTGGACCGCGGCGCGGGAGTCGATCGTGATCGACTCCCGCCTACCCCGCGCACTCACCGCGGCGGTGGTGGGTGCTTCGTTGGCCATGGCGGGCGCGGTCGCTCAGGCGGTCACGCGTAATCCGCTTGCCGATCCATATCTGCTCGGTGTCTCGTCGGGCGCAGGATTCATGGTGGTCTTGGTGACGGTTCTGGGGATCGGAACCGGAATGCTCGGCGTTTTCACGATTCCTGTTGCAGCGTTCATCGGGGCGATGATTCCGTTGTTCCTCGCCTTACTGATTGGTGGACGGTATCCGCAGCCGACTGCGATCGTTCTTGTGGGTGTTGCACTCGGACAGATATTTTCGGCATTGATCACCTTTTGTCTTTTGGTGATTGCGGACGAGCGTCACATCACTGGAGTTATGCATTGGCTCGCCGGCGGATTCGGTGATGCGCGATGGTCGACGCTGATCTTCCCGACGATCACGCTGGTCGTCGTCGGCACAGCGCTTCTGTTCAGTTCGCGGTGGATGGACGTCTTGCAGACCGGTGACGACGGGGCTGCTGCACTCGGTATGAACGTCCGTCGGTTCCGTGTGTTGTCCTTGCTTGCGGTCTCCGTACTGGCGGGCGCGGCAGTCAGCGTTGCCGGTGGAATCGGATTCATCGGTCTGCTGATCCCACATCTGGCCGGTTTCATCGTTGGCACCAGAGCAATTCGACTGCTCCCTGCTGCAGCCCTGCTGGGCGCCGTCGCGATGGTTGCCGCGGATACCGCTGCGCGCTCGGTGGCACAATCCACTGAAGTTCCGGTCGGAGTGATCACCGCTCTCGTCGGTGCGCCGATCTTCGTCTGGATGCTCTACCGGCAGTATCGGAGGCTCGAACAGTGACGCAGATCAGAACAGTGACACCGGCCAGAACAGTGACACCGGCCAGAACAGGGACACTCCCGAAGGACGCCGAAGCTGCGCCTCTGCTCGAACTCGTCGAGACCCGGGCGAGGCTCGGCAACCGCGAAGTCTTGCGCGGCATCACTTTCGCAGTGACGTCCGGTGAAATATTGGGCTTGGTCGGACCGAACGGCAGTGGCAAGACGACGGCACTGCGCTGCTGCTACAACGCTTTGACTCCGACAGGTGGCGCAGTTCTGATCGATCAAGCCGACTCGACGACGCTCTCGCGTAAGGACATCGCCCGAACCATCTCGGCAAGTGTTCAGGAACCTACTGTCTCGGCAGGACTTTCGGTCCGTGAATCGATCGCACTCGGACGAACTCCGCACCGCAGCTGGTTGGACCGAAGCACGGATCGTGACACAACCATCGTGGATCGATGCATCGAGCAGGTCGGTTTGGTCGAGCTTGCCGGACGGGACGTGTCGACTCTGTCGGGCGGTGAGCGGCAACGTGTCTCGATAGCGCGCGCATTGGCTCAGGAGCCCAAGGTTCTGTTGTTGGACGAGCCGACCAATCATCTCGATCTTCGTCACCAGTTGATCGTGATGGAATTGCTCGCCGAACTGGCGTCGGCGGGGCTCGCAGTTGTGGTCACGATGCACGATCTACGGTTGGCAGTCGAGTACTGCGACAACCTTGCCGTGCTCACCGAAGGTGAACTCCGCGCGTGTGGGTCTACGGTCGAGGTGTTGGACGAGCCGCTGTTGGCCGAGGTTTTCGGCATCAAGGCGCGAGTCGAACGCGGAGTACGCCCGCGGATGGAGATATTGGGGCTGGCATGACGGAATCGATAGCCGGGATCTACGCCCGTATGGCGGTAGCTGTGCCGTTCTTCGACGACCTGACCGCATATCCGGATACGGTGCCCGCGGTGTTGATGACCGACCCCCAGTGGTTGGCAGCTCGCGTCGCCGATACGGCCGAGCGGTGGGGGAGTTCGGACAGCCGAGTGAACGGCACGTTGTGGTGGTACTCGGCCAGCTCGACGCTGACCGGCATTCCGATCGGAACCGGGATGGTCACCGGGTTCGCGGCCGATCCATCGTTGGACGGTGGGCGGATCTTCTTGCGTGACAACGGCTATCTGGGCGGGTTTGCTGCCGGATCGGTCATTCCGATCTCGCGGAGTGTGGCGGAGTTGGGTTACGCGATGTTCCGCTCGCTCAGCCCCGTGATCGAAGTACTCGCCGAGGTGTCCGGCGTTCGGCAGCAGGCGCTGTGGGCGATCACGACGGATTCCATCGCCAATCGGAGCCTTGACGCAGCCGGTAGCGCGAGGGAGCGTGGAAGTGCATTTGCGGCCGGTCTGATCGATGTTCTCCGGGGCGAGAACCCGGGCATTCCGGTTCCGCGTTTCGTCGACGTCGACCGTCATGAAAGTGTTGTGCGCGTTTCCAATCCATTGACACCGGTGGCGTCAGGGCGACGCAGATTCACGCAGCGGGCGTCGTGCTGCCTGATCTACGAGGTGCCCGGTGAAGGTAAGTGCACCAGTTGCCCGAAGCGCGCACCCGAAGATCGGGTGCGCGCCTTGGCCGCTCTGGTGTGACTGTGGGTGAGCTGATTCAGGTGTTGTCGGATCAGTGAGCTGCGACCTTGGAACGGTCGAGACCCAGCGCGTCGGTCATCGTGAAGAACAGATCGGTCTGGTCAGTGAGGCCACTGACATTGGCGGCGTGCGGGCCGAAAGCTGCTACACGCAACTGAGTTCCGGTGTGTCCTTCGGACTCGACGGCCGGGTCCTCGGACGTTCCGTAGCTGATCGTCATCTCCGAGCCGTCCTTGGTGGTCAGCTTGCGGGTCAGTCCGGGGTAGACGATTTCCTGGGCGCGCTCGACCGGAATGTTCTGGTCCTTGGCGATGGTGGCGATGTCGTCCGCGCTGACGTTGGTGACGATCTGGCTGGTGTGAGCGTGGTCGGCGGTAACGATGACCAGGGTTTCTCCGTCGGTCTTCGCGAATTCGAGTGCCTTCTGCACAGCTTCGTCGAGGTCGACGGTTTCACCGATCTGACCGCACGCGTTGGCTGCGTGATCCTGCTTGTCGATCGAGGCACCTTCGACCTGGAGGAAGAATCCGTTGTCGTTGACCTTCAGTAGGTCGATCGCCTTCTGCGTCATGTCCGCGAGCTTGGGTACATCGGAGGTTCGCTTGGGGTTGTCGACGCAGGTTTCGGCGGGTTGCAGGTAACCGTCACGGGTGGCGACAGAGCCTTCCCAGCGGACGGGCATGTTGCCGTCGGCGAACAAGCCGAGCACGGGTGCATCCTGATCTGCCTTGCCGACCTCGTTCATCTCGGCGGCATTCTTCACCAGCTGGTAGCCGCGAGCGGCAGCTTGCTCGTTGAGTGTCTTGCCCTGCCAGTCACCGGCTTTCGCGGTCTCAGCGAAGGACTTGGCGCCGCCGGCAAAGGTGACGTCGGCTCGGGTGTCGAGGAGCTGTTCGCTGATCGACCCCTTGCCGCCGTTCTCGATGGCGTTCTCCGGGCAGGACTTGGACGTTGCCTCCGGCCCGTAGCACTTGCGGCCACTGACGTGTGCGACCTGCACTGCGGGGGTGGCGTCCTGCACCTCGGCAGTGGAGACGTTGCCGGTGGCCTTGCCGTTCGCCTTGGCGATCTCGAGGACGGTCGACTGGGCCTGACCCTTGATGTCGACGGAAATCGCGCCGTTGTAGGTCTTGGTGCCGGTGGACCATGCCGATCCACTGGCAGCGGAGTCGGTGACGTAGTCGGGCTTGCCGTCCTTGGTCAACGCGTAGTGCGTGTACTGGCCGGTGATCGGCAGGGCGTCGAGGCCGGGGAAGCTGCCCGCAGCGCCTTCGGCGTAGTTGCGTGCGGCTGTGATCTCCGAGTCGCCCATGCCGTCCCCGATCAGGAGGATGACGTTCTTCGCGCCGGAGGCATTGACGGCGTCGCGCACTGCGGCCGACTGATCACCGTCGATGCGACGAGCGCCACCGTTCGAGGACAATTCGCCGGTCGCGGCGCGATCGACGGTCGCGCCGTTCGAGCCTGTGGCCTCGTCGGCGCTGCTGCTGCAGCCGGCAGCGGCCAGAACGGCGACGGCGCCGGCGACGGCCGTCAACCTACGTGTGTTGCGCGAGAACGACATACGAGTAGTACTCCTGGAAACAGTATGGATGGAGATTATGAACGCCGCTAATGATCTGGGGCCAAAGTGAACGGAGTGCAGACATGCGTACATCTGAATGTGACGAGACGGTGAGGGTTGAGATTCGCTCTGTTGACTGTGGGTGAGTGACCTGGCAGACTGAATCCGAATCGAACATAAGTTCGATGCATGTGGTGCGTCTTCCCTTTCGGCATCCTCGAGCAGTCGGTCGTCCCTGACGGCCGACTCGATCAGGTGCGAGGTCAGTGTGGGTTGGGGAAATGGGCCGCCGACGTGGTCCGAGATGGAACGGGTGCTTTCCGGACGACCCGGCCGTGTGGAACATGAGGATTTGTTTCCGGGCGATGGAAGTGACAGCCCCGCCTGGTCAAGAAAGCGCGGCGAGTACCACGCGGGCGAGCTCACCCGTGGTGCCGGTGTAGTTCCTTACGCAGAACTGCACGCTCACTCGGCCTTCAGTTTCCTCGACGGCGCATCGCCGCCGGAAGAGCTGGTCGAGGAAGCAGTGCGTCTCGGGCTCGAAGCTATCGCCGTCACCGATCACGACGGCTTCTACGGCGTGGTGAGGTTTGCGGAAGCCGCACGTGAATGGGGAATGCGCACAGTCTTCGGAGCTGAGCTTTCTCTGGACTCGGTACCCAGAACCGGCACGGCAGATCCCGGTGGAACACACCTCCTGGTGCTTGCCCGTGGGCAGGAAGGGTATCGCCGGCTTTCGCGGGAGATCGCTGCCGCGCATCTGGCGGGCGGCGAGAAGGGCAAACTGCAGTACGACTACGACGTGCTGACCGAAGCGGCCGGTGGCCACTGGCAGATCCTGACCGGGTGCCGGAAAGGTCATGTGCGGCAAGCCTTGACGTCGGGTGGTCGCGAAGCAGCGGCGGATGCCTTGGGGGATCTGGTCGAGCGATTCGGGGCGGAGCGAGTGTCGGTGGAACTCACCCATCATGGGTTGGCGGAGGACGACGAGCGCAATGCCGTTCTGGCCGAATTGGCGAGAGAGCATGGACTACGTACGGTGGCGACCACCGCCGCGCACTTCGCCGCTCCTCCGCGTCGACGCCTCGCCATGGCAATGGCGGCTGTGCGGTCGCGTCAAAGCTTGGACGAGGCAGCAGGATGGTTGGCCCCTACCGGCGGAGCGCACCTGCGGTCGGGCGCGGAGATGGCGGCACTGTTCTCGCTCTATCCCGAGGCTGTCAGTGGTGCCGCCGATCTTGGTCGTGAGTGCGCTTTCGATCTCAAGCTCATCGCGCCCAAATTGCCACCGTTCGACGTGCCCGCCGGGCATACCGAGGCGTCGTGGTTGCGTGAGCTCACCATGGTGGGGGCGCTGGAACGCTACGGACCGCCGGAAGGTGCACCGAAGGCATACAAACAGCTCGAACATGAACTTGCCATCATCGAGGGATTGAACTTTCCCGGATACTTCCTGGTGGTGCATGACATCGTGTCGTTCTGCAAGAACAACGACATCCTCTGTCAGGGAAGAGGTTCCGCTGCGAACTCGGCGGTGTGTTACGCGATCGGCATCACCAATGTCGATCCGGTTCGCAACAAATTGTTGTTCGAGAGGTTTCTTGCGCCCGAACGTGACGGCCCGCCCGACATCGACGTGGACATCGAGTCCGACCGAAGGGAGGAGGCGATCCAGCACGTGTACGCGAAGTACGGGCGTACGTATGCCGCGCAGGTCGCCAATGTCATCACCTATCGAGGAAAGTCGTCGGTGCGGGACATGGCTCGGGCACTGGGCTTTTCGCAGGGCCAGCAAGATGCGTGGAGTAAGCAGGTCGGCCGGTGGGGTGGTATCGACAAGAATGCGGATACAGATATTCCGCGTCCGGTACTCGAACTGGCGGCGCAGATCGAAGGCTATCCGCGGCACCTCGGTATCCACTCGGGCGGCATGGTCATCTGCGATCGTCCTATCGCCGACGTCTGTCCGGTGGAGTGGGCGCGAATGGCCAATCGTAGTGTCCTGCAGTGGGACAAGGACGACTGTGCTGCCGCTGGGCTGGTCAAGTTCGACCTGCTCGGCCTCGGCATGCTCTCTGCATTGCATTACATGATGGATCTGGTGGCCGAACACAAAGGCATCACAGTCGATCTGGCGCAACTCGATCTGTCGGAAACGGCGGTGTACGAGATGCTGCAGCGGGCAGATTCGGTGGGGGTGTTCCAAGTGGAATCACGTGCGCAGATGGCGACACTGCCGCGTCTGAAGCCTCGAAACTTCTACGACCTGGTGGTCGAGGTCGCGCTCATCCGTCCGGGGCCGATTCAAGGCGGATCAGTGCATCCGTACATTCGTCGGCGCAACAAACTCGAACCTGTGTCCTACGACCATCCGTCGCTCGAGAAGGCACTCGAACGCACGTTGGGGGTTCCGCTGTTCCAGGAACAGTTGATGCAGATGGCCGTCGACGTTGCGGGCTTCACGCCGTCCGAGGCCGATCAATTGCGTCGGGCAATGGGATCGAAACGCTCCACCGAGAAGATGGAACAACTGCGCGCGAGGTTCTATCAGGGCATGCGAGACCTACACGGCATCGGCGACGAGGTTGCCGACCGGATCTACGAAAAGCTGTATGCGTTTGCAAATTTCGGTTTCCCGGAAAGCCATTCACAGAGTTTTGCCGCGCTGGTCTTCTACTCCTCGTGGTTCAAACTTCATCATCCCGCTGCGTTCTGTGCCGGACTTCTGCGCGCGCAGCCCATGGGTTTCTACTCGCCGCAGTCCTTGGTTGCCGATGCGCGCCGGCACGGAGTGCAGGTACACGGTGCAGACATCAATGTCAGCCTTGCGCACGCCACCGTCGAGGCAAGTGGATTCGAGGTTCGGCTGGGATTGGGGGAGGTGCGCAACATCGGCGATGCACTGGCCGAGAAGATCGTCGAACAGCGCGACCTCGGTGGACCGTTCACGTCGTTTCTCGATCTGACCGGCCGGGTGGAACTGACTACCGCACAGGCTGAATCGTTGGCGACCGCCGGTGCGCTCGCCAGCTTCGGCATCTCGCGTAGAGAAGCGCTGTGGGCAGCGGGCGCTGCGGCAGGGGAGCGCCCCGACCGCTTGCCGGGTATCGGTGCATCGGTCACAGCTCCCACCCTGCCCGGAATGAGCGACGTCGAATTGGCGGCAGCGGATGTCTGGGCGACAGGAGTATCTCCCGACACCTACCCGACACAGTTTCTCCGCCCACAGCTCGACGCGCTTGGCGTGGTGCCGGCGTCGAGACTTCTCGACATCCCGGACGGTGACCGTGTGCTGGTGGGGGGAGCAGTCACACACCGGCAGCGCCCGGCAACAGCTGCGGGCGTCACGTTCATCAACCTCGAAGACGAAACCGGCATGGTCAATGTCGTGTGTTCGGTGGGGTTGTGGGCAAAGTACCGAAAACTGGCAAATACGGCGCCGGCGTTGCTTATTCGAGGGAAGGTGCAAAATGCAGAAGGCGCTGTCACCGTCGTGGCAGACCGGATGCAGCTGATGGATCTGCGAGTCACAGCCAAGTCGCGAGACTTTCGCTGATGTCCGATTCTGCCCCACCGTTTTGTGTCGAGGGCACAGTTTTGTGCCGAGAGGACAAAGGCGGAGCTCAACTCTGACCTCCGAGCATATGGCGCGGGTCACAATCGCTCCCTAGGGTTGTCGCTTGAGCGGCGATCGAATCACCTGGCACGGCTACGGCCTGTGGCCTCGCTGGTGAATATCGTCGCCTTCCAAACATGCTGAATCCAAAGCACTTCGAGTCGAAGAGGAACTTCATGAGCACAGCGATTCTCGTCGCACACGTACACCCCGCGGATCCGTCTTCGGAGGAAGCATTCAACCGCTGGTACGACGACGTACATATTCCGCAGGTCGTCGAGCGAGTGCCCGGGGTTGTCTCCGCCTCTCGATTCTCTCTCGCGGATGTGCAGTTGCTGCCCGAGGCGGCATTGCCCGCGCGTCGCTACCTGAGCATCTATCAACTCGACACGGAAGATCTCGCAGGCACCGCCCAGGCATTGGGAAGTGCTTTGGGCGACGGAACTCTCGACATGTCCGAGGCCATCGCGACCACCGGTGAGACCGGTCCCGAATTGCTCTTCTACGTCCCGGCCGAGAGCTGAAGGGGAACGCTGACATGTCCGATCTTCTCGCGAACAAAGTTGCGATAGTCACCGGCGCAGGCGCAGGCATCGGTGCGGCAATCGCCCGGGCATTCGGGGCGGAAGGTGCCCGCGTCGTAGTCTCCGACATCAACGGTGACGCAGCACAGGCAGTGGCGGACTCGATCGACGGGGCGATCGCTGTCACCTCCGACGTTACCGACGAACAGCAGGTCAAGGATCTCGTCGCCAGAGCGGTCGACGAGTTCGGCGGACTGAACGTCGTAGTACCCAACGCCGGCATCGCCACCACAACTCCACTGATCGAGACCTCGTTCGAGGACTGGCGAAAAGTCATGTCCGTCAATCTCGACGGAGTGTTCTTGACCGTCCGTCATTCGTTACCCGCGCTCGTCGCATCCGGTGGCGGTTCGATCGTGAACATCTCGTCGATCTCGTCGACAACAGGGTCGCCGTTGATCGGCAGCTACGCCGCCGCCAAGGCTGCGGTTCGCAATCTCACCGAAACTCTCTCGGCCGAACTTCGCTTTCACGGAATCCGCGCGAACGCTTTGCTGCCCGGATTCATCGATACCGACCTGGTCAAGAGTCACCAGCAGAATTTCGAGAACGCCCTCGGCCTCGAATCCGGCGGCTTCGACGATTTGATGGTCACGAAGCAGACGCGCTACGGCCGGACCGAGGAAGTTGCCGCCGCGGCCGTGTTCTTTGCCAGTGACCAGTCGTCGTGGTGCAACGGCAGCAGTCTGGTTCTCGACGGAGGGTTCACCGCTTCTCTTCTCTGAGCCGCAGCACCCTTCCGAACATCACCCGAAATCATCATTCGTGCGAGGATCCACACCATGACCAACCGCGCCGTGTACGTACTTCCGCCCGGAGGATTGAACAACCTCGAATCGAGGACCATCGAGACGCCAGGGCCGGACGCGGGCGAAGTGACGATCGCGATCCACGCGAATTCGCTCAACCACCACGACTACCTCGTGGCGACCGGCGAGATAGCCACCGACGGTCCGCGGATCCTGTTGTCCGATGCTGCCGGGGAGGTCGTTGCGGTCGGAGACGGCGTAACGCAGTTCAGCGTCGGAGATCGCGTGATGAGCACCTATCTGCCGCATTGGCGGAGCGGCGCACCGGATTTCGACGGATTCGGAAATTCACCGGGTGACGGTGCCGACGGGTTCGCCCGCGACACCGTCACCGTGCCGGTATCTGCTGTGACAGTGATGCCGCGAAACTACACCTACGAGGAAGCCGCTACCTTGCCCACCGCGGGATTGTCAGCGTGGCGCGCACTGTTTGCCGGCGTTCCGATCATCCCAGGTTCGACGGTGTTGATCCCCGGGACCAGCACGGTAGCGCTGTTTGCCGTGCAGCTGGCCAAAGCGGTTGGAGCTCAGGTGATCGCAACCTCGTCGGCCGCCGACAAGATGGCTCGATTGACCGAGCTCGGTGCCGATCACGTGGTCAACTACCGCGAGCGCCCGGACTGGGGAGCGGAGGCGATGCGGCTCAGCGGCGGAATCGATCTTGTCCTCGACGTCGGCGGGCCGTCCACCCTCGGTCAATCTCTCGCGGCAGTCCGACCCGGCGGGCGGATCTGCGCGCTGGGCATCATGAACGGCCCCTCGTCGTCGATCGACCTGACTTCGCTCCTGACCAAACAGGTCACCATCGAAGGTGTTCTGGTGGGCAGTCGTACACATCAGGAGCAGATGGTTGCAGGTCTGGAAAGTCTGGCGCTTCGCCCCGTCATAGATTCCTCCTACAGCCTCGACCGCCTCGCTGACGCTTTCGAGCAGCAGAAGTCCGGGCGGGCCTACGGCAAGATCGTCATCACAAACCCTTGACTGCTTGCCGGTCCCAATGGGGATCGGTGAGGATTTCCGCCGAGTCGCCGACAAACGCACGTGCGGCAGTCTGGTCGCCGCTGAGGGTGAACCTCAGCCACGCTGTCAGGTAACCCCGGAATCCTTCGCCGTCGACGGCCCAATTGTGGCCGACGCCAAGCAGTCTGCCGCGGACGGCCGGCCCGGCGGTTTTGTCGAAGTACTCCGCTTGCGGATCGGCGGTGGAGACAGGGTCGTCGGCGCCGGTCATGAAGAACGTCGGCCCGGTCAACTTCGCCACGTCGATCACGTCGACGGGTCGCGAGGCCCACCACGGGTCCGGCAAATCGAGCACCGCCGTGGCGGTGATCAGATTCGCCGACCGAGTTGCCGCGTTGATCGCGCCGCCTGCACCCTGCGAGTGCCCCACCGAGGCTATGTTGTCGGTGTCGATCCGCTGGTGAAAGATGGTTTCCGCGTTGGTGTCCTGATCCACGATGTACTGGGCGGCAGCCAAGATCTCGGTACCGTCTCCGGTGACGCTGCTGTCGGCTACCACGACGACGAAACCCCACGACGCGAGGTGACGTAGGAGGGCTTCGTACTCCTCGTAAGTCGCGTAACTGCCGTTGCCGAAGGTGACGACGGGAAGCCGATTGCCGTCAGCGGACAAGTCGGCTGGGTAAAACAGTTGGTACCCGGGAACGGAATCGGCAGCCACCTCGTGCGCACCCTGGGCTGCGTACAGATCGCTGATCGACTCCGATGCGATGGATTCGGTAGTCGCGGCTTCGGGAGCGGCCGGAACCCCCGCACTGGCGTGTGTGACGGCACCCGATAGTGCCAGAACAAAAGATGCGGTCACGACGGCGATCGAATGTGTGGTCCGAGAAGGCATGGGTACAAGTATGTCCGAACGTCTCGAGCCGTCAGGCCGTGACGTGTGTGGGCTGGTCTTCGCCGACTCGGCCTCGAATGAGGAATATGGCGACTACACCGAAAGCGATCAACAGGACCGTCAGGAGGGACGCGATCGCGGCGGCGCCACTCACCTCTGTAGTCACGGACGTGTCCAACCCGCCGCTCGAGAGGATCGTCGTCGGATCGGTGAGGCCGTGCAACACGATTGCGGCCCAGATCGTCCCCGTCACTCGCATGGTCAGGTACATGCACATGCCGAATCCGAACGTATAGACGACTGTGCCGAGAACGGTTGCCAGTTCCATCCCCGCAATGAAGTTCACGGTGTGCATGAGCGCGAACAACAAGGACGATACGACCGCGACGAACCGTTCGCGGTGGCCGGCGTCGCGGAGCATCTTCACGGCGATACCTCGGGTGAGCAGTTCTTCCGCGAGCCCTACGCACACACCGAGAGCGATCAGGGAAACGATCTCCCCGGTCGACCACTCGCTCCAATCCGTTCCGACCAGGTGTGCAGCGATGGCGGCGACCACGATAATCGGGCCGATCCACATCCACCCGCGCCCGCGTATGGGTTGTGGTCCGAAGATGTCGCGCAGCCAGCCCAGCTTGGTCGCGAAGATCAGCAGTGCGATTGCGCCGATCGCGATAGGCAATGCGACGCCGAAGATGATGCTGGAAGCGCTTGCGACAACGTTGTCCGTGTCGATCTGGTCGGCAAAAACCCGCGAGGTAACCTGCCCGACGGCGAGGTAGAAGGCCAAATAGGCGACGATCACCGAGAGCAACTTCCACAAGGACGGGCGACTCCAAAAACCCGACTTTTCGGGAACGGTATTGGTCATTGTCAGATCGTAAAGGGAGCCGCAGGAAAACACGCGGTACCGTCTATTCGGACAGCAGCGAACACGAAGGCAGGACGCAGAAAAATGTTGGAAGTCGACTTGAATGCACTGGACGCGGCGCTGGCGGCGGGTGAGCCGTTGATCGACGTCCGTGAGGCCGACGAGTTCGCTCAGGTGCGCGTTCCGGGTGCGTCGCTCATTCCGCTCAGCGAGTTCGTCGCTCGCGTCGGCGAGATCCCGGACGCAGAAACGGTGTACATCATCTGCGCCGTCGGGGGACGGAGCTTGCAAGCCGCTGAATATCTCCAGGCCCGCGGCATCAATGCCGTTTCGGTGGCCGGTGGAACGATGGCGTGGTACCAGTCGGGTCGTCAGGTCGAGACCGGGGAATAGGGCGTAGCTGTTGGGGCAGCCCCGCATTCGGCGCTGCCCCAACAGGTCACTTTCGCCAGAACAGGTGATGCGTCACGCCGCTCGGGCTCGGCACGATTTCGAGGTTGAAGCGATCACGTAATTCGTCGGGTGTCTCCCACAGGCGTAGACCGGATCCGAATTCGATCGGGGAGACAGCGACGTGCATCGTGTCGACCAGATCGGCGTCGAGGAATTCACGGATAGTGCTGACTCCGCCGCCAAGTCGAACGTCCTTGCCCTGCGCCGCCTCACGTGCCTGCTCGAGGGCCGTCGCCGGGTCGGCGTCGACGAAGTGGAATGTCGTGTCCGAGAGTGTGAACGACGGCCGCACGTGGTGGGTCAAGACGAATACCGGGGTGTGGAACGGTGGCTCGTCGCCCCACCAGCCCTGCCACTCGAGATTCTCCCAAGGGCCGCGGTAGGGAGCGAATTTGTTGCGGCCCATGATTTCGGCACCGATGTTGTTGGAGAAGTCTCGGGTGAAATAGTCGTCGAGGCCGCGGCTGCCGCCGGGATCGGTGCGGTTGGGCCAGCTGGCCGTAGCTCCCGCCCACGCAAACATTTCACCGTGGTCGAGGCCGAACGGGCTCTCGAAACTCTGGTCCGGACCGCATGCTATTCCGTCGCTGGAAACGTTGAAATTCTGCACTCGTAGCAACTGACTCACCGTGTACTCCCGCTCTCGACAATGGTCTACGTGAGTACAGACCGTACGGCGAGCCGAAACTCATCGGTGCGATTTCAGGCGGCTGCGGGAAGTGCGCCGCTGCGGATCGAGCGGACGGTCCGTACCGCGACGGTTGCCCAGATGGGGATCAGCACGGTCAGCAGGGCAAGTGCGATTCCCAGAATCAGCGTCGAACCGGTGGCGACTCCGAATGCATTCGCGCCGACGGCACATGCTCCGATGGGAAAAGTGAAGCTCCACCAGCCGAGTGAGAAGTCCAAGCCGCGGCGCAGTGCGTGGATGGTGACGACGGTGACGGTGACAAACGCGATCACGCCGATGATTCCGACGACGGTTCCGTATGCGATTCCGAATTCGTGCAGGGTGTCGGCGTGCTCGGTACCGAGTGCATGCCGTGAGGCGGCGGCCAACAGGTTGGATGCTGCGATCGACTGTCCGATCACGCCCAACGGAATCCACAGTGAGGGAATGGCATTGAACGGGATCACGTCGACGCCCGCCGAGTGGTTGCGTGCGAACTGCCTGGCGACGGCTACCAGAATGCCGATGGCGGCGGTCAGCGCCAGAGCGAACAGGATGTAGCAGAAGACCAGTACCGCGACGCGCGGAGCGCCTTCGGGCATGTGGGTGCTGACGGCAGCGCCGGTGGTGGCCGAGACCATCGGGGGTACGACGGGCATGAGCCAGAACGGCATTGCCGTCGCCATCCCGGCATCTCGAACGAGTCGAATCATCATCACGACGTAGGTGACCAGGCCGAGTGCCGTGCCGAGTGTCCACAGTGTCAGCGACACGGTGATCGCCACGTCGTGGCCGAGGAAGTCCGGGCCGGTGATGCCGGTTGCGGATCCCACGGTCAGAAGTGCCATTGCGACGGCGCCGTAGAAGGGGAACATCGCGGGGCTGTGCAGGTAGGCGAGGGCCTGACATCGATGTTGTGACCAATGGGTGGCAAATGCTCCGATCAAGGCGCACAGTACGAGAACCGCCAGAACCCAGAAGATCTCGGAGACCAGTTTCAAGCCCTCGATCTCCGGTTCGAGCGAAGCGGCGGCCACCGAGACGATTCCCGTTCCCATCGCTGCCGCGAACCAGTTCGGGGTGATGTGGGCGAAGGTGGGACTCGTGGTGGTGGTCATGTATTTCACTGTCGTCTCATCCGGTTCGTACCGGTAGACCGGTTGTCCTTGAATGCCCACAAATTCGCCTTGTGGGTCTAATCTTGGTCTATGTCGTTGTCCCCTCGGGTGCCGGAGCTCAGTGCCCTCGACGTCCTGCTTTCCGTAGGGCGTCTGGGCAGCATGGGTGCTGCCGGCCGGGAGCACGGACTCAGTCAGCAGGCAGTCAGCGCCCGTGTGCGTTCGGTCGAACGTCAGCTCGGCATCAAGGTTTTCGATCGAGCGGCGACCGGTGTTCGTCCCACCGCCGAGGGCGGTCTGATTCTCGAGTGGGCAAGTCACATCCTCGTCAGTGCCGAGGAAATGGCATCGGGAGTTGCGGCACTTCGCGGTGAACGCGACGCTGCCGTCACCGTCGCGGCCAGCATGACCATCGCCGAGTATCTGGTTCCCGGATGGACGGTCGCGATGCGGCACAAGTTCCCCAATGTCGTGGCGTCGGTGAGCTTGCACAATTCCTCGGACGTCTCTGCTCAAGTGCAGGCAGGCCAGGCCGACATCGGATTTGTCGAAGGGCCGGATGTGCCGTCGGCGCTCGCGTCGTGCGAGGTGGCACGTGATCACCTCGTCGTAGTTGTGCCGCCAGGACACGACTGGGCCAATGGTGTGCCCGTTCCGGTTGCGGACCTCGCACGCACACCGCTCATTCAGCGCGAGTCAGGGTCCGGTACGCGGTTGACGCTCGAGAATGCCGTTCCCGATTGTGTGCCGCCGTTGCTCGAGCTCACTTCGTGCACGGCCGTCAAAGCTGCGGTAGTGGCCGGCAATGCGCCCGCCGTTCTCTCGTCGCTGGCCGTGGCTGCAGATCTGACGGACGGGCGACTGGTCGCGGTCAACGTCGACGGCTTGCGGATGCCGAGGCGGCTCCAGGCCGTCTGGGATCCAGATCGCGGATTACGCGGTGCAGCAAGGGATTTCCTCGACATCGCGCTCGGTTCCAACACTGCTGTTCATTCGCGCTGACGGCTGCAGCTGACGGGAACGGCTGCTATCTGGCGGTGTCGATCCCCGCGAGGATGAGATTGATACCTGCCAAAAACTGCTCGCGGTCGTCGTGGTCGCGCAGTTGTGTCGACACCTGATTGAGGAACGGGTACTTCGCAGGGTCGAGTTCTTCCCATCGTGTAGCGACGGTCGAAAGGAAAGCGGATCGGTCTGTCTCGCGGGGGAGGAGGCGGGCGCCCGCGGCGTACTGGCCGGCGAGGCCGAGTACGTAATTCAGGAGTGCGGACGCGCAGTCGAACTGTGCCGATTCGGGAACGCCCAGGGCCTGGAGCTGTGTGCCGAGACTTTCGAAGATCTGCATCACTGCTGATTGCCACGGCTCGCGCGAGAGTTGGGTGCCGACCCACGGGTGAGCGTCGATCGCGTCGAACACACCGAGGGTGATGATCCGGATCGCCTCGCGTGGAGTTGCGCTTTCGGTTCCTTCGGTTGTCACGCGGGCGATGACGTCGTCGGTCGCCGCGGCGAGCAGTTCGCTCTTGTTGGCGACGTGCCAGTAAATCGCCCCGCTTCCTGTTGCCAGGCGTGCGGAGAGTGCGCGAAATGTCAGCGCAGTTTCGCCCTCGTCGTCGAGGATCTCGATCGCAGCCTCGACGATTCGCTCCTTCGAGAGCGCGTCCGTACGTCGTTCGGTCCGCTGATTCCTGGTCGCCATGCGAACCATCTTGACATATCTGGAACGTCGTTCCAAGATTGTAGTTGGAACATCGTTCCAATCCATCGAAAGGACTCAACATGAACACGCCGATCTCGATCATCGGGGCGGGCCTAGGCGGCCTGACCCTCGCGCGCGTCCTCCACATTCACCGCATTCCCGCGAAAATCTACGAAGCTGAACCGTCGGCAGAAGCCCGTACCCAGGGCGGACAACTCGACATCCACGAACACAATGGCCAGGCGGCGCTCCAGGCTGCCGGCCTCATCGACGAGTTCCGCGCGATCATCCACGCGGGCGGCGCCGCGTCGCGCGTACTCGATCAACACGCCACCGTGCTCCTCGACGAACCCGACGACGGCACGGGAGCACGTCCCGAAGTGCTGCGCGGAGACCTCCGTCGGATCCTGATCGAATCCCTTCCGGACGACACGATCGAATGGGGACGCAAGGTCGACAGTGTCCGCTCGCTCGGCTCACCGAACACAGCCGACGAGTGCGCTGACGGCCGACACGAACTGACCTTTGCCGACGGTTCGACGGTGACTACCGGCCTCCTCGTCGGCGCCGACGGTGCCTGGTCGAAGATCCGCCCCTTGCTCTCCGATGCGAAGCCCGAATACGTCGGCACCACGTTCGTCGAGACGTATCTGTACGACGTCGACGAGAAGCATTCGGCTGCAGCCGAGGCCGTCGGTGACGGGGCGATGTACGCGCCCGCACCAGGACAAGCGATCGCCGCGCATCGAGAGGCGGGGGACATCGTGCACACCTACGTCCAGCTGAACCGTACGGCGGAGTGGTTTGCCGGTATCGATTTCACCGACGCTGCCGCTGCGACAGCGCGGGTCGCGGCCGAGTTCGACGGTTGGGCACCGGAACTCACTGCACTGATCACAGACGGCGAAACCGCTCCGATTCCGCGGGCGATCCATGCCCTTCCCGACGAGCATCGATGGGATCGTGTGCCCGGGGTCACGCTCCTCGGTGATGCGGCACACCTGATGGCTCCATCCGGTGAGGGCGCGAACTTGGCCATGTTCGACGGCGCCGAACTGGGAAGGGCGATCGCCGCGCACCCCGACGACATCGAAGCGGCACTGAGCGGCTACGAGGAAGCGATGTTTGTACGCAGTGCATCCGAGGCCGCGGACTCGCACGTGATCCTTGATCTCTGCCTCGGTGAAGGCGCACCGTATTCACTGGTCGACTTCTTCACCGGTGCTGCTTCCGTATCCGGATAATGGGCGAATGCCTGTTGATTCCACTCCCTCGTCTGCCGCGATTGTGCACGTGAGCGGCCTCTCGAAGGGCGCCCCGTTGGATCGAAATCACCGGGTGACGTTGCACTTTCATCCGGACCTCCCGTCTGAACGTGGTCTGACACTGGCCTCGATCGCACGTCGAGGCACCTACGTGACACAGTTCGAGACTCGAACCAGCAACGGCGGACTGACGGCGCATCACGGAGGCGATCGTTGGCGTTGGGAGAGTCGGATATTCGGCGGGGCTTACGACGAGAGAGAGCCGTCGGAACGGCCGAAGTACGGATCGTTGAACTTTTCCGCCGATCCGTACGGGGCATCTCCTCGGTTCGGCTCGTCCTACTTCCGGCTTGCCGAGCACACACTCGACCGCACCACTTTCTGCTTTCCCGACAGTGTCTTCGAGCCTGATCTCTTCGGAACGGCGGACGCGATGAGCCTGGTCGACGCCGCAGGAGCCGCCGAGTTCGACGATCCGCTCGACCACTACATCGAGGCGCACGTCCACGGCGCCGTCGTCATCGGAACCGACGTCGAGGCACTCGTTCTGGACCCGAGCTACCGGGGCTCACGCATCGAAGAGATCGCCCACTCGCTCCCATGCCCGGTGCTGTGGCACGACGGTTACGCGGTCGACGTCGAGGAAGTCGCCGAACATCCCGAATATCGGGGAGCGGCCGTCGTCGACCTCGCGCGAGAGATCGCAATCGACGGGCGACTGACGCCTGCCGTCCTGGGGTTCGCCCGGGGTGCGTCCTTCGATGCGCAGGGCGTCAAGAAGGTCTGGCACTACATCGCTCGATTCGGCGGCAGGGGTTAGAACTGGGCATTCGCGTGTCGCCGCCCGTCGACGACCGCTGGTTCCGGGACCGCACATCGGTCAGAAGGGGGCGGTGAGGAAAGAGTGATTGTTACGCAACATCGGGCATGAACTCCCGAAACAACTGCATCCGAAGATGGAAGTCGACCTTGATCCTCGGTCGAAGGGATGCATGAATCGATGGGCGCTCAACTCACTACCACCAGTGTCGACACACTCTGCGCGTACTGCGGGGTCGGCTGTGGTCTCGTCCTCGACATCATCACCGATCCGGAGACGGGTCGTCGGAAGGCTGCGAAGTCTTCCGGTCTGAAGACACATCCCACCAACTTCGGGCGTCTGTGCACCAAAGGGACCACGACAGCAGACATGCTCGCAGGTCCGGGGCGTATGGAATCTGCATATCGCCGTCCACACCGAGGTGATGCGATCGAATCGGCCGACATCGGTGCCGTCATCACCGAAACCGCCCACCGCCTCCGTGGGATCATCGACGAGCACGGCCCCGACGCGTTTGCGTTGTACGTGTCCGGGCAGATGTCTCTCGAAGCCCAGTACTTGTCGAACAAACTGGCCAAGGGCTTTATCGGAACCAATCAGATCGAATCGAATTCCCGGTTGTGCATGGCGAGTGCAGGCACCGGCTACAAGCAGTCTCTCGGGGCCGACGGACCGCCCGGTTCCTATCAGGACTTCGAACACGCCGACGTGTTCTTCGTGACGGGCGCGAACATGGCGGACTGCCATCCGATCCTCTTTCTGCGGATGCAGGAGCGGATCAAGGCAGGCGCGAAGTTGATCGTCGTCGATCCTCGACGCAGCGCCACCGCGGACAAGGCGAACTTGTTCCTGCAGATCGCTCCCGGCACAGATCTTGCGCTACTCAACGGGCTCCTCCACCTGCTCGTCGTGAACGGCCACACCGATCCCGACTTCATCGCCGACTTCACCGAAGGCTGGGAGGTGATGCCCGGTTTCCTCGCGGAGTACACCCCGGAGAAGGTCAGTGAGATCACGGGTATCCCCGAAGCCGACATCCGCACTGCAGCGCAGTGGATCGGTGAGGCTGCCAACTGGATGAGCTGTTGGACTATGGGGTTGAACCAGAGCACCCACGGCACGTGGAACACCAATGCCATCTGCAACCTTCACCTTGCGACTGGAGCAATCTGCAAGCCCGGCAGCGGTCCGTTCTCGCTGACCGGGCAGCCGAACGCGATGGGCGGGCGTGAAATGGGCTACATGGGGCCAGGTTTGCCCGGCCAGCGTGCCGTGACGGTCGACGCCGATCGCGAATTCGTCGAGGAGCGTTGGGGGATCCCGGCGGGTTCTCTGCGCACCGACATCGGCGGCGGGACCATCGACCTGTTCTCCCGCATGGCGGCGGGGGAGATCAAGGCGTGCTGGATCATCTGCACCAATCCTGTTGCAACAGTAGCCAACCGCAAGACCGTCATCGACGGCTTGGAGAAGGCTGACCTCGTCATCACCCAGGATGCGTTCCTGGGTACCGAGACCAACGAATACGCCGATGTTCTGCTACCCGCGTCACTGTGGACAGAGTCGGACGGAGTGATGATCAATTCCGAGCGCAACCTGACGCTCTTTCAGCAGGCGCTGGATCCGGTCGGGCAGGCGCTGCCTGATTGGCAGATCATCGCCCGCATCGCCTGCGAGATGGGGTATGGCGAGGCGTTCACCTATACCTGCGCCGAAGAGGTGTTCGAGGAGATCAAGCAGTTCTGGAATCCGAAGACCGGCTACGACTTACGCGGCGTCACCTACGAGCGCCTCCGCAAGACGTCAATCCAGTGGCCGTGCCCGCCAGACAGTGATCAGGACCGTCATCCCATCCGATACGTCAATGACGGTGACAGTCAAAGGCTCCTGATCCGCGAGGACGGCAGCACTCCGCGGCTCGCATTTCCCACCGCCACTGGCCGTGCGATGTTCTTCGCACGGCCGCACATGCTTCCCGCCGAAATGCCCGACGACGACTATCCATTCCTGCTCAACACCGGTCGTCTCGCGCACCAGTGGCACACCATGACCAAGACCGGCAAGGTCGCCAAGCTGAACAAACTCAACCCAGGTCCCTTCGTCGAGATCCATCCCGACGACGCCGCCAGGCTCGGCGTCGTCGACAAGGATGCGATCGAGGTTGCCTCACGCCGCGGCCGCGCTGTGCTCCCGGCGGTTGTCACCGACCGAGTGCGTCCGGGAAACTGCTTCGCACCGTTTCACTGGAACGACGCCTTCGGTGAGTACCTGTCCATCAACGCCGTCACCAACGACGCGATTGACCCTGCCTCGCAGCAACCGGAGTTCAAAGCCTGTGCTGTCACTATGACGAAGGTCGCCGTGAACACACCCGAGACAGTGCTCGCCGAGTCGCCGCGGGAGGCTCCTGCGCCGGACGATCGGGTTTTGTCGCGAACCGATGTCCTGGCCGGGGTCATCGGTCAAACAGGAACACCTGCAGTGGTATTCGATGCGCTGCAACAGAGCTACCTGGCCGGCCTTCTCGCGGCGTTGCGTGCGGACGGTGATCGTACGGCCGGTGTGCCGACCTTGCCGTCGACTGCGCCGTTCGAGACCGAAAAGAGGATGTGGGTCGACGGCGTATTGGCCGGCCTGTACTCGCGGACCTTACTCCCAGACGCGGATGGGCCTGCGTTGCCATCGAGTGCGGGCATTGCGCCGGAACGCGCGCCGATCGTGGTGCTCTGGGCATCGCAGACCGGAAACGCGGAGGAGTTTGCCGCAGCCTGCGCTGCTCGTCTCGGGGAAGTTGGCTTGCCCGTGGTGATGCACGCGATGGACGAGTTCCCGGCCGCCGACCTGGCAGTTACCAGAGAGGTCCTGCTGATCACCAGTACCTCCGGTGACGGCGAATCCCCGGACAACGGCAGCGGTTTCTGGGACGCATTGTCTGCTGACACGGTGCCCGGCATGGCCGAGACACGTTATGCAGTCATCGCTTTCGGTGACTCGAACTATGCCGACTTCTGTGGACACGGACGAAAGCTCGACGCCCGCCTTGCCGAACTGGGCGCCAGTCGTATCGTCGATCGCGCCGACTGTGAGCCCGATTTCGAGGACACCGCTGCTGGATGGCTGGACGCGGTCACGGCTGAACTTCAGCGCTCGGAGGCTGGCGCGACGACCGACGTCCTCGTTGCAAAGAACAATTCTGGGACAACCGTTGCGGCCGCGCCGATTTCACCGGCGATGTCGGCGCCGCTGCAATACAACAAGAAGGCGCCGTTGGCCACAGCCTTGACGCGCAATATCGTGCTCAACCGGCCAGGCTCTTCCAAAGACGTGCGGCAGTTGGGCTTTCACCTTCCGGACGACACTGTCAGTTACGAAGCCGGAGACGCTCTCGGAGTCTGGCCGCGGAACAGTTCCCCGTTCGTCGACGAGTGGCTCACCCTTACCGGCCTCGACGGTGAGGAGACCGTCGACTTGGGGCAGCACGGTTCCATGACTTTGCGTACCGCGCTCACCGAGCGCTTGGAGATCACTCGAATCTCGAGCGACATGATTCGGTTCGTGCATCAACGAACCCGCGATTCGGACCTGGCCGAGTTGTTGAAGCCGGAGAACGTCTCCACGCTCAAAGACTGGTCGTGGGGACGACAGTCCGTCGACATTCTCGCGCAGTCGCCCGTTCGTGCCTCGACGGACGAATGGCTCTCGCTACTCAAACCGCTTCAGCCGCGGCTGTATTCGATCTCTTCCAGTCCGAAGGAGAACCCACGCGAAGTGCAGTTGACGGTGTCCGCGGTGCGATACAACATTGCGGGTGTCCCACGGCGTGGGGTGTGCTCGACTTACCTCGCCGACCACGCCCGCGATGACGACATCGGTATCTACGTGCAAAAGTCGACCCATTTCCGGCCACCTTCCGATCCCGAGACCCCGATGATCATGGTCGGACCGGGGACCGGCATCGCGCCGTTCCGTGCCTTCCTGCATGAGCGGCGGGCATTGGGGCACACGGGTCCGAACTGGCTGTTCTTCGGGGAACAGCACGCCGCTACCGACTTCTACTACCGCGAAGAAATCGAAGAATTGCGGAAAGACGGATTCCTCACCGAACTCGACCTCGCATTTTCCCGGGATCAAGCCGACAAGGTCTACGTGCAGGACCGGATGCGTGAGCGGGGTGCGCTGCTGTGGGAGTGGTTGCAGAAGGGAGCGCACTTCTACGTCTGCGGCGATGCCAACCGGATGGCTAAGGACGTCGACAGTGCCCTCAACGGGGTGGTCGCTCAACACGGAAAACTGGCACCTCGTAGTGCGGAGGCGTACGTGAAGGCTCTCTCGGCCGAGAAGCGGTACGTCCGAGACGTCTACTGACGTCGATCAGACGGCGCCCTTGAACCCGTGCTGACGCCACGCCTCGTACGTCACGAGGGCGGCAGCGTTGGACAGGTTGAGGGACCGGCGTCCGGGAAGCATCGGGATACGCAGGCGCTCGGTGACGTGTTCGTCCGCCAATACCTCTTCGGACAGTCCGGTGGGCTCGGGCCCGAACAGCAGGACGTCGCCGGGTTGGTAGGCGATATCGGCATACGACGTGGTCGCGTGCGCGGTGAAGGCGAACACGCGAGCGGGAGTGACGGCGTCCCAGGCAGCGGCCAGGTTCTCGTGGACCGTGACAGTAGCCAGATCGTGGTAATCCAAGCCTGCGCGCTTGAGCTTCGGCTCCGACAGGTCGAACCCGAGAGGGCCGACCAGGTGCAGTTCGCAACCGGTGCCCGCGACCATGCGGATCGCGTTTCCGGTGTTGGGTGGGATGCGGGGCTCGTGGAACATCACTCGGAACACTCGAGGAACTGTACCGGGCGGCCCAGCGGTGCCCGCGTCCGTGAGAAGGGCAGTCGAGGTGTGTGGGCGAATTGGTAACAAACCGGCCAGTCCGTGCGAACCTATTTCCGGCACTCTTCGCAGAACGGACTTTTGATGAACCCTCCCGCCGGTTGGAACCCCGACCCCTTCGACCCCACGATCGACCGTTACTGGGACGGTCAGCAGTGGACCGCGCAGACACGGCCCAAGGGCGTCGACGCACCCACTCAGGCTTTCGGCACTCCCACGCAGGTCTTCGGTGCACCCGGATCGGCAGTGCCGGACGCAAACGCCGAGGAAGGCAAGACGCGGCGTAAGTGGCCGTGGATCGCCGGCGCAGCAGTCGTGGGGTTGGTTGCCATCGCCGCGGCAACGGGAGCGGGCAAGTCGGAAGAATCAACGACGCCTGCTGTGACCTCTTCGACGACAGTTGCTGCGACGACAACTGCTGCGACGACAACCAAGAGCACTGTCCCGTCGACGACGAAGACCACGACTTCGTCCCCCGTGCCGACGACGACAACGATCGTGCCGCCGACGACGACAACCACCGTGGCGATCGTGCCGCTGGTTCCGCAGGTCCCGGAGACCACGACTACGCCGTACGTTCCGCCCGCCCCGGCGTACACGCCGCCGAAGACAACGGAACCCGCCTACGTTCCTCCGAAACCGTCGGGAGGAACGGTAAATCCGGGATCATTCTGTTCGACACCTGGAGCAACAGGCGTGACGACAAAGGGCAGAGCGATGGTATGTGGGATTGGTAGCGACGGACGAGATCGCTGGGTGTCGGCCGGCTGATTGTCCGCTGCCATCAGGGGCGCTGAACCGGTGTCGGTGTGGCGGGGCAGTATGGACGTCATGCTCCCCGAAGAATCCGACGACGTCGTCGGCGAAGACTATTCAGACGCGCGGCTGGCCGGGCAGAAGTGGCGTCAGCGCACTTTCACCAACTGCAATTTCCGAGACGCCGACCTCACCGGACTCACGACGGAGTCGGTGGTGTTCACGGACTGTGATTTCACCGGCACCGATCTGGGGGAGTCCGTGCACACGGGAACAGCGTTCCGCTCGTGCAATTTTGCTCGGACCAGCCTGTGGCACAGCACGTTCCGAAACTGCAGTCTGCTCGGTTCGACGTTCGACGGTTGCCGTATCCGGCCGTTGACGCTCGATGAAGTCGACTTCTCGTTGACCTCACTGGGCGGGGCGGACTTGAGGAAGATCGACTTCACCTCGTGCCGCTTCCGTGAAGCGAACTTGGTTCGGGCCGACATGCGGGGCGCGGTTCTGGCGTCGGCGGATCTGTCCGGTGCTCGCACGGGTGGACTCAAACTCGAAGGTGCAGACCTGCGCGGTGCGCGGATCGACCCGAGTCTGTGGACGTCCGCGTCTGTCGGAAACGCGCAGATCGAGTTGATGCAGGCCGTGGCTTATGCGTCGGCGCACGGTCTTGTCGTCGACATGAAGTAGTAGCGCCTAGCTCTGCACGCGCTCCTCGAGGTGCACGGTCACCAGTTCGCCCGCCTCCTTGCCGATGGCTTTGCGGAGATCGGCTTTGACCGGCAGCTTGTGGTTGCCGTCTCCCAAGGCCATGAACGAACTCTGGAACGGATGTCCGTCGATCGTCCCGCGAACCTTGACCAGGCCGCGGGTGCCGAAGAACTCGGCGGACTCCGGCCAGATGACGTAGGTCCACCCACCCTTGGCGTCACTCTTCTGCAAGGGGGCCGTGAATTCCTTGTCCAGCAACATGATGTCTGTCCTCTCGGGCCGGGGCCTGTCGATCAGCGGATGAATTCCCGTGCGAGCAGATCCATCAGCAGGCCGTCCTTCCACTTACCGTGGCGATCTCGCGAGTACTCGCGCATCACCCCGACGTCCTTGAAGCCCACTGATCGGTAGCAAGCGATGGCGACGGAGTTGTCGACTTCCGGGTCGATGACAAGACGGTGAAATGCGAGGTCGTCGATCAGATGGGCACACAGCACCCGTATCGATTCGCGGCCGAACCCTTTGCTGTGAAAGTCGGGATCGAGGAACAAGTCGAGACCGGCGTGGCGGAAGTCGGGGTTGTCTTCCGCTTCGTACCACTGGATGAAGCCGATCAAGTGGTCGTCGTAGAAGATGCTGTAGCGCGTGGTGCCGGCCTCCGGCGCCGCAGGCCAGTCGTCGTCGGGATTCTGCCACCACTGCACGACGTCCGGGTGCAGGTGAATTGCCCGCAGACGAGCGTGATGGTCGGGCGAGACGGGGGAGAGGAGCACCCTCGGGCCGCGTAGTTCCGGAGCCGTTGTCACTCATCGACCCTAACCTGGAACAATGGTCGCCGTGACTGCAACGATCCTCGACGGCAAAGCTACCCGCGACGAAATCTTCGAAGACCTGAAGGTGCGGGTGAGCGCTCTGAAGGCAGAGGGCATCACACCCGGCTTGGGCACCATCCTGGTGGGCGACGACCCCGGATCCGCGGCTTACGTGCGCGGCAAGCACAACGACTGCGCCAAGGTCGGTATCAATTCCTTGCGACGTGACCTGCCTGCCGACATCACGCAGGAACAGCTCAACGCGACGATCGACGAACTCAATGCCAATCCCGAGTGCACCGGCTACATCGTGCAGTTGCCGCTCCCCAAGCACCTCGACGAGAACGCGGCCCTCGAGCGTATCGACCCCGACAAGGATGCCGACGGCTTGCATCCGGTCAACCTCGGTCGACTGGTGTTGGGCAAGGAAGCCCCGCTGCCGTGCACCCCACGTGGAATCCTCCATCTTCTGCGTCGCTACGAGGTCCCGATTGCCGGTGCACACGTGGTGGTTGTCGGACGCGGCGTCACGGTCGGTCGTCCGATCGGATTGCTGCTGACGCGTCGTAGCGAGAACGCGACGGTCACGCTCTGCCACACCGGTACCCGCGATCTCGCAGCCGAGGTTCGCCGCGCCGACATCATCGTCGCCGCCGCCGGCGTTCCCGGCCTCATCACCGCGGACATGGTCAAGCCCGGAGCAGCGGCCCTCGACGTCGGCGTCAGCCGCACCGACGACGGCCTGCGCGGTGACGTCGCAGCCGACGTCAACGAGGTCGCCGGATTCGTCTCACCCAACCCCGGTGGTGTCGGACCGCTGACCCGCGCGTTCCTGATCACCAACGTGGTCGAGCGCGCCGAGCGGGTTCTGGCCGGAGCCTGAGTCCGATGTCCTCACTGGTCGGCCTCGCGAAGAAGAATCTGCCCATGCTCGCGGTCCTCGCCGTGATCGCGGCAGCCGTCGTTCTCGTGCTGGCCGACCGGTGGCGTCGCGGCGCCCTCGTATTCGGTGTTGCCGTCATCATCGGTGCTGCTGCTCGGTGGTTCGTTCCCGAGAATCGTGTGGGGTTGCTCGCGGTGCGTGGAAGGGTCTTCGACACCGCGGCGATGGGCGTCATGGGTGTGTTGATCGCGACGCTCGCCCTGACCATCGATCCGCTCGGCACCGACTGAGAAGATCAGTCCCCGTAAAACGAGCGAATGTCGATATCACTCAGAGGGATCCACTCCGGCGGATGTGTGGATGTCGACTTCTTTCCAGCCTTGACCGGCGCACTTCGCAGCGTCACCGCGAGTGCAGGTTCCTCGTCGATTCGCCCGGCGAGGGCGTAGATCGCGGCGAGATGGTGAACGCACGGCGAGCGTCGACCTGAGCAGTCGCAGTTGGCAGTGCACTCCGAAAGATCAACGGCGACTGCGATATTTCGAGCCTGCAGTTCGGTGACGATGCTGTCCGGCAGTTCGCCGGTGGAGACGGATCTGTTGGCCTTTCCCGCCGAGCGGAGAAGGTTCTTCACTGCAGCGATCTCGGATGTGGTCCAGAGCGGGACACCAATCGTCACCGACGAAGTTTTTGCTTTGGTGCTCACCTCGGCTACGACGGTCCCCGATGAGACGACGGTGAACTCCACGGAACCGTTGCGTGCCAGGGTACGGGCTGTCGGCAGGGACGGGTTCGGACCTGATGCCGCCGTCCGCTCCACCGTCCGCAGCCACGCTCGACCCCAAGCGGTGACGCCGAATTCGTTGGCCATCAGATGATCACCGCGCCGTCCAGTTCGAGAAGTTCACGCAGTTCGGTGTCGGGGAGATCGGCCAGGGCGGCCTCGACGTTCCCGGAAACAGCGTCGGCCACAGCTCGTTTGGACTCGTGCATCGCTGCGATGTGATCCTCCACGGTTCCGCCGGTCACCAAGGTGTGGACGTTGACGGTGCGCTTCTGGCCGATGCGGTGTGCCCGGTCGGTTGCCTGATCTTCGACGGCCGGATTCCACCACCGGTCGTAGTGCACGACGTGACTCGCACGCGTGAGGTTGAGGCCGAAGCCTGCGGCTCGCAGGCTCAGAATCAGAACCGGCGGGGAATCCGCGTCGTTCTGGAAGGCGTCGACCATCCCGTCTCGCTTGTCGGTGTTCAGGCCGCCATGGAGGAAGGGGATTGCGCCGATTCCCAACTCGGATCCCAGATGCCGCGAGAGCATCTCGCCCATCGTCCGGTACTGCGTGAATATCAGCGCGCGATCGCCGTCATCGACGATCTCGGCGATCATTTCCGTTGCGCGGTCGAGCTTTCCGGATCTTCCGTAGAGGTCGTCCGTATCGCCGGTGACCTGCGCCGGGTGATTGCATACCTGCTTGAGGGTGGTCAGAAGCGCAAGGATGTTGCCGCGCCGGGCAATTCCCGTACCCAAACCGGTGTCGAAAGCATCTACTACAGCAGACCGATAGATGCGCGCTTGTTCCGACGTCAGAGTGCACGAGACGGTGGAGAATTGCTTGGGCGGAAGATCCTTGGCCACTGTGTCTTTGGTTCTGCGCAGAATGAAAGGATCGATGACCGCGGCAAGCCTGGTCGCCGCGGTGGCGGATCGACCGGATTCGATCGGTACGGCAAACCGTTGGCGAAAACGTGCGCGAGTTCCGAGGACTTCGGGATTGGCGACGCGAAAGAGCGACCACAATTCTTCGAGGCGGTTCTCCACCGGCGTGCCCGTCATCGCCACCTTGACGTCGGCCGACAACTGCATTGCTGCTTTCGCAGCGAGGGAAGCGGGGTTCTTGATCTGTTGCGCCTCGTCGAAGGTCGCCGAACTCCACTGGATCGGGGCCAATTGGGCTGTGTCGGAACGCAAGACGCTGTAGCTGGTCAGAACCGTGGTGCCGGCGGGGATACGAGTGGGAAGTGCGCGAGCGGTTCCGTGATGAACGTGCAGTGGCAGATGCGGAGCGAATCGCTCGATCTCGCGGCGCCAGTTTCCTATCACCGAGGTGGGACACACGACCAGATGCGGACCGTCGTCCGCGCGGATCGCGATCATCGAAATCGCTTGCAGTGTCTTGCCCAAACCCATCTCGTCGGCGAGAATTCCACCGCCCGAACCCGACAGCGCAGTCAACCAGGCAACTCCGTGCACTTGATACGGGCGCAATGTCGCCTGAATCTGTGCTCGGCGAAGACTCTCGATTGCCACGCGCGCTTGCGTGAATAATCGCACCGTGGACCGGGCGCTTCTGATTTTCGTGTCGTCGCGCTCGATCGCGGCATGCGCTGCGGTCGGAATGTCATGTGCGCCGGTGTCGACGACGCGCTTCCATGCGAGCAACGACGGTCCGAGGTCGTCGCGACGTGCATCGAGGGTGTGCAGGGCGTCGATCGCGGTGGCGAGGTCGAGCAGTTGCGCTTCGACGTCGGTTGCTGCGATCGACTCGTCGACCGGGATCGCGAGGCGGCAGATGCCCGGCGACCCGGTCGGCATCCCCAGCTCCGCCAGTCGCGCTTCCGGGTCTGCATCACCCCAGAACGCGAACGACATGTGCTCGGGAATGTACGTAGCCTGCAGGCGCGTCGAGCATGGCTGATTCACGTTCGCCGATGCTAGCCGCGCCAGCTCGGGTACGCCAATGAAAATGTCGGGAAAACCTGCAGATCAGCTGTGGTTTTCCCGACATTGACGGATCCTGAAAATGTGGCTCTGTGCCGGATCAGCGGGCCGTGCGTGCGAACTCCATCGTTCGGCGCAGCAGTCCGGCGACAGCGTCCGCCTCCGTCAGGAAGCCGTCGTGGCCGTCCTTGGACTTGAGGATCTCGAGGCCGGAGCACGTGGAAATGCCGTCGGCGATCTCCTCCTGCAAACGAAGGGGATACAGCCGATCCGAGTCCACGCCGCCCACGACGACCGGCGCTGTGATCGATGCCAACGCCGCCGCAACGCCGCCGCGTCCACGACCGATGTCGTGCCGGTTCATGGCCTCGGTCAGGAGGACGTACGTGCTCGGGTCGAAGCGGTCGACGAGCTTGTCTGCCTGATGTTCCAGGTAGCTCTGGACGGCGTATCGTCCACCGTTCCAAGGGTTTTCGTCGTTCTGAGCAGAGTTCTCGAAGCGCGCGTCCAGTTCGGACTCGGTGCGGTACGTCAGGTGCGCGATGCGACGGGCGATGCCGAGTCCGGCGCGAGGTACCCGCCCCGTTCCGTGGTAGTCACCGCCCTGCCAGTCCGGGTCGGACACGATGGCAGCGATCTGCGTCGTCTGGGTGCCGATCTGATCCGCAGTGGCCCGTGAACCGGTTGCGAGCACCAACGCGGAGCGAATGCTGTCCGGGTAGGTTACTGCCCATTCGAGCGTGCGCATGCCGCCCATGGATCCGCCGACTACCGAGGCCAACTGGTCGATCCCGAGAAGATCGACGAGCTTCTTCTCCGCTGCGATCTGATCCCGGATGGAAATCTCCGGGAACCTGCTGCCCCACGGCTTGCCGTCGTCGGCCAGCGAACTGGGACCGGTCGTGCCGCGACAACCACCGAGGACATTGGTTGCGATGACGCACCATTCGCCCGTGTCGATCGGTTCGCCGGCGCCGACCATTCCGTTCCACCAGCCGGGGGAGGGCTGATTTGCGGAGATCGGTCCGGTGACGTGTGAGTCTCCGGTCAGTGCGTGCTCGACGAGTACGACGTTGTCGCGGTTCGGGGACAGCTCACCCCACCGCTGAACGGCGAGCGAAACCGATGGGAGTACCGCGCCGCTCTCGAGTTCCAAGGCACCGATGTCGACGAACCCCACCTGGCCGTCGGGCGGGGGGAGGAGGTCGATCCTGGGCTCCAATTCGTTCACGGTCACGAGTTTGCCACCGCAGCCAGGCCGACGGTGAGATCGGCGAGGATGTCGTCGATTCCTTCGATTCCGACCGCGAGGCGGACGAGCCCGGGTGTGACACCGGAGGCTAGCTGCTCTTCGGGGGTGAGCTGCGAATGCGTCGTCGAGGCAGGGTGGATGACGAGTGAGCGAACGTCACCGATGTTGGCGACGTGGCTGTGCAGCGTCAGGGCGTTGACGAACGTCTTGCCCGCATCGATACCGCCGGGCAGTTCGAAGGTGACGATGGCGCCGGTTCCCTTGGGCGTCAGCTGCTTTCCGCGTTCGAACCATGGTGAGGACGGGAGTCCCGCGTAGGAAACGGAGGCCACCTCGCCGTGGCCGTCGAGGAATTCGGCGACCTTTTGTGCATTGGACACGTGACGCTCGATGCGCAGGCTCAAGGTTTCGATGCCCTGCGCGATGAGGAACGCGTTGAAGGGCGCCACGGCGGAGCCGAGATCACGCAGCAGCTGGACGCGCGCCTTGAGTGCAAATGCCGGCGCGCCGAGGTCTGCGAAGGTGACGCCGTGGTAGCTGGGATCAGGCGTCGTGAAGTTCGTGTGGCGACCCTGCGTCCAGTCGAAGGTGCCACCGTCGACGATGACGCCGGCGATTGCTGTGCCGTGTCCGCCAAGGTATTTGGTGGCGGAGTGAACGACGATGTCGGCGCCGTGCTCGAGTGGGCGGAGCAGGTACGGCGTCGCAACGGTGTTGTCCACGATCAACGGGAGACCGTTCTCGTGGGCCAACGACGAGATTCCTGGGAGATCGAGGATGTGGTTCTTGGGATTGGCGATCGTCTCGCCGTAGAAGGCCTTCGTGTTCGGGCGAATGGCGTCGCGCCATTGCTCGAGATCGTCGGGATCCTCGACGAACGTGACTTCGATGCCCAGCTTGCGAAGCGTGTAATGCAGGAGGTTGTACGTGCCGCCGTACAGGTACGGGCTGGAGACGATGTGGTCGCCGGCCTCGGCAATGTTGAGGATCGCGATGGTCTCGGCAGCCTGACCCGAGGACAGCAGGAGTGCGGCGACTCCGCCTTCGAGGGCGGCGATGCGCTGCTCGACGGCGTCCTGTGTGGGATTCATGATCCGCGTGTAGATGTTGCCCGGCTCGGCGAGGCCGAACAGTGCCGCAGCGTGATCGGTGCTGTCGAAGACGTAGCTGGTGGTCTGGTAGATCGGCAGAGCGCGCGCATTGGTGGCGGTGTCCGCTGTTTGCCCGGCGTGCACCTGCTTTGTCTCGAACGACCAGTTGGCGGTCGGATCAGAAGTTGCTGCGGCGTCGGCTGTGTTGTCGGTCATGATTTGTTCACTCCAGTGGTCTGACGGATAGATGTCGGACGGGGGCGAAGGATCGCCGCCCCGTGCTGGGGTCTATCTACAAGTGCGACACATACTGAGTTACCTCCGTGGGGCTCGGCCCGGTCTGGGGTCCGTCCCTGTCGGACCCGCGCTTGTCACCCGAATTGCGGTGGAACTGCGTGAGCAGATCCACGTCGGGAAACCTGGTCATCACCCGGGGCACCCCACCGCGGTTGGAGGGTTGCCGTCCAGCGAGCCGGGGCTTGACGCTGGCACTCATGACCAAGTCGGATTCTACCGGGAAGTGAGCGCAGTCCTGACACGGGGCGAAATGTGAGCCGCGACCGCACGCGAGACAGAGCGACGCAGCCCACTAGCAGGCAAAAGTTACTCGCGAGTAGAGACCGGTGGGTGGACCTGCCGGTTGCAGCCTCACGGGTTAGCAGTACGCTTGTCTTGTTTGGGACTCATCTCCCGAGATCAGTCCACACCGTCTAGGTTTGATAATCGAACCGTTCGCGGACCCACTCACAAAGTGTGACCGCAACCGTGTAACCAGGGAAACTTCCTAGGAGGACGCGAAGCACCCATGTCCAAAATCAAGGTTGAGGGCACCGTCGTCGAACTCGACGGCGATGAGATGACGCGCATTATCTGGCAGTTCATCAAAGACAAGTTGATCCATCCGTATCTCGATGTGAACCTCGAGTACTACGACCTCGGTATCGAGTACCGCGACGAGACCGACGACCAGGTCACCATCGACGCAGCGCACGCGATCCAGAAGCACGGCGTCGGCGTCAAATGCGCCACGATCACGCCGGACGAGGCACGTGTCGAGGAATTCGGTCTCAAGAAGATGTGGCGTTCCCCGAACGGAACGATCCGCAACATTCTCGGCGGCACGATCTTCCGCGCACCGATCATCATCTCCAACGTTCCGCGACTCGTTCCGGGCTGGACCAAGCCGATCATCATCGGCCGTCACGCATTCGGCGACCAGTACCGCGCCACAGACTTCAAGGTCCCCGGCCCCGGCAAGGTGATGATCACCTACACGCCTGAGGACGGCAGCGCACCGATCGAGCACGAACTGGTCAACTTCCCCGAAGAGGGCGGCGTCGTCCAGGGGCAGTACAACTTCACCACGTCCATCCGTGACTTCGCTCGCGCGTCGCTCACCTACGGACTGCAGCAGAACTACCCGGTGTACCTGTCCACCAAGAACACCATTCTCAAGGCGTACGACGGTGCCTTCAAGGACATCTTCCAGCACGTCTACGAGACCGAGTTCAAGGCTGAGTTCGATGCCGCAGGTCTGACCTACGAGCACCGCCTCATCGACGACATGGTCGCTTCCGCACTCAAGTGGGAGGGCGGCTACGTCTGGGCATGCAAGAACTACGACGGCGACGTCCAGTCCGACACCGTGGCCCAGGGCTTCGGCTCGCTCGGCCTCATGACGTCGGTTCTGCTGACACCGGACGGAAAGACCTGTGAGGCAGAGGCTGCTCACGGCACCGTGACGCGTCACTACCGTCAGCACCAGCAGGGCAAGCCCACCTCGACCAACCCGATCGCGTCCATCTTCGCGTGGACCCGCGGGCTCGAGCATCGTGGCAAGCTCGACAGCACCCCTGAGGTCATCGGCTTCGCGCAGGCGCTCGAAGACGTTGTCATCAAGACCGTCGAAAGCGGCCAGATGACCAAGGACCTCTCGATGCTGGTCGGCGGCGATCAGGGCTACCTGACCACCGAGGAGTTCCTCGGCGCACTCGACGTGAACCTGCAGAAGGCCATGGCCGCGAAGTAGATTCACCGCTTCACCTTTCAGATGGGACGTCCGGGAAACCGGGCGTCCCATTTGTGTTCGTGGTCTCACGTGAGTGAACTCACCCGCTCTCACTTGGAAGTTCAACCAGATGTGAGACCACAATTGATCAGTGACTTCGTCTACCCTCTCCCGTTCTGACACCTCGACTCCCGGGGTTCGTTCCACCAGAGGTCCGGCGATGCTCGCTCTCGCCCTCGGCGGTTTCGGTATCGGCACCACCGAGTTCGTCGCCATGGGATTGCTCCCGGAAATGGCATCCGGGCTCGGCGTCTCGGAACCCGTCGCGGGCCACGTGATCTCCGCATACGCGCTCGGCGTTGTCGTCGGCGCTCCGCTGATCGCCGCACTCACCGCACGAGTACCGCGCCGCACGCTGTTGATCGCACTCATGGTCGCTTTCACCGTCGGCAATGCCGCTTCGGTTTTCGCGCCCTCCTACACGACGCTGATGATGGCTCGCTTCGTCGCCGGATTGCCGCACGGCGCCTACTTCGGAGTCGCCGCACTGGTCGCAGCTCACCTGGCCGAACCGGGAAAACGCGCGAAGGCCGTGGCCATGGTGATGATGGGCCTTTCCGTGGCCAACGTGATCGGGGTGCCGGTCGCGGCCTGGATCGGCCAGGCACTCGGCTGGCGCAGCGCCTTCGCCTTGGTCGCCGTAATCGGGGTGGCAACGGTTGCTTCGCTGTTCGTCTGGATACCGCGTTTGGACGGTATGCCGGTGACGAATCCGATCACCGAACTCGGAGCGCTCGGCCGCGTTCAGGTGTGGATGACCTTGATCGTGGGCATGGTCGGATTCGGCGGCATGTTTGCCGTTTACACCTACATCAGTACGACTCTCACCGACGTGTCCGGGCTCGGCGCTTCGTTCATTCCCCTCGCACTCATGCTGTACGGACTGGGCATGGTGGCCGGCAACTTCGTCGGCGGATACCTCGCGGATCGCGCACTGATGAAGGGTTTGTTCCTGTCGATGGGATCCCTCGTGGTGATTCTCGCGGTCTTCGTGATCGCCGTGCGCAATCCGTACACGGCGCTTGTCTTCGTCTTCCTCATCGGGCTCGCCGGGTCCTCGATGGTTCCCGGCCTCCAGACACGGTTGATGGATGTCGCCGAGGACGCTCAGACCTTGGCTGCCTCTCTCAATCACGCCGCGCTGAACATCGCCAATGCCTTCGGAGCGTGGATCGGCGGCGTCGTCATCGCGGCTGGTTACGGGTACACCGCGCCGGCGGCAGTTGGGTCGTTGCTGGCCGTCGCAGGTCTCGTCGTGCTGGCGGTTGCGGTGATTCTGCAGCGTAGGGCCGTGCGCTGACCTGGGAGCCCATCCGCGTCGGTGGAATCGGCTACGGTGCTTGCCGTGCCACAAACTGCTGACTCCCACATTCTTGCGCCCCACACCATCACGTCCGTGAACGTCAACGGCGTTCGAGCAGCGGCCCGCAAGGGCATGCTCGACTGGCTGGAGAAGACGTCGGCGGATTTCATCTGCCTTCAGGAAACGCGTGCGTCGGACGATCAGCTTCGCGAGACTCTCGAACCAGCGCTCGGCAACGGATGGTTCCTGGTCTCCGCCGAGCCGTCTGCGAAGGGACGAAACGGAGTCGCGGTGCTCTCACGTACCGAGCCTGACGCGGTGCGGATCGGCCACGGGGACGACGAGTTTCTCGACGCCGGCCGATACATCGAAGCCGACTTCGCGGATCTGACCGTCGCGAGCCTGTACCTGCCGTCCGGTGAGGCGCTCACGCCGAAGCAGGAGGAGAAGGAGCGGTTCATGGCGTCCTTCGCAGTTCACCTCGCTACCACCGCTGCGGCGGCCGAGGCTGCCGATCGTCACGTGGTGGTCAGTGGCGATTGGAACATCGCGCACACCGAACTCGACCTCAAGAACTGGAAGACCAACAAGAAGTCTTCGGGATTCCTTCCCGAGGAGCGCGCCTGGATGGATCTGCTGTTCGCCGAAGATTCCGCGTGGGTCGATGTCTTCCGCACCCTCCATCCGGGTGTCGACGGTCCGTACTCGTGGTGGTCGTACCGCGGCAAGGCCTTCGACAACGATTCGGGTTGGCGTATCGACTACCAGGTTGCCACCCGCGGATACGCCGAGCGGGCCAAGGTCGCGGTCGTCGAACGCGCTGAGTCCTACGACCTCCGATGGTCGGATCACGCACCTGTCACCGTCTCGTACCGGTAGGGACGCGCATGCCTGAAGGTCTGAAAATGCCGAGCGCAAAGACGCGCAACGCCATCATCACGGTTGTCGTGGCGGTGGTGGCACTCGTGCTGGCGGTCACCCTGTCTTCGCGGGACTCCGACAGTTCGGCATCTTCGGCGTCATCGTCGTCGGTTACGAAGTCCGCGAGTGTCCAGCCTTCGAGTGCTCGAGCCAAACCGGGTGCAACTACCAAGGCTGCGCCGTCGAGTTCCGAGCCGTCGAGTTCCGAGCCGTCGAGTTCCGCTGCCAAGTCAACGCAGCAGGCAAGCAGCGATGCGCCGGCGCGGGTTCTCGCCACGCTGGTGGAGATCGACGCCGGGCGGTGGCCGGATTCCGCCAATGCGCCGGGCACGAAGGGCGGCATCACCTTCCGCAACAGCGAAGGGCGTCTACCCGCGGTCGGTGCTGGTGGCGGACGTGTCGTCTACCAGGAATGGGACGTCAACGCGAAGAAGAACGGCCAAGGTCGCGATGCCGAGCGGATCGTCACCGGCAACGACGGTTCGGCGTGGTACACCCTCGATCACTACGACACGTTTGTGAGGATTCGCTGATGTCCGACTCGTCCACGGTCAGCGTGGTGCAGTGGCTGGATCCGTCTTCGGATGTGGCTTCGGTGGCGCTGCAGGGCGACCCGGCCGTTGCGGATGATCTTGCACGGGAACTCCGTGGCGAGAATTTTGTCGTTCGGGTGGTTCGCGGAGAGAACATGCGAACAACGGCGCAGCTCTTCGACGAGTTCGCGGCGGCCTTCCAGTTTCCGTCCCACTTCGGGCGCAACAAAGACGCTTTCGACGATGTCATGCGCGATCTCGACGACGTACTCGGACTCGGCGCCGGATATGTAGTTGTGGTCCGCGGTGCGGGTTCTCTACTGTCCGAGCAACAGGATCAGTTGGAGTGGTTCCGCGAAACGATGGACTTCTACGCCGAAGAATGGGAACCCGTCGTTTTCCGGACCGTCTACCAATTCGGCGCGGACGACCTCACTGCCCGCGGTGACGACCTCGTCGAACTCACCTACCCGGGCACCACGCCACTGCACTGATTTCCACTCGTGAAAAGATCGGAACCATGTCGACCCCTGCAGAACAGAAGCCCACCGCAAAGCCTCGCGTGCTTTCCGGCATCCAGCCGACGTCGGATTCTTTCCACCTCGGCAACTACCTGGGCGCGCTGCAGCAGTGGGTTCCGTTGCAGGACGATTTCGACGCTTTCTACTTCATTCCGGATCTTCACGCCATCACGGTGACGCAGGACCCGAAGGAACTGCGTCGTCGCACCAAGGTGGCGGTCGCTCAGTTGCTTGCAGTGGGTATCGATCCCGATCGGGCGACGCTGTTCGTGCAGAGTCAGGTTCCCGAGCATGCGCAGTTGGCGTGGGTCCTGAACTGCATCACCGGTTTCGGTGAAGCCAGCCGTATGACGCAGTTCAAGGACAAGTCCGCCAAACAAGGCAGCGACAACGCCAGTGTCGGTTTGTTCACGTATCCGGTTCTGATGGCCGCGGACATTCTTCTGTACCGCCCGCAGCGAGTTCCGGTCGGTGAGGATCAGCGTCAGCACCTCGAACTCGCACGCGATCTGGCCGGCCGGTTCAATACCCGCTACGGCAAGGCGTTCGTTGTTCCCGAACCGCAGATCATCAAGGGCACGGCAAAGATCTACGACCTGCAGGATCCGACCGCGAAGATGAGCAAGTCCGCTGCCAGTGCAGCCGGACTGATCAATCTGCTCGACGATCCCAAGGTGTCGGCGAAGAAGATCAAGTCGGCGGTCACCGACAACGAGCGCGAGATTCGCTTCGATCCGCAGGCCAAACCGGGCGTGAGCAACCTGCTCACCATTCAGTCGGCTCTCTCGGGAGTACCGATCGAGACTCTGGTGGCCGGCTACGAGGGCAAGGGGTACGGCGACCTCAAGACCGATACCGCTGATGTGCTGACCGAGTTCGTCACCCCGCTCAAGGCGAAGGTCGACGGTTACCTTGCCGACGAGGCGGAGCTGGATCGCATCATCGCGGCCGGAGCGCACCGCGCCCGTGAGGTGTCTTCACGCACTCTCGCTGCTGTCTATGACAAGGTCGGATTCCTGGCACCGAAGGGCTGACCGACGCGAATTCGGACTCACGACGCCTGACCGAACATGAGGGGGACGGCAATGGCTGACACGGACGACGACGCACCGAGCTTTCTCGAGAAGCAACGGGCAGCGCGACCATGGCTCGATCATCTGGTTCGCGCGGCTGGACGGTTCCAAGAGCAAAAAGGCGATTACTACGCTGCAGGAATCACGTACTTCAGTGTTCTCGCACTGATTCCGATCATGATGGTCGCGTTTGCCGTGGCCGGCTTCGTATTGGCCGGGCATCCCGAGTACTTGGAGTCGATTCAGGAGCAGATCACCAAGAGCATTCCGGGCAGCTTGGGTGACACCATCAACACGCTGATCGATTCGGCCATCGACTCGCGCGCGAGCGTCGGAATCTTCGGTCTCCTGGGTGCCGCGTACGCGGGTCTCGGTTGGATGGCCAATGTTCGTGACGCACTGACGGCGATGTGGGAGAGCAAGCGCGAGCCGAAGGGTTTCCTGCGTACCAAGCTCGGTGACGCTGGTGCCCTGATCGGTCTGGCTCTCGCCATGGTCGTCTCGCTGGGCATGTCGGCCTTGAGTAGCGGGCCGGTTGCGACTCAGATCCTCAAATGGCTCAACCTCGAGAACATCACCGGTGTCGGAGTCGGGCTCAGAGTCGTTTCACTGGTGCTCTCACTCCTGGCGACGTGGGCGGTGTTCCTGTGGGTGATTGCCCGGCTACCGCGCGAGCCTGTCACGCTGCGTAGCGCCGCGCAGGCAGCGCTTATCGCCGCGGTCGTGTTCGAGATCTTCAAGCAGGTAGGTGCGATCTACCTCGCGGCCGTCACCAGCGGCCCGGCGGGCGTGGCATTCGGCCCGATCATCGGTTTGCTCGTGTTCGTCTTCACGGCGTCGAGGATGCTGCTGTTCTGCACGGCGTGGGCGGCGACGACCAAGGAAAGCATGGCTCTGGCGTTCGTTCCACCGCCGGACCCAGCCGTGATCTCGCCCCGAATCGTTGTCAGTGACGGGGCTTCACCATCGCGCGTGGCTGCGTTGATCGCCACGGGTGCGGTTGCAGGTCTGGGACTTTCGGGCTTCATGCGTCGTCGGCCGCGCTAGCGCCTTCGACGGTTGAGAGCAACTGCTCCCGCCACCAACGCGATCACCACTACTGCGCCGACAGCACCGACGAGGATGCGGTCAGTGGTGTCCGACTCGGCGTCGGTAGCGGTGGGTGCTGCCGAGATCGATCCTGGTGCGGCGGCAGACGGTGTGCGAGTGACGTCGGGCGTGGCGTCGTCGGTGGATCGGTCCGTCAACGAGCCGACGGTTGTGCTCGCGGGGAGCGCATAGCCGTAATCGAGAAGACGGGCAGCCTGTTCCCACGGACGGATCGGCTTGGCTTCGCCGCCCATCAATGTCACCAGTAGTTTCCGGCCGTTGCGCTCCGCAGCACCCACGTACGTGTGGCGGGCGTCGTCGGTGAAGCCGGTCTTGCCGCCCAAAGCGCCGTCGTAGTTGTAGAGCAACTGGTTGTCGTTCGCCAGTGTGAATCCAGGGCGGTCCTGATCGTCAGGAATCGTCGGATCCTTGGGGAAGCCGGGAAACTCGACGGTTTCGGTATGGATCAGACCGGCAAACGTCGGATTCTGCAGGGCGGTATGGAAGATCACGGCCAGGTCGTACGGCGAGCTGCTCATGCCCGGGCCGTCGAGTCCGGATGGAGTTGCCGTGCGGGTGTCGAGGGCGCCGAGGTCGGCGGCGAGGGCGTTCATCTTCGACACGGCCGCAGCGTCGCCGCCGAGTTGGCGGGCAAGAGCATGTGCGGCATCGTTTCCCGACGCCATGACCAGACCCTGCATCAGTTGCCGGTTGGTGTACTTGCCGCCCTTGCCGATGCCGACAGCGCTACCTTCAGCGTCCGCGTCTTCGGCGGTTGCAGTGATTTCGGTGTCGAGATCGAGTTCGTCGAGTGCGACGAGAGCCAACAGCATCTTGATGGTGCTGGCCGGTCGGTAGCGACCGTGCGGATCTTTGGCGGCGAGGACTTCACCGGTCTCGGCGTCCGCGAGTACCCATCCGGATGCCGCGATATCGGCCGGGAGCGGGGGAGCGCCGTCTGGAAGTACGACGCCGCACTCGCCGAGTTTGTCTCCACCGACGGGGCTTTCCGGAATCGGGACAGCGGTGGGTGCCGTGGATCCGGGCGCGGGTGCTTCGGAGAGATCGATCGCCGGCGCCGGGAGACTGGTGAACGGGCAGCTGTCGGTGTTGGGTGTGGTGAACGGAGCCTCGGTGGTGGTGGGCGGCGGCGGGGCCGGTTGGGCGCCGGCGATTCCCGAGGTCCCTACGACACCGGTGAACACAATGCTTCCTGAGAGCACTGTTCCGGCAACTGCCACTGCACACTTTCGACGCCACATCATCGATATACGAGGGTATGCGAACCGGAGGGAACGTCCGAATCGCCACGCTAGCGCGGAGATCGAAAACAGACGATTCGGTTTGTAGATCGGGCATAGTGGACGGATGAACCTCGCAGGTATACGCGGACGCCGGACGCTCGCGGCAATGACGCTTCTTGGAGCGTTGGTAGCTGCGGTGGGGTGCTCCGGCGAGTCGGAGCCGTCGGCCGAGAGTCAAATTTCGGCAGTCGTCGGTAAGAGTTTCGAATTCATGGCGGCAAGGGACTGGGAGGCAGTGGACAGCACTCAGTGCAGTTCGATGCGCAGCGAGAGTCCGCGGGGCGACGAGTCGCCATTCGACGACACACTTGCCAGTCTGAGGCTGGACGGTGTGGAGAACATCGTGGTGAACGGGGATTCGGCGACGGCCGACACTCGCCATTACAGCACCGAGGATCCGTCCCGGATGATGCGCGAGGACATCACGTTGATCAAAGAGAACGGCGCCTGGGTTGTGTGCTGACTCTTCGGGTGCTGACGCTGCCGATTGCCGTCGATGAGTTCCCCGACCAACCAGAGTCTGTAACAGTGGGGTAGTCGACTACTCGCACGGTGCAGGAACACTGACGACAGGGGATCGGTATGGGCAAGATCGTGGTGACGGAATTCGTGTCTTTGGACATGGTCATGGAAGCGCCCGGTGGTGAACCGGGCTATGCGCATTCTGGATGGGTCTTTCCGTACCAGGAGGGCGATCAGATGAAGTTCAAACTCGACGAAACCCTCGCCGCGGACGTGCTTCTACTCGGTCGGCGGACCTACGAGAGCTTTGCCGGTGCCTGGCCTGACCGCGAGGACGACCAAGGCTTCGCGGACAAGATGAACGAGATGCCCAAGTACGTCGTCACGAGTTCGACGGAGCCACTCGAGTGGAACAACTCGACGGCGCTCGACGGTCCCATCGAGGAATCTGTCCCGAAGCTCAAGGAGCAGATCGACGGCGAGATTCTGGTGGCGGGAAGTCGGACGCTCGTCCACGCGTTGTTGCTGGCCGGTCTGGTCGACGAGTTGCGACTGATGGTCTTTCCGGTCATTCTCGGGTCCGGCGGGAGAGTGTTCCCCGAATCGGCCGACAAGATCGTCCTCGAGTTGAAGGACGATCGTCGGTACGAATCCGGAGTTCAGGTACTGACGTACCACCCCACGGTCGCGTAGACCTCTCGAAAACATCTGTGGCCGAGACTCTTCGAGAGTCTCGGCCACAGATGTCTTGCCGGTTAGCTGTTCTCGGGGAAGCCGAGGTTGATACCGCCGTGGCTGGGGTCGAGCCAGCGACTGGTGACGGCTTTACCTCGCGTGAAGAAATGAACACCTTCGGTCCCGTGAGCGTGGGTGTCACCGAAGAGGCTGTTCTTCCAGCCGCCGAAGCTGTAGTAGGCCATGGGAACCGGGATGGGGACATTGATGCCGATCATGCCGACCTCCACCTCGTTCTGGAAGCGTCTGGCAGCGCCGCCGTCGTTGGTGAAGATGGCGGTGCCGTTGCCGTACGGGTTGTCGTTGATCAGTTCGAGGGCTTGGTCGTAGGTATCGACGCGCACGACGGAGAGGACAGGTCCGAAGATTTCGTCGGTGTAGATCGACATGTCGGTAGTGACATTGTCGATGAGGGTGGGCCCCAGCCAGAAGCCGTCCGGTCCACCATCGGCCTGGACTGTGCGTCCGTCGACCACGATGGTGGCGCCGTCCTTCTCGCCGGCATCGACGTAGGAGGCGACCTTGTCGCGGTGGGCCTTGGTGACGAGCGGACCCATGTCGGAGTTCTTGGTGCCGTCACCGGTGACGAGGGGAGTGGTGCGCTCGACGATCTTGGCGACCAGTTCGTCGGCGATGTCGCCGACTGCGACCAGGGCGGAGATCGCCATGCACCGTTCGCCCGCGGAGCCGAATCCGGCGTTGACCATTGCGTCGGCGGCAAGGTCGAGGTCGGCGTCCGGCAGAACGATGGCGTGATTCTTGGCGCCGCCGAGTGCTTGCACTCGTTTGCCGTTGGCGGTGCCGGTGGCATAGACGTACTGGGCGATGGGGGTGGATCCGACAAACGAAATCGCTTTGACTGCTTTGTTTTCCAGGAGTTCGTCGACGGCGAGCTTGTCACCTTGGAGGACGTTGAAGACGCCGGGAGGCAGACCGGCTTCGGCCCAGAGTTCGGCGAGCCAGATCGCCGCGGTGGGGTCCTTCTCCGAGGGCTTGAGAACCACGGTGTTCCCGGCGGCGATGGCGACCGGGAAGAACCACATGGGGACCATCGCGGGAAAGTTGAAGGGGGAGATGATGCCGACGGGGCCGAGGGGTTGGCGGATGGAGTAGACGTCGACCTTGGTCGATGCATTCTCGGTGTATCCGCCCTTGAGGAGATGCGGTATTCCGCAGGCGAATTCGACCACCTCCTGCCCGCGGCTGATTTCGCCGAGAGCGTCGGAGAGGACCTTGCCGTGCTCGGCTGTGATGATCGCGGCGAGTTCGCCTTTGCGAGCGTTGAGAAGTTCGCGGAAGTTGAACAGTATCTGTGTGCGCCGGGCCAGGGAGGTATCACGCCAGGCGGGGAAGGCCGCCGCAGCAGCGTCGATGACAGCGCGGGCGTCCTCGAGGTTCGCCAGGGCGAGTCGGCCGGTGATCTGTCCGGTGGCGGGGTTGGTGACGGGGGCGGTGTTCTCGGATGTTCCGGCGAACGACTTGCCGTCCAGCCAGTGTGCGATGACACGAGTATCAGTGCTGGTCATGGTATTTCCTAGTGGTCTGGTGGCTCAGGAGTTCGGGGAGGTGTACTTGGCGACGTAGTCGTTCATCGTCTCGCGCTGGTACCGGGAAACCTCGTGCGCGTTTTCGTTCTCGGCGAAGACGCTCGACACCATCACGGTGTTGTCGCGATCGTAGAAGCCGAGTTTGCCGAGACCGCCGAAGAATTCGTCCCAGTTGACGTCTCCGTCACCGATTTTGAGATGCTGATGCACTCGAACGGCATTGCCTGGCGGATTGGTGATGTAGCGCAGTCCGTGGGAACGGTGATGATCCATGGTGTCCGCCACGTGAACGAGTCGGACCATGTCGCCGGCGGCCTCCATGATGGCGGGAAGGTCCCCACCCATGTGGAATTGGTGGCACGCCACGATCACCATGCCGAGGTTCTTGGAGTTCACACCACGGATCGTGCGGATCGCGGCTAGTCCGTCTTCGACGAAATCGTCCGGGTGGGGGTCGATCAGGACGTCGATCCCCTCGCGTTCGATGATCGGAAGCAGTTCCTCCATCGAACGATAGAACGCACGCTCGGACTCTTCGGCTTTCTCGGGACGGCCGGAGAATTCGGTGTTCATGACGTTGACGCCGAGGTCGACCGTGATCTGGATGGCCCGCTTCCAGTAACGCACTGCTGCTTCGCGAGCGTCCTCGTCCGGGCCGGACCACCGAAGGACCGGGAGCACCGACGCGATGCCGACTCCCGCACTCGCGCAAGCCTTCCGGAACTCGGCGACGAGCGCGTCGTCGGCCTTCGGGTGATGGAAGAACGGGATCATGTCGACGTGCGGTGTGAGTTGCAGGTACTCGTACCCGAGATCGGCAACAACTCGGGGAAGCTCCAGCAGTGAGTAATCGTGATGGAAAGGTGTGGGATCGAGTGCGACCTTCATCGCTGAGTTCCGGCCACAGAGTCGCGCGCAACCATGTCCACGGCGACGCACTGACCCGTCTCCAGAGACTTCACACCAGCGGCGCAGACAGCGGCTGCGGCGTACCCGTCCCAGGCGCCAGGTCCGTCGATGTAGTTGCCGGTGCCGGCGCCCGTCTTCACTGCCTTGATCCACCGGGCGAACTCGGTGTCGTATGCCTGCCCGAAGCGTTCGCGGAATCCTGGGGTGATCTGCCCACCCCAGTTTCCGGGCTTGGTCTTTCGGATCAGTCCCACGTCGAGTCCGATCATCGCGCTTCCGAGTTCGCCGACAACTTCGGTGCGCACCTCGTAGGCAACTCCGGTGGTGACAAACACCTCGGCGTCGACGTGTCTACCGGACTCGGTCTCGAATATCGCGATCTGTGGGTCTTGAATGCCCTCGGGAGCAAGCGAATTCGCAGACGGCCGAATTATCTGCACCGAGGTGATCTCTTCGTCGAGCAGGAATCGCGTCACGTCGACCTCGTGGACGAGTGAGTCCTTGACGATCATCGCGCTGTCGAAGCCGTTCGGAACTGCAGGATTGCGGTGCGCGCAGTGCACAACGAGAGGGCGACCGAGATCGCCGCTGTCGATCAAATCCTTGAGCTGGGTGTATTCGTGATCGAATCGGCGCATGAAACCGACCTGGATCAGTTTCTTTCCCAGCGCTGCTTCGGCTTTGACGATCGCCAGCGAACTGTCCGCGTCGGTGGTCAGCGGCTTCTCGCAGAGCACCGGCTTGCCTGCTTCGAGACAGGCGAGTACCTGCTTCTCATGAGTGGGACCCGGGGTTGCGAGAACAACGGCGTCGACGTCCTCGGCTGCGATGGCATCGAACGGATCGACGACGACGCGTGACCCCGGCGTCAGGGCTGCGATTTCCTCGGCGCGTGCCAGCGAGTAGTCGTTGACGACGGTGACTCGGGCACCTCCGATCTTGTTGGTGATGCGGTCGACGTGATCGGCCCCCATGATGCCGACGCCGAGCACTGCGATCCGAAGATCCTGGTTGTCAGACATGCGGTGGTACTCCTCGATTGTGTTGCTCAGCTGAAACGGACGGCGGGGACGCCACAGGTGGACAGGTACTTCTGAGTGCGCTGTGCGATGGGCAGCGGTGTGTCGGGATGGCAGGGATACATGTCCTGCTCGACGATCGCGAACACGTCGATGCCGAGCTTCTCGATGGCCTCCAGAAGCGGCGGCATGTCCGGTATTCCGCGCGGTGGTTCGATCATCGCGCCGAGTTTGACGGCTTCGCCGAACGGCAGGTCCTCCGCGTCCACCTTGGCGACAATCGCCGGATCCACCTGCTTGAGGTGCAGGTACCCGATGCGCTCCGGATGCTTGTTGATGATGGCGAGGTTGTCGCCGCCGCAGTAGCTGATGTGGCCGGTATCGAGGCACAGGTTCACGAAACGCTCGTCGGTACCTTCGAGGAACTTGTAGACGCTGTCCTCGATGTCGACATGGCTGTCGGCATGAGGGTGGTACTGCGCCATGACGCCGTACTCCTCGAGCATTGCCTTGCCGAGAGCATTCATGCCGTCGGTCTTCTTGCGCCACTGCTCGGGAGTCAGATTTCGATCTTCGAGTACCGCTCCGGTGGAAGGATCGCGCCACATCTCGGGGATGACCACTACGTGCTTGCCGCCGACGGTTGCGGTCAATTTGGCGACGTCCTTGATCTGATTCCAGACGGCATCCCAGGAATCGTCCTGGTGCAGGTGTTCGAAGACGGTACCGGCCGAGAGCTTGAGGCCGCGTGCTCCGAGTTCGTCAGTCAGCTTGGCTGGATCGGTCGGAAGGTATCCGAACGGACCGAGTTCGATCCATTCGTATCCCGACGCGGACACCTCGTCGAGGAATCGCGTGTACGGGGTCTGCTGAGGGTCGTCCGGAAACCACACACCCCAGGAGTCGGGGGCTGATCCGACGCGAATCGCGCTCATGTCTAGATTCCTTTCGCGGGCAAAGTCTGGGGTGTGGTCAGTCGGATGGACGTAGATACGGTCGCTGAATCTTCTTCCAGGACTCGTAGGTTGTCCGGGCATTCTTGGTCGATTCCAGTTCGGAGGTGGCCGATACCGGTACATCCCACCAGGATTCGCTGTCGGGGGCGCCGATCAGCGGATCGGTTTCGACGTGGATGACAGTGCTGGTTTCACTGGCTTTCGCGACCTTGATCGCATCGGCGAACTCGGCAGCGGTGTTGGCGCGGATGACGTCGACGCCGAGGCTGGCGGCGTTCGCGGCCAGATCGACCGGGAGCACCCCTCCGTCGAGTCGTCCGTCATTCGAGCGGTAGCGATACTGCGTGCCGAAGCGCTGGGAACCGAGCGACTCGGACAGTGAACCGATGGAGGCGAATCCGTGGTTCTGCACCAGGACGACGATGACCTTGAGGCGTTCCTGCACGGCGGTGACCAATTCGGTGGCCATCATCAGATAGGAACCGTCGCCGACCATCACGAATACGTCGCGATCGGGGCACGCCATCCGGACGCCCAGACCACCGGCAACTTCGTATCCCATGCAGGAGTAGCCGTATTCGACGTGATACCCCTTGGCGTCACGGGTTCGCCACAGCTTGTGGAGGTCACCCGGCATGGACCCGGCAGCGCACACCACGACGTCCCGTGCATCGGACAACGTGTTGACCAGGCCGATGACCTGATTCTGATTCAGTGAGCCGTCGGCAGCGGGTTCGGCTGGGTTGTAGACGGATTCGACGATCGCATCCCAATCGCGGGCGAGGTAGCCGATCCTGGCCGCGTACTCGTCCTCCACCCGGTAGTCGTTCAGTGCAAGTGCGAGCGCGTCGAGTGCCTCACGTGCGTCGGCGACAACACTGACTCCGCCCTGCTTCACGGAGTCCAGTGAAGCGACGTTGATGTTGACGAAGCGAACGTCGGGATTGGTGAATGCGGTGCGGGACGCGCTCGTGAAATCGCTGTACCGCGTGCCGATTCCGATGACGACGTCCGCCTCGGTGGCCAACGCGTTTGCAGCCGTGGTGCCGGTGGACCCTACCGCCCCGACGGATTGTGGATGGTCGTAGACCAACGAACCCTTGCCGGCCTGGCTCTGCCCAACGGGGATTCCGGTCTGCGCGCAGAACGCTGCCAGTGAGGCCGTGGCCTGGCTGTAGATCACGCCGCCGCCGGCGACGATCAGCGGCTTGCGAGCCGAACGGATGATCGCGGCGGCGCGTTCGATCACCGATCGCTCGGGGAGCGGGCGGGCCACGTGCCAGACTCGTTCGGCGAAGAACGACTCGGGCCAGTCGAAAGCCTCGGCCTGTACGTCCTGCGGGATGGCGATGGTGACTGCGCCGGTTTCGACGGGGTCGGTGAGAACGCGCATGCCGGCCAGTAGAGCGCTCGGCAACTGTTCCGGGCGCCATACTCGATCGAAGTATCGTGAGACCGGTTTGAAAGCGTCGTTGACTGTGACGTCACCGCTCGACGGGAGTTCGAGTTCCTGCAAGACCGGGGCACTGGCTCGGGTCGCGAAAGTGTCTGCGGGCAGAAGTAATACAGGGAGACGATTGATGGTGGCCAGGGCAGCGCCGGTGATCATGTTGGTGGCGCCCGGGCCGACGCTGGACGAGACCGCCCACGTCTGCAGGCGGTCCTTCATGCGGGCGTGGGCGACCGCCGAGTGCACCATCGCCTGTTCGTTGCGGCCGAGCACGTAGGGGAGCGTCGGCTCACGGCCGGCGTCGAGATCTTGGATCTCGGCCTGCAGAAGTGCCTGCCCCAACCCGGCGACGTTGCCGTGCCCGAAGATCCCGAAGCATCCGGCAAACAGTTTGGTGCGCTGGCCGTCGCGTTCGGTGTACTGGTTGGCAAGGAAGCGTACGACAGCTTGAGAAACGGTGAGGTGTACGGTCGGCTCGTCGCGAGGTAGACGATTGCCGGTTGCGTTGTCGGTGGGTGCCACAGCTTTCACTTCCGTCAGTTGTGGGACTGCAACGGCAGTCGAGGGTCGATGTCCTGGTGATCCCAGCTTCCACGCAGCCAGGTGTGTTGCGGATCGTCACAGATGTTCCACGCCCGGATCTCGCCCGAACCTGCCATGACGTTGAGGTAGTACATGTGGTGGCCCGGCGCTGCGATGGACGGGCCGTGATAGCCGTGCGGTACGAGGACGACGTCGCCGGAGCGAACTTCCTCGAGCACCTCGATTGGTCGCTCGGCGGTTCCGTACACGCGGTGGTAGCCGAACCCCTCGGTGCCGGTGGGGCTTCGGTCGATCTCGAAGTAGTAGATCTCTTCCAGAGCCGATTCGACGTCGCTGTTCTCGTCGTGCTTGTGGCTGGGATAGGACGACCAGTTCCCGCCGGGGGTGATGACCTCACACGCGATGATGGAGTCTGCCTCGAAAGTGTCTGCGGTGGCGAAGTTGTGAACCTGTCGGCTGCAGTTTCCGGCGCCGCGAAGTTCGACCGCGACTCCGGACGCGGGACCGTATCGATGGGGAAGCCTGGCGCCGGCGCGCGCTCCGCACAGGGCGAAGCGGCCTCCGCCCGTGCTGCTGACCGAGTAGTCGGCGTCGCGTCCTATGTACGCGAAATCGCTCGGACCGTCGAAAACCGATGCGCGGCCGGTCAGGGGAATCTCCGTCCCCTCGGCAACAACCGCGGCTGAACCCGCCAGTGGAACGACGATTATCTCGTTCTCACCGGACTGCAGGTGGACGTCAGCGCCAGGGGCGAGTTCGAGTGTCCACAAGCTGGATTCGGTCCACCCGGCGGACTCCGGTGTGACCACTGTCGTGAAATCACCGTCGGCGGAAGAGCTGGCGGGGACGTAGTACTTGCTGAACATCTTGCTCCTGCCAGGTCGGTTCTAGTGGACGAGCTTGACGGCGGTGTCGACGGCAGCCGTCACGTCGCCGTCGGGTGGGTAGAGCAGCGCGCGCCCGACTATCAATCCGCGCACGGACGGCAGCTGAAGGGCAGCGTCCCACTTCGCATACGTCTCTTCCGGCGCGATCTGCGGATCGCCGCCCAAGAGGAGCGTCGGCAGGGTGGTCGCATCCATGACCCGTTCCATCTCGTCGACTACCGGCAGTTTCATCCACGTGTACGCCGAGGTGGAGCCGAGACCTTGGGAGATGTGGATTGATTTGATGACGGCGTCGGGGCTGAGATCGTTGACGACCTTGCCGTTGACGCGGCTGGAGAGGAACGGCTCGAGCATCGCGATCAGTCCGGCTGCGGCCAGTTCGTCCACGGCTTCGGCACATGCCGTCATCGTGGGCAGGGTGCCTGCGTCGTCGAGGGCGATGCGCAGCAGCATCTTTCCGCCGTTCATGCCGAACTTTGCGGTGCCGGCCGCGGTGTATCCGGTCATGCGGTCGTCGAGTTCGAAGCTCGCGCCCGCCAGGCCGCCGCGATTCATCGACGAGAAGACGACCTTGTCCTCGAGGGCGCCGAGGAGGAGCAGATCGTCGAGAATGTCCGCGGTACCGAGAACGCCGTCGACTCCGGGATTGTCGAGAGCAGTGCGCAAGCGGTCCAGCAGATCGGTACGACTGTTCATCGCTGTCGGCTTGCCGCCGACAGACAGTGCCCCACGCGCCGGATGATCGGCAGCGACGATCATGAGCCGGCCGTTGCCTCGAACAGTGGCGCGAGGAGTTCTTGCAGCCCAGGCCTTTTCGATGATCTGCGGATCGCTCGCACGCAGTTCCGTCACGTCGGCGTAGGTGGTGGCGAGGGGGCGGGCGGCGAGCTTGTCAGACATTGACTGCCTCCGTGGCTGTGGCTTCGGCGAGGTCGTGGACTTCTTCGGCGGTCGGCATCGCCGTGGAGCATTCGAGCCGAGATGCGACTATCGCACCGGCCGCGTTGGCGTAGCGCAGTATCTTCTCCAGCGGCCACCCGGCCAACAGTCCGTGGCAGAGTGATCCGCCGAAGCTGTCGCCCGCGCCCAACCCGTTGACCACGTCGACGGCGTTGGGCGGCACAGTGATCGACTGCTTTCGCGTTTTGCCGAGTACGCCCTTCGGGCCCTGCTTCACGATGGCGAGTTCGACTCCGAGGTCGAGAAGCGCATCGGCGGCCTTGTTGGGGTTGGTCTCACCGACCGCGATCTCGCACTCTTCACGGTTTCCCACGGCTACCGTCACGTGTGCGAGGGCTCGCTGCACCTGAGCGGTCGCTTCCTGGGGCGTCGACCAGAACATCGGGCGGTAGTCGAGATCGAGAACCGTCAGCGGGCGGCGTTCACGGGCTTCCCAGGCGGCGAAGTGTGCGCTGCGACTCGGTTCTTCGGACAGCCCAGTCACCGTCGACCAGTAGAGCGATGCTGTTCGAACGGCGTCGAGGTCGATGTCTTGCGGGGTGATCCGAAGATCGGGCGCATGCGGCTTGCGGTAGAAGTACAGCGGGAAGTCGTCAGGGGGGAAGATCTCGCAGAACGTCACGGGTGTCGGGTACTCGGAATTGGTGACGACAAACCTGTTGTCGACACCCAGACGTGCCAACTCGCGTGTGACGAACTTTCCGAAGGGATCGTTTCCTACCCCGGAGATCAACGCTGCTCGTCGTCCGAGGCGGGCGGCCGCTACCGACACATTGGCGGCGCTGCCGCCGAGGAATTTGCCGAACGTCTCGACGTCTTCGAGCCCGACACCGGTCTGAAGTGGGTAGATGTCCACCCCCGATCGGCCGATGGCAAGCACGTCGAATGGTGCGTCAGGGATGTGTGACCCGCTCTGGTGAGTGTTGATGCTTGTCAAGACTGACTCCCGAGAGTTCGTGGTGGGCTGCCCACGCAGGGCACCGATGTATGACTGAAACTGTGCGCCGCGACACAGCGATTGTCAATAGTTTGTCTGGACATTATGACTTGCGGTCAAGTGAATGTTAGTGTTCGCATACACTGCCGAGAGAAGTAGCGTCTATACGGCGCCTTCCCAAGACAGATCGGAGTTGACCGTGGTCGCAGCACTCGCCGTCGAGTTGGACCGCTCGAGCCCGGTGCCACTGTATTTTCAGCTGGCCCAGGCAATCGAGGGAGCTATTCTCGGTGGCGAACTTGCCCCAGGTGATCGCTTCGAGAACGAACTGGCGTTGGCCAAACGGCTCAATCTCTCGCGTCCGACCACGCGACGCGCGATCCAGGAACTGGTGGACAAGGGCCTACTAGTTCGTAAGCGGGGAGTCGGAACTCAGGTGGTGCAGAGTCCGGTGCACCGCCCGGTCGAGCTCACCAGCCTGTTCGACGACCTCGCGAGGGCAGGCCAGGCGCCGACGACCAAGCTGCTCGAGTTCACGGTGGGAGTTCCCGCCGAGGACGTTGCCGCGGAACTCAACCTCGAACCCGACGCCGAAGTGGCCACCATCAGGCGTCTGCGCAGCACCAACGGCGAACCGCTTGCCGTGATGACCAACTACATTCCGGTGGACATCGCACCCGATCCCGAGGAGTTGGAGACGCAGGGGCTGTACCAAACCTTGCGAACTCGCGGCGTTCACATCCGTGTGGCGCGGCAGCGAATCGGCGCTCGGGCGGCGACTCGCGAAGAAGCAGGATTGCTCGACGAGAAAGTGGGTGCTGCCCTCTTGACCATGAGCCGCACTGCATTTGACGATTCAGGTAGCGCCGTCGAGTACGGCAGCCACTGCTACCGAGCGTCGCGTTACTACTTCGACACCACCGTGGTCGACCGCTAGATCTCGATCCCGGTGACACGAGTACCCGCCTGACCGAGTCAGTGGGGGTGATTTGTGGTCCCGACATTTCTGCGATCCTTCGATCATTTGACCCGAACGGAGCCTCATGACAGGCATTTCAGTAGCAGTTGCCGGATTCGGATGGATGGGCCGCGTCCACACGCAGGCGTATCTGCGTCTGCGGCAACACTATCCCCAGCTTCCCGTGATCCGCCTGGCCGCCGTCGCCGACGAGGTGCCTGGCAGAGGGGAGGAAGCAGCGGACCAATTCGGTTTCGAAGCTTTCACCCAGGATTGGCGCGATATCGCAGCCGATCCGGCCATCGACGCGGTGAGCATCACGGCCCCGAACTTCTTGCACCGTGAAATCGGCGTCGCAATGGCAGAAGTCGGCAAACACATCTGGATCGAGAAGCCCGTCGGCTTGTCCACGGAAGACGCCAAAGCTGTTGCCGTAGCAGTCTCGAAGGCCGGTGTGCAGTCGACCGTCGGCTTCAACTACCGAAACGCGCCGGCTGTGGCCCTGGCAAAGAGCCTGATCGACTCAGGGGAGTTGGGCACGATCACGCACTCGCGTTTTCGTTTCCTCAGCGACTATGCGGCCCACCCTGAAGGTGCTTTGAGTTGGCGATACGAGCGTGAGCGCGGCGGCGCCGGCGTCCTGGGCGACTTGGCCTCGCACGGCATCGATCTGATTCGTCATCTTCTCGGTGACGTCGACGCTCTCGTTGCGGATACTGCGATCTTCATCCCGGAGCGTGCGCGTCCGTCCGCCGCAACCAGTGGACATGCCCGCGCCAGTGGCGGAGAGATGGGGGCTGTCGAGAACGAGGACTTCGTCAGCGCACTGCTGCGCCTCGGTTCGGGTGGCCGCTGCACCCTCGAAGCGTGCCGCGTCGCCGTGGGAGAGCAGAACAATTACGGATTCGAGATTCACGGCACGAAAGGTGCCGTGTACTGGGACTACCGCCGGATGGGTGAACTGGGCACCAGCCTCGGCTCGAAGTACCAGGACCAATCCGTCACGACGGTTCTGGTCGGCCCCGAGTCGGGTGAGTTCGGCCGCTTCCAGCCTGGCGCGGCCAACGCGATGGGCTACGACGACCTGAAAGTGATCGAGGCTCGCAATTTCATCGCCTCGATCGTGGACGGAGCGCCGCAGGGCGCGACCATCGCTGATGCAGTCGCGTCCGCACAGGCTCTGGACGCGATGGTCACCTCGGTGACCTCCGGCAGCTGGATTTCTCTCGGCTGATCGACAGCTCCTCCGAAAGGCTCTGGTGCAGTGACATTTCCCCGCGGACTGGCGCTGCTCGTGGCAGCAGCGCTGTTCATGGAGATGCTGGACGCGACGATTCTCGCAACGGCACTGCCGTCGATCGCCCAATCTTTCGGAGTTGACGCCGTCGACGTCAATGTCGCCGTTTCTTCGTACCTCCTGGTGTTGGCCGTCCTGATCCCGGCGAGCGGATGGATGGCCGACAGATTCGGAACGCGACGTGTCTTCATCTCTGCCATAGCCGTTTTCACGGTGGCGTCGGTGGGATGTGCACTGAGCACGTCCCTGCCGATGCTGGTGGGAATGCGCGCACTTCAAGGGGTAGGCGGCGCCATGATGGTGCCGGTAGGGCGGCTCGCGGTATTGCGAGTGACATCGAAGGCGGAACTCGTACGGGCTATCGCATACCTGACGTGGCCGGCGCTCACAGCGCCGGTCCTCGCGCCCGCTGTGGGCGGAGCCGTCGTGTCGATCGCGTCGTGGCGTTGGATCTTCCTGATCAACGTCCCGATCGGGATCGTCGGGTTTCTCCTTGCATTGCGCATGGTGCCCGATCTTCGGAAAGTGCAGAAACGAAGCCTCGACTGGCTGGGCCTGGTGGTGATCGGAGCAGGCGTCGCCGTGCTCGTTGTGGCACTCGACAGCGTGCACAGTTCCGGGACCGATTGGATTCGAGTGGGCCTCGGGATCGTTGTGTCTCTGATCTTGTTGACCTTGGCCGTCATTCACCTCCTCCGGTCGGATCACCCGCTCATTGCGCTCGGGGTCCTCCGGCTCCGATCGTTTCGGATCGTCGCGTCGAGCGGCTCGCTGTACCGGCTCGTGATCACGGGTGTGCCGTTTGTGCTGCCACTGTTGTTCCAAGTGGGATTCGGAATGTCGGCGTTCAAGGCCGGTCTGTTGGTGATGGCCCTGTTTGCGGGCAATATCGCGATCAAACCGCTCACCACGCCGCTCATGCGCAGGTTCGGGATCAGACGAGTTCTGGTGGGAAACGGAGTTCTGTCGGTGGTGTGCTTCGGTGCGCTGGCTCTGATTTCTTCGACGACACCGGACGTCGTCATAGCCGTCGCACTGTTTGTCAGTGGCGCGCTGCGATCCATCGGGTTCACCGCGTACAACAGCGCGGCGTTCGCCGAAGTCGACTCGGGGGAACTGACCGATGCCAACACCCTGCATGCAACTCTGCAAGAGTTGGCGTCCGGTCTGGGTATTGCGCTGTCCGCGTTGGTGATCACGCTCTGCACACCGTTGTCGGAGTCGGGCGATGTCGGCGACGGAGCGCCGTTTTCGCTGACTCTGGGTGTCCTCGGAATCTTGCTGGTGCCGACGGTGGTCGAAAGTTGGCGGCTCCCACGCGATACAGGTGCTGTGGTGTTGGCGTGCCGATGAGAAGTGCTTCCTGCCACCTTCATCATAACGCGGGACCCGGGGCTTGCGGCAAGGCCCGGGTGATGGTGCACACTCGTCTGCTGCGAGCAAGCAAATGCCTTGCCCGAAGGAGGGGATCGCATGAGTGACGTCATCATTGTCGGTGCTGGACCAACTGGATTGATGTTGGCAGGTGAGCTCCGGCTACAGGGCGTCGATGTCGTCGTCGTGGACAAGGACGAGGAGCCGACTCAGTTCGTCCGTGCCCTCGGTATCCATGTGCGCAGCATCGAAATCATGGAGCAGCGCGGGTTGCTGGACACGTTCCTCGCGCACGGCCGCAAGTACCCGCTCGGTGGATTCTTCGCGGGGATCAGCAAACCAGCACCCGCTCACCTCGATACTGCTCACGGATACGTACTGGGGATACCTCAGCCAGAGATCGACAGGATTCTTGCCGAACACGCCACCGACGTCGGCGCGGACATTCAGCGAGGGAAGCGTCTCGTCGCAATCCGTCAAGACGCCGACAAGGCCACAGCGGAATTGTCGGACGGCACAACACTTCACGCGCGTTACCTCGTGGGCTGCGACGGCGGCCGCAGCACTGTTCGGAAGCTGATCGACGTCGGGTTTCCCGGCGAGCCGTCGAGCGCCGACACCCTGATCGGCGAAATGGACGTGACCATGCCGGCTGACGAACTGGCAGCAGTTGTCGCCGAAATTCGCGAAACGCACAAACGCTTCGGAGTCGGTCCCGCCGGCAACGGCGCTTTTCGCGTCGTGGTACCCGCGGCCGAAGTTGCCGACGGTCGCGCGGTTCCCACCACCCTCGACGACATCAAGCAACAGCTACTGGCCATCGCGGGCACCGACTTCGGTGTGCACTCGCCGCGGTGGCTCTCGCGCTTCGGTGACGCCACCCGTCTGGCTGAGCACTACCGGCGTGACCGGATCTTTCTCGCCGGCGATGCCGCCCACATCCACCCGCCGATGGGCGGTCAAGGCCTCAATCTCGGTGTCCAGGATGCCTTCAACCTCGGCTGGAAGCTCGCGGCCGAGATCAACGGCTGGGCACCGGATGGTCTGCTCGACACGTACGAATCGGAACGGCGTCCGGTCGCTGCCGACGTACTGGACAACACGCGTGCGCAGGCCGAGTTGATCTCCACCGCGGCCGGTCCGCAAGCGGTCCGTCGCTTGGTCTCCGAGTTGATGGAATTCGAAGACGTCAAGCGCTATCTGACCGAGAAGATCACTGCGATCTCGATTCGCTACGACTTCGGCGCAGGCGACGACCTACTCGGTCGGAGGCTGAGGGACATCGCCCTGACGCGCGGCAACCTGTACGACCTGATGCGCTCCGGCCGTGGACTTCTGCTCGACCAGGGCGGCAAACTGTCGGTCGATGGTTGGAATGACCGCGTCGATCACGTCATCGACACCAGCGCTGAACTGGACGCTCCGGCCGTCCTGCTTCGACCGGACGGTCATGTGGTGTGGCTGGGGGATACGCAGGCGGAGTTGGACACTCAGCTGTCCACGTGGTTCGGTCGGCCGGCGAGGGACCGCGCGCGACCCTTCGATTTCGACAACCGAGACCCCGAGACGTCTCGGACGCACTACCGTTGACGACTATGAGGCGAAGGTCAGCACAGGTTGCGGCTGCGGCGGCGGGCTCTGTGGGAGCGCTGATGCTGACAAGCTGCGCAACCAATGTCGATGTGCCGAAAACCTTTGCCGCCACGATAACGGTGACCGGTCAGGCAGAGCAGGCCGAGACGGGCTCCGGAGCGTGCGTGATCGACATGATCCGTGTTGCTCCGAACGACCAAATCGACATTTTCGGGGGCAGCGGCGCGGGATCCACAAGGTCGACGCTCGAGGTCGAGGCAATCGATCAGCTTCCCGACGGAACGAGCACGTGCTCCTACACCGCACACTTTGATGCCGTCCCCGCAAACCAGAGAAACTACGAGGTGAGCTTGGGCCACTTCTCTCCGGAGTCCTTCAGCTCAGATGAGTTGGAGAACGGTGTCACCTATCAACTGCGCGGGTCCTGACCGAACCAGTTCTCCCTCGCGTTGTATCCGGTCCAACTGTCACTCGGCTCGCTTGGCGGTCCCGTCGCCCCCACGCTGTCGAGCCCTACCTGGGTTGATGTGGAGCCGAACACCCTCGTAGGCGACTGTGTACGGCACATCGTCGTCGTTGTCCGGGTCGCCGGAGTCCGCAGGATCCGGTAGTTCCGCGATCTGTTCGACGACCGTCTGTGCTCGCGCAGCACCGGGATCGAACATCTCCTGAAACGGCCCCACGAACGAGCCCCCGAGTCCGCGGCGCTTCGCCCGGACAGCCGCCCACCCGAACACCGCCAACGGGCCGACCATGGCGAACAGCACTAACAAGTCCCACCCCATGCTCCGAGCGTACCGACTGACCGGCATTAAGCGGTCCAAGTCTGTTCAGCGCTGCCGTCCCTCAGCTCATTCGTCTCTCGGACTGTGCCTTCAGTAGATCGGCCAGTCGATCAGGTGAGATCCGCTCACGAACCGCCTCCGTCACGAGTTCGGCCTGCGTCTGAGGCGCGAGGCCCTCGATCGGTTGGTCTCGGTCCAGATTGGTCGGGAAGGCGTAGCCCTCGGCAGAGGCTGCGACGGCGCACCGAACTGCGTCGTCGGACCCCGCCTCGCCGAGGGCGAGCAGTGCCGGGTAGATCGCGTTGACGAGTGCTTCCCGGTCGATGGTTCCGAGGGCTCGACCGAAGGCCGACGACACCTGGAGAAGATTTGCCATACGCAGGACGTCGGCGGATTTGTTGTGGCCGGCGGCGTGGAACAGTGCAGGGTTGAAGAAGGCGGCATCTCCCTTCTTCAAAGGTAATTGGACGTAGTTGGCTTCGAAGAACTCCTTGAACTCGGGACGCTCGAACGCGAGGTATCCGGATTCGAATTGCTGAGAGTACGGCAGATACTTCGTCGGCCCCGTCTCGGCCGGCATGTCCACATGGGCGACGGCACCTTGCAAGGTGAGGGCAGGGGTCAAGCGGTGAACATGCGCCCGAAACTTCGCGGCTACGTCGCTCGACATGAAACCGAGGTGGTAGTCGCGATGTGGGTTCTGCTCGGCGCCACCGGGATTGACGACGTTGACGTCCGACGTCACCTGATACATGGGGCCCAGCCAGGCTTCCGAAACCAAATCGACGATGCTGTTCGCGTAGTAGTCCACGTAGGTCCGGGGATCTTCCAGCGCCAACTTCAGTTGTGCACCCCAGATCCGATCGTTGGCGCCAGGCTTGGCGAAGTGATCTCCGGACGCTGCGCCGGATTCGTGTTGGCGCGCAATGAGTTCACGAAAAACCGCGCTGGCGCGATCCAGTATCTCCGCGTCGAACGCGCCTTGAAAGACTGTGATGCCGGGGCCTGTGAGTAACGCCCGGGCGATCTCGTCCTGGATCTCGGCACGGATGTCAGAATTCGCCGATTGCTCGACCAGTGAGTCCGAGCGGTACAGAAGAACGCCGTCGGCCACCGAATCGGCGTACGGGTAATCGGCAAGGTCTGTCTCGTGCGTGACCAGAGCCGCGAAGGCGTCGATGTTGCAGTCTTTTCGGTGCAACCTACCCGCGAACGGCACGGTGTGGTCGGTCAGTGGGGGAGTCATTCGGGACCTTTCCTGCGGTGTTCACGATGAGCTGGTCCTCAAAGACTGCCAAGGTGAAGCCATCGAAACTACCCCTGAAATCCATCAAAAAGCCCTCAGCAAGCGGCCCCGTGGACTGGACCGGTGACGGAAGATCCGCGCGCTGCGACGGGATCACGTTCCCGGGTGAGAGCTAGAGAGTGAAGGCCTTCCGGAAAGCATCGAGTGCGGTGTCACTGTCTCCCGATGCCCACCCCTCCAAACCGATTGTGCCGGTGTATCCCTGCTCGGCGAGAACGCGTGCGATAGCGGGGTAGTTGATCTCGCCCGTGCCGGGTTCACAGCGCCCCGGAACGTCTGCCACTTGAATCTCGCCGATGTTGTCACCACAGCGCCGCACGAGTTCGATGAGATTTCCTTCGCCGATCTGAGCGTGGTAGAGGTCGAGCATCATCCTGAGGTTTGGATGTGAGACGGATTCCACCAGTGCCAGAGTGTCTTTGGCGCGGGCCATCGGTACTCCGGGGTGATCGACGATCGTATTGAGGTTTTCGAGACAGAAGACGACTCCGGCGTCTTCGCCCAGTTGCGCGATCTTCTCCAGAGCGCGTTGGGCCGTCAGCCACATCGCTCCCGTAGTTCGATATTGCGGGCGCGCAGCCTGTCCGTCGACCAGCTCGCCGGTATGGAAGTTCAGCCGGGGAACACCGAGTTTCGCTGCTGGAGCGAGGCACAGCTGCGCCGTGCGGACCAGTTCGGCGCTGCCCGCTTCGTCGAACAAATCGCCGTGGAGGTAGCCGGTCATCGAGGAGAACCGAGCCCCGGTGGCGACCAGAGCATCGAGGTCCTTGTCTTGCCAACTCCAGATCTCGACTGCAAATCCCGCCTCCGAGATCCGCTGGACACGCTCGACGAAGGCGAGTTCGGTGAACGTCATCTCGGCGGAGACCGCCAGGTCGAAGGGGCTCATCGCCGCACCGACAGCAGCGAAACGGGCAGTCCGGTCTCCACGGATTCTTTTGCCGCCAGGGCGATTTCCAGCGCATTGCGGGCATCGAGACCGTCGACTGACGGCGCAGCACCGGAGCGGATGCAGTCGGCGAAATGTGCCAGCTGGGCGACATATGCGTCATGGAACAGTTCGATGTTCACCCGAGGTGTGTCGGCCAGAATGCCCGGTGAGCTGTAATGGCGCATCGCGGTCCGCGTGACCTCGCCTGCGCTGACCATTCCACCGGAACCGAAAACCTCGCCGCGCACGTCGTAACCGTAGGTGGCCTGGAAGTTGGCCTCGGCCGACGCGAGGGCGCCGTTGTCGAAGCGCAACTGAACCATCGACGTATCGAGGTAACCCTGTTCCTTGTACTGCGGGTGGATGAGAGCATCGGCCTGTGCGAACACCTCGACGACGCGTGCGCCGGGGTTGAGCCAGAGCAGAGCGTCGAAGTCGTGAATCAGTGTCTCGTTGAAGATGGTCCACGGTTTGACCCGGGCGGCGACGTCGGCAGTGATGCCAGGATCACGCGTCAGGGAACGCAGTAGCTGTGGGGTTCCGATTCCGCCGGAGGTGATCACGTCGTGGGCCGCCGCGAAATCGGCGGCGAAACGGCGATTGAAACCGACTTGCAGCGCGACGTTGTTCGTGGCGCACGCGTCGATTGCTCGATCGGCGTCCGCGAGTGTCAAAGCCATCGGCTTCTCGCAGAAGACATGTTTGCCGGCCTCCGCAGCCGCGACCACGAGATCGGTATGTGTCGGGGCGGGCGTGCTGATGAGCACCGCCTCGACGTTCGGATCGGCAATCAACGCGAGGGCATCGGTGTGCGCGCGAGCGTCGGGACTGACGCGCTCGATCAATGACGCCGCAGCGCCGGGCACCGGGTCGGCGACGGCGACCAGACGCGTGCCAGGGATGCGCAGAGCGACGGATTCGCCGTGGAAACGGCCGATCCATCCGGCGCCGATGAGACCGACTGCAACAGAGGCAGACATTGGGGCTCCGTTCGGAGTGAGAATGATGAACTAGATCGTTCTAGTGCTGTCAGTAAAGCGCCGGTTGGTCCTCGCGTCAACGTTTCGGCGCATTCTTGCTGGAACGATCTAGTCTGTGGAGGTGAACAGTCGACGTCCCACCTTGCAAGACGTAGCAGACCTGGCCGGTGTGTCACGCGCACTGGTGTCCATCGTCATTCGTGACGTCCCGGGTGCCAGCGATGCGACGCGCGTTCGGGTCAAGGCGGCTGCTGATCAACTCGGCTATCGACCCGATACCGCGGCGCGACTGTTGCGTCAACATCGCAGTCGCTTGATCGGCGTGAGCTACGTTGCAGCGCAGACATTTCACGCGGAGCTGCTCGACGAGATCTACGACGCGGCGGAAAGATTGCGCTACGACGTCGTCCTCAGTGCCGTCTCGGATCGCAGGCCTGGCTCGCGCGCCGTGCGCACCCTTCTCGACGACCGATGCGAGGCGATCTTGCTGTTGGGTTCACAGGCACCGGAATCGGAGATCGTCGACCTGGCCGCCAAGGTTCCCGTCGTCGTGCTCGCCCGGAAGATGCCCTCAGCACGTGTGGACGTTGTCCGCACGGACGACGAGGCGGGCGCCGTGATGGCCGTGAATCATCTCGTCGAACTCGGGCACTGCTCGATCGTCCACGTCGACGGTGGACGCGGTCCCGGCGCTCAGGAGAGGCGTCAGGGCTATCGCAAGGCCATGCGGGCGGCAGGTCTGGAGTCGAGGATTCTTCCGGGCGGTCTCACGGAGGAGTTCGGCGCAGCTGCCGCGCAGTCGATGGTCGAGGGGGGACTACCCGGGGCGGTCTTCGCTTTCAACGATCGCTGCGCACTCGGAGTTCTCGACGTCTTTCTGCGAGCCGGAATCTCGGTGCCGGGCGAGGTGTCCGTGATCGGATTCGACAACAGCGCATTGGCCGGTTTGGCGCACATCGATCTGACCAGCGTCGGGCAGGACACGGCGTTTCTGGGTGGCGCTGCGGTCGAGCGGATCTCCGAACGTCTCGACGGCGGAAGTGGGCCATTGGGAAAGGACATTGTCGTGCAGCCGCAACTTGTGGTTCGAGGTTCAACTGGACCTGCGAGGCGTTGACCAGCTGTTTAGACTCCAACCAGTTTGTTCGGCCTTTGATAAGCAGTCCTAATGTCAGAACAAACTATTGACATTCGACTGTGACGGGTATTACATCTTTCACATACAACCGAGCACCATCCGTTCGCGGGCCGTTGGTTGATGTCGAGAGGGAGTTCACATGTCGTTTCTCACGGGACGCAAGAGCGTTGCCGTACTGGCCGGAGCCTCAGTCGTGGTCTTGGGTCTGGCCGCCTGTTCGAGTACCGGTGGAAAGCCGGATTCCTCAGGATCCGGAATGGGTGCGGGTACGGCGGACACGCCCCGCGCCACCATCGCGATGATCACCCACGAAGTTCCCGGTGACACATTCTGGGATCTGGTGCGCAAGGGCGCCGAAACCGCAGCGGCGAAGGACAACATCGAACTTCGGTACTCTGCCGATCCAGAGGCGCCGAACCAGGCGAACCTGGTTCAGAGCGCGATCGACAGCAAGGTCGACGGGATCGCCGTCACCCTCGCGAAGCCTGACGCCATGGTTGCTGCGGTCCAAAGTGCGACTGCCGCAGGCATTCCGGTGGTCGCCCTCAATTCGGGCCTCGAAACCTGGAAGGACATGGGCGTCAAGGAGTACTTCGGTCAGGACGAGTCGATTGCCGGTGAAGCTGCCGGCGAACGACTCAACACCGAAGGCGCCACCAAGGTGCTGTGCGTCATTCAGGAGCAAGGCAACGTGAGCCTCGAATCACGTTGTGCCGGTGTGAAGAAGTCGTTCAAGGGAACGACGGAGATTCTCAACGTCAACGGCAAGGACATGCCGTCGGTGGAGTCGACGATCACCGCGAAACTTCAACAGGACCCGGCAATCGATCGAGTTCTCGCGCTCGGTGCGCCGTTTGCCTTGACGTCCGTGACGTCGGTCGGCAACGCGGGCAGCAAGGCGAAGGTCGTCACCTTCGACACCAACGCGGCGCTCGTCGACGCCATCAAATCGGGTGACGTGCAGTGGGCAGTGGACCAGCAACCCTTCCTGCAGGGCTATCTCGCCATCGATTCGCTGTGGCTTTACCTCAACAACGGCAACGTGATCGGTGGCGGCTTGCCGACCCTGACCGGACCCGCGTTCATCGACAACACCAACATCGACTCGGTCGCCGAGTACGCCAAGAACGGAACTCGCTGATCCGGGCGCACGGAGGGCTGAGACACCACCCCTCCGTGCGCCTGTCCAGCACGGAAGGGAAATCATGTCCACTCAGGCAGATCTCGACCTTGCCGCCCACAAGGTCGTCACCGATGAACGGGTGAAGGAGCAGAAGCGCATTCAGCGTCTGTTGCTCCGCCCGGAGATGGGTTCACTTGTCGGCGCCATCGCCATCTTCATCTTCTTCTGTATCGTCGCGGCACCGTTCCGTACGCCGGAAGCGCTTGCGACAGTGCTCTACTCCAGCTCTACGATCGGTATCATGGCTTGTGCCGTCGCCCTGCTCATGATCGGCGGCGAGTTCGACCTCTCCGCCGGCGTCGCAGTCACCACGTCCTCACTCGCCGCGTCGATGATCGCCTACAACCTGCACCTCAATCTGTGGGTGGGCGCGATTCTGGCGCTGGTCGTCTCGCTCGCGGTCGGATTCTTCAACGGCTACCTCGTCATGAAGACGAAGATTCCCAGCTTCCTCATCACCTTGAGTTCGTTCTTGATGTTGACCGGTATCAACCTGGCCGTTACCAAGCTCGTGAGTGGTCAGGTTGCAACACCCAGCGTCTCCGACATGGCCGGATTCGATTCCGCCAAAAAGGTATTCGCATCGTCGTTCTCGGTTTTCGGGGTGTCGGTCAGGATCACGGTGGTGTGGTGGCTGCTGTTCACCGCCATCGCCACGTTTGTTTTGTTCAAGACCAAGATCGGCAACTGGATCTTCGCGGTCGGCGGCAATCAGGACAGCGCACGCGCGATCGGTGTCCCGGTGACCGCAGTCAAGATCGGTCTGTTCATGACCGTCGGTTTTGCCGCCTGGTTCGTCGGCATGCATCTGCTGTTCTCGTTCAACACCGTTCAGTCCGGACAGGGCGTCGGTAACGAGTTCCTGTACATCATTGCCGCAGTCATCGGCGGTTGCTTGCTCACCGGTGGTTACGGAACCGCGATCGGCGCTGCGATCGGTGCATTCATCTTCGGTATGACCAACCAGGGCATCGTCTACGCAGGCTGGAACCCGGACTGGTTCAAGTTCTTCCTCGGCGCCATGCTGCTGTTCGCGGTCATCGCCAACAACGCATTCCGCAACTACGCTGCGAAAAGGTGACACATGAGTACCACAGCTGAAGTTCCCGCTCTCTCGAACTCGGGCGGCAACGTGCCACTGATCGAACTCAAGGACGTCGGTAAGCAATACGGAAACATCATCGCGCTCAAGGGCATCAACCTGCGCGTCGGCGCGGGTGAAGTGACCGGCGTGCTCGGTGACAACGGTGCCGGCAAGTCCACGCTGATCAAGATCATCGCCGGACTGCACCAGCAGAGCGAAGGTGAACTGCTCGTCGACGGCGAACCGACCACGTTCCACTCTCCGAAAGAAGCCCTCGGCAAAGGCATTGCGACGGTCTATCAGGATCTCGCCGTCGTCGCGCTGATGCCGGTGTGGCGCAACTTCTTCCTCGGCCAGGAACTTCGTAAGGGCGGCCTCATCAAGTCACTCGACGCCAACGCCATGCGCGCGACGACGCTCTCGGAACTGTCGAAGATGGGCATCGAACTGCCCGACGTCGACGCACCGATCGGCAGCCTCTCGGGCGGACAGCGTCAGTGCGTTGCCATCGCCCGCGCCATCTTCTTCGGCGCGCGTGTGCTGATTCTCGACGAGCCGACCGCAGCGCTCGGCGTCAAGCAGTCAGGAATGGTGTTGCGCTACATCACCGCTGCCAAGGAACAGGGATTCGGCGTCATCTTCATCACGCACAATCCGCACCACGCCTACATGGTCGGAGATCACTTCGTACTCCTCAACCGAGGACGTCAGAAACTCGACGCCAAATACGACGACATCTCGCTCGAAGAACTCACCAAGGAGATGGCGGGCGGTGACGAGCTCGAGACACTGACCCACGAGCTTCGCCGCTAGATCGAAACCTTACGACTGCAGCCTCGGTTCGACTCGAACCGAGGCCGCAGTCGTTTCGTCAGATGATGGTTGTCGGCCGAGCCCCGAGGCCGGAATGCACGTACGCCTCGTCGATCAACGTCATATTGGCTACGGCGTCGGCCGGCCCGATGGGTAGCGTTGAGACCCCGGACAGATGATCGGCCAACGCCTCGAGTTGGTAGGTGTACGACGACTTCGTACCCAGATGCTCGACGCTCGTGCGCCCACTCGCCGTGACAGAGACACGGTCGTCGACGTCCGGTTGGAGGAAGTTGTGCACCAGGACGTCTCCGTTGGTTCCGAAGACCCGGAAGGTGAAGTGGTACTGCTCGTCCAACATCGTTGTCACAACGGATGCCGTGGCGCCGCCGGGATACTCGAGTTCGATGTCGAACCACGAATCGACCCCCGGAGCATGTTCCTCGTGGCGCGTCTCGGTGACACTCGGTGCACCGCCGCATGCGTCACCCAGCGTTCGGGATGCATGTAATCCGTAGCAGCCCAAGTCCATCAGTGACCCGCCTGCCAAGGCGAGCTCCCACCGCGGGTCGTTCTCGGATGGTTTGGGCATCCGCAGTACGGTTTCCACCCGAGTGACCGCGCCGACTGTGCCGCTCCGAACCACATCCAACAGGCGCCGGTTCACCGGATGAAAGAGGTAGTGGAACCCCTCGAGCAGCGTCACTCCGCTCACGCATGCTGCGTCGGCTACAGCACGCGCTTCCACCGCGTTGCTCGAAAACGGTTTCTCCGTCAGCACGTGCTTGCCGGCCTGAACGGCGGCGAGATTCCACGGCCCGTGCAGGCTGTTGGGCAGCGCGTTGTAGACGATGTCCACCTCCGGATCCGAGATCAGCTCGGCGTACGAACCGACAACCCGTTCGATTCCATGTTGTTCCGCATAGGCTTCGGCCCGCTCGGGGCTGCGTGCGGCAACGGCCACCAGGCGGTGCCCAGTGGCCGTTGCAGGTTTGATCATCGCGTTCTCGGCGATGCGTGACGCTCCCAGAATGCCGATTCGCAGCGGAGTGACCGTCACAGAACCGACCGCAGATACTCGACGCTGGCTCGCACATCGCGCACCGGTCCCTCGTCGGACGGGGCCTCGGTCAAAATGGTGTCCTGCTCGAGCACGTACCACCCGTCGAAACCGTGGCGCTGCAATATGGCTGTGACACCGGCGATGTCGACGTCGCCGCCACCGAGCGGGCGGTACATTCCCGCCTTGACTCCGTCGGTGTAGGTGAGCTCACCGCTGCGAACGCGTGATGCGAGGGCATCGTCGACGTCCTTGAGATGTACGTGGGTGACGCGCTCGGGAGCCTGACGTGCCAGGTCGACGGGATCGGTGCCGCCGATCAACAGATGGCCGGTGTCGAGGCACAGTGGGATGGCCGAGCCGTCGAGTACTCGAAGGACCTCGTCGCGTTGCTCGATCATCGTTCCGACGTGAGGGTGGACGACCGCCCGAATGCCACGCTCGGCCGCGGCGTCAGCGAGGCGATCGAGATTGTGCAGCAGGGTTTTCCAACTCTGCTCGCCTAGTTCCGGACGTGAATCGTAGCCGTCGGAGCCCGTCGCGGCAGCCAGGACCAGAACTTCGGCGCCTGAGGCGACAAAACCGTCGAGGATGGGGGAGATGCCGGGCACCGGATCATGTTCGTGATCATGCAGTAGAACCGGTGCAAACCCGCCGACTGCGCTCAGATCGTGATCCGCGAGAACTCTGGCCATCTCGGCGGGTGCTGTCGGCAGAAAGCCCTCCGGTCCGATTTCCGTTGCCGCCAGACCGACTTCGCGCATTTCGCGGAGAACCTGCGCTGGGTCGAGTTGGTAGCCCCAGCCCGGGACTTCGCACACACCCCAGGAGATCGGTGCGCCGGCGATGCGGGGAGTGTTCATGTGTGTGCCTCATTCTTGTCGTGAAGGAACAGATCTTTGACTTCGGTGATCGTGACGGGCCGACCCTCGCGCAGAGAGTGCGTTGCAGCTTCGGAGATCCAGGCCGACTCGACTGCATCCGCGGGGGTACAGGGTGATTCCCGACGCCCGGCGATTACGTCGAGGAATGCTTCGAGTTCCGCACGGTAGGCGGAGGTGAAGCGGTCCATGAAGAACGTGTACGGCGCCTTCGCGGGAAACGAGATTCCGGGGTCGAGCGAGCGGAGTGGCAAACGGTCGTCGAGTCCCGCAGCGACGGAGTCTCTCGAGCCGAGGACTTCGAGCCGGCAGTCGTGCCCGCGACCGTTGTAGCGGGTGTTCGACACGACCGCGATGGTTCCGCCTTCGAAAGTGAGAACCGTTGCGGCGGTATCGACGTCACCGGTCTCGGCGATCGCCCGGTCGCCCTGATTCGAACCAGTCGCAAAAACCGTGGTGACTTCGCGGCCGCTGACCCACCGGACGATGTCGAAATCGTGGATCGAGCAGTCGCGGAAGATGCCGCCGGAGTGTTCGATGTACGAGATCGGCGGGGGAGCGGGATCGAGGGTCGTCGATCGGAGAGTGTGTATCCAACCGAGTTCGCCGGATCGAACTGCGTCGTACGCCGCCACGAATGACGGGTCGAACCGGCGCTGAAATCCGATCTGGACCGGTACCGACGTCAGCTCGACGGCTTCGAGTACACGAACAGAAGATTCGATGGAATCGGCGACGGGCTTTTCGCAGAACGTCGGGATTCCACGGCGAACAGCGGCTTCGATCAGCTCGGCGTGCGAACTCGACGACGCGGCCACCAGTATGCCGTCGACTCCCGAGGCGAAAAGCGCGTCGGGATCGGCAGCGGACTCCACATCGAGTTCGGTTGCCACGTCCGAGGTTCGACGTGCGTCGACGTCCGTGACAACCATTGAGTCGACGCCGTCCATCGCGAGCAAGTTTCGGGCGTGGTAGCTGCCGATTCTTCCGAGTCCGACGACTCCGATGCGAGCGCCCATCAGTCCAGCCCTCCGAAGACGTTCTGGTCCCAGTCGATGATCGAACCCGTCACGACTCCGCTCCGATCGGAGAGCAGGAACAAGACGAAGTCGGCGATTTCGTCGACCTGGCCGAGCTTGCCCATGGGAAGGGTGCTGCCCGCGCGTTCCTGCCAGTCGTCGCCCGCGTCGTGAAAAGCCCTCTGTGTGAGGTCTTCTCCCTCGGTCTGTGTCCACCCGATGTCGAGACCGTTGATCCGGATCCGATCCCAGCGATGCGCGTGGGCGGCGTTGCGCGTCAGTCCCGCCAGCCCGGCCTTCGCTGCCACGTACGGCGCGAGATACGGCTGGCCGCCGAGTTCGGACGTGGAGATGATGTTGACGATGGACCCCGCAACCGCACGCTCACGCATGTCCTTGACGGCGGCCTGCATCGTGAAGAACGGACCGCGAAGGTTCACCGCGATGTGCTGGTCGAAGAGTTCCTCGGTGGTGTCGAGCAGAGTTCCGCGGGAGGTGAGCCCGGCGGAATTGACCAGAGCATCCACACGGCCGAAGTGAGAGATCGTCTCGGCCACGCTGGCGAGTGCGGAATCCGTCTGTGCCACATCGGCTTCGATGAAGTGGGTTCCCGGTAGTTCTGCCTCGAGCGCTGTTCCGACGTCCGGGCGTCGGCCGGTGAAAGCCACCTGAGCGCCCTCACGGACTGCGGCGCGCACGACGCCGGCACCGACGCCTTGGGAGCCGCCACTGACCAGCAGGACGGTGTCGGTCAGGAGTGCGGGCCTGGTTACGCCCGGCGGTGAAGTCATGGGTTTAGTCTGGCTGTGACGAAGACCTCGAGCAACAGCGAAAAACCATCAAATATCCATCATTGTGAGGTAGTTGTGGCGCATCGATTCAAAGTGCGGGAGATTGCCCAGCAGTCTGGCCTGAGTGAGGCCACCGTCGACCGGGTGCTCAACGACCGTCCTGGAGTTCGTGAGGGCACACGATCGGAGGTTCGCCAGGCGATCACGGACCTGGAACGCCAACGCTCGCAATTGAAATTGGTCGGCCGCACGTTCATCGTCGACGTCGTGTTGCAAACTCCCGCACGGTTTTCCGACGCCGTCCGTGACGCGCTCGAGGCCGAACTGCCGACCCTTGCGCCCGCAGTGGTGCGGTCTCGGTTCCACTTTCGTGAAACCGGTTCGGTAGAAGCGATGACGTCGACGCTCGACAAGATTCGCCGGCGCGGCTCCCACGGAGTCATCGTCAAGGCTCCCGACACTCCGGAAGTCGTGGCGGCGATCGACCGGTTGGTGGCGGCAAAGATTCCGGTCGTCACGTTGGTGACCGACGTTGCCGGCAGCAGGCGAGCCGCCTACATCGGCATCGACAACCGGGCCGCCGGAGCCACCGCCGCGTACTTGATAGATCAGTGGCTGGGGGATCGGGACGGCAACGTGCTGGTGAGCATGAGTAGCGGATTCTTTCGCGGGGAGGAAGAACGGGAGATGGGATTCCGCTCCGCCATGCGCGTCTCGGCTCCGCATCGACGGCTGATCGACATTCCGAACAGCGACGGACTGGATCAGACGAGTAGGAAACTGGTGCGAGCGGCACTCGAATCCGATCCACAGATCCGGGCCGTCTATTCGATCGGTGGCGGCAACGTGGCCACGGTCGACGCGTTCGAAGAACTGAACCGGGAGTGCAGTGTCTTCGTCGCCCACGATCTCGACGGAGACAACCGAAAGCTGCTGGGGGAGAGGCGAATATCGGCGGTGCTCCACCACGATCTGCGGGCGGATGTTCGCACTGCCTGTCAGGTGGTCATGAACGAACACGGCGCCATGGGCGCTCACTTCGGCTTTACGACGTCACCGGTTCAGGTCGTGACACCGCTCAACATGCCCCCGACATAGCTGTGCGCGGTTAAGGAGTCCGGAGACTCCCTAACCGCGCACAGGGCCGAAGGCCCGACTACCGAGCGAAGAGCAGCGCTCGCTTGACTTCCTGAATTGCCTTCGTCACCTGGATGCCACGGGGGCACGCGTCGGTGCAGTTGAACGTGGTGCGGCAACGCCACACGCCGTCCTTGTCGTTCAGGATGTCGAGACGCTCGGAAGCGGCCTCGTCACGGCTGTCGAAGATGAACCGGTGTGCGTTCACGATGGCAGCGGGACCGAAGTAGCTGCCGTCGCTCCAGTACACGGGGCACGATGTGGTGCAGCATGCGCAGAGGATGCACTTCGTCGTGTCGTCGAAACGAGCACGGTCGTGCTGGCTCTGGATGCGCTCACGAGTGGGCTCGTTGCCACTGGTGATGAGGAACGGCTTCACGGCGCGGAATGCGTCGAAGAAGGGCTCCATGTCGACAACCAGGTCCTTCTCGACGGGCAGGCCCTTGATGGGCTCGACCGTGATGGTGACCGGCTTGCCGTCCTTGGGCAGCATGTCCTTCATCAGCAGCTTGCAGGCCAGACGGTTCACACCGTTGATCCGCATCGCGTCCGATCCACAGACACCGTGTGCGCAGCTGCGACGGAACGTGAGGGTGCCGTCGAGGTAGCCCTTCACGTACAGCAGCAGGTTGAGCAGACGGTCGGTGGGCAGTGCCGGGACCTGGAAACTGTCCCAGTGCTGGCCCTCGCCCGATTCAGGGTTCATCCGCGCGATCTTGAGAGTGACCATGACGGCCCCCTCGGGAACAGCGGGGAGTTTGGGTGCATCTACAGCAGGCGCAGACATCAGTACTTACGCTCCATCGGCTCGTAGCGGGTCTGGATCACCGGCTTGTAGTCCAGACGGATGTCGGAGAGCAGGCCGTCACCCTCCTTGTACGCCATCGTGTGCTTCATGTACTCGGCGTCGTTGCGATCCGGGAAGTCCTCGCGAGCGTGGCCGCCGCGCGATTCCTTGCGGTTGAGGGCGCCGACGACGGTGACCTCTGCCATTTCGAGGAGGAAGCCCAGCTCGATGGCCTCGAGCAGGTCGCTGTTGTAGCGCTTGCCCTTGTCCTGGACCGTGATGTGGTTGTAGCGCTCCTTGAGAGCACGCACATCCTTGAGTGCCTGGGTGAGGCGCTCTTCGGTGCGGAAGACGGAAGCGTTGTTGTCCATCGACTGCTGCAGCTCGGTCCGGATGTCCGCAACGCGCTCGTGGCCGTGATCGGACAGGATGACGCCGACCCAGTCTTCGACCATTGCAGCCGGGGTTTCCGGCATGTCGACGAACTCGGTGGAGTTCGCGTACTCGGCGGCAGCGATGCCGGCGCGACGACCGAACACGTTGATGTCGAGGAGCGAGTTGGTACCGAGACGGTTTGCACCGTGTACGGAGACGCAGGCGCATTCGCCGGCGGCGTACAAGCCCTTGACGATCTCGTCGTTGTTGCGCAGCACCTCACCGTTGATCTTGGTGGGGATACCGCCCATGACGTAGTGGCACGTCGGGTAGACGGGCACGGGCTCCTTGACGGGGTCCACGCCGAGGTAGGTGCGCGAGAACTCCATGATGTCGGGGAGCTTCTCGTCGAGAACTTCCTCGGGGATGTGGGTCACGTCGATGTAGACGTAGTCCTTGTTCGGGCCGGCGCCGCGGCCTTCGAGAACCTCGAGGACCATCGAGCGCGCCACGATGTCACGGGGAGCGAGGTCCTTGATGGTGGGGGCGTAACGCTCCATGAAGCGTTCACCGTCGGCATTACGGAGAATGCCACCTTCACCACGGACGGCTTCCGAGATCAGGATGCCGAGGCCGGCGAGTCCTGTCGGGTGGAACTGGTGGAACTCCATGTCCTCGAGGGGCAGGCCCTTGCGGAAGATGATGCCCATGCCGTCACCGGTGAGAGTGTGCGCGTTGGACGTCGTCTTGTACATGCGTCCCGAGCCGCCGGTCGCGAAGACGATCGACTTGGCGTGGAAGATGTGCAGCTCGCCGGTCGAGAGCTCGTAGCAGATGACGCCGGTGGCAACCGGGCCGTCCTCGGTCTCGGTGATGGCGATGTCGAGCGCGTAGAACTCGTTGAAGAACTCGACGTCGTGCTTGACGCAGTTCTGGTAGAGCGTCTGCAGGATCATGTGACCGGTGCGGTCGGCTGCGTAACACGCACGGCGGACGGGTGCCTTGCCGTGGTCACGGGTGTGGCCACCGAATCGACGCTGGTCGATCTTGCCTTCGGGCGTGCGGTTGAACGGCAGACCCATCTTCTCGAGGTCGAGCACCGCATCGATGGCCTCTTTGGCCATGATCTCGACGGCGTCCTGGTCGGCGAGGTAGTCGCCGCCCTTGACGGTGTCGAAGGTGTGCCACTCCCAGTTGTCTTCCTCCACGTTCGCCAGTGCGGCACACATGCCGCCCTGGGCCGCGCCGGTGTGGCTGCGGGTGGGGTAGAGCTTGGTCAGTACGGCCGTGCGGGCACGGGGGCCGGCTTCGATCGCCGCACGCATGCCTGCGCCACCGGCGCCGACGATGACCACGTCATAACGATGTTCCTGCATGAAGTCTGTGCTCCCCTAGCTCGCCGAGATATTGGGGTCGAAGGTGAAGATGACGTACGTGCCCAGGCCCATGATCAGGATCATCGAGAGAACGAGGATCGTGGTCAGCCAGAAGCGCGTGGAGTCCTTGCGGGAGTAGTCCGCGATGACCGTGCGCAGACCGTTACCGCCGTGCAGCTGTGCCAGCCACAACATCGTCAGATCCCAGAACTGCCAGAACGGGCTGGACCAGCGACCTGCGACGAATGCGAAGTTCAAACGGTGAACGCCACCGTCGAGCATCAGCATGATGAACATGTGGCCCAGGACCAGAACGATCAGGGCGACGCCGGAGAAGCGCATGAACAGCCATGCGTACAACTCGAAGTTGTTCCGAGCCTTCGCGCGCGGGGACCGCGGGTTGTCCAGGCTTGCGGGACGGTCGTATGAGGTGCCCAAGCTCTTGGCTTCGGGTCCGTGAGTAGTCGCCATGTCAGTGCTCCGCAAACATGTTGATGAGGATGCGTCCGGCGCCCGGGATCATCACCAGGAACCAGATCGTCAGAATGGTCCAGAGCATGACGCGCTGGTACTTCGGGCCCTTCGACCAGAAGTCCACCAACATCACGCGCACGCCGTTGAGGGCGTGGTAGAGGACTACGCCGACGAGGCCGATCTCCATGAGGCCGACGACGGGGTTCTTGTACGTGTCGATGACGGCGTCGTACGTATCGGGATTGACCCGGACGAGTGCCGTATCGAGAACGTGTACGAATAGGAAGAAGAAAGTAGCGACGCCTGTGATCCGGTGTAGAACCCAGGACCACATTCCGGGGTCGCCCCGGTAAAGCGACCTCGTGCGCTCCTTCTGAGGAGCGGCTTCAGTCGTAGTACTCATCGAGTGCTGTGCCTCCAACGTCATTGGTGGACGCGTCGAGCCTGCAGAGAGCTTCGATGTACCTCAGCCCGGGCTCGACGGGATCCTGAACCGACTTGACTCAGACTCTAAACCTATGTGAAACCGGGAACTAATCAGATGCGGGATTCGTACGCGTACCAAACTCTTTGTAAGGTTTGCCTTTCCAATCTCTGCGAGACGGTTACGGCGTGGTTTCTGCATCCATTCAGTCAGCGTGATTGGATATCGAACCATGGGTGACATCGACTGGAAGTTGTTGCGGCACAACGCGCAAGTGGTCATGCGGAGGGCATACGCGCCGTACTCGGGATATGCGGTGGGTGCAGCTGCCCTGGTAGACGATGGCCGAATCGTCTCAGGATGCAATGTGGAAAATGTCTCATACGGTTTGAGCCTGTGTGCCGAGTGTGGACTCGTCGGTAACTTGGCGGCCTCCGGGGGTGGGCGGCTGGTGGCCTTCACGTGCTGCGACGCGAAGGGGTCGATTCTGATGCCCTGCGGCCGGTGTAGACAGCTTCTTCTCGAACACGGCGGGGGTGAGATGCTGGTCGACACGAGCAGTGGTTTCAGGCCGCTGAGCGAACTGTTGCCCGATGCTTTCGGGCCGGAACAAGCAGAAGGGCTCCGCCATGTTTGACGCAGTTTCCATCATCGGCGCCAAGCGTGACGGTCGCGAGCTGTCGGGAACCGAGATCGACTGGATAGTTCAGGCGTTCACGCAGGGGGTCGTCGGCGACGAACAGATGTCGGCGCTCGCGATGGCGATCTATTTCCGCGGAATGTCGCGGGCGGAGACCGGTCGATGGACCGAGGCGATGATCGAATCCGGCGGGAGGATGGACTTTTCGGACTTGCCGCTGCCCACCGTCGACAAGCATTCGACCGGTGGCGTGGGGGACAAGATCACCCTTCCGCTCGCGCCCCTCGTCGCTGCGTGTGGTCTTGCAGTCCCGCAGTTGTCGGGACGCGGACTCGGTCATACCGGTGGAACTCTCGACAAGCTCGAGTCCATTCCGGGTTGGCGAGCCGACCTCACGGCGACGGAGATGGTCGACATTCTCGCGGACCCGAAAATCGGCGCCGTGATCTGTGCTGCCGGAGCGAACCTGGCCCCCGCCGACAAGAAGCTCTACGCGCTGCGCGACGTGACGGGAACGGTGGAATCCATTCCGCTGATCGCAAGTTCGATCATGAGCAAGAAGATTGCCGAGGGAACCGGCGCCCTGGTGCTCGACGTCAAAGTCGGTTCCGGAGCGTTCATGAAAGACCTCGGCGACGCGCGAGAGTTGGCACGCACGATGGTCGAGCTGGGCAACGACGCCGGCGTGCGTACCAGTGCTCTCATCACCGGGATGGACACCCCGCTGGGATTGACAGCGGGCAACGCTCTCGAGGTACGTGAATCCGTCGAGGTGCTGGCCGGCGGCGGGCCCTCGGACGTCGTCGAGCTGACCCTGGTCCTGGCTCGGGAGATGCTGTCCGCGGCTGGGATCGACGGGATCGACCCAGCAGACAAACTGGCCGACGGCACGGCCATGGACCGGTGGCGCGCGATGATCGCCGCCCAAGGTGGGGACCCGCACGCAGCACTGCCGGTGGCCAGGCACAGCGACGTCGTCACCGCGGACCGAGACGGCATCCTGACTCGACTCGACGCCATGGCGGTGGGCGTCGCAGCCTGGAAACTGGGAGCCGGACGCGAACGGCAGGGTGAAGCCGTGCAGGCCGGTGCCGGCGTCGAGCTGCACGCAAAGCCTGGCGACGCGGTCCGCGCCGGACAGAAGCTGATGACACTGCATACCGACACACCTGAGAGATTCGACGCTGCGCGTCGAAGCCTCGGCGGTGGCTGGTCGATCGGGACGGAATCCGACACCGTTGCGCGCCCGCTGCTCATCGAGCGAATTGTGGGTGATTCGCGTTAGCGTTGGCGAATGAACGCACCGGAGTTGACCACGATCCGCAGCGCGCCCAAAGTTCTACTCCACGACCACCTTGACGGAGGACTCCGGCCCGAGACCGTTCTCGAACTGGCCGAGCAGTGTGGATACGACGGACTTCCGGCGAATTCGGCATCCGAACTGGCGCAATGGTTCCGGACTGCCGCCGACAGTGGATCGCTCGAGCTCTACCTCGAGACTTTCGCGCACACCGTCGCCGTGATGCAGACCCCGGAAGGGCTCGCACGGGTAGCGCGTGAGTGTGCCGAGGACCTGGCCGACGACAACGTCGTCTACGCCGAAATCCGATTTGCGCCCGAGCAGCACCTGGAACAGGGCCTGACCTTGGACGAGGTCGTCGAGCACGTGCTCGAAGGTTTCCGAGCCGGCGAATCCGCGGCCAGGGTCGCGGGACGGGAGATCCGAATCGGGTGTCTCCTGACGGCGATGAGGCATGCCGCCCGGTCACGAGAGATCGCCGAACTCGCCGTACGATTCCGGGACCGCGGGGTGGTCGGTTTCGACATCGCCGGTGCCGAGGCCGGAAACCCGCCGAGCCGGCACCTCGACGCATTCGAATACATGCGTGATGCAAACGCTCACTTCACGATCCACGCGGGCGAGGCCTTCGGATTGCCGTCGATCCACGAAGCCATCGCCTTCTGCGGAGCGGACCGGTTGGGGCACGGCGTGCGGATCGTCGACGACATCGACGTGAACGGCCGAGATGGGGCAGAGTTGGGTCGACTCGCGAACTACGTCCGTGACATGCGCATTCCCCTCGAACTGTGCCCGAGTTCGAACGTGCAGACCGGAGCCGTGGCTGCGCTGGCCGACCATCCGTTCGGACTGTTGGCGGACTTGCGCTTCCGCGTGACCGTCAACACCGACAACAGACTGATGAGCGATACCACCATGAGTCGGGAAATGGCAGCGCTGGTCGAGACCTTCGGTTACGGCTGGACCGATCTGGAACGTTTCACCATCAACGCGATGAAGTCGGCCTTCATCCCGTTCGACGAGCGCCTAGCGTTGATCGACGACGTGATCAAGCCGGGCTACGCCGTGCTCATCGGCTAGAGGCCGGTCACCGGTCTACTCGGGCCGCAGCCGAGCCTCGAACTCACGCTCGAGTTCGCGCCAGGTCTCGGATTCCTTCGTGAACGGTGCGCTCGGAGCCATCCGCGACGGATCGGGGTTGAGGAGGTACGAGACGTACCAGCCCAGCTCGTTCGATGCGGACAGAATTTCCTCGGTGGAGTCGTCGTCGGCGAAATCAGCTGCATCGGTGAACAATTCGACGGCGAGTTCCAGTTGCTCGGCGTCGACGACGTCGGGGCCCTGGGCGAGATCGTCGGCGATGCCGGGCAGGACGTAGACGTTCTCGTCCGTGACTTCGATTTCGAGAGAACCGTCGACGGCAGCATTCTGAATTTCGCCGTACGTGCTGACCTGCGAGAGATCGTGTTCGTGGTTGTCGGCGAGGTACCGAGCGAGTGCGCGCTCGCTACGGAAGACGGTGATCAGTCCGTCCTTGCCGAGGAAGATCGCCTGATCACCCATGTAGCAGCGCAGAGTGTAGAACGTCTCGGCCGAGGTGATGATGCGGATCGGGTCGACGCCGACCTCGCCCCAGAAAGTCTCGACGTCGTCTTCGTCCTCGTCGAGGTCGTCTTCGTCGAATTCCTCGTCCTCGCCCTCTTCGGCGACATCGTCTGCATCGACGGTGTTCTCGGCGGCAGCGAGCAGTTCGGCTTCGGCGACCGCCACGGCAGCTGCATCGACCTTCGGGGAGGTGACCACCTTGTCGATGGCGTCGAGCACGGCGTCCCAGTCCTTGACGATCGCAGCGCCGACCTGATCCCACAGCTCGAGGCCTTCGCGGCCTTCGAAGGTGCCGGCTCCGGTGGCAAGTGCTCCGAGTACCGGATGGCCGCTGAAGAAGCGGATGACTGCGTCGAGTTCGCACACCTCACCGATGTTGCGAGCCATGTTCAGGGTGTCTTCGAGTTCCGAGACCACCAGTGCCTCAGGGTCGCCTGCGGCCAGTTCGGGCACGCCGACGAAGTCGAAGGTGAAGTTCTCCTCCGGTTCGAGCTCGGCTGCCGACAGTCCGGAAACGACGGCCCACGCCGGATGCTCGACCAGATCGTTGTCGGAATCCGTTCGGATGAAGGCCGCGAGTTCTGCGACGGAGGAGAACCCGTACAGGTCTTCCTCATGGCCGAGAAACGCTTCCCACTCGTCGTCGCCCTCGCGCCAGCGGGGAGCCCACAAAGTGACGAGGTCTCCGTCGGTGAGTCCGATTTCGATAGGGACGATGTCTCCAGCCATGGGCGGAAGCCTATCCACCGCAGAGCGAAAGGCATAGCGGGGGTTCGTCACGTTTGTTTCAGTGCCACTCGGAGCTCACTGACCAGTCGCTCTCGTTCGTCGTTTGACTGTTGAACTGCCTGGTGAATGGTTGCCACCGTCAATGCGGCCACCGTGCGAGAATTCATCGCGGTGATTGCGTCGGTTACCCGTAGGTCGACCAGAGCGCCCAGCCCGTCGACAGTTGCCGTGACTATCCCACCCTCGCTCGAGACGACTACCCGCAGAGCGTTGACCCCGTCGACGGCGTCCTGCAAGAGTCCGGTCCGGTGTTTCGCCAGCTCCATGATTCGATCCATCTCGTTCACAGCGAACGCATCCAGCTCGACGGAAGGCTCTGATCCTCGGCGGCGTCGACATCGGCCAGTTCGTCTCGGGTCGCGAGACCGAGTCGATCGAGAATCGCCGCCGGAACGCCGGTCGCCTCGAGCTCCACACGATGGAGGGCGCCGGCTTCGACGGCCGCTTTCGAGCACAGCGTGAGTATCTGTTGCGCCAACCGTTCCCCGCCGTACCGCAGTTCGTCCTGGCTGATCCGCAGGTCCACGGGAACGGCGTGCTCGGTGGCGCGGACTGCGATGGTTCCAGATCGGTTGACGGCGACGGCTGTGATGATCGGCGGTGATTCACGCATGTTCTCGGACATGTTTCCTGTCATTCCGTCGGACGGTAGAAGCCGTGAAAGCCCATGCCGCTGTTCGTGGTTCGGATGGCGCTTACCTCGACGGGATCGCCGGCCTCGATCATCTGGCCGCCGCCGATCACCATCGCGACGTGGCCGTCCCAGACCGCGAGGTCGCCCGGCATCAGATTGTTCTGATCGATCTGGTTCCCGATTCCCTGTTCCTGTGCCAACCTCGGAATGTCGACTCCGGCCTGGCCGTACGCCCATTGCGTCAACCCGCTGCAGTCCAGGCCGACTCCGGGTGTCGTCCCTCCCCAGGCGTAGGGGACACCCTGTTGAGTGAGTGCGTTGCGTACGGCGGCAGCGGCCTCGGCGTTCGGTGCGGTGGCTGTCGATCCGTCGGGAAGTTCAACCTCTACTCCGCCTGTGGAACCGGAGCCACCTGTGGCACCGGAAACACCTGTGGCACCGGAACCACTCGCAGAACCGGATGCGCCAGGCGCGGGTTCGGGTATCGGGACGGGTGGGATCAGCGCGGACATCTTCTCGGTCGACCCGGACAGCTCACCGCGTACCCGCTCGATTACCGATACCGCGCGTCCGAGGTGCTCCAACGCGGCCGACAGCAACATCAATTGCCCTGTCGGCGTCATGAGCGTCGGTCCGGCCTTGATCGCGAGGGAAAGAAAGGACTGAAGAATCTCACCGAGTTCGGTCATTCCCGCGGACACCGATGTTGTCGCTTCGTCCACGACACCGGCGATGTCGCTCCCACGATCGGCGAGATTTCGCGTCGACGCCTGCGTCTGCTCGGTTGTGGTCACCGCCGCAGTGAGTGCAGTCGACGAACTCTGCGAGGACGCGAGTTCGCTCAGAGCAGCGCTTCCCAATCGGTATGCGATCTCGAGGACGTCCGAAGCGATTCGGATACCGGCGTCGGGTCCACCGGCGCTGGGAACACCGGTCCCGACGGTGTCGACCAAATCGATGATCGGTCGTGCGAGAGCGTCGACGTCGATCATGAGCGTCCAGCCTCAGCGAGAGTCGTTCGTACCGATTCCTCGGAGTCGAGATAGGTGGCGTGGGCGTCGCGGGTGGCCGACTGGACACTGGAAATCACAGCGGACAGTCGATCGATGTCGTCGATGTGCGCTTGTTGTGCCCGGCCCGCGACACCGATGAAGTCGCTGCCGATCAGCCCCAGAACAGCGGCCAGAGCCAGGTGATCGCCGCCCGCCGCGTCCTGTCGCGCTTGGGCGACGTTGTCGGCCACAGTGCCCAACCGCGCAGCGAACTCCGCGATGCTTTCGGTGTCCAGATCCAGATTTGTCAACTTGTCTTCCCCCCGTTGCGCTTACTCCTTCTTGGACGCCGCGCGGGGTGCCCCGGTTCCCGAGGAACTATTCTGATGGTCATGCAAACGCACGTAGTCGACCATCCGCTCGCGGCGGCCCTCTTGACCACAATGCGTGACGCACGCAGTGAGAACGCGACTTTTCGTTCCGCACTTCGCAGGCTCACGCACATGCTGGTCTACGAGGCCATGCGTGACGCGGAGGTCGAGGAGTTCCCGGTCGACACCCCGGTAGCTGCGACGACGGGCATCCGGCTCGCGAAGCCGCCGTTGCTCGTCCCCGTGCTGCGGGCCGGTCTGGGGATGGTCGAACAGGCGAGTGCGCTGATTCCGTCGGCCGGCGTCGGCTTCGTCGGAATGGCACGAGACGAAGAGACGCATCAGCCGGTTCCGTACCTCGAATCCTTGCCGGCGGATCTGTCCGGTATCCCCGTGTTCGTGCTCGATCCGATGCTCGCCACCGGTGGTTCGATGGTGCACACCATCGACTTGCTGGTTGCGCGTGGCGCGACCGATGTCACGGCAGTGTGCGTTGTGGCCGCTCCGGCCGGTGTCGATGCGTTGGCAGCGTCCGGCCACCCGGTTCGTCTGGTCATCGCGAGCATCGACGACGGACTCGACGAGAACGCTTTCATCGTCCCCGGTCTCGGTGACGCCGGCGATCGGCAGTTCGGACCCCGCTAGAGCGAAAGGGCGAAGGTTCGGAGTTCGGCCAGCCGGGCCTTCGCCGCCTCGTGGGCGGTCGCGAGGTCGCCGCGGTTCGCGACCGGGACGACAACTTCGAGATAACACTTGAGCTTGGGCTCGGTTCCGGACGGTCGAACGACCACGCGGATCGACGGTCCGTCGAACATCACTGCGTCGGTGCGCATACCGCCGCGAACTTCGGCCAAGTCCTCGATCGTGACCGGCTCGCCCGCGAGTCGGCCAGGCGGATCGGCGCGCAGTCGTTTCATCATGTCCGCGATGTCGCTCGAATCCTCGACGCGGCGGGACACTTGGTCCCCGCGATGCAGTCCGAATTCGACGGCATAGTCGTCCAGCACGTCCAACAGGGTTCGGTTGCTGTCCGTGAGGGTGGCAGCCAAGTCGGCCACCAGTACGGCAGCCGAGATTCCGTCCTTGTCTCGCACCACATCCGGATCGACGCAGTGCCCGATCGCTTCCTCGTAGGCGTAAACCAGTCCGTCGCCGGCGCGCGTGAGCCACTTGAACCCGGTGAGTGTCTGCGCAAACCTCGCTCCGCGAGCTTTCGCCAACTTCGAGAGCAGAGTCGAGGAGACGATCGTCGTCGCCACCAACGAATCTTCGGGCGCCGTGCTCAGCACGTGGTCGGCCAGGAGCACCCCGGTCTCGTCGCCGCGCAACATGCGCCACTGATCACCGTCGCGAACTCCGACGGCGCAGCGGTCGGCATCCGGGTCGAGTGCGATCGCCAGATCAGCGTCGACTCTTCGGGCCAGTGCGAGCAGGCGGTCGGCCGCGCCGGGCTCTTCGGGGTTGGGGAAGTCGACGGTCGGGAACGTGGGGTCGGGATCGAACTGCTCCGCCACGACGTGCAGGTCCTCGAATCCTGCTGCTCGCAGAGCTGATATCGCAGTTTCGCCGCCGACGCCATGCATCGCCGTGAGCGCAATTCGGGCCGAGCGGGAGCTACCGTGGGGAAGGGTCGCGACGCGGGCGATGTATGCCTCGACCAGCGATTCGTCAGCTGGAATCACCGAGACTCGAGGGACGTCGGCAGCACCACCGACGCGGGCGATCTCGCTCTCGATTTCACGATCGGCGGGGGAGACGAGTTGCGCCCCACCCGACAGGTACACCTTGTAGCCGTTGTCGGCGGCAGGATTGTGGGAGGCGGTGATCTGGATACCTGCCGCTGCCCCGAGCCTGCGCACCGCGAACGCCACAAGGGGCGTCGGCAGTGGGCGGGGGAGCAGGGTCACCTCGAACCCGGCCGCCGCCATGACCTCGGCGGCAGCGAGAGCGAATTCCTCGGAACCGCGCCGGGCGTCGCGGCCGACGACGATGCGGGACCCGCCCTGGCAGCGAGCTGTCAGCCAGGCCGCCAGACCGGCCGTGGTTCGGATGACGACCGCGAGGTTCATGCCGTTGGGGCCGCCGCGCACTGGCCCGCGGAGGCCAGCAGTGCCGAACGCCAGTGGTGCGGAAAATCGTTCGGCCAGTTCATGTTCCGAGAGTGCTGCTAGTTCTGCGCGAGTGACGGGGTCCGGATCGGCGTCGATCCACTCGGTGACGTTCTGTGGTGTCACAGCTGTTCGACCAGTTGGCGCAGCAGCACTCCCATCCGGGCCGCCGATGCTTTGCCTGCCGCCAGCACTTCCTGGTGATCGAGCGGGGCGCCCGTGATTCCGGCGGCCAGATTGGTGACCATCGAGATGCCGAGCACCCGGGCGCCGAGCGCGCGGGCCGCGATGGTCTCGTGAACCGTCGACATGCCGACCAGATCGGCGCCGAGCGTACGAAGCATTCGAATCTCGGCCGGAGTCTCGTAGTGCGGTCCGGGAAGGCCGGCGTAGACGCCCTCGGCAAGGCCCGGGTCGATCGAGCGAGCCAGCGCGCGCAGCTCGGGCGAGTAGGCGTCGACCAGGTCGACGAACTCCGCGCCGACGAGGGGGGAGCGGGCCGTCAGATTCAGGTGGTCACTGATCAGCACCGGTTGCCCCACTGCGTAGTCCTCGCGGATACCGCCGGCCGCATTGGTGAGAATGACCGTGTCGGCGCCGGCAGCAATGGCTGTCCGCACCGGGTGGACGACGGTGGCGAGATCGTGACCCTCGTACGCATGCGCGCGCCCGAGCAGCAGCAGGACTTCTGTGTTTGCGACGCGCACCGAACGAATGGTGCCCGCATGGCCGAGGGCGGACGGTGGGGCGAAGCCAGGCAGATCCGCCATCGAGACTTCAGCTGTCACGTCCGCACCGGCGTCACCGAAGACGTCTGCGGCATCGGTCCACCCCGACCCGAGCACGATGGCGACTGACGGTGACGAAGAGCCAGTCATGGCGGACAGAGCAGCGGCGGCGGCCTCGGCGATCGTTCCCATGTGAGCAACCCTACTGAGGAGTCGGGTCGGTTCGCCGGGTGAGTTGGCGGGCGTTACTCTCCCATCCATGCCTTATCTCGAACGCGACGGCGACGTATTCATCCTGTACCTCGGCAACGAGGGCGAAACGGACAACGAGAACCGCTTCGGTCCCGAGTGGATCGACGCTGTTCACAGCAAGTTGGACGAGGTCGAAGCGCACGAGGGGCCGGCGGCCCTGGTAACGACGGCGACGGGCAAGTTCTACACGAACGGCCTGGACACGACGTGGATCTTCGGCAATCTCGACGGTCTGCCCGGTTACCTCGACAAGGTCCACACCATCTACAGCCGTTTGCTGACCTTCCCGATGGCCACGGTCGCGGCCGTGCAGGGGCACGCATTCGGCGCCGGTGCGATGCTCGCCTCCTCGCACGACTTCCAGATCATGCGCGCGGACCGCGGCTTCTACTGCCTCCCCGAGGTCGGACTGAACATGCCGTTCACAGTCGGGATGTCCGCGCTGTTGAACAGTCGTCTGCCCAAGCAGACGGCAGTCGACGCCATGACGACAGGGCGTCGCTTCGGCGGTGCCGACGCGCTTGCTGCCGGCATCGTGCAGGAAACGGTCGACGGCGAGGGAGTACTCGCCGCAGCAGTGGCCAAGGCGTCCGCACTGACGTCGACTCACGGCAAGAACTTGGCGGGAATCAAGGCAGGCATCCACCGCGATGCTCTTGCGGACCTCGCTCAGGTGACTGACAAGAGCAACTTCTCCTTCGGGTGAGACAATGATCGCGTGAACCAGAATGTCGACAGCGCAGTCAGGTCCGTAGAGGCCGATCTGATTGCGCTGTCGCATTCGATTCACAGCGACCCGGAACTCGCCTTCGAGGAGTTCCGCAGCGCTGCCAAAGTGTCGGACCTGCTGGCGCAGCACGGTTTCGCGGTCACCGACGGGATCGTCGACCTGCCGACGGCCTTCGATGCCACCTACGGCAGCGGAGAACTGGTCATCGCGATCTGCGCCGAGTACGACGCGCTGCCCGAGATCGGTCATGCCTGTGGGCACAACATCATTGCCGCCGCCGCGGTCGGGGCCGGCATCGCGTTGGCTACCGTCGCCGATGAACTGGGGATCACCGTCCGAGTGATCGGTACTCCGGCGGAGGAAACCGGTGGCGGCAAGGTCTTGATGCTCGAGCGTGGTGCATTCGACGGCGTCGGCGCGGCCATGATGGTTCACCCCGGACCGATCGACATCATCGGTGCCACCTCGCTGGCCTTGGCGGACATCGCCGTGAGCTATCACGGTCGCGAGGCGCACGCGTCTGCTGCGCCGGAATTCGGTCGCAATGCCGCCGATGCGGCGACGCTCGCGCAGGTGGCGGTCGGTCTGTTGCGTCAGCACCTGCAGCCAGGTCAGCAGATTCACGGAATCGTCAGTGACGGCGGCACGGCTCCCAACATCGTTCCGGCTCGGTCCGAATTGCTCTACTACCTGCGTGCCGAAACGGCCGCGTCGTTGGCCAATCTGTCCGAGCGTGCCGACGCCTGCTTCGCATCTGGAGCGCTCGGCACCGGGTGCACCCACGAAATCCGCACGGTATCGCCTACTTACACCGAGTTGACCCCCGACCCGTGGCTGGCTGCGGCGTACCGTGAACAGATCGTCGATCTCGGACGGGTGCCACTGGCAGCGGAATGGGAGCGCTCCCGTCCACTGGGTAGTACGGATATGGGTAATGTGACCAATGTGATTCCGGGAATTCACCCGGTCATAGGCTTGGATTCATCGGGGGCAGTGACACATCAGCCGGAGTTCGCGGCTGCGTGTATCACCTCCTCCGCAGATCGAGCGGTAGTCGACGGTGCAATTGCGTTGGCCCGCACTGCTGTCCGGGTAGCGTCCGATCCAGAACAACGCGCCCGTCTGTTGGAAGGGGTAGATCGCCGGTGAACGCGGCAATCGATACGTGGATTCACGCGCACACCGACGACCTCGTCGCGTGGCGTCGACACATCCATGCCAACCCGGAGTTGGCTCGCCGCGAGTACGCGACCACCGAATTCGTCGCCACCCGCCTCACTGCCGCTGGGCTGTCACCGAAGATCCTTCCCGGTGGCACCGGTCTCACGTGCGACATCGGACCGGATGGTCCACGAATCGGACTTCGCGCCGACATGGACGCACTGCCTATGCAGGAGGCGACCGGAGCGACGTACTCGTCCACGGTCCCCGGTGTGTCCCATGCCTGCGGCCACGACGCCCACACCACCATCCTGCTCGGCGCCGGATTGGCTCTGGCCACGTTGCCCGAACTTCCCGTCGGGGTTCGGCTGATCTTTCAGCCCGCCGAGGAAGTCATGCCGGGCGGCGCACTCGACGTCATTGCCGCGGGTGCGCTCGACGGCGTATCCAGAATCTTTGCTCTGCACTGCGATCCGCGACTGGAGGCAGGCCAGGTAGGTATGCGTCTGGGCGCGATCACCTCGGCTGCCGACACGATCGAGGTCGTCCTCGATTCTCCGGGTGGGCACACGTCGAGGCCGCACCTGACCACGGATCTCATCTACGCACTCGGCACAGTCGTGACCGGGCTGCCGGGAATGCTCAGCCGCCGTATCGATCCGCGCACCGGCACCGTCATGGTGTGGGGCGCGGTCAGTGCAGGTCAGGCGCCCAACGCGATTCCGCAGACCGGCATGATGACGGGCACGGTCCGTACCGGCGATCACGACACGTGGGAGTTGCTCGAACCGCTCGTGGAAGAAATCGTCCACGGACTGCTCGCACCCACCGGAGTTCGCTACCAACTCAACTATCGTCGCGGAGTGCCACCGGTCGTCAACGACGAGGTGTCCACTCGGATGTTCGAGGACGCCATCGCGACCGTCGGACAGGATGCTTTGGCCGACACCCCGCAATCCGGTGGTGGCGAAGACTTTTCGTGGTATCTCGAGACTGTGCCGGGTGCCATGGCGCGGCTCGGTGTGTGGTCTGGTGAAGGCGATCAGCTCGACATCCACCAACCGACTTTCGATCTCGACGAGCGTGCACTCGGCGTCGGTGTGAAGGTTTTGACGAGCCTGGTTCTGGGATAGTTCCGGTTCCCGTCGGGGGTACCGTTTTTCGTGTCGTTCGAGTGAAGGTACGGGCATGTCCATAGGTGTGGGAGTGCGAATCGGCACATTGGTGTCGACGGCTGTCGTTGCGTCGAACGATCCGGGGTCGGCCGATCCGGTGGTATTGGTCAGGGACACGATCCTCAATCAACGCAAGGATGGAACGACGGTGCTCGGCGGCACCGAGCAACTGGGCGCCGGCCGTGAGTTCGCCGAGAGTTGGTCAGGCTTTGTCGGCCGCGTCGGGGACCCGAGCGGCGTCGCTGGAACGGCCGATACTCGTTACCGCGCCGAGGATTTGGTGGCGACCTCGATTCGCTGTCTGTTGCAGGAATGCGAACCGCTGCCCGATCGTGGTGGGCGGAGCGGGGGAGCCCCCGACATCGTCGCCACGTACCCGTCGCGCTGGGACTCGTCCACTGCTGCCCTCATGAAGGACTCCCTGGTCTACGCGGGCCTCGAACGGGTCACACTCGTCTCGGATGCCGAGGCTGTGTCGGCGTGGTTCGAGTCGGAAATCGCAGCGCTCGCCGGCACGCTCATCGGCATTTATCACGTAGACGACACCGGGGCAGCAGTTACGCTGGTGCGTTCTGGTGTCGCGGCCGGCCGCGCGTTCGGCTTTGCGGGCGACGGGAGTTCGCCGAGTTCACGCCTCGCGACGGCACTGGGTGCATTCGGTTGGATGCCGGAGAACCTGGACGCCGTCGTCGTCACCGGTGACGGGGAGCCGGCGACAGACAAAGCAGCCATGATGTCCATAGCTGCCGGTATCGCCGAAAAGCTCGGTGTCCGATGTGAACTCGGTCCAGGACCCGAGCAGTCCGCCGCGCTGGGGGCCGCGATCCTCGCTGCCGGATTCACCTCGACGTCGCACACGATCGTGCCGATCGGATTGCCGCCTTCACACGACGTCACCGAGGTGTTCGACACCCTGGGACGCGAGAAGGTGGCGGCTGAAACCGTAGCCGGGGTGGCAACAGCCGAGCCGGAAACTGCAGTTGTCTCAGGCGAATCGGAGTCGCGCGGTTCGAAGCGTATTCTCGTCGGCCTGACGATTGTGGTCGTACTCGCAGCACTGGCAGTACTCGCGTATTTCCTGCTGCTGTGAGCAGGCGAGCGCTCTAGTCGGTCACTCCGTTACCCGGACCGACGTTGCGGCTGTTTCGCGTCCGCAACTCTCGTACATACTCGGCCGGCGCTCCGGCGATTTCGGCCGCGTCGGCCATCACGCCGATGTAGCGGGCCGACGGTAGTCCACCTTCGTACGCGTCCATGACGTAGAGCCACGCCAGTACCGCGTCGCCCGCCGTGTCGACACGCACTCGGATCTTGCGGTGCAGTCCCAGTTCGGCACCTTCCCAGCGGTCCAGACTCACTTCGTCCTCTTCCGGGACGTCGTAGAGGACCACGAAAACACTGGAGTCGGGGTCTTCGACCACGGTGGCGAGAGCCCCCTCCCAGCCGAGGTCCTCGCCGCTGAAGGTCAGGCGCCAGCCTCGCAGCCACCCTGTCCCGGACATGGGCGAGTGTGGGCAGCGCAACAACATCTGCTCGGGATGCATGTTGGAACCGTAGGCGGCATAAATCGACACGGGCGCAAGCCTAAACCGTGGTCCGAGGGTGTGGCGAAGCGGACCACCGGACGCAAGTAATCTGGTACAAGCACTGCGCGACACGTGGTGCTCGAATAGCGTGACACTGGTCGACGGGAGACCCCTGCCGGCCACGCGAGGACTTGGAGGACACATGACCCGGATCGTGATCATCGGTGGCGGACCCGCCGGCTACGAGGCGGCACTGGTAGCCGCGCAGCACGGGGCCACGGTCACCCTGGTCGATTCGGACGGCGTCGGCGGTGCGTGTGTGCTGTTCGACTGTGTTCCGTCGAAGACATTCATCGCGTCCACCGGAATCCGCACCGACATGCGTCGTGCATCCGACCTCGGCATCACTCTGGACCCGGAGCAGGCTTCGGTGTCACTGCCGAAGATCCACTCCCGAGTCAAGAGTCTCGCGTTGTCCCAGTCCTCGGACATTCGCGCACGATTGCAGACGGTGGGCGTCGAGGTTCTCTCCGGCACCGCCGAACTGACCGATCCGCTCCTCGGCATGGCAGCACACCAGGTTCGCGCGACACTCGGAAGCGGCGAGCAGAAGACCATCGACGCAGACGTCGTGTTGATCGCCACCGGCGCCAGCCCCCGCATCATCCCGGGAGCCGAGCCCGACGGTGAGCGAATCATGACGTGGCGTCAGCTCTACGACTTGGACGAGCTGCCCGAGCACCTGGTTGTGGTCGGTTCCGGTGTCACCGGTGCCGAGTTCGTCTCCGCGTACACCGAGATGGGCGTCAAGGTCACGCTCGTGTCCAGCCGTGACCGTGTTCTGCCCGGCGAGGATGCCGATGCGGCGCTCGTGCTCGAGGACGCCCTCGCCGAGCGCGGTGTCACTCTCGTCAAGCACGCCCGTGCAGACGCCGTCGAGCGCACCGAGAAGGGCATCGTCGTCAAGCTCTCCGACGGCCGCACGGTCGAAGGAAGCCACGCCTTGATGACCGTCGGTTCCGTCCCCAACACCAACGGTCTCGGCCTGGAGCGGGTCGGCATCGAGTTGGACAAGGGTGGGTACCTGCGTGTCGACAGGGTTTCGCGCACCACGGTTTCCGGTATCTACGCCGCCGGTGACTGCACCGGACTGCTCCCGCTCGCGTCGGTGGCTGCGATGCAGGGACGCATCGCGATGTACCACGCACTCGGTGAAGGCGTCAGCCCGATCAAGTTGAAGACCGTCGCGTCGGCCGTCTTCACGCGCCCGGAAATTGCAACGGTGGGTGTTTCGCAGGCAGCGATCGACAACGGAGAGGTGCCCGCTCGCACCGTCATGTTGCCACTCAACACCAACCCGCGCGCCAAGATGTCCGGTTTGCGCCGCGGTTTCGTGAAGATCTTCTGCCGCCCGGCTACCGGCGTGGTCATCGGCGGTGTCGTGGTCGCACCCACCGCTTCGGAACTGATCTTGCCGATCGCGATCGCCGTACAGAACAACCTGACGGTCAACGACCTGGCTCAGACGTTCTCGGTGTACCCGTCGCTGACCGGATCGATCACCGAGGCTGCTCGTCAGCTCATGCGGCACGACGACCTGGACTGAGAACAGACCAGAGTATTCTTACAATGTGAGATCTTCGTTTCACATACTGAAGCATTGGTGAGATAGTCGAGATGCCGACCGAATCAAGGGTCGGTATCTCGGCGCTCTCCCGCCCCGTTGACCCAGGACGGCTCAGGGTGTTTTTCCTCTGACCCTTCATTCTGCGTGCCTGGGAGCTTCACATGACACACGCCGCGCTGTCCGCTCGTATGGACGGACTCCGTAGTTCTGCAATTCGCGATCTACTCACCCTGACTGCCCGGCCCGACGTCATCAGCTTGGCCGGCGGACTGCCCGACGCCGATTTCATTCCGCGGGAACGAATCTCGAAGGCAGCCCACGACGCACTCGGTGACCCGTCGTCCGTTCAATACGGCGAGACGTCCGGCTTGCGGCGTCTCCGTGAGGTGATCGCCGAGCGCGAATCCTCCAAGATCGGGCGGGCACTCGACGTGTCCGAAGTTGTGATCACCCACGGTTCTCAGCAAGGTTTGAGCTTGCTCGCGCAGGTCCTCCTCGACGCCGGTGACGTCGTGGTCGTGGAGGAGCCGGCGTATACCGGTGCGCTGCAGGTTTTTCGAACGGCGCAGGCTCGTCTCGTTCCGGTCCAGCTGGACGAGGACGGGATGGACACCACCGCACTCGAAGCGAAACTCGACGCCGGTCTTCGACCCAAAGTTGTTCACACCGTCAGTAATTTCCACAATCCGCGGGGCGCGGTGCTCTCGGCGCAGCGCCGAACGCACCTGGCTGCCCTGGCCGACCGATATGGATTTTGGGTTCTCGAGGACGACCCGTACGGCGAACTGTACTTCGGCGAGCAACCGCCCGCGCCGCTGGCGGCGCTGTCGGACAGGGTGATTCGGCTGTCCAGTGCCTCCAAGGTGTTGGCGCCGGCGCTGCGAGTCGGCTGGCTGCACGGTGACCGGAAGGTCTGCGAAGCGGTCGAACTGATCAAGCAAGGCGCTGACCTGTGCGGTTCTTCCCTCACTCAGCAGATCACCGCAGATCTCTTCTCGGACCTCGAGTGGTTCGAAACGCACCTCGACATGCTCCGCGAGGGATACGGCGCCAGAGCCAAGGCCTTGGTTGCCGCTGCCGAGGCAGAATTGGGTGGCCTGGCACGCTTTTCCGAGGTCCGCGGCGGCATGTTCTGCTGGATGGATTTCCTCGGCGACGTCGACACCACCGAACTCCTGGGGGTCGCGCTGGAGCACGGCGTGGCATTTGTCCCGGGCACGGCCTTCGCGGTCGAGGCGGACCTCCGTCGAAGCGCTCGATTGTGTTTCGCGACGTATCCCGAGGCCGTGCTGATCGATGCTGTCGGCAGGCTCCGGGACAGTGTCACCTCAGGTACAGCCTGACCTTGTCGATAGTGTTGCGGAGCAGATCGATTTCCGCGCCGGACGGCGGGGTGGTGACAGTGACGTGGTCGGCGACGGCCAGATCCCATCCCGTCGACTCTCGCACCTGATCGACCGAGACGCCTTCGTGGACACTGGTCAGCTCCAACTCGCCGCCGGGGCCCTGGTGTGTCAGGACACCGAGGTTGGTGAATACCTTTGTCACTCCTGCACCTGCCGGCATGATGCCCTTTCCGCTGGCGTGGGCGCGAGCGGGGCTTGGTGAGGTGCAGAAGTCGAGCTCGGCGGGGAAGGAACTGAGGTCGTGGCGGCGCATCACGACGAAGATCTCGGCGGCGTTCGCGATGATCTCGACGGCCCCGCCTGCTCCGGGCAGTCTGACCGTCGGGTTCTTCCAATCACCGATGAAACTTGTGTTCAGACTGCCCGTTCGATCGATTTGAGCGGCCCCGAGAAATCCGACGTCGACGTTGCCGCCTTGTAGGACATAACCGAAGAGCGCGGCCATACTGAGCACGGATTCGGCACCGGAGACCACGACGGAGTCGGCGATACCTTCGGCCATGGCCGAAGGATGCGCGCCGCACACTCCGGATTCGTAGATCAGTTCGACGTCCGAATTCGACGTGTGCCGCGCGAGATCGACTGCGAGCGTGGGGAGTCCGACTCCGGCGAAAACCCGGCGCTTACCCGCCAACTCGCGTGCCGCGACGGCGACGATCGTTTCGGTCGAGGTGGTGTTACTGCTGACAATCGTAGTGGTCATAGTCTGCTCCCGTAGTCGACAGGTGTGGAGAGTTTTGATCCGACCTCGAGATCCGACCAGTAGTCTGCTCCGAGCTTGGCGAGATATTCATCGTGATCGCCAAGTGCGTACACCCATTCGTCGAGCCAATTTCTCAGCAGCGAAGGATCTTTGGAAATCTCGGTCCAGCGTCGGTAGAAGCCGCAGTCGCGGTCGTAGTATCCCTGTGCGTACGACGGGTGCGCGCCGCGCGGGCAGACCACAACTGCGTCGACTGCGTGCGAGGGAATCAGAGTTCGGCTCGGGTCTGACCTGATGACCTCGTCGTCGACCAGTTCTTCGACAACGACGATCGCCTTCTTCGCGGCGTACACGGCTTCCTGCTGCACCCCGGCGATGCCCCAGATCTGCGCGTTCCCGGACGAGTCCGCTCGCTGTGCGCCGATGATCGTCACATCCGGATTCAGGGGCGGCACAACGTAGACGCTCCCGCCGCCGTACGGATCCTCGACGAGTCGCAGTTGTGGGTTGAGCGCGGGTAGATCGCTACCGGCGTACGACCGCAGCGGGAAGAAGGGGAGCCTGGCGGCTCCCGCCTGATACCGGCACACCATGCCGTAGTGGCTGTATTCCTCGACTGCGAGGGGGAGCGGGTCCTGGTTCTCGATGCGTCTGCGTAACTCGTACAGGGAACCTGCGGAGCCGCTGGCGAAGAACGAGGCAACCAGCTTTCGGACGCAGCCGGCGGCGACGAGTTGATCGGAAACGATGTCCGGCGTCATCCGGCAGAGCGTGAGGTCCTTCCTGCCTTGCCGGATGATCTCGTGCGCCGCCGCAAAAGGAATGAGATGCGAAAATCCCTCCAGCGCAACGGTCATCCCGTCTTCGACGTATCGGCCGATGGCCTCTGTCATCGAGAGGGTCTTGTCCACGGGTGTACCTCTTCTTGTTCTCTCGCGCACTCGGTCGGTTTCGGAAACTTGACATGTTCGGCCGGTGTGGCGCAACAATGTCGGGTGGAAATTCATCAGATCAACGCATTTCTCGCGGTGGCTGAGGAGCTACATTTCGGCCGTGCGGCACAGCGGCTTCGGATTGCGCAACCGCCGCTGAGTCGAACGATCCGGCAATTCGAGAAACAGCTCGGTTCGCCGTTGTTCGATCGAAGTACTCGAACTGTGCGGCTCACTGCTGCCGGTGAAGCGCTGCTGCTTCCGGCGCGCGAGATTCTGGACGCGTGCCGGATGGCCGAGATCGCGGTGTCGGCGGCAGGCAAGGGAACGACAGGTCGCGTTCGCCTGGGCTTTGCGGGAACCTCTTCGCACCTGCTCGTCGGGCGGTGGGCGAAATTGGTGAGAAAGACGAATCCAGGTATCGAATTCGTGCTCGACAGTTCCGCTTTCGCGAACGAAGCGTTGTTGATGTTGCTCGATCGACGACTCGACATCGGGATGGTCCGGTGGACTGTCCCACCGCTCGGGATCACGTCGAGATTGATCGCCGAGGAGGACTTTCTGGTGGCCATGTCGAAAGACCATCCGTTGGCGTCGAGGGAATCGGTTCGGTTGATCGAATTGGAGTCCGAGAATTGGGTGACGCTGCCGGCGGAACCAGGTTCGATTCTCCGAGAGTCACTGCTCACTGCGTCGAAGAACGCCGGGTTTCTGGCTCGGATCGTCCAGACGGCACCCGATTCGATGTCGTTGGTCGCGTTGGTGTCCGCAGAAATCGGATGCTCGTTGACGATTTCCTCGGTGGCCCGGAGCATCGTGAACCCGGATGTGGTCTTTGTTCCCGTCATGGATCCACCTCCTCCACTTCAACTGCGTATCGCCTGGCGAGAGGGAGACGACAGACCTGCTCTTCTCGAAGTGTTGAAATTGTCCGAGCAGGCGCTGCCGTCCCTGGCCTAGACGGTTGCCCGACCGGTAGCGATTTCACCCGCTTCGGATTGCGGTGAGTTCGACGTAGCGGCACGAGTGTTCTCGAGTTCGAGCTCGTCGTGATCCGCCTGCTCGGCCGTCGACAGTTCGCCCGCGTTGTACCCGGTGCGGCGGAGCAGCAGAAGGGTGCAGATCAGCGAGACAAGGGCGTACAGCCCGGACACGATCGCGACCCCGACGATGTTGCCGGACGTGTTGAGCATCCACTGCGCCAGTACCGGAGTTCCGCCGCCGACGACGAGGGAACACAGTTGGTACGCCGTCGACAATCCGGTGTAACGGATGTTGGCGGGGAAGGCCCGGGCGAGAACGCCGGCGATGGCGCCGTAGAACATCGAATGCGGGATCGTGGCCAGGCACATCGCGACGACCGCGATGGTGAAGTTCCCGGTTCGGATCGCGAAGAACATCGCGGGCATGAGTACGAACTCCGGTATCACCATCAGACACATGGCTTTTCGCATGTCGATCTTGGAGACCAGGACGGCACCGAAAGGTTGGACGATGAACTGCACGACAAGCGCGATCGCAATGGCGGCCAGGAAGGTACCTCGATCGTATCCCAGTTCTTTTGTAGCCCAAGACAATGCGAAGGTGTTCTTGAAGTAGGTGACCTGAGCGAGGGGGAGTGCGCCGGCGCCGAGAAGAACCAGTACCCAATGCTTGCGCAATACTTCGGCGAGTGGAAGCTTGACGACCTTCTTGCGGGCGAGAACGGCCTTCATCTCGTCGGACTCTTCGAGTTTGAGGCGGATGATCATCCCGAGAATGACCAGGACCGCCGAGATGATGAACGGGATGCGCCATCCGTACAGGAGGAACGACGGCGTCGGCATCGCGGACAGAAAGAAGAATGCGATGGTGGCCAACAGATTCCCGGCGGGTGAGCCCTGTTGAGCGAACGCGGAGTAGAGGATGCTCTTCCCCTTGGGCGCGTTCTCGCTGGCGATGAGCACTGCTCCGCCCCACTCGCCGCCGACCGCGACTCCTTGGATGACGCGAAGGGTGACCAGGCCGATCGGCGCCCAGATCCCGACCTGTGCGTAGGTGGGGAGGAGTCCGATGCCGACTGTGGCGACGCCCATCATCATCAAGGTGATGACGAGAGTGTTCTTGCGTCCGATCCGGTCGCCGAGGTGACCGAAGATGATCCCGCCGATGGGCCGGGCGAGGAAGCCTGCCCAGAGGGTGATGAAGGCGAGGAGAGTTCCGACTCCGCTCGGGAGAGTGTCGGAGAAGAAGATGTCGCCGAATACCAGGGCAGCCGCGGTGCCGTAGATGTAGAAGTCGTACCACTCGATAGTGGTTCCGATGAACGAAGCGATACCGGCTCTTCGGGCCTTGGCGTTGATCTCCTCGGAACTGCGAGTGGGTGAACTCATGCGTGGCGACCTTTCTCTGCATCATTCGTGGCGCCGAAACGTGGCGCGCCTGAATGAGATTCGCAGAGTGGTGTAGGTCACGTCCAATACCAAGTTGGTCGCCTATTGATACCTCTGAAGTATCAATAGGCGACCAGGATCAGCTTTTCCGGTATGGAAGACGTCTGAGCTAGCCCGAGTGATCTGGGTCGTTACTCGGACCAGTTGTACGTTCTCTCGACGGCCTTGTTCCACTCCGCGTACAGCCGTGCCCGTTCGGACTCGTCCATCGCCGGTTCCCAGGTCTGGCCGACGGCCCAGTTGTTGCGGATGTCGTCGGTGTCCGCCCAGTAACCGATGGCGAGGCCCGCTGCGTAGGCAGCGCCGAGCGCTGTCGTTTCGTTGACCACAGGACGGATGACGGGAACTCCGAGGATGTCCGACTGGAACTGCATCAGGGTTTCGTTGACCACCATGCCGCCGTCGACCTTCAGTGCGGACAGTTCGACGCCCGAATCCGCTCGCATGGCGTCGATGACCTCACGGGTTTGGTACGCCGTCGCCTCGAGCGCAGCGCGGGCAATGTGGCCCTTGTTGACGAAGCGTGTCAGGCCGACGATGACACCCCGAGCGTCCGGTCGCCACCGAGGTGCGAAAAGTCCGGAGAACGCGGGCACGAAGTAGGCGCCGCCGTTGTCGTCCACACTCGCGGCGAGCGGCTCGATGTCCTTGGCGTTCTGAATGATTCCGAGGTTGTCTCGAAGCCATTGGACCAAGGAACCGGTCACCGCGACGGAACCTTCGAGTGCGTAGACGGCAGGCGCTTCGCCGAGCTTGTAGCAGACGGTGGTCAGCAGTCCGTGTTTGCTGTGCACCGGCTTGGTTCCCGTGTTGAGAAGCATGAAATTGCCGGTGCCGTAGGTGTTCTTGGCTTCACCCTCGGAGAGGCAGGCCTGACCGAAGGTGGCTGCCTGCTGGTCACCGAGAATTCCGGCGACCGGCACACCTGCGAGATTACCGCGCGGGCGCCCGGTGCCGTAGACCTCGGACGAACTACGGATTTCCGGGAGCATCGACATCGGGATTCCGAAGTCCGCGCAGATCGATTCGTCCCACTGGAGGGTCTCGAGATCCATCAGCATCGTGCGTGACGCATTGGTGACATCTGTCACGTGGATGCCGTCGGTCAGGTTCCACACGATCCACGTGTCGACGGTGCCGAAGCACAATTCGCCGGCCTCCGCTTGTGCTCTCGCACCGTCGACGTTGTCGAGAATCCAGCGGATCTTCGGCCCGGCGAAGTAGGTCGAGAGTGGTAGTCCGGTCTTGTCTCGGTACTTGTCGGGACCCTCGTCGCCGCCCAGTTCGACACACAGTTGATCCGTGCGCGTGTCCTGCCACACGATCGCGTTGTAGATCGGCTTGCCCGTCGAACGCTCCCAAACGACGGTCGTCTCACGCTGATTCGTGATTCCGACAGCAGCGATGTCGGCCCGCGTGAGATCGACCTTCGCGAGAGCGCCGGCCACCACCTCCCGGGTGTTGATCCACAGCGCCACCGGATCGTGCTCGACCCAACCGGCGCGCGGGAAAATCTGCTCGTGTTCTTTCTGCGCAACGCTCACCACGGCGCCGTCGTGATCGAAGATCATGCAGCGGCTCGACGTCGTGCCTTGGTCGATGGCGGCGATGTATTGATTCACTGTGCTCCTAGGTTCGGGCGCGTTCGCGGTAATCCGTGCGCTGTCGCAGTATGTGGATCAAGCTACTAGCCTGTAAACGGATTCGTCGTCGACTTACAGGAGACCGGGTTGAGTAAGCAGCAAGGTGCGCAGTTTCTCGGCCCGCAGCAGCGCGAAGCTGCTTGGGAACAACTTCAGACCGAGCAATTCGACGTCGTCGTGGTAGGCGGCGGTGTCGTCGGTGTCGGGGCGGCCCTCGATGCGGCGACCCGCGGACTCAAGGTTGCGTTGGTCGAGGCCCGTGACTACGCATCCGGCACGTCCAGTCGCTCGTCGAAGATGTTCCACGGCGGTCTCCGCTATCTCGAGCAACTCGAATTCGGCCTCGTTCGTGAGGCGTTGCGAGAGCGTGAACTCTCGCTGACAACGCTCGCTCCGCACCTGGTCAAGCCGCTGAAGTTCCTGTTCCCGCTGGCTCACCGAGTGTGGGAACGGCCGTACATGGCCGCGGGTATCTTCCTCTACGACCGGATGGGCGGCGCCAAGTCGGTTCCCTCGCAGAAGCACTTGACGCGCGCGGGCGCACTACGCATGTCGCCGAGCCTCAAGCGCAGTTCGCTGACCGGTGGCATCCAGTACTACGACACCGTCGTCGACGACGCTCGGCACACCATGACCGTCGCACGGACCGCCGCACACTACGGCGCTGTCGTGCGAACGTCGACACAGGTCGTGGGATTTCTGCGTGAAGCGGACCGGGTCTCGGGAGTTCGTGTTCGCGACTGTGAAGACGGACGCACGGCCGAGGTCAAGGGCCACGTCGTCATCAATGCGACCGGTGTCTGGACGGACGAGATCCAGGCGCTCTCACGTCAGCGCGGACGGTTCCGGGTGCGAGCGTCGAAGGGCGTGCACATCGTCGTCCCGCGCGATCGCATCGTCAGTGAAGCCGCCATCATTCTGCGCACCGAAAAGTCGGTGCTGTTCGTCATTCCGTGGGGCAGCCACTGGATCATCGGCACCACCGACACCGACTGGAACCTGGATCTCGCGCACCCCGCGGCAACCAAGGCCGATATCGACTACATCCTCGGTCACGTGAACTCCGTGCTGGTCACGCCGCTGACGCACGCCGACATCGACGGTGTGTACGCCGGTCTGCGTCCGCTGCTTGCCGGTGAGAGCGACGAGACGTCGAAACTCTCGCGCGAGCACGCCGTCGCCCGGGTCGCTCCCGGTCTGGTCGCCATCGCCGGCGGAAAGTACACGACGTATCGGGTCATGGCGGAAGACGCCGTCGACGTGGCTGCAGAAGACATTCCCGCGCGCGTGGCGTCGTCGATCACGGAGAAGGTGCCGCTCGTCGGTGCCGACGGCTACTTCGCGTTGATCAACCAGACCGTGCAACTGGGTGAGCAGTACGGCTTGCATCCGTATCGAGTCAAGCACCTGCTCGACCGTTACGGTTCGTTGATCACCGAGGTCCTCGAACTCGGCCGCCAGACGCCGGAGTTGTTGCAGCCCATCACGGATGCGCCCGATTATCTCCAGGTAGAAGCTGTGTACGCGGCTGCGGCCGAGGGCGCCCTGCACCTCGACGACATCCTGGCTCGCCGCATGCGCATCGCGATCGAGTATCCGCATCGTGGGGTCAACTGCGCGCAACAGGTCGCCGGTTTGGTCGCACCGATTCTCGGTTGGGATGCCGCCACCGTCGAGCGTGAAGTCGACACCTACCGAGCACGTGTCGAAGCGGAGATCGAGTCACAGACCCAGCCGGACGACGAGTCGGCCGATGCCTTGCGCGCCGCAGCGCCGGAGTCGCGGGCCGAGATCCTCGAGCCCGTCGTCGTGGTGCCGGATCGGGTCTGAGTCGCCCGTCGTTTGCTCTCGCTCTGTCGTGGGTAGGCCGGATGACGAATCACCACCCGTGTCAGCACAGACCGGTCGAGCGTCGCCCAGGAGGATCCCAATGTTCGGTAGTCGGTCGAGGTCTGCTGAGGAGCACATAGCCACCGCTTATCTGGTCACTCACCTGTGCGGAGCGATGGTAGGGCTGCAACTCTCGCGGTCACTCTCGGACTCGTACGGTGCCTGGGCTGAAGGCGAGCTGGACTCGTTGCCGGGTGAGCTCGAGTACGAGATCGAACAACTGCTTCAGCTGATCGAGGACACGCAGGGCATATCGCTGCCGCGGTACTCCAAGATCGATGCGACGGTCAATCGGATCCGACGCCTCGTTCACGTCGACGCCATCTGGCGTAATCGCCTGGTCAAGCTGGCGACTCTCGAGATCATGCGGACCGCGCTGTGCGGCAAGAGCGCGATGTGGGAGGTTCTGAGAGACATCCCGGCCGGGGAGACGGAGGAGCAGTACCGCGAGCTCAACGACCTGGTGTCCAAGCAGATCAGGACCGTGACGGGACTGCATCACCGCGCAGCCACCGAGGCATTTCAGGGGGTGGAGGGGCGGCAATCGGCGAGCGGCGGCGACCCCATCCGCTCGAGTAAGTAAGGTTTGTACCGTTCCATGAAGAATTCGATGAACGGTAGACCCCGAGGTGTATGGAGATGGCTGAGCGCGACCAAGCACTGACAGAACCCAAGGCAGTGTTCGCGGCGTTGGCGGAGATTCTCTACTCCGCGGCGGACAGCGCCGAGGTGTACTCCGCGATCTGTTCGGCGGCCGTCGAGTTGATTCCCGGTTGCGACCACGCAAGTCTGATGCTGCGACGGGGAAACACCAACGTCACGGTAGCTGCCAGCGACGAGATTGCCGAGTACGCAGACGATCTCGAGCGGGCCACGGGTGAGGGGCCGTGCATCGACGCTCTCGACACGGAGGCGCCGCAGCTCGAGTCGGACCTTCGCACTCCGAATCAGTGGCCGGAATTCGCCCGGAAGGTAGTGGCGGATACACCTATTCGCGGCTCGATGGGGTTCCGACTGATGGTCGATCGTCAGAAGTTCGGTGCCCTCAACCTCTTCTCGGATACTCCGGGTGCTTTCACCGAGACCGTTGCCGACCACGCGATCATGTTGGCGTCGTTTGCGTCCGTCGCCGTCACCGCGCTGACCCGAGGAGAGGATGCCGACTCGCTGCGGCGCGGCCTGGCGAGCAGTCGCGAAATCGGTCAGGCCGTCGGTCTACTGATGGCGTTGCATCGTGTGTCCGACGACGAGGCCTTCGACATTCTCGTGCGAACCTCGCAGAACATGAACGTCAAGATCGCCGAGTTGGCGCGTAAGGTCATCGTCCAACATCGTTCGACTCTGGACTGAGCGCTTCGTTCGTCCCGGGTGAGCCGAGGAGTTGAGATCGCTTACGATCCACCGTCTCTCGAAGTGCCGTCACCACCGCTGCGACTTCCGGGCGTCGCAAGGATTCCGAACGGGCCACCAGCCAGTACGAAAGTCTGACTTCGATGTGAGCCGGCAGCACGCGAATCAGATCGTCGTGCTGCTCGGCCATGAAACAGGGGAGCAGGCCGATGCCGGCACCCGCGCGCGTTGCCTCGATGTGGACGAACACGTTGGTGGACGTGACGGCCTCGCGCATGGAAACCGTGAGCTTGCGAGCCAGATCGAGTTCGTCGACCTGCAGCATCGAGTCGATGAAATACACGAGCGAGTGTTCGGCCAGATCTTCGGCACTTTCGGGAACGGCGTTCTGACGTAGATATTCGCGGGAGGCGTACAAACCCAGCGCGTAGTCGGCCAGATGAACGGCTTCGGCGCGGTGAACTTGAGGCTTGCCGACAACAACCTCGATGTCGAGCCCCGAGCGTATCTGCGACGCCTTTCTGGTCGCGACAACTATCTCCACGCTCACGCGAGGATGGCGTCTGCGAACTGCTGCGCCGGCAGGGGCCGCGATGTACGCGCTGAATCCGTCGGTTGCCGAGACCCGCACCACGCCGTCGAGTTGCTGCTGACCGGTGGAGTCGAGCGCCAGTTCGTTCACCGCAGCCTCGATGCGCTCGGCCGCGTTGAGTGCTTGTCTGCCCAGGTCGGTCAACTCCCAGCCGCCGGACGAGCGAACCAGGACACGACCGCCGAGGCTCTTCTCGAGTGAGGCGATGCGGCGCGAGATGGTGGTGTGATTGAGACCCAGGTCGTCCGCGGCGGTGTTGAAGCGGCCGGTGCGGCCGACTGCGAGAAGGACGAGTAGGTCGTCGGGGCTCAGTCCGAAAGTCATATCTGCATTTTTGCACCTATATGGTGCGATATTTGCCATTGTCGCACCGTCAATCTGCACTGATACTCATCGAGTCACAAAAAATGTGCGAGCGGTCACATTCCTGATCGTGAAGAGCAGGCGAATCGCGAACTGAAGACGAGGGAGTCCACGATGAGCGTCGACAACATGCCGAAGCCCGAGAGCCAAGCCCCACCATCGGGGCTGAAGAAGGTGGTGGGCGCCTCGATGGCGGGTACCGTCGTCGAGTGGTACGAGTTCTTTCTGTACGGCACGGCGGCCACGCTGGTCTTCAGCAAGGTCTTCTTTCCCGGCGGCGGCAACGAGCTGGATGCGATCATCGCGGCTTTCATCACCTACGCCGTCGGATTCGCCGCACGCCCACTCGGCGGGATCGTCTTCGGATACTTCGGCGACAAATTCGGCCGAAAGCAGTTGCTGCAGTTCAGCTTGCTGCTGGTCGGTGCCGCGACCTTCCTGATGGGCTGCCTACCGACCTACGGTCAGATCGGCTACTGGGCGCCGGCACTGCTGGTCACGCTGCGCTTCATCCAAGGATTTGCCGTCGGCGGCGAATGGGGTGGGGCGGTACTCCTTGTCGCCGAACACAGCCCGAATCGGTCTCGCGGGTTCTGGTCGTCCTGGCCTCAGGCCGGCGTGCCGATGGGCAACCTGGTGGCCACTGTCGTGCTGTTGATCCTGACATCGACGCTCTCGGACGAATCCTTCGAGAGTTGGGGCTGGCGCGTTGCCTTCTGGCTCTCCGCAGTCATCGTTCTGGTCGGGTACTACGTTCGGACCAAGGTCACCGACGCTCCCATTTTCATTGCCGCACAGAAGGAAGCGGAACTGGTCAAGGCAACCTCGTACAGCGTTTTCGAGGTAGTCAAGCGTTACCCGCGCGGAGTGTTGACCGCGATGGGCCTGCGTTTCGCCGAAAACGTCATGTACTACCTCGTGGTGACCTTCTCGATCACCTACCTCAAGGTCGTCGTTCATGCGGACACGGCGCACATCCTCTGGTGGATGCTGATGGCACATGCCGTGCACTTCGCAGTGATTCCGTTGGTAGGCAAGCTGTCCGACACGATAGGTCGACGCCCGGTGTACATGATCGGCGCCGTCACCGCCGGAACGTGGGGATTCTTCGCCTTCCCGATGATGAACAGTGGGCACAATGCAGTCATCTTGTCGGCAATCATCATCGGGCTTGTGTTCCACGCGTTCATGTACGCCGGCCAACCCGCGATCATGGCCGAGATGTTCCCGACTCGGATGCGCTATTCCGGTGTCTCCCTGGGATATCAGGTCACATCGATCGTGGCGGGGTCACTGGCTCCGATCATCGCGACCGGACTGCTGAGCAAGTTCGATTCTTCGGTCCCCATCGCGATCTATCTCCTGCTCGCATCCCTGGTCACCATCGTCGCAGTCATTTTCGCGCGGGAGACCAAGGGAATATCGCTCGAGTCCGTCGACGCCGCTGACGCGCGAGTGCTCGCCGACGAGCGGGCCGGTGTGTCCGCATGACGCTCTCCGGTAAAACGGCACTGGTCACCGGCGGTGCCGGCGGGATCGGTGAGGCGTGTGCTCGACTCCTTGCCGCCCGCGGCGCGCGTGTGACCGTCGCTGATCTCGACGACGTCGCCGCGAAGTCGCTGGCCGAGGAGATCGACGGCACTGCGTGGGCCGTCGATCTCCTCGACACCGACCAACTCGTGGATCTGGCACTCGAGACGGACATACTCGTCAACAACGCCGGCATTCAACGGGTCAGTCCCATCGAGGATTTCGACGTCGAGGACTTCCGGAAGATTCAGCGCCTCATGGTCGAAGCGCCGTTTCTCCTCGCTCGGGCCGCCCTGCCGTACATGTATCGCAACGGTTTCGGCCGCATCGTGAACATTTCCTCGGTCCACGGGCTCCGCGCTTCGGCGTTCAAGAGTGCGTACGTCACGGCCAAGCACGGTCTCGAAGGACTGTCGAAGGTTGTGGCACTCGAGGGCGCCCCACACGGCGTCACCAGCAACTGCGTCAATCCGGGCTACGTCTTGACGCCCCTCGTGCAGTCCCAGATTTCCGACCAGGCAAAGGTTCACGGCATCAGCGAATCCGAAGTGGTCGAAAAGGTGATGCTCACCGAGAGTGCGATCAAACGGATGGTCGAGCCTGCAGAAGTGGCATCGCTGGTGGGCTGGTTGGCATCGACCGAGGCGTCGATGGTGACGGGGGCGTCGTACACCATCGACGGCGGGTGGAGCGCCAGCTAGACCACTCGTTTGGTTGGGTTGCTGGTCGGTCGAACTGCTGGGCTCAGGCCTCGGGAATCTCGATTCCGAACTTCTCGCGGGTGATGACTTCGGGTTCGGGGCCGCCGCGAACTCCGGTGTCGAGTGCGTCGATTGCGGAGAGTTCTTCGGCGGTGAGTTCGAAGTCGAACACGTCGAAGTTCTCCGCGATCCGCGAGGGAGTCACCGACTTGGGGATCACCTGGCGGCCCTGCTGGAGGTGCCAGCGCAGCATCACTTGTGCAGACGACTTGCCGTGAGCGGACGCGATGGCGCCGATGGTGGCGTCCTCGAGGGTCGAGCCGTGGGAGCCGTCGCGGTAGAACGTGATTCCGCCGATCGGCGACCATGCCTGAGACAGAATGCCGTGATCGGCGTCGGCCTCGAGCAAGGTCGACTGCCGGAAGTACGGATGGACCTCGATCTGGTTGACCGCCGGCACCACGGACGTTGCGTCCAGGAGTCGGGTGAGGTGATCCGGCATGAAGTTACTGACTCCGATGGCGCGGACCTTTCCGTCGGCCAGAAGCCTTTCCAGCGCCTTGTACGCGTCGATGGTGCGCTCGAACTCGCTCGGCAACGCCTGGTGGAGGATGAGGAGGTCGAGTTGTTCGACACCCAGTTTGCCGGCGCTCTTGTCGAAGGCATGCAGAGTCTCGTCGTACCCGTAGTCGGTGATCCAGACTTTCGTTTCGACGAAGATCTCGCCGCGATCGAGGCCGGATCGCCGGATCGCCTCACCGACGCCCTTCTCGTTGCCGTAGGCCGCCGCAGTATCGATATGGCGATACCCCGTCGACAGCGCGGACTCGACGGCGGCGACTGTTTCGTCCGGCGGCGTCTGGTAGACGCCGAAGCCCAGCGCGGGAATGTCGACGCCATTGTTCAGTTTCAGGGTCGGGATGCTCATGTCGTCCACGGTAGTGGCGGCGCTGGTCGGGCGGGAGTGATTGTTCAGCCGGGTAACGGCAGTACCCCTTCAGGCCTGGGAATTCGCGATCGGGAGACTGGTCAATGAGTGAGCACTATCTTCAAGCCGACTATGAGGGTGGCGACGGCGGCGAGTCCGAACGCTGCCAGATGGGTGTTCGTACTGACTTTCTCGCCGTGAAGTCGGCTGATTACGTAACTGGTGGAACCGATCCGCAGGATCAAGACGATTTCCGCGATCAACTGCGCCGTCCGCGGTTCCAGGAAGTTGAACCACGCTGTCGCGAGAATGACGACAGGAACAACCGCAGAGGTGAGGATCGGGACGGAATCGCGAAGCGAGTCGATTCTCTCCGCGGTCGTCAGTCGACGATCGTTGCGAATGCTCTCGCCGACACCTTCGGCGAAGGTGTGGGCGATGTATGTCGACAATGCCGTGCCGACCACAATCGCGGCGCCAAGCGATTCCTGAGATTTCGTCACCGGTAGAAGTGCGGCGAGGACAAGAATGTTGCCGTAGATGTACGCGGTGGTCCTCGCCGCGACACGTTCTTGTCCCAGCGGCGCACCGTGAGAGGTGATCGGCCGGTTCAGCAGGGTTCGCAGGTCCCACTCCATGTTCAGAGCATGGCAGATCAGACCCTGGGGCTGTAGTGCATCGGGTTATCTCGCTGCTCGAGCGGGGGCAGGTTGCGCGCCGGTGTGTGGACCAGTGGTGCGTCGGCGGGGATTCGGCCGTTCGCTCGGTCCCATCCCGCGCGAGCACGTGGCTGATACCGGTATCGCCACGGCACCAGGCGGAAGACGGCGTTGACGCTCCGGCCGACGGCGGTGTGGATTCTCTGGTCTCGGCCACTCCACGAGTAACCGAGAAGGTCGCGAACGGGTTGGTCGTACATTCCGACCGTCAGCCAGACGAATCCGCGGGCGAGGGGGATTCGGGCGAGCCGCCACAACGGATCGGGAAGCCACGTCATGTACGGGGGCTTGCCGAGTCCCGACAGGTCGAGGACGTCGCGGGTCGCCTTGTTGTCTTCGAGTACGTTGCGGCACATGTGGTCCCAGTACTCCTGAAATGCTTCCCAGGTCTCGGGAACAGGGCGCATGCTCATCCCGTACAGGCGATACCACTGAATGTGTTCGGTGAAGAGCTGACGTTTCTGGGCCTCGGTCAAGCCACCCGAGAAGTTCTCGGCCGTGACGATGGTGCCCATGAAGAACGTTGCGTGCGCCCAGTAGAAAGTGTCGGGATCGAGTGCGTGATATCGACGCCCAACTTGTCGACGCCCTTGATTCGTGTGTGATAGCCGCGGACTTCTTCGGCTGTCTGCTGCGCGCGATCGCCGTCGAACACCACGCCTGCAATGGGATACAGCGAGCGGTACAGCCGTTCCCACCGCTCGTCGAAGAACTGTGAATGCTCCTCGACTCCGGCGCCGAGCCCGGGGTGCATGTTCTGCATCGAACCGGCCCAGACGCCTTGCAGCATCCCGCGCCAGTCGCCGAAATACTTCCAGGTCAGGGAATCCGGACCGAGGGGAACCGGGGTGCTGCTGTCGTCAAGTTGACTACGCATGTTGTCAGATTAGGATCGACAACAGCGGTAGTCAAGATTGAAAGCCAGTTGAATCGATCAGGTGTCGGCGAAGTGGGGAAGTTGTGAGCATCGAAGAACGCAGGGCCACTCGAAAGGCGACGTTGTTCGACGTCGGAGTGACACTGCTCGGTGCGGTCGACGGTCCGGCCGTCAACGTGCGTGCGGTCTGCAAGGCCGCCGGTTTGACCGAGCGGTACTTCTACGAGAGCTTCACCGATCGTGATCAGTACGTTGTCGCGGTCCACACGTTTGTCGCCGAGCGCGCGCAGTCGGCGCTGGCGTCGGCAGTGGAGTCGGAGACCACATCCGAGGCCGTCGCCACCGCTGCGGTCGACGCTTTCGTCAAGCTCATGGTCGACGATCCGGCGATGGGGAGAGTGCTCCTGATCGCTCCGCTCTCGGAACCCGTCCTGAGCGGACGCGGTATCGAATCGATGCCGGCGTTCGTGGACCTCGTGTACGACCAGTTGTCCGAGATCGCTGACCCCGTGGACAAGCAACTGGTGGCCGTCGGACTGGTCGGGGCGTTGTTCACGCTGTTCATCGGTTATCTGGACGGCACGATCGTCGTGGACCGCGAACGATTTGTTCGCCACTGCGTCAGGCTGCTGATCAACGCTAACCAGGCGTGAAGGGCTGGCAGGCCGGGCAGAAGAAGATATTTCGCTCGGTGAGCTGATCCGGTCCGAGGGTGTCTTCGGTGATGCGAGTTCCGCAACGGCGGCAGGGTTTTCCGCGTCTGCCGTACACCCAGGTCTGCCTACCTGGACGGGTGTCGCCGGTCGTGACCCGGATGCGACGTGACTTGTTGACGTTGATGGTGCGGAACGACAGGTCGACTATCGCGTCGAGATTTCCGGCGAGACGTGTCGGCGTTCTCGGGTGAATGCCTCGTAGGAAGCAGATCTCGTTTCGGTACACGTTGCCCAGTCCGGCCATCACCCGCTGATCCAGGAGCGCGATTCCGATCGGTTCGGAGTCTGCAGCGCGCAGATTCTCGACGGCCACGGAACTGTCCCAGTCCGTTCCGAGGAGGTCCGGTCCGAGGTGTCCGACGGCCTCCTGTTCCTGCCCGAGTTCGAGGATCTCGGTGATTCCCAGTGAAAAGCCCACTGCTACAGAGTCTTCGGTGGCCAAGATGATGCGCGCTTGATGGGCGGGTCTGCGCCAGCGCTCGCCGGGGCGATAAATCTGCCACTGACCTTCCATCTTCAGATGCGTGTGAACGGACGCTTCGCCCACGCGGATCAGCAGATGCTTTCCGCGACTGGCGACGGAATCCACACGATGACCTGACAGATCAACGGTGGCATAGCGAGGAACGCGGACATCGCAGGTAGTGAGTACCTTCCCCGCCAGGGCAGCACGCAGATCGTTGGCGGCCCGCCACACGGTATCGCCCTCAGGCATGGTCGCCGCCCCCACTCTTCACGATCGCAACACTCAGGTTCTCAACCATCATGATCTCAAGCGGAATCCGCGAGGGGTGGCCGCGAAGCCGGCTTCGACCAGGACGGGAGCAAAATCGTTGCCGTGGATGGTCTCTCCGTCGACCTTCTCCACCACCAACTTATCGATGGCGCGAGAGGTCACCTTGTGTGCAAGTGACAGTGCTGCCATCCGCAAGGTGCCCCCGTCGTCGGTGAAGGTCAAGATCGTGCGGCCGCCGCGTTCGACGAACAGAACCAACTCACCCTCCACCAGAACTACCAGTGCGCCGGCTTTTCGTCCGGGTCGGTGTCCTGGTGATTCCTCGCCCCCCGACGCCGGCCACGGCAGCGCCGCGCCGTACGGGTTTGCCGGATCGCACGCTGCGAGAGTGACTGCAGCCGAGGAGGTGTGGCGTCCCTCGATGGAGTCACCGAACGTGCGCAAGCGGTCGACCACGGGAGGAGTCGAGAATTGAGCGCCGCCCAGGGTATCGACGAAGTATCCGCGTCGAGCGCGCCCGTTGTCCTCGAACGTGCTCAGAACCTTGTAGATCAACGCGAAACCGCCCGGCACGTTCTCGCTCATCACCGATCCGCGGGTGACGACGCCGTACCGTTCGAGCAACAGATCGGCCGTGGCGTGCGCCCGGATGGTCGGGTCCGGTTCGATCGCCGGCAGTTGGAACCACCGACCGGAAGCGGTCGCCGGTCCCGTGCGGGCCGGGGTGGAAGCGCGCGCCATTGCGCGGTACGGACGTGCCCGCGGAACACGTCGAGGGGATCGGTGACTTGTTGTTGTCCGGGTGGTGTCGGAGAGAAGTGCGCGCAGCGGTGCAACGGTGTCGTTTCCGATGTGTCCGAGCCACACCAACTCCCACAGTGCCGTCGTCACCGCACTGTCGACCGTGTCCGCAGCCGACTCCGTGGTTCGCAACGCGTCGACCAACTGGCGGAAGAAGTAGGCACCGCCGCCGGACAGCAGGTCGAGGATGCGCTTCTGCAACTCCGAGACGTCGGTGTCGGCGGGCGAATTGAGCGTGATCGGTGCCAGGTCGGCGGGGTGCAGCACCACCCACCCGTCTTTGCCCGAGATAGCTCCCGATCCGGACCACAGGACTTCACCCGTCGACGTGAGTTCGTCCAACATCGCGGGGGAGTAGTCGGCAACTCGGCTCGGCAGGATCAACGATTCGAGAGCGGACGCCGGAATCGGAACGCCGGCAAGTTGATCGACCACCGTTGCAACACCGTCGATTCCGCGCAGCGTGCCGCCTACATGCTGCCAACTGGGAAGGAATCGTCCGAGTGTTGCGGTGCTGACCGGCTCGACCTCCTGCCGGGCCGCGGCGAGCGAGCGACGCCGCAAGCGACGTAGGACTTCGGCGTCGCACCATTCGCTCCCGGTTGCAGACGGGCGGAATTCTCCTTCGAGAACACGCTTTTCGAGCGCGAGCCGACCGAGAACGTCACGCGCGACGGATACTCCGAGACCGAAGCGTGCAGCCGCGTCGGCGAGAGTGAAGGGTCCGTGGGTACGTGCGTATCGGCTCAGGAGATCGTCGAGTGGCTGATCGACCGGCTCGATGAACGCCGCCGGAACGCCGATCGGCAGTGGAACGCCGAGTCCATCGCGAAGCCGCGCTGCATCTTCGACGACCGTCCACCAGCTCTCGCCTGCATAGGAGACGTGGAGGGCGCGTTTGTCCGCAACCAATTTGTCGAGCCAGGAGACCGGATCCTCGAGACAGCGTTCGGTGACTTCTTCGGTGGTCAGCGGGCCGAGCATGCGCAGGAGGTCGGCAACACCCTCGAGGTCCTTGGCCTTTCGCTCAGGGACGAGCCGTTGCAGCTCACGTTCGGCCTGCTCGATCACTCCGGCGTCGAGAAGCTCGCGCAGTTCGACGCGGCCGAGGAGTTCGGCCAACAGCGTGGAGTCCAAGGACAAAGCGGCGGCGCGTCGCTCGGCCAGGGGGCTGTCGCCTTCGTACATGAACGCGCCCACGTAGTTGAACAGGAGCGCACTCGCGAACGGTGAAGGTGAGGGCGTCTCCACCTCGACTATTCGGATCTGGCGCCGTTCGATCTTGCCGAACAATTCCTTCAGTGCAGGCAGGTCGTAGACGTCCTGCAAGCACTCGCGCACGGTCTCGAGCAGGATCGGGAATGTCGGGAATTTGCGGGCGACGTCCAGCAGTTGCGCGGACCGCTGACGCTGCTGCCACAGCGGTGCACGCTTTCCGGGATTACGGCGGGGGAGAAGCAGTGCGCGGGCGGCACATTCGCGGAATCGGGAGGCGAACAACGCAGAGCCGCCCACCTCCTGGGTGACCAGATCTTCGATGTCCTCGACGTCGAAGGTGAACAGTTCGGCGCCGGGAGGCTCGTTCTCGGTGTCGGGGAGCCGGATGATGATGCCGTCGTCGGAGGCCGTCGGACTGGAATCGACGCCGTATCGTTCCTGCAAGCGCGCCCCGATGGCGAGGGCCCACGGCGCGTGAACACGTTGGCCGTACGGGGAATGCAGCACCAGACGCCAGTCGCCGAGTTCGTCGCGGAAGCGTTCCACCACCAGCGTGCGATCCGACGGTACTTGTCCGGTGGCAGTCTTCTGCTCACCGACGAGTTGGATCAGATTGGTTGTGGCGTTGTGATCGAGTCCGCCCACGCGGCAACGCTCGACGACGTCGGCTTCGTTACCCAGCGCGGTCTCTCGAACGAATTGGCCCAACGCCTGTCCGAGTTCGGCAGGGCGACCGAGCCCGTCGCCGTGCCAGAAGGGCAGACGACCGGGCATGCCGTAGGCGGGGCTGACCAAGACCCGATCGAAGGTGATTTCCTCGATCCGCCAACTGGTGGCGCCGAGCGCAAAGACGTCGCCGACCCGGGATTCGTAGACCATTTCTTCGTCGAGTTCGCCGACGCGTGATGCTTTCTCTCCAACCATGTAGACCGTGAAGAGCCCGCGGTCGGGGATGGCACCGCCGGAAGTGACTGCCAAACGCTGCGAACCCGGCCGGCCCGTCAGCGTGTTGGACTCGCGATCCCAGACCAGACGCGGACGTAATTCGGCGAACTCGTCCGAGGGGTACCGCCCGGCGAGCAGATCCAGAGTCGACTCGTAGGCCGAACGGGGAAGCGTTGCAAAGGAACCGCTTCGGCGCACGGTCTCGAACCAGTCGTCCACGTCGATCGGCTCGAGTGCAGTGGCCGCAACCGTTTGCTGGGCAAGGATGTCGAGGGGGTTGGCGGGAACGGCCATCGCCTCGATCTTGCCTTCGACCATACGCTCGACGGTCACCGCGCAGTGAATCAGGTCGGTGCGGTGTTTCGGGAAGACCACCCCTCGCGAGATTTCGCCGACCTGGTGGCCGGCGCGGCCGACACGTTGCAGTCCGCTGGCAACCGAAGGCGGTGCCTCCACCTGGATGACCAAGTCGACGGCGCCCATGTCGATTCCGAGTTCGAGACTGCTGGTGGCGACGACGCATCGCAATCGACCCGATTTGAGGTCGTCTTCGATGAGGGCGCGCTGGTCTTTGCTGACCGATCCGTGGTGGGCGCGCGCAAGGAGAGGTTCTGCACCGTAGTTGACCTCGGTGGGAGCTCCGATCTGCGCGGGCGGGCGAGGTGTCTTCTCGACGGCCAGACCGATGCGTTCTGCATGAATCTCGTTGAGCCTGGCTGTCAAACGTTCGGCGAGGCGTCGAGAGTTGGCGAACACGATGGACGATCGGTGGTCGAGAACGAGATCGACGATCTGTTCTTCGACGTGGGGCCAGATCGAACCGGCTTGCGGGGTGGGGGATTCGGAACCGTCGGCCGGCGTCGCGATCCCCAGTTCGGTCATGTCCTCGACGGGAACACGGACGGTGAGGTCGAAGGTCTTGGCGGCAGGCGGTGCCACGATCCGTATGGGTGCCGAACCGGCCAGGAACCGCCCGATCTCCTCGTGCGGACGGACAGTGGCCGACAATCCGATGCGTTGCGCCGGACGCTCGAGCAAGCCGTCCAGGCGTTCCAGCGAGAGCGCAAGGTGTGAGCCGCGCTTGGTGCCCGCCACCGCGTGAACCTCGTCGACGATCACGGTATCGACGCCGACGAGTGTTTCCCGGGCGGCGGAGGTGAGCATCAGGAACAACGACTCCGGCGTCGTGATCAGGATGTCCGGCGGCCGCTTGATCAACGAGCGCCGATCGGCCTGGGACGTGTCGCCGGAACGGACACCGACGGTGATCTCGGGCGGAGTGAGGCCCAGACGTTTCGCCGTCTGGGTGATACCGACCAGCGGAGCGCGAAGGTTCCGTTCGACGTCCACCCCGAGCGCCTTGAGTGGCGAGATGTAGAGGACTTTGGTGGTGCGTTCGCCTTCGTCCTTGGCTGCGAGCTGATCGAGAGCCCAGAGGAACGCCGACAATGTCTTGCCGGAGCCGGTGGGTGCGACGACAAGTGTGTGAGAGCCACTCGCGATGGATTCCCAGGCGCCGAGCTGCGCAGCAGTCGGAGCGCTGAAAGCGCCGCCGAACCACTCGCGTGTGGCGGGCGAGAACCTACCGAGGACGTTGGTCACGACCACCATATTGCCCCTTCCCACCGACAGCGTGTTCATGCCCGCAGCCGAAGTGCAGAGCATACTATTTGCCCTGTTATAGCTATTCTCTTGTTATCGAGAAGGCGAGTGCCTGATGGAAGCAGTCAAGATTGTCCTCGAGCTGGCGGTAGTGCTCGGGGCGATTGTCATGGGTACCAGATCGAGCGGTGTCGCGCTCGGTCTGTGGGGCGGCGCAGGTGTTGCCGTCCTCGTGTTCGTCTTCGGAGAGGACGTCGGCAGTCCGCCTGTCGACGCTCTCCTCATCGTCCTGTCCGTCGTCCTTGCGTCGTCGATGATGCAGGCGGCCGGTGGTATCGACTGGATGGTCACCATCGCAGCGAAGTTGATCGAATCCCGCCCGAAACAGATCACGCTGATCGCGCCGTTGGTGTCATTCCTGTTCTCGGTCGGTGCCGGTACATCCAACATCCTCTACCCGCTGCTTCCCGTCATCTACGACGTCTCGTACAAGAACGGTGTGCGGCCGTCACGGCCGCTGTCGCTGTCAGTTGTCTCGACCGGCGTGGCGCTGGCGTGTAGCCCGGTGTCCGCGGCGATGGCCGCAATGGTCACGCTGACCGACGTGCCGCCTTACGATTTCGAACTCATCGACATCATCAAGATCACCTTCCCCGCTGCCGTTGTCGGCATCGTCCTTTCCTCCATCGCGGTCAACCGCCTCGGCAAGGATCTCGACGACGACCCGGAGATACAGGCGAAGTTGAAGTCGGGCGAATTGGCCGGACCGGGTGCAGCGTCCAAGACCGAACTCGTCTCGACGAAGACCGGACGAAACGCGGCACTGATCTTCCTGGCCGGCGTCCTGGCTATCGTGATATTCGGCCTGTTCAAGGGAATTCGCCCCGAAGCCGCCGACGGTACCCCGATGGGGATGACACCGATCATCGAAATGCTGATGTTCGTCGTGGGCACGTTGATCCTGCTGGTGTGCCGCCCGAATGTCGCCGACGTGCCGTCCTCGACCGTGTTCCGCGCCGGTATGGTCTCGGCCATCGCGCTGTTCGGTCTGGCATGGCTGACGGACACATTCATCAGCGCCCATTCCGAGCTGATCACGAGCACCGTCGGCGACTGGGTCAACGCCGCGCCGTGGATCTTCGCGCTCGGTGTCTTCCTGGTCTGTGTACTGACGACCAGTCAGTCGACCGCGACGCGGACCATTGTGCCGATCGGTCTCGCAGCCGGGATTGCACCCGGCCTGGTGAGCGGAATGTGGGCCGGAGCGTTTGCCGGTGTCTATCTGTTGCCGACGAACGGTTCGCAGATCGCGGCTGCGAACTTCGACCTCTCGGGCAGCACGAAGCTGGGATCCAAGCTCGTCGACCACTCGTTCTTCCTGCCGACCATCATCTTGGCCGTGACGACGATTGCGGCCGGTGCTCTGTTCGGAGTGGTGCTCGGCTGAGAGTTGAGGCTGAGTCTTACGTCAGCTGTTGCGGTAGTGGTCCCAGCTCGCCTTGCACGCGTGGGCGAGCTGGTCCACCCGTTCGGCGTCGGGTGTAGGCCAGTCGACGCCGGGTTCCATGATGTATGCGGCCAGTTCGTCTCCCAGTAGGAATTCTCGTTTGAATTCGGCCTGAACCGCGCTCAACGTGATCCCTGCCTCGTCAGCGCGGGCGCGCGAGTCGGCGAATCTGGCTCCGGCCGCGATGATTTCGAAACTGCCGAGGTACGGCTGATTGAGGGCGACCGCATCGGGATCGTCGACCTGAAATCCCTTGCGATGTGCGACCGCAAGTGTGCGTATGAGCTCCGGATCCATAGTCACGGGATTGTCGCCGCGTCGATTGCCGTCGTGATCGCCGCGATTGGAGAGCGCAACGACGTCGGGGAGCCGATCTGCTTCCGGCCGTTCGACATTGACGGCGCCGTCCCGCCGGGTGGTGTGGTTCATCGTGTCGTGGAACGACAACGTCGTGAACGATCGGCCGAGTTCGAAGCTCTTCTCCACCATGGCTTCGATCAGTGCGTCGCGAGTTCTTTCGTAGACGCCCAAACCATGTTCAGCTGTCTCGGTGAAGGTCTCGGCGAGGTCCTTCCAGCCTGCGTCGTCGCTCGGCTCGAGCAACAGGGGGTAGAACGAGAAGGTGACAGGGCGAACTGCGTCGACGCCGGTGAGGTCCGCTATGTTGCCGGCACCGGCCTTGTGGACGCGGGCGAAGGCTTCGCGCAGTGACGCTTCCAGGTTTTCGGGTTTCGCACGGTTGGGATCGCGAATCATGCGAGGGTGCGGATTCTCCACGTACACGATGCGCGAATCGATTTCGGCCCAACGGCGCACGATGGAACTGGTGGACATGTCGGTGAAGTCGAATTGCAGTCGCTGTGTGAATTCGGGTGCGAGAAAGCGTGAGAGTTCTGCTGGAATCGCGGAACCCGAGTGTGGGCAACTGACGAGAAGGTCGGCTTCGGCGATGGCGTCGTCGAGACTGCGGGAGTCGCGATCGGCATAGAACGTCAGGTCCTCCGGCGTGAACACGGTTCCGGCCGGGATGAGTACTGGTGCTCCACTGGTCATGAGCCCCAGCGTAATCGAGTGCAACCGTGCAATCGAGTACAACCGTGCAGACTCAGTATCCGCTGAGTCGTTCCACGAGAGCTGTTTTGATCTCCGGCCGACCAGCCGCGACCAGAGTGAAGGTGGCTTCACGCATGAGCCGCTCGGCGGTGTTGCTGCCGACCAGGGCGCGGCTTCCGGTCGCAGTGACGAGCGCGGCCGACGCACGCACAGCAAGTTCCGATGCGCGGGCGCGTGCAGCCGACATGTCGCCTCCGTTGCGCAGTGCTGCATCGAGATCGGCGCGCGCCCGGGCGGCTTGTTCCTCGAACGCGTCGGCGTCGACTCCCAGATCCGCGAGTTCGGTCACTGCGCGGCGGGTGATGCCCATGGCCATCGCGCCGTTGAGCCACAATCCGGGGAGTTGGGTGCTCTGGAACTGTTCGTCGCTGACGACGGCACAGACATCGGTGTCGGGAATGTCGAAAGCGTCGAACACGATTCGGACGGTGTTGCTCCCGCGTGCTGCGATCAGTGGAAGTTCCTCGATCGTCAGACCCGGAGCCTCGCCCACCGGTACGACGGAGTGAACGATGGAATTGTCGAACTCGTCTCGCGCCGAGACCAGGAGTACATCGACGATTCCCCAGCCGGTGACGAAGGGTGCGATGCCGTCGAGGACGTAGCCGTCGTTCACCCGCTTCGCCCACAGGAGCGGCGGCCGGGGGATGGCGCCGGCATACGCAACGCCACCGCGAATCGTGCCGGAAACGAGCCCGTCCCAGTATTGTTCGCGCAGAGACATATTGGAACTCGAAGCCAAGGCTCCGACGACGCCGTGATGCTGCATCCAGGTGAAGGTCGTTGCCAGGCAACCGCCGCACAAGGTTTCGAGGACGTCGACCAGTTCGTCGCTGCTGGGTCCGCTCTCACCGAGGGCGGCGATGCCGTAGAAGCCGTCGGCGGCGAGCGCGTCGAAATGGCTGCTGGGGATTTCTCCGTCGGCGTCGACGCTGTCGGCGACGGGAAACAGAACGGTATCGGCGATCTCACGCGCAAGCTCCGGCCACTTGGTCACGCTGTCAGGGTAAGCCGTGAGCGGGGGTTGTGGTGTGGAACCGGAACCGCGCATCTAGAACGAGGGCGGCGAACTCACGATGAGGAATCTCGCCACCGCATTGGTGCGATTGAACCACCGATGCGGGATGGTCGAGGTGTAGAGGAGGGTGTCACCGACGTGAAGGACGTGATGCTCGTCCAGTCCCACCTCGACTTCGACAGATCCTTCGAGTACGTGAATGAACTCTTCGCCGGCATGCTCGGTGTGTTCGCCTGCCTCGGAGTGAGGTGCTGCCGTGATCTCGTTGGGTTCCATGGTGCGTGAACCGGTGGAGCAGAAGCGGATCACCGAATCGTGTGCCAGTTCGAACGTTCGCCCTTCCCCGGCGCGGACGAGGCTGGACGGAGTTCGTTCACCTTGTGCCAACAGCGCATGAGCGGTGGTGCCGATCGATTGCGCGAGGCGATGAAGGTTCATGACACTGGGTACTGCGTGGCCGTTCTCGGTCTGGCTCAGGAAGGGCTGCGACAGTCCCGACTTCACGGCGACCTCACGCAACGTCAGTCCGGCTTCTTTGCGCGCCGTCCGCACGGCAGCCCCGATTGCGGTCGCTATCGCCTTCTGGTCGTCGTCCATGTGCCGAAGATAGCAGTGCTCTGGTGAAAGTTTTGATTACACAGACGAAACAAATTCGACCACGGTAAGAAATTATCGACGTGCTGAATAGTCCCGTACACGAAACACTTCCAGCTTCGGACGGAGATCGGCGCATGGCCATCCATCCAGTCGACCAGCGGCTCCCCATTGCCCGCCAGTCTGCTTTTGCTCTTCAGCACGTCCTCATCATGTACACCGGCTGCATCACGGTTCCGTTGGTTTTCGGTGCCGCCGTAGGGCTGGATCGCAGCACAGTCGCGATGCTGATCAGCGCGGACTTGCTCGTTGCAGGCATCATCACGATCATTCAGAGCTTGGGCGTGGGGAAGGTCGCCGGTGTTCGGCTGCCGATCGTGTGCGGGGCGACCTTCGCCGGACTGACGCCGATGATTCTGATCGCCAAGGAGTACGGCCTGCAGGCGGTATACGGGTCCATGCTGGTCGGTGGTGTAGTCGGCATAGCTTTGGCCGTACCGTTCGCCAAGATCGTCCGATACTTCCCGCCCCTGGTCACCGGCGTCGTCCTCACGGTTATCGGCATCTCGTTGATCGGGGTCGCAGGAGGCTTGATCGTCGGAAACGACCCCACCTCCCCGTCGTTCGCCGACCCGAAGAACCTGGCGCTGGCTGCGGCTGTGGTCGTAGTCGCGGTGGCGTTCATCTGCCTCGGCCGCGGGATGTGGACACAACTCGGAGTGCTGATGGCATTGGTGATCGGTACCGTGATCGCCATACCGATGGGCCTGATCGATCTGAGTGGCGTCAGTGGTTCGGCCTGGGTGGGTTTCCCGATGCCGTTCCATTTCGGAGCTCCGGAGTTTCCCGTCACCGCGGTGGTGGCGATGAGTATCGTCATGGCAGTGGTTTTCGCCGAATCGACGGCGAGCATGCTGGCCGTCAGCGAGATCACCGGAAAGCCTTTGAAGAAAGCAGATCTGGCACGAGGCCTGGTGGCCGACGGTATGTCGGGAGTTCTGGGCGGAATCTTCAATGCCTTTGTCGACACTGTTTTCTCCCAGAATGTCGGCGCTGTGGCCACTACCCGGGTGTACAGCCGGTACGTGACCGCTACCAGCGGTGCCATTCTGATCGTCCTCGGCCTCATCCCGCGAATGGGTGAAGTGGTTGCCGCCCTACCTGATCCGGTGGTCGGCGGTGTTGGCATCATCTTGTTCTCGACTGTCGCCGTGGTCGGAATCAACACGCTGCGCAAGGTCGATCTCAGTGACCCGATCAACACGACGATCGCTGCTGTATCCGTGGGGATCGGTATCTTGCCGGAATTTGCGGAGGGGATGTTCGAGCGGTTCCCCTCCTCGGCACAGATCCTCCTCGGTAGTGGCATCACTTTGGCTGCGGCCTCGGCCTTTTCGCTCAACCTGCTGTTCAATCACAGCCGACTCGGTGAACTCGCGAGACGATCGCGCGAGAGCCTTCACCCCACTGCAAAAACTGAACCCGCTACCAGCTCTGCAGGAGACGCCAGTGCCATCGTCACAGTCTGATTCTCTGTCAGGATCCGATCTCTTCGAAGTGCCCGTCATCGACATCTCGCCTTACGTACTCGGTGGTGCCGACCAGGACAAGGCGCGAGTGGCTGCCGACGTCGACCATGCTTGTCGGACTGTCGGTTTCATGCAGATTCGGGGTCACGGCGTTCCAGTCGACATTTCTTCCGGCCTCGCCGACGCCATGGACGACTTCTTCGGACTGCCGCTGGAGACCAAATCGGGCTACCGAATCGCGGGCGCGAATCGTGGGTACAGTCCGCCCAAGAGTGAGTCGCTGAGCTTGAGTCTCGGCGTCGAATCCGCGACCCGGATGAACGACTTTTTCGAGGCGTTCAACATAGGAACCGAAGCCCGATCGTTCACCGAACTCGAACTGTCGGAGGAGGATTACGGAATCAACCTGTGGCCGGCAGTGCGTGGATTCGCGGAGCGAGTGGAGAACTACTACGCCCATGGCGAGCGGGTGGCACGGACACTCACCACCATTTTCGACGACGCACTGGGCCTGACCCCGGGATTCTTCGAGTCGATCACCGACCATTCCATCGACGTATTGCGGATGAACAATTACGCATTGCCCGAAGGGGCGGTGACGTTGGACGGCGAGTTGAAGGGGATGGGGGAACATACCGATTTCGGGCTGGTCACCGTGTTGTGGGCGGATCAGGTCGAAGGTTTGCAAGTGCTCGGGAGCGACCGACGCTGGCACGACGTCTGGCCGGAAGACGATGCGCTGTTGGTCAACCTTGGGGATCTCACCGCGCGCCTGACCAACGACAAGTGGATGTCCACGTTGCACCGAGTTGCGCCTCCGGTGGTGAACGGCACCGTCAAACGTCGACGATCGGCCGCCTTCTTTCACGACGGAAACGTCGATGCGGTGATCGCGACACTACCGAGCTTTCGCGACGACTCCGGCCTGGAATACGAACCCATCACTGTTCGCGATCACATCAAAGCCAAGCTGGCCGGGTCGAGGCAGGGGAAGTCCAATACCGCCGCAGTTCGTGAGGCGGCACGGGTGCTCTCGGCGGCCGAGTTCGAGGTGAAGCAGTGAGCCCTCGGAACATCGTCCTGATTCACGGCGCCTGGGCAGGTGGTTGGGTCTGGGATCGGGTGCGTGGCCCTCTGAAGTCGGCCGGCTTCGATCCCGTCGTGGTGGAGCTTCCCGGCTCCGGGAGTTGGAACCCCGACGACGTGATCGATCTGGCCGCTGTCGCCGAACATGTTGTGTCAGTGATGGAGTCATTGGACGGGCCGGCCATCCTGGTCGGGCACTCAGGCGGCGGGATCGTGGCCTCGCAGGTGGCCGAGTGGATACCTTCGCAGGTAACGGGTCTTGTATATGTCGCGGGAATGATGCTGCCGTCGCAGATGGATTTCGGGATGCTGTGTGCTGAAGCCGGTTTGGAAAGTCCGGTCGGGATCTCGCGTTGGTTGGTCCCTGTCGGCGAAGGCGAAGCGACGGCAGTTCCGCCGGAAGCCGCTGCCGCCGTGTTCTTCCACGAAGCGCCGGTCGCCGATGCGATAGGCGCAGCGCGCATGCTTGTCCCACAATTGGAGTCCGCCCGCCTGATGGCAGCGGACTGGACCGAAGAGCGATTCGGAACCGTGCCGAGGCTCTATGTCGAATGCACCCTGGATCGAACTGTGCCGATCGAGGCTCAACGTGCCATGCAGAGACTTGTCCCCGGTGCCCAGATGGTCAGCCTGGGCACCGATCATGCACCTCAGTTGTCGGCGCTTCCGGAGCTGATCGACGCGATCACCGAATTCGCCCAGCAGGTGTTCAGCCGAACTCGACCCCTTGAGCCAGCGGAAGCTGGTCCGAGTAGTTGACGGTATTGGTGGCTCGGCGCATGTATGCCTTCCACGAATCCGAACCCGATTCGCGTCCGCCGCCCGTCTCCTTCTCCCCGCCGAATGCGCCGCCGATCTCCGCACCGGACGTTCCGATGTTCACGTTCGCGATGCCGCAATCGGAGCCGTCGGCGGCGAGAAAACGCTCGGCTTCACGCTGATCGAGCGTGAAGATCGAGGACGAAAGTCCTTGAGGCACATCGTTGTGCAGCGCAATGGCGTCGTCGAAATCGGTGTAGGTCAAGACGTAGAGGATGGGTGCAAAAGTCTCCGCCCGTACCACCTCGGTCTGTGCGGGCATACGAACGAGTGCAGGTGTCACGTAGAAACCGGATTCGCCGACGCGGTCGCCGCCGCACACTACGGTTCCGCCGTCCGCGCGCGCGGCCGAGAGCGATTTCTGCATCGCCGCGAACGCGGCTTCGTTGATCAGCGGCCCGACCAGAACACCGGAGTCGAAGGGACTGCCGACCTGGAGTTGCGCGTATGCGGACGCAACGCGGTCGACGACGTTGTCGGCGATCGACTCGTGAACGATGAGCCGGCGCAGTGAGGTGCAGCGCTGCCCGGCAGTTCCGGCGGCGGAGAAGACAATTCCGCGCACGGCAAGCTCGAGATCCGCCGACGGCGTGACGACGGCGGCGTTGTTTCCACCCAGCTCCAGGAGACTTCGTCCGAAGCGCTCGGCAACTCGTGGAGCCACGGCGCGGCCCATTCTCACGGAACCGGTAGCGCTGACCAAGGCCACAAGTGGGTTGTCCACCAAGGCCTCACCGACATCGCGTCCGCCGATCATCAACTGGTGGACGTCTATCGGCGCATCACAGTCGGCGAGTGCGCGTCGGAGGAGGGCGTCACATGCCAGTGCAGTCAGTGGCGTGGTTTCCGAAGGCTTCCACACGACGGCGTCACCGCACACGAGAGCGATGGCGGTATTCCACGACCACACCGCGACGGGAAAGTTGAACGCGGAGATGACCCCGACGACGCCGAGCGGGTGCCACGTTTCCGTCAACCGGTGGCCAGGACGCTCGGACGGCATGGTGCGTCCGTAGAGCTGCCGGGAGAGACCGACCGCGAACTCGCAGATGTCGATCATCTCCTGTACCTCGCCGAGAGCTTCCGAGGTGACCTTGCCTGCCTCCAGCGTCACGATCTCCGCGAGATCCTCCTTGTGCTCGGTCAGTAGGCTTCCCAGCCGCCGCACGACCGCCCCGCGCGCCGGAGCGGGGACGGTGCGCCAGGTGAGGAACGCTCGATGAGCCGCTTCGACGGCGTCGTCGACTTCTCGGCCGGAGTGTTGCCGGACCGTACGCAGTTGTGTACCGGTGATCGGACTATGTGCGCTCAGATCGCCGGCGGGCCACTCGACACCGCAGGCAGCGAGGGCGTTCTCGGCGCGGTCGGCGAGGCTCGAAGAATCAGGCAGGTTCACTGGGAGTCCTCTGTGGTTGTAGGCGGGGGTGGTTGTAGTCGGGAGTGGTTGTAGTCGGGGGTGGTTGTGGGCGGGAGAAAGCACGGCACGTGATGCCTCTTGTTGTGCGCGGTACAGCTCGAACGGATCTTCGATGGTGCGGTCGATGGCGCCCTCCAATCGATCCTGCCCGTATTCGGCGCCGGGCGCATCGGAAACGAATCCGGTCACGGAATCGAGATTGGACGCGAAGATCCCGGCCGCGGATGCCGGTAGAAAGTCCTCGTAGACGATCGGGTCGCGGACGACGACAGTTCCTTCGCTTCGGTACGTGAAGTACGCCAACCCCGCATCGTCGAGTCCGTCCTCGGTGTGCGGAAACTCGCTGCCCCAGTCGGCGTCCTCGGGCCTGGCGATCAGTCGGTCGTAGATCGCCCTCCCGCTGCGGGTCAACGCGATTCCGCGTGCCTCGACCTCGCCGAACCTGACGCGGACAGGTTCTGTGGTGACCGATCCGTCCGGCCGGCGAAAACGTCTGTCTTCGGCCAGTGCGCGAAACGACGTCTGCCGCAGAAGCAGTGGCGGCCCATTCCATCTCGGCGGGCCTTGGATGCGGTCGATCATGGCGATGCCGCGCTCGGTCATTCGACGGTACAACTCGTCGATGTCGAGTACCCGTGGGGTGAGGTGGTTGACATGTGTCGAGCCCTGGCCGGCGATGTCTGCGGCGACAGGTGAGATCGCGGCAAGTTCGCGATACCAACCGGCGTCGATGGGTTCGGTGCCGAGCCGAAACGCCGAGGTTGCCGCTTCGACGAATTGTGTCGCTTCGGGCTCCGGCAGGCCGCACTCGCGGTTTGCTTGCCGTGCCCACTGCAGAAGTGAGGGAGAGAACAGGGTTCGGCGACGCAGGAACCCGGTGATCCGACGCTCGAGGTCGGTGTCGAAAAACCTGGAATCGGAGCCGGTCAGTACCGAGGTGAAAACACGGAACGGGTTCCGGGCGAGTTCGGCAGGCTCGGTGGGGCGAAAAGCCGTCGAGACAACGGGAATGGGGGAGTCGGTGAGCCGGAGGTCGTAGTAGCCGACCGGAAACATACCGAATCCGCCGAAGACGGTGGTTACGTCACGTAGTTCGTCGAGAGTCCCCAGTCGGATGGCGCCGTGACGCTCGGCGCTGACTCTCGCCAGGCTGCCCAGGCGCTCCGCAGAATCCGGATGTTCGGCAGCAAAATCACGGTTCACCTGCAGCGTTACATCTACCAAGGTGTTGTAAGCGGGGACCTCGTCGCCGTACATCTTGGCGAGGGCCGCAGCGAACCGTGCACGTAGCTCCCAGGTTTCAACCATACGAATGTCCGATTGCGTTAGCCTGCGCAGGTGCGAGAAACAGAAACCAGTGACGTTGCCGGTGTTCCGGTCGACGAAACCGATCGACTTTTGATGCGTGAATTGGTCTTGGACGGCCGTGCCACTCTCGCGAGTCTTGCTGAGAAGGCTGGACTCTCGATCTCCGCAGTCCAGTCGAGAGTGCGTCGATTGGAGTCTCGCAAGGTGATCCGTGGCTACTCGGCGAAGATCGATCCTGAGGCACTCGGTCACAATCTGTCCGCATTTGTCGCCATCACTCCTCTCGATCCTTCGCAGCCCGACGACGCTCCTGCTCGTTTGCGTCACCTGCCGGCGGTCGTTTCGTGCCACTCGGTGGCCGGGAGTGAAAGTTACGTCCTCCTGGTCCGGGTGGCGTCACCTCGGGCGTTGGAGCGATTGCTGCAGGAGATCCGTACGGCAGCCAACGTCAACACACGAAGCACCATCATCCTACAAACTTTTTACGACGAATGACGCTTGTTCAATAACTTTTACGGTGTTCTATCGACACTCTCGTAAAATTGACATAACCTTCGCGTATGAGTACTGCGATGCGAGACTTCGGTGACAGTGCGCTCTTTCCGGTCTACGAGGTGTTGAAAGCCAGCATGCTCGTCGACGGATTCGATCTGATTCTCGACGTCGAAAGGTCACGAGGTTCCTATCTTCGCGACCTGCGAGACGGAACCGAGTATCTGGACATGTTCGGTTTCTTCGGCTCGTCTGCCCTCGGGATGAATCACCCGGCGATCACCGGCGACGAGGAATTTCAGCAGGAGTTGGCTGTTGTCGCCTCCAACAAGCCGAGTAACTCCGACATTTACACCGAACCCATGGCGCGGTTCGTTGCGGCTTTCGCTCGTGTCCTGGGGGATTCGGCGCTTCCACACTTGTTCTTCGTGGACGGCGGCGCACTTGCGGTGGAAAATGCGCTCAAGGTTGCTTTCGACTGGAAGAGTCGGTTGAACGAAAGCCGTGGATTGTCACGCGATCTGGGGACGAAGGTCCTGCATTTGACCGAGGCCTTCCACGGTCGTAGCGGATACACGATGTCGCTCACCAACACCGAACCGGGCAAGGTCGCGAGATTCCCCAAGTTCGACTGGCCCCGCATCGACTCGCCGTACCTGGCAGACGGCCGCGATGTCGAAGCAGCGGAGAGGCGAACTCTCGATCAAGCGCGCCGAGCGTTTGCCGACAACCCCGACGATATAGCCTGTTTCATCGCCGAACCGATCCAAGGCGAAGGCGGTGACCATCACCTCAGGCCGGAATTCCTGCAGGCGATGCAAGAGCTGTGTCGTGAGAATGACGCCCTCTTCATTCTCGACGAGGTGCAAACGGGATGCGGGATCACCGGAACCGCTTGGGCCTACCAGCAATTGGGATTGCACCCGGATGTGGTGGCCTTCGGCAAGAAAACGCAGGTGTGCGGCATCATGGCCGGTGGCCGCGTGGATGAAGTGCACGACAATGTGTTTCACGTCAGTTCCCGGATCAATTCGACGTGGGGCGGCAACCTCACCGACATGGTGCGCGCCCGGCGGATACTCGAAGTCGTCGAACAGGACCGACTGATCGACCGCGCGCGATTCACGGGCGCGCATCTCCTTACCCGGTTGACCGAAGTGTGCGGGCGCTACGCGACGGCGACCGAGCCTCGGGGTCGTGGCTTGATGTGCGCGATCACGTTGGCGGACAGTGACCTTCGTGATCGCGTCGTCCAGCGACTGCGGGAAGACGAGCATGTGATGATTCTGCCGACGGGTAAGCAAGGAATTCGGTTCCGGCCCGCACTGACGGTGACGACCAGTGAACTGGACGACGCGGTCGACGCCGTCGAGCGCGTACTCGAACGCGAAGCCTAGGCCCCCGCCTGGAGTTCGCCCCACACCCGGTCCGGTGTCATCGGCGTGGAGTACATCCGAACTCCACAAGCATTCGCGATTGCGTTTGCCAACGCCGGTGCCACCGGATTGAAGGGCGCCTCGCTCATCGATTTCGCGCCGAAAGGGCCGAGCTTGTCGTACGTGTCGGCAAACAGTACCTCGGTGATCGGCAGATCCCCGATCTGGGGAACGTGGTAATTGCGCAGCTGCGGATTGACCACCCTACCTTCCTCGATGACTATCTCCTCCGACAGCGCAGCACCGAGCGCTTGTCCCACACCGCCTTCCACCTGCCCGCGGAGTTGTGCCGGGTTCATGACGGTGCCGGCATCGGCGGCCTGAACCGACTGCAGGATCTTCACCCGGCCGGTATCCGTGTCGACGGCAACGCGAAAACCGTGAACGTTGAACGAGACCGAGCGCGGTGTTCCGTCGTGGCGACCGTCAGCGGCGAGCGGGCCACCTTCGAGTAGCGTCGCGAAATCGAGGCAACCGTGGGACGTTTCGACCCCGTCCGGCGAAAGATCGTCGATCTGCGCGGCGCGGCCACTCAATCGCGCCGCACGGGTCAGTATCCGCTCGCGAAGGCGCTCGCAGGCGATCAGGAGCGCCTTTCCGGCGACCACCGTTCCTGTCGACCCGAATGCTCCGGTGTCGTATCCGCCGGCATCGGTGTCGGATTGAACAATAGAGATGCGATCGACTGTCGTCCGCAATTCGGTGGCCGCGATCTGTTGGTGAATCGTGGTGGTTCCGTTTCCGAATTCCGCAGTACCGATAGTCACGACGTACCGACCGTCGGCCTCGAGTGCGACGGTGGTGTCGGAGAAGTGACCACGCGGCGGGATCGTCGCGATCATGGCAATTGCCATGCCTCGACCGATCTGCCAACGCGACCCTGCTGGTGCAGCCTCGCCGCGTCCGCTCGACAGTGCACTGTCGACGAGGTCGATGCACTGGTCCAGTCCGTAGCTGCCGAATTCGAGATCACCGTCCTCGACGTGCCAGTCGACAAAATCGTCTCCGGGTACGACGACGTTGCGGCGCCGAAACTCGAAGGGGTCCATGCCGAGACGATCCGCGAGCTGATCCATGGCCGACTCGACCGCGAAGATGATCTGACCGAGACCGTAGCCACGGAAGGCGCCGGACGGAACGTTGTTCGTGTAGACAGCCTCGGCGTCGACGCGTTTGGTCGCAGCGCGATAGACCGCCATGGATTCGGCGCAACCGTGGAACATGACTCCGATCGAATGGTTCCCGTACGCCCCCGCGTCGGAAAGGACGTCGATGGCCAGCGCAGTGAGAGTGCCGTCGGCATCGGCGCCGGCACGGACCGATACCCGCATCGGGTGCCGCGACGGTGCGATGGTGAACTGATCGCTTCGGCTGAACTCGTAAGCAACGGGCCTACCGGTTCGCAGGACGGCCAGTGCGACCAGATCTTCGGTGAGTAGTTCCTGCTTTCCGCCGAAGCCTCCACCTACCCGCTTGGCGAACACCCTGATTCGGCTGCGATCGAGATCGAAGATGTGCGCCAATTCGTCCCGAACCAGAAACGGCACCTGTGTGCTGCTCCTGATGACGAGGCGGTCGTCCTCGTCGAGCCACCCCACAGCGCCGTGAGTTTCCAAGGCTACGTGCTGGACTCGCGCAGTTTTCCACGTACCTTCGACGACTGCAGTCGCATCCGCGAGCGCACGGTCCAGGTCGCCGACGCCGTCGTGAAGCGCGGCAACCACGTTTCGGGGTGCCTCGGCGATCCGTGAGCTCTCGTCTTTGTCGCCGTGCAGGAGCGGAGCGCCGGGGGAACGTGCCAGATCTGGTTCGAACACCGCATCGAGTACCTCGTAGTCGACTTCGATCAGTGAGAGTGCACGTTCTGCCTGCGTCGGAGTTTCGGCGACGACCGCGGCGACCCGCTGGCCGTGGAAACGGAGGGTGCTGTCGAACACCCGCGTGTCGTCCGGGTCGTCGTTGCGGTCCTCGTGTCGGGCAGTCGAGAACAGCACGTCCGGACTGTCCTGAAAGGTGAGGACCGCGGCGACGCCCGGCGCCGCTTCGGCTGCTGCCGTGTCTATCCGGGTTATGTGTGCGTGTGCGTGCGGACTGCCGAGTACTGCGACGTGAAGCAGGTCGATCGGCCTCTCACCCGGGGAGAAGTCCATGGTGTACTGCTCGGTCCCCGTGACGATGCGTGCGGACGCGGGGGCTGCGATCGAACGCCCTTGGGCCCCGCCTATTTTGGCAGTCTCGGTATTGGATGTACCCGCGAGGGCGTCACGAATGGACCGATAGCCGGTGCAGCGGCACAGGTTACCTTTCATCGAGCACGCGAGATCGGATTTTTGTTCTACCGACAGCGCTGATGTGGTGACCACCATTCCTGCGGTGCAGAAACCACATTGGAATCCACCCGCGTCCACGAATGCCTGTTGAACGGGGTGAAGTTTCTCCGGCGTACCGAGGCCGGCGGCGGTGACGACGTCGTGGCCGCCGATGCGATGGGCGGGGAAGATGCACGAATGGGTGGGGTGACCGTCGACCAGCACCGAGCAGGCGCCGCAGTCTCCGGCATCGCACCCCTTCTTGACGGAGTTCGTTCCGTGCTCGCGGAGGAAGGTTCGCAGGCACTGTCCCGGGCGGGGTCGGTCGTCGCGGGGAACTCCGTCCACCGAGTACTTCATTCCAGTTCACCTCGGATTTCTTCGGCGAGAAGCTCGGTCATCGCCTTCCGCCATGGCGCAGTTCCATGGACATCGGTGAAGTAGGCGTCTTCCGGAATCCTGCTGCGCAATGCATCCGCAAGTGCAGCGGTGTCGGGGAGTTCGTCGAATTTCAGTGCGTACGGACGGCGGGTCGCGGCGGTGATCGCCAGGGTGAAACCGTCGGCGCCGCAGCGTCCGGCCACGGCCACGGCAGATCGTCCGAGTGACGTCTGTGCCAGCTTGCGCATCGCGGTACGCGCAGTGAGTGCATGCACGGGAATTCGGACGCAGCGGATGATCTCGCCGGGGCCGAGCACGTTGCGAGAATCGTCGATGACGAAATCGACTACGGGGACCGAGTATTCGGTACCGTCCGGTCGCCAGATCGTCAATTCGGCATCGAGTGCGGTGCACAGAGTCGTCATTGCTCCGGCCGGGAAGGAGAGCGCGATGTTGCCGCCGACAGTCGCGTATCGCAACACCTTCCACGATGCGAGCAGTGCGTCAGCGCAGTGTTGGAACAGCGCTGCGGCGGACCAAGATGTGGGAAGCTCGGCGCGGCACAGTTCCTCGATGGTGCAGGTGGCCGCGATTTCGATCCCGTGATCGCTGACCTCGACTGCCCTCCAGTCGAGGCCGGACAAGTCGACGAGCGTGGTCAGGTGCGGCTGCGGTTCCGAATACAGCCAGGTGCCGCCGCCGATGAACCCGATGCCGGGTGACGCACAGGGTAGTTCGGCCCGGGTCCGCGGCACCAGAACTTCGTCGACGCTGTGCAGGTCCATCGCGGCCTCAAGCCTTTCCGAGTAGGTCGCGGTGTGCGCGTGCGACATCCGAGGCCACGACGTCCTCGTCGACGGTGGTGACTCGTCCGTCGGCAACTACGATTCGCCCGTTGACAAGCAGTAACTTCAGCGGGGGAGTCGAGCCGAGTACGAGCGCTGCCACCGGATCGGTGATGCCGGCATGCGCGACGGTGTCGAGTTTCCACACCGCCAGGTCGGCGAGTTTTCCGACCTCGATCGATCCGATCTCGCTGTCACGGCCCAGAACTCGTGCGCCGCCGATCGTTCCCAATTCCAAGGCTTTTCGCACCGTCATCGTCTGCGGTCCGCCCTTGGCCCGAGCAAACAGAAGCGCATGACGAGACTCCTCGATCAGACTGCATGCTTCGTTGCTCGCGGCGCCGTCCACGCCGAGCCCCACGGTGACCCCGCCGTTCACCAGATCGGCGGCACGGGCGATACCGGCTCCCAGGCGGGCATTGGAGGTCGGGCAGTGCGCCGCCGCAGTTCCGGTTCGCGCCATCGTCTCGATACCGGCGTCGTCGAGATGGACTGCGTGGGCGTACCAGACGTCCGGGCCCACCCAGCCGACGCGTTCCATGTATTCGACCGGCGTGCAACCGAAAAGCTCTCGGCAGAAGCGCTCCTCGTCCAGGGTCTCGGCCAGATGCGTGTGCATACGCACGCCGTTTTCACGGGCCAGAGTCGCGGACTCTCGGAGCAATGACTCCGTCACGGAGAAGGGTGAGCAGGGAGCTACCGCGATCTGCAACATCGACCCGGTATTCGGGTCGTGCCAGCGGTCGATCACCGACTGTGTGCCGGTCAGGATGTCGTCGAGTTTTTCCACTACGTGATCCGGCGGCAGGCCGCCGGAACTCTGACCGAGGTCCATCGACCCACGACACGGGTGGAATCTAAGGCCGACCTGCGCAGCCGCGGTGATCTCGGCCTCGAAAACATCACCGGCGTCGCGGGGGACGACGTAGTGGTGGTCGGTGGTGGTCGTACATCCGGTTTTTGCCAACCAGGTGAGGCCGCCGGTGGCCGCCACGTGGACGGCGTCGGCGTCGATACCCGCCCAGACGGGGTACAGCGTGGTCAGCCACTCGAAGAGCGTCGAGTCTGCTGCCAGGCCACGGGTGATCCATTGGTAGAGATGATGATGTGTGTTCACCAGTCCGGGTGTGATCAGGCAACCGCTGCCGTCGATTACATGCGCATTCGGGTACGCGGGGGCCTTTCCGCTCCCCACGTCGACAATCTTGTTGCCGGAAATCACGACGTAGCCGTCGGAGTACTCGGAGCGGTCGCCGTCCATCGTGACCACATGGGCATTGGCGATGACGAGTGTTGTCCCGAGCGCTGATTCGGTCACGACAACCAGCCGGCATAGGTGGTCCACGATGGTCCCGCGTCAGGCGCGTCGGATCGGCTGACCGCGGCTTGGATAAGGCCGTACGGACGATCGGCGGCGTGGAACACCTCGTTGTCGTTCTCGACTCCGAAGCGGCCGAGTGCATATTCGAAATGATGTTTGTTGGGTGCGGACAGTCGAACCTCGGCAATGATCGGAAACTCTTCGAGAATTGCCTTGCCGATGTGGAAGAGCGTCTGCTGCAGGGCAAGTGAATGTACCTGCGCGAATTGTTTGACGATTTGTGCCTTGATGCCCACGTAGACCGATTCCCAGTCGACGTCGGTGGTGACGAATCGCCACTGGGCGACCAACGTCGTCGCCATGACGCGGTCGTCGGTCGGCTCGAGGATCGTGTACGGATCTTCGAGGAAACCCGAGAACTCACTACCGGTCGATTTGAGGATCACCAGGTCCTTCAAGCCGCCGATCACCCACGTCCCGGCATCGGCCGTCCCGGCGTCGGAGATGGTGATCGACGCCGTCCGAACTTCTTGACCCTTCCGAATCCAGGTGTAGTCGTGCTCGCTGCCGTCGACAATCGCACGCTCCCAGGCGTATTCTTCGATCTCGATCCGCGCGCCACTGACCGGTTCGATGTCATCGACGAAATGACGGGCGAGTTCGAGTCCGTACGTCTCGATCGAGATCAGGCCTTTTTCCTTGGCGTAGGAGTAGGCCGTTTGTTTCTGCGTGTCGGTCGGCAGAACCTTCGACTGATCACCGGTGAGGTACGCATCGGCGAAATCTCCACGCAGGCAAGTGGAGACGTTGATGTCGTGAATCTCGTGACGGGGGGTGTCTCGGTAGATTCGGACTACTCGATTTTCTGCTTTGCCGTACTGGTGACCCGAGAGTTCGATCGATCCGCTCAACCGTTCGGCGCTTGTATTGCCGGTCGTGATGTTGCCGGTTGTGATGTTTTCGGTAGTCACGTGTTCAGCTCCCGCGATAGGTGGAATAAGCAAAGGGCGACAGCAACAGTGGGACGTGATAGCCCCGTGCCGTGTCGTCCACCCGGAAGGTCACTGTCACTTCCGGGTAGAAGTTCTCTTGTCCGGTGGTCTCGAAATACGTTCCGGTGTCGAAAGTCAGGGTGTAGTGGCCGGCAGTCAGACCGCCGGGAGCAAGTTCGGGGATACGGCCGTCGGAGTCGGTCTCCGCAGTGGTGAGGGTGGCGCCGTCTCGATCACGAAGTTCGACGCGAATCCCCGCCGCGGGGTTGCCCGTCGTAGCGTCGAGAACGTGCGTGCTGAGGGTCTTGCTCATGCTGCGCCTCCGGCGAGTGAATCGATCAGACGGGCGAGTCTGATCCGATTGATGGCGGCCAGTTCGGTTCGAAGCACGGAACGCTCGGTCGCAGGGTCGTTTCGGAGACGGCCTCGAAGGATGTCGAGGAGCTCCGTCCCAGATTTCCCCGACGCGCAGACCAGGTAAACATGGCCGAATGTGTCCTCGTACTCGGCGTTCTTCTGTCGAAGTTCCGCGAGTACGTCTTCTGTCGCGGACGAGACTCCCGACTGTTCCCTGGCCGAGGCCGCGCTCTCTGTTCGCTCTCCGATTCGCGGGTGGCCGGACAGTGCGTCGTCGATCTCGGACTCGGGAAGCTCGGCCAGCACCGCATCTGCTTTGTCGAGCAGTGCCTCCAGATCGGCGAACGGGCGAGACGAGGCGATTTCCTGTGCCCACACGGCGGAATGGCAACACTCGAGCAGCGCCGCGACTGCCTGGTGGTCTCCGAGCGCATCGAAGGCTCTGAGACCACTGGAATTCGTTGTAGGCATGTCCACAGGATTACTTGAGCATGTTACGGATCTGTAGCGCAGCAATTACGGGAGATGATGCGTCGCAAACTTTCTTTCGCCGGCCCTGTCCGGCTTTGGTCCGGCTCTTGTCCGGCACGGTCGAACGCCCGATACATTCTAGGTATGACCGATACTCCGAAGTTGTCTTCCGTCGTACCGTCGCTGGCGAACCTCCGAGACATCGGTGGCCCCGAATCGAGCTTCGGAGGCACCGTCCGCACCGGGAGCGTGTTTCGTTCCACTGATCTGGCATCGCTCAGCGCGGACGGCGCACAGACCCTCGCCGATCTGGGCATCGTCACGATCTACGATCTGCGCACCGAATCCGAACGGGAAACGGCACCGGACGTGACGCCGGACGGTATCCGCGAACTCGGCCTGGATGTCCTGGCGGACAAGCAGTATCGCGCCATTCCGGCTCAGATGCAGCAGATGATCGCCGACCCTGCGTTTGCTGCCGAAGCGTTGGGCAGCGGCCAGGCGCTCGAGTACTTTCAGGGAAGTTACCGCGATTTCGTGACCTTGCCGAGTGCGGTCGCGTCGTACCGGCAACTGTTCGTCGACTTGGCGCAGCCGGCCAGCTCGCCGGCACTCGTTCACTGCACCACGGGCAAGGACCGCACGGGCTGGGCCGCAGCCGCGCTGCTGCTGTTCCTGGGGGCTTCCGAGGACGCGGTCTTCGCGGACTACCTCGAAACCAACAAGGTTCTGTTGCCGATGTTCGCGCCGCTCCTCGAGCGTTTCGAGGCCAAGGGTATCGACCCGACCCTGCTCGAAGGTGTCCTCGGTGTCAGGCGCGAGTACCTGGAGGCGTCGATGGCAGAGCTCGCACAGGTTCACGGATCCATCGAGGCCTACTTCACCGACGGCTTGAAGATCGACGCGTCGACTCAGGAACAACTGCGGAGCAACCTGCTCAGCTGATCAGAACCTGCTCGGCTGGTCGTTGCGGGCGTTTCGATGCCGCGTCACGAGGCTGACGATACCGATCCCGACGGCAATGCCGAGCAGATCGGCGCTGCCGTCCCAGATCGAACCCGAACGCGAAATGGGCAGCGCTGCTTGAAGAACCTCGGATGTCGCGGCAAAGATCACCAACCACACCGCCGTGAGCCACACCGGGATCCGGGCGTGCAACGAGGTGATCGCCAATACCGCGAACATCAACGTGTGGGTGATCTTGTCGGTGTTCTCCGGGCTGGACGGCACGGTGGAGCCAGGAGAGAAGAGCATGATCAGAGCGACGACCACGGCTATCGCCAGCGGCCAGTACCGGTTGTTCTTCAATTCGTCTGCCCCTCGACCACTACGAGCCCGAGTGCACCTTCGGCGAACCTCGTCACGGCGTCGGCAGCTGTCGTGAGTGCCTCGTTGTGCCCGTCGCGGGCCCAGCCGGTGAGCAGGGCGGTGGAGTCGAGAGGCGTCAGAACGACCTCGGCGAGAAGCTCACCGGTGTTGGGTTGGCACACTGCCCAGGAGTAGACGCTGTTCTCGTGCCACTGAGCGCTCCGCTGACTCACGTAATCGGGGTCGGTGATACCGCCGTCGGCCAGAGCGGGGCGGTCGTCCACACGCTCGTCTGCGCGCAGTGCCCGCAGATACCAGCCGCCTGCGTTGATCTCGATCGGCTCCATCAGTCGGAGTCCCGTTCGCGGCGGCGCTTGGCCTTGCGTTCCCGGTCGGTACCGAACAGCAGCGCACCGGCCAGGGGAATCGCGAGGAACCACAACCACGTACCGGTGACGAAGAACAGGATCACCGCGAGAATCGGGACGACAGCCATGACACGACCGGACCAGTCGGGGTTGAAGCCGCGCTCCGCCGGTGCGTCGGGAGGCGTCACCATCGACAGGGGAGCGGTGCCGGGGGCTTGATAGTTGCCCGGCAGATCGGCGAACACCGGAACGAGTTCACTGCGAGTTGTTGCGGCACTGACGATTCCGCTTCTCTCGTCGAACTCCGTGACGGTGAGGCGGCCTGCGGCGAAATGCTCGCTCAGAAGATCGAGTGCCTGCTCGCGTTCTGCAGTGCCGATGCGAATGTCGGGGACGTCAGCCATCGTTACAGCCTACTCAAACGACTGTGCGCCTTTCCGGTAGTGGGGACTACCGGAAAGGCGCACGGGGCCGGAGGCCCTACTTGAGTTCTGCGAGAACCGTTCCCTGCGTGATTGCTGCACCCGGCTCGACGGACAGTCCGGTGACGACACCGGCCTTGTGCGCGTTGACGGGGTTTTCCATCTTCATGGCTTCGAGAACGGCGATCAGATCGCCCTCCGCGACTTCCTGGCCTTCGGTCACTGCGACCTTGACGACGGTGCCCTGCATCGGAGCGGTGACAGCGTCACCCGATGCTGCTCCGCCGCCGGCGCCGCCGCGCTTGCGGGCCTTCGGCTTCTTGCGGATCGCACCGGAGGCAGCGCCGCCGCCGTTGCCGAGCGAGAACTGGCCCGGGAGGGAAACCTCGACGCGACGTCCACCGACCTCGACGACGACGTTCTGACGCGGCAGAGCCTCGTCCTCGTCGTCTACGGGAGCACCGGCGCCTGCGTACGGCTCGATGGGGTTGACCCAGTCGGTTTCGATCCACTTGGTGTAGATGTCGAACTTCTCGCCGTCACCGACGAATGCCGGGTTCTCGACGATGTGGCGGTGGAACGGGAGGACGGTCGCGAGGCCGTCGATCTCGAACTCGGCCAGGGCGCGCGATGCCCGCTGGAGGGCTTCTTCGCGGGTGGCACCGGTGACGATGAGCTTGGCGAGCATGGAGTCGAACTGTCCGCCGATGACGTCGCCGGCGACGACACCGGAATCGACGCGAACGCCGGGGCCCGTGGGCTCACGGTAGACGGAGACCGGGCCGGGGGCAGGCATGAAGCCGCGGCCGGCGTCTTCACCGTTGATGCGGAACTCGAAGGAGTGTCCACGCGGGGTGGGATCTTCCTTGATGGAGAGTTCTTCGCCGTTGGCGATGAGGAACTGCTGACGCACGAGGTCGATGCCCGCGGTCTCTTCCGTGACGGGGTGCTCGACCTGCAGGCGCGTGTTGACCTCGAGGAAGGAGATGGTGTCGCCCTGAACCAGGTACTCGACCGTTCCGGCGCCGTAGTAGCCGGCTTCCTTGCAGATGGCCTTCGCGGACGCGTGGATGCGTGCGCGCTGGTCGTCGGTCAGGAAGGGAGCGGGAGCCTCTTCGACGAGCTTCTGGAAGCGACGCTGCAGTGAGCAGTCGCGGGTACCGGCGACGACGACATTGCCGTGCTGGTCGGCGATGACCTGAGCCTCGACGTGGCGGGCCTTGTCCAGGTACTGCTCGACGAAGCATTCGCCGCGACCGAAGGCTGCGATGGCCTCACGGGTGGCCGACTCGAACAGTTCGGGGATTTCCTCGATGGTCTGGGCGACCTTCATGCCGCGACCACCGCCACCGAAGGCAGCCTTGATCGCGACCGGTACGCCGTATTCCTTGGCGAATGCGACGACCTCGTCGGCGCCCTTGACGGGGTCCTTGGTGCCGGCCGCCATCGGTGCCTTCGCGCGTTCCGCGATGTGGCGTGCGGTGACCTTGTCTCCGAGGTCGCGGATGGACTGCGGTGACGGACCGATCCAGATCAGACCTGCGTCGATGACGGCCTGGGCGAAGTCGGCGTTCTCGGAGAGGAAGCCGTATCCGGGGTGGATGGCGTCGGCGCCGGACTTCTTGGCTGCGTCGAGGATCTTGTCGAACACGAGGTAGGACTCGGCGGACGTCTGTCCGCCGAGGGCAAATGCCTCGTCTGCGAGCTTCACGAACTGCGCTTCTGCATCGGGCTCGGCGTAAACGGCAACGCTGCCGTAGCCGGCATCCTTGGCCGCCCGGATGACCCGTACCGCGATTTCACCGCGGTTCGCGACAAGCACCTTCGTAATGTGCGCGCTGGCATGACTGGGCACTGAGCCTCCTGTGGTTCGCATAGTCTGTCTCCGCGGTGTATTCCTCTGGGATTTCACCATCGGGGGATTGGCATCACTTCGGAGTGTATGCATCGCTTCGACGCTGGTTGTAACCGGATCGCTAAAGCTCACTCCGGCTTAGGAAACGGTTTCGAAAACTACCGATGAGTAGCTGTCGGAGGTGTGCTTGTCCGGTTCGGTGACGATGTCGTCGATGGTCCGGCGCAGTGCGGCCACGTAGGCGTGGACTGCGGCGTTCGCCGTTTCGTTGCCTGGATACCTGACTGCGAGATTGAGGCCGTGGGGTGTGCGGTTGATCCAGATGTAGACGTCGTGCGTGTACGCCTTGCTTCGGAGTGCTCGCGCGTTCCACTCAGGCCACTGAGCGGCCTCGGGTACAAAGCGAACGTCCATGTAGGACACCACGAATCGCGGTCGGATCGGAGTTCCGAGGTGCTCGCCGATCCGGTCGAACGGAACCGCGGCGGCAGGCTTGACCGCAGCGATCGACTCGGCGGCGCGGGACGCGAGGTCGCCGAACGAACAGTCCGATCCCACCGCGAACTCGACCGGGCACAGGCCGACGAACCAACCGAGCGCCCCCGCCCACTCCTGAGCGCTGCGGGTGTGGACCGGCGTCACGACCTCGAATCGATCGGCCGCCGCGACCTCGCGACCCACAGCCGCAAGACCACCGAGAAGTCCGGCGAAATACCCGACTCCGGCGGCTGCGCACGTCGAACTGAAGGCCTTTGACTGGTCGGCGTCGAGCAGCCAGGTCGACAGGCCGTTCTGAGAATCGGTTCCACGTTCACCGATCGGTAGCGGGAACTGGGGTAACCCGTCCGTACCGAGAGCCTTACGCCAGATCTCGACCGCAGCCTTCTCGGCTTCCATGTCGGCCATCTGCTCGCGTTCGACGGCACCGAAATCGACGTAGCTGCCCACCGGAAACAGATTTGCAGCACTACCGGTCGAAGCCTCGCGGTACAGCGCACCGATCTCGTGGGCGACCAGGACGATCGAGAAACCGTCGATGATCGAGTGATCCGCCGCGAAGAACACGGTGAACGGACCGTCGCCACCGCGTGGCGTCAACGTCGCGAAGACGTACGACGGCCAACTGTGCGGGGAGGCGTAGTCGTCGAACAAGCGGTGAAGGTGGTCGAAGTTGTCCTGGCTGGACGCGTCGTAGCCGTGGCTGACGACGCCGATGTCGATCCCGCCGATCGGGACGGTATGCCGGGTGATCTCGCCGCTCGACGGCTCGAGGACGGTATGCGAGCGCAGAACTTCGTGGCGATCGATCCACCGGCCGAGAGCGACTCGGAACGCATCGACGTCGAGTGGGCCGGAAATCTCGAAAGCTGTTCCCAGCCAAGACTTGTCGCCTGCGCCTGCAGCGGAACGGCTGAGATGTGCCTCGTGAATGTAGGAGACGGGCCGCGGATCCGGAACCCAGGGCCCGGTTGCGCACGGCAACCATTCGACGAGTGCGCCGGCCGGAATCGCATAGTCGGCCAGTTCGGTGAACTCCATGTTTTTCAGCCCCGCAAGTGCCGCTTGATGCGCGCGAGCATGGCCGACATTCCGCGCAGACGGAGCGGGCTCACAGCTTCTGCGAGACCGAGCGCCGAATAGAAGTCGTCGGGTACACCGAGGATCTCGTCGGCGCTGTGACCGTCGAGCCCCTGCGCGAGGATCGATGCGAAGCCGCGCGTGGTGGGAGCCTCGGGGGGAGCGCTGAAGTACAGGCGGACGTTGTCGCGGTCCGAATCGTCGACCGAGAGGAACAGTGGCGACTGACATTCGGGGACCGGCTCCATCGCGCTCTGCTCGAGCTCCGCCGGCAACGGCGGTAGTTCTCGGCTGAACTCGAGAAGAAGGGTGAGCTTGTCCGAGGCGCCCACGGCTGCGAAGTCGTCGACGATCTCGGCCAGAGCCGAAGGAAGAGCGTTCATGACGCCGATACGGAGGAAGGAACTGCGCCGGGCTCTTCGCCCTGGACGATCGGGACGCGCACTGCATTGCCCCACTCGGTCCAGGAACCGTCGTAGTTACGAACGTTCGGGTAGCCGAGAAGATGGGTCAACACGAACCAGGTGTGGCTGGAACGCTCGCCTATGCGGCAGTACGCGACGATGTTGTCCTCGGCCGACAGATCGCCGTAGATCTCGCCGAGTTCGGTGCGGGTGCGGAAGCGGCTGTCCGGTGCCGCTGCCTTCGCCCACGGGATGCTGAGAGCGCTGGGAATGTGTCCACCGCGCAACGCGCCCTCTTCGGGGTAGTCGGGCATGTGGGTTCGCTCGCCGGTGTACTCCTGCGGAGATCGAACGTCGATGAGCGGTCCGTCGCCCAAGTGTGCGAGAACGTCGTCCTTGAATGCGCGGATGGGAGCGTCGTTGCGCTCGACGACCGGGTAATCGGTTGACGTGATGTCGGGAACGTCGAAAGCGGTGTCGCGGTTCTCGGCGATCCATGCGTCGCGGCCACCGTCGAGAAGACGGACGTCCTCGTGGCCGAAGAGAGTGAAGACCCACAGTGCGTAGGCGGCCCACCAGTTGCTCTTGTCGCCGTAGATGACGACGGTGTCGTCGCGGCTGATGCCCTTGCGGTTCATCAACTCTGCGAACTTCGCACCGTCGATGTAATCGCGGGTGACCGGATCGTTGAGGTCGAGATGCCAGTCGATCTTCACTGCGCCGGGAATGTGGCCGACGTCGTACAACAACACGTCTTCATCGGATTCGACGACCTTGAGGCCCGGCGTACCGAGATTCGCCGAGAGCCATTCCGTCGAGACCAACCGGTCGGGATGCGCGAACTCGGCAAACGCGGTTGAGGGATCGGGGGCAACGGGCACGGGCGTACTCCTGAAGACGAATCGTTCGGTTCGAACACGGACTTGATCGATTCTATGCGCTGCGCGCAAGGGGAGACGCCCGGAAGCAGGTTCTGCCTGCTCGTACCCGTTGCCGACACTAAATCCTCGGTGTTCCTGCTCCGACGCTCGAATCTCTCAATTGTTCGGTGACACTTCCGATCGGGGTTACACCCCGGGCGCAGACCTCTCTCAGAATCCGGTCGAGTTCGGTGAGGAAATTCACCATGGTTTCGTTCGCCGTCTCGGTGTCCGGGAAGCGCGACCGCAGCGAGAGACCACGGTTCGTTCGCGAAATCCAGAACTGGGCATCGTCGGCGACCGTCACGTTGCTGATGTGATGAGCGTTGAGGAGATCGTGATCGTCGGTGCCGGGCAGTTTGCGGTAATCGATGTACGACACCATGAAGACGTCGGTGCGCGTGCGTCGAATCTTGTCGCCCAAAGCATCTCGAACCTGAGCCATGGTGACGCCCTCGAGCGTCAACGCAACTCGGAACGACGCGTGCGTATGTGCAAGGGATGCACCGAAATCCGCGTCGGGAGTGATCCGGACCGTGATCGGCGCGCTGGTGGTGAGCCAGCCGATCGCGTCGGCCCAACGGGGATCTTTGCGGATGTGCAGCGGGAATTGCAGGGGAAGCGTCGCCTGTCCGGTGTACGAGTGGACGGAAAGACCCATCGCAGTGAGGATTCCGGTGAACACGCTACCGCCGGCGGACAGGCAGATCTCGTCGAACGTCGCCGTCAGCTCCTCGTCGAGCAGCACGCGCACATCGGCGCCCTGCGGCGCTGGCTTTCCGCCCTCGACGCCGAGATCCAAGGGGAAACTCGGTGAAGTACCACCGCAAATCTCGTAGAACCTTGCCCACTCCCGGATTCGAGGGTCGTTGTCGACGGGAAGTAGAGCGTCGGCCTCCAGTTCGCAGTACCGCACGAAACTTCCCGGGTCACCCAGTCGGCTCATCACTGCGTCGACCGCCGAGTGGTCGGTCAGGTCGGGTAGGGCGATCAGTCCCTCGTAGATCTGTCGCAGTTCCCCGAGTGCGATGACCAACGAGTACCCGTCGACCAGTGTGTGATCGAAGGCGCTCAGGACTGTGTAGTGCTCTTCGCGTTCGACCGTGGCAAATGTGTAGGCAGGGAAGGTCAGTGGATCGCAGACCGTCGTGAATCGCTTCTTGAGGTGCGCTCGCAGATTCTCGGTGGAATCGAACTTCAGCGGTTCCGAAGTCTCGATATGTGTGCCGTCGGGGTCGAGACCCATTCGGGTGGTGGTGAACTCGCCGACCTCGAACCCTGTGTGCAGCGTGTCATGGCGACTGATGAACAGGCGCAACGCGAGATCGAGTGCCGGCCGATTCAGTTCGCCCGGAAGATCGAATGCCGCTGCCATCCATACGCTCCGGCCCATGCCGTGTGTTCGCGCAGTTTCGAGATGAAAATGCTGGTTGTACGACGGTGGTACCTCGGACTCGGTGACGGCACCGTCTGCAGGCTGGAGCGACCATTCGGTGACGATTCCCGGCTCGAGTCCGTATCGATCGATCGAGGTGACATGCATCAGGACGCTCCCTCTGGTGCCGAGAACGAGTAGTCGCCCTGAGCTGCAACAGTTTTGATGATGGTGGATACATGCTCGGCGAAGCGGGTGGCAGATTCGTGCGCCGTGGGGGTGTCAGGGTGTGACACGGCGATCCAGGTACCGGTGTGCATCCGGTTGATCCACATCGATGCGATCTGAGTCTCTTTGCCGCCGACGATTCCCGTTGCCTTCGTCTCGACGTAACTGTATGGATCGGGCATGCGTCGGCCGTCGATGTACGAGACGATCGGCGGCGGGGTGAGCGTCTTCGACAGGCCGCCGGGAGCGGAAGAATTCTCGTCCGACATGCTGGAGAGAACGAGGTCGATGACTTGCTGAACGGAAACGTCCAACAGCGCTTTGCCGTCGTGGTAACCCTGCTGCCCGACTTTCGCCAACTCGGTGAAACGTCGCTTGTCGTCGACGTCTATTCCCACGGGGATCAGGTTGATGTACCAACCCTGCGCAAACGAGTCGGCCTCGGTTCGCGTGCTGACCGGCGAGAGAGCGATGTACTTGTCGCGCCCGGCCAGTTCGAATTCCGCGATCGCGAGTGCCGTGAAGATCCCGCCGATGAAGTTGGCCCCGTTGGCTTTACAGATCGCACCGAACTTTTCGCATTCGACGTCGTCGGCCAAATCGAAGCGTGAACCGATTGCCGGTTTGGGGGCGTCCTCGGCGCCCAGCGGGAGGGGAAATCCGGGGAACGAGCCGCCGCTGCGCATGAGGTAACCGAGCCACTTGTGAACTTCGGGTGACTGCATCGTCAGCTCGGTTGTCCGCTCGCGCTCGATACGGCCGAACTGCGCGTAACTTCCCGCCGGGCCTAGTTCGGGATGTGACCCGGTCGTTTCCGCTGCGTAGAGCTGACGCAATTCCGCGTACATCAGCACCATCGAGTTCATGTCCGAATGAGCGTGGTCGACGGCATGGAACAGGGTGAAACAGGGCGCGGTTTCCGTGTCGGTGTCGTGCTCGACGGCACCGAAGACGAATGCCGGCCACTGCAGCGCGCTGGTTTCCGTGGCGAACTTGGTTGCGACGAGCGCACGGATCGCCTCGGATTCGGAGACGTCGTCGCCGACGCGGTACTCGAGTTCGATGCTCTCGACCGGAACGACGTGTCGACGGACCTCGAACGAGGTGTCCGCAGCGTCAGTGGTCGCCTCGTCGAACGAGAACCAACTGTGGAGTGTGTCGTGGCGACGGACGTAGCGCTGCAGGGCCCTGGTCATGGCGTCGCGGTCGAGAGTTCCGGCGAAATCGAAGGCGATGCCGATCCATGGAGACTGCGGATCGCCCTTCTCTGCGGTGACGCGGGCGCGTCGCAAGTGGCGATCCTGCATCGTGGTCGGGGGTAGTTCTCGGTCGATCTCGGCTTCGGCGGCTCTCTGAGCGGAAGCATGCGTGACGCCCCATTCGATTACCCGTCCAGGAAGCGGGTGCCAATGGGTGATCAGGTTCAGATCCATCGAGTAAGAACTCCTGCGTGTGTCGTCGAGAAGCCTGCTCTGAAAATGGGCAGACGACGAACTATCCCATCTGGGGGACTGAATTGTCCGAAATACTCCAATCTAAACAAGAACAGGTTCTAGAAGCGTCCTGTTCGATTAGGATCATTCGGTGCTTCCGGACCCTTTAGGTGACGCTGTCGGCGCCGACCACAAGGGCGGACGGCGAGCTGGTTCTCTGACGCCTTGGCTCGGGTTGGCGACGAGTCTGGCAGCGGCATTCATGCAGCTTCTCGATGCGACCATCGTCAACGTCGCGCTCCCGAGTATCGCCGTCGATCTTCGAGCCGGCGTCTCGGCGCAGTTGCTCATGGTCAGCGTGTACATCCTGGCTTTTGCCTGTTCGTTGATCACTGCGGCCCGGCTGGGGGACCTGTTCGGTCGCAGAGTCGTGTTTCTGACGGCACTGTCCGTGTTCGTCGCCGCCTCGTTGCTGTGCGGGCTCGCTCAGAGCGCGACGATGCTGATCGTCTTCCGCGGTCTGCAAGGTCTGGCGGCCGGTTCGATGTCCGCGCAGACCTTTGCCATAATCTCCGGTCTGTTTCCGAAGGCGAGGCATCCGCGGGTATTCGGGATTTACGGCGCGACGATAGGGCTGGCAACGGTCAGCGGGCCTCTGGTGGGCGGACTGCTGATCGAGTGGAATCTCTTCGACTGGGGCTGGCGCCTGATCTTCTTCGTCAACATCCCGATCGGCGTCGCCGCCTTGATTCTCGGGTATTTCCATCTCGTCGATGCTCGCGCTGAGCATGTGCGCTCACTGGACCTCATCGGCGCCGCGCTGTCGTCGTTGGCACTGTTTCTGCTGATCCTTCCCCTGGCTGAGGGAAGGGCGCGTGGATGGCCTACAGGTCTTGTCGTAATGCTCACGATGTCGGTGCCGGTGGCATTGGCGTTCGTGCTCTACGAATCGCGGCTGGGGAAACGCGGCGGTGATCCCGTCCTTCGGCTCGAACTCTTCCGCGACCGAGCGTTTGCGATCGGCGCGGTTCTTGCGTTCGTGTTCTTCGGAACCCTGACGTCCCTGATCTTCACCATCAGTCTCACGCTTCAGTTCGGCTTCGGGTTCTCCGCATTGCGAGCGGGCGTCATGACGCTGCCGTGGGCCGTCGGAATGGGCGTGGCGGCGGTTCTCTCGTCGGCGGTGTACCGCATGCTCGGAAACCGCGTCCTGATCCTGGGGATGGTCGTCTTTGCCGGCTCGCTGATCGCGTTGTCGGTCATCCTCGAGCACGAAGGAACCGATCCGCGCTGGCTCGCGCTCGCCGGCCCGCTGCTTCTCGGAGGCGCAGGGCTCGGACTGTTCGTGGCACCGCTGCAAACCGCGATCCTCGCGACGGTCGAACCCGCGCACGCGGGTTCGGTGTCGGGTCTGCTTCCGACCGTTCAGCAGGTTGGCAGCTCCATCGGACTGGCCTTGATCGGAGTGGTGTTCTTCTCGCTCGTCGCTGGGCAAGCTCCGCAAGCAGTGCACGGGGAGCGGCCCGAGTATGTTGCGAATCTTGAAGCCGCCGGGGTGAGTCCTGGTCTCGTCGATATCGCCGAAAAGGCATTTGTCGATTGCGCGACAAGCCAATTGGCGTCCGGAACGCCGATGGAAGTGGCGCCGGAGTGTCGCCGCGAAGGAACTGCCGGCCCCGGGGGGCAATCCGTTCAGGTGGCAGTTGATGCCGCGTACGCATCTACTCGGGCGGCGGCCGGCGAAGCATTTCTCGAAGCTCAGCGCCGTGTACTCGCGATCATCGCAGCAATTGCGCTCGGTATCGGATTGGCGTCGACTGCCCTACCTCGGGTCAATTCGCCAGTCTGAGAATTGCTCTTGACTCGAACGGGTGTTCGAGTACCCTGTGTTTCAGGGGATCGGGGGATTCAATGAGTGTTCTGTTGTCGGATGTGGTGTCGGGTTCTGCGGTGGGGTTGCGCGGACGCCTGTGGCAGTTGACGGCTGCGGAGCTACGTGAGGCTGCCGTGTCCGCGAGCGCGGAGATTCTCCGCCTCGAGGCCATTCGGGTGGCAGTGGTCGACGAGTTGTCGTTGCGTCCGGATGATCAGGTGATCGACAGTCGCGGCGTGGGTTCCTGGTTGGCGGCGAACACGATGCTGCAGGTTCGGGACGGGAAGAAGATCGCCGCGTTGGGTGCGGCGCTGCGGCCGTTTCCCGCGGTGGCGGCTCGGTTCGATTGCGGGGATTGCTCGTTCGAGCACGCTGTTTTGATCGTGGTGTTTTGTGAGTCGCCGCCGAAGGGGATGCCGGACGAAGCGCTACCGAAGTGCATCGATTTGTTGTTGGCTGCCGCTTCCGGTGTGGAGGCCACGACCACGAAGGTCCGATATGTGATCGCGACGTTGGAGCGCGTTTTCGAATCCGATGAGATTCCGCCCGCCGAAGACGTCGACCGCAACGAACTCCGGATCGCGTCGACGTTGAATGGTCGGGTGGTGGTGCGTGGGGATTTCGATGCCCTCACCGGCGAAATGTTGCTGTCGGCGTTGTCGAATCTGACGATGCCCACCCCGGCACCGGACGGAACCCCGGATGCCCGGTCGGCGGCGACGCGGACCGCGGACGGGTTCACCGAACTGATCCGCCGGTATCTGGATTGCGCGAAGACCGGTGTGGATGGTGGGCAGCGTCCGCACGTGAACGTACACATCAACGCCCGGGATCTCGCCGAGCACCGGGACTGCGCCACGACACCCACTGATGGTGGTGGGTCTGTGTCGGATCTCGATGTAGGCCACATGCCCTGGCTCGGACCACTGTCGGTATCGCAGACCAGACTTCTCGGGTGCGACTGCTTCCTCTCGACCGTCTTGCTCGACGATCACGGAGCGCCGCTCGATGCGAAACCCGGAAAAAGGTTGGTCACCGCCGAACAACGCGTCGCGCTGATCGCGAGAGACAAAGGCTGCGCGTTCCCCGGCTGCACATGCGTGCCCGCCTGGACCGATGCGCACCACATCCGGCACTGGGCCAACGGCGGGCCGACCGTGATGAACAACCTTGTCTTGCTGTGCCGTTCACATCACCGGCTGATGCACCGCAAATCCGGGTTCGTCGGCAAATGGGAGATCCGGATCGGGGTCGACAACAAACCGTGGTTCATCCCGCCGCCCTCGATCGACCCGCAGCGGCACCCGCGGCCGGCGAACACCACCTTCAAAACCTGAGAAGAGCTTCTCGGGGACAACATGAAACGACCAGCTTCGCATCGAATTGGACCCGATGCGAGGCTGGTCGTCGTGCTTGGCGAACTCGTGCTTGGGAAATCGTGTCAGAAGATACTCTGAGTACGCCAGAGATCCGAGACGGAAACTCCCACACGCTCGAGAAGCGTTCGCACCAAAGGTAATCCGATACCGATGACACTCGAGGGATCACCCTCGATCCTCTCCACGAACCAGCCGCCGAGACTGTCGAGCGTGAATGCTCCGGCGACTTGGAGAGGTTCGCCCGTTGCCAGGTATGCCTCGAGATCGTCGGTGGACGGTTGCGCGAAATGAACGACTGTTGCGCTGTGATCCGAGGCCATGCGAACGATGCGGCCGTCGGCGACGCGCAGGACACAGTGCCCGGTCAAGAGGGTGGCGCTGCGTCCGGCCATTGCGGCCCATCGCTTTCGGGCGATATCGACGCTGCCCGGCTTACCTTGAAGTTGCCCGTCGATCAGGAGCATCGAATCGCACCCGACTACGACTACGTCGGTGAGATTGTCGGCGGCAAGACCGGGAACGATCTCGGCGGCCTTGGCCTCCGCCAGCACCGTCACGACTTTTTCGGGAGCGGCGTCGGGGCCGAGGTTGTCGGCAATCTTGTCCTCGTCGACACCGGAGACACGTACAAGCGGCGAAACCCCGGCCGCCCGCAGAACTGCGAGGCGAGCCGGGGACGCTGAAGCCAGAACCAGTTGAGTCACGTCAGCAGAGTGATCGTCAGCTGCGACGGATCGCGGGGTTCAGGTACGCGTACGGCGAGAACGGCGCACGCGTGCGGTGGAACTGAGTCGGATCGCCCCAGGTCTCCGCGGGAACGTTCGACTCGGGAGCTTGACCACTGCCGGCAGCGGCAGCGAGCACGCTGACGAGTGCTGCGATCTCGACGTCGGTGGGTGAACCCTTGACGATCTTGATGACCGACGCGTCGGATGTCGACGTCTCGGTCAGCTCCGTGAGCGACGCGTCCGTCGCGGTTCCCTCGACTACCGCACCGTTGGTCGGTGCAGTCTCCGCCAGTGCGACATCTTCGCTGAGAATGTCCTCGGTGGTTGCGGTCATAGGGGAATGTTCCCATGCTTCTTGGGCGGAAGGGAAACGGCCTTGCGCTCGAGCAGTCGCAATGCGGAGACGATCTGTCCGCGGGTGTGCGACGGAGGAATCACAGCGTCGACGTATCCGCGCTCGGCGGCGACGTACGGGTTGACGAGGGTGTCCTCGTACTCGTTCTGCAGCTTGAGGCGCAGCGCATCGACGTCTTCGCCGTTCTTGGCGGCTTCGAGAAGCTGCTTGCGGTAGACGAATCCGACTGCTCCGGATGCACCCATGACGGCGATCTGAGCGGTCGGCCATGCCAGGTTCACGTCGGCGCCCATGTGCTTGGAGCCCATGACGTCGTACGCTCCGCCGTAAGCCTTGCGGGTGATGACCGTGATCTTTCCGACCGTTGCTTCGCCGTACGCGTAGAGGAGCTTCGCGCCGCGACGAATGATGCCGTTGTATTCCTGCTCGGTTCCGGGAAGGAAGCCGGGAACGTCGACGAGGGTGATGATCGGGACGTTGAAGGCGTCGCAGGTGCGCACGAAGCGTGCGGCCTTCTCCGAGGCGTCGATGTCGAGGCAGCCCGCGAACTGGGTGGGCTGGTTGGCGACGATGCCGACCGAGCGGCCGTCGACGCGACCGAAACCGACGATGATGTTCATCGCGCGCTCGGCCTGGACCTCGAGGAACTCGTCGTCGTCGAGGATGCGACGGATGACCTCGTGCATGTCGTACGGCTGGTTGGCCGAATCCGGGATGAGGGTGTCGAGTTCGATGTCCTCGGCGGTCAGACTGTCTTCGATCGAACCGACGATCGGGTCGGTGATCTCGCCGCGGGGAGCTGCTGCCTGGTTGTTGGACGGCAGGTAGCTGAGCAGGTCCTTGACGTAGTCGAGGGCATCCTGCTCGCCGGAAGCGACGTAGTGTGCGACGCCGGACTTGACCATGTGGGTGCGAGCACCGCCGAGGTCTTCCATCGTGACGTCTTCACCGGTGACCGTCTTGATGACGTCGGGGCCGGTGACGAACATCTGGGAGGTCTCGTCGACCATCACGACGAAGTCGGTCAGCGCGGGGGAGTAGACGTGGCCGCCGGCGGCGGGTCCCATGATCAGTGAGATCTGGGGGATGACGCCCGATGCCTGGACATTGCGATGGAAGATCTCGCCGTAGAGGCCGAGCGAGACGACGCCTTCCTGGATGCGCGCGCCTGCACCTTCGTTGATGCCGACGAGGGGGCGACCGGTGCGGATCGCGAGGTCCATGACCTTGACGATCTTCTCACCGTAGATTTCGCCGAGCGATCCGCCGAAAACGGTGGCGTCCTGTGAGAAGACACAGACGTCGCGGCCGTCGATGGTGCCGTAACCGGTGACGACGCCGTCGCCGACCGGGCGGTTGTCAGCGAGACCGAAGTTCACACTCCGGTGCCGTGCCAGTGCGTCGAGTTCGACGAAGGAGCCCTCGTCGAGGAGGGCGGTGATGCGCTCGCGGGCGGTCAGCTTGCCTTTGGCGTGCACCTTGTCGATGGCGGCTTCGCCGCTCGGTGCCTGCGCCTGGGCTTGGCGATTCCGCAGGTCCGCGAGCTTTCCCGCGGTCGTGTGGATATCGGGTGCGGCCGCCGCCTCCGGCGCGTTCGGCTCTTGGACAGTGGTCATGGACGTGAGCTTAACGAGAGTGCGTGGGGGGCTTCGAAGGCAGGTCCGATTGTCGCTGTCTTGCAGGCTCAAGCTACTGACCAGTACATTCTCGCCGTCGTCATAGGCTGGGACTATGTGGACCGACTTGAACCGACCGCCCCTCGACGGCAATGCCCTACGACGCGCACTCGTGCGCAGTGACAACGATGACGCGCGCGTTTTCTGGAACCGCCTCGACGTGGTCGAGGAGACCGGCTCGACGAACGCGGATCTCCTTGCGCGAGCGGCAGATCCGGATGCAGACCGTCACGTTCTGATCGCCGAATATCAGGCGAGTGCCCGCGGCCGTCATTCGCGCACCTGGGTGAGTCCGCCGCAAGCGCAGATCTCGATGTCGGTTCTGCTGTCGATGCCCGGAATGAATCTCACGGACATGGGTTGGCTCCCGCTGCTGTCGGGAATCGCCGTCGTCGACGCGCTGCGCAACGTGGCCGAAGTGCCCGCAGAACTCAAGTGGCCGAACGACGTTCTCATCGGTGACAAGAAGGTTGCCGGAATTCTGGCCGAGGTGGCAAGGACTGCGCCCGATCCCGCGGTGGTGGTGGGCATCGGGTTGAACGTGAGCCTGGGTGTGGAGGAGCTGCCCGTCCCGACCGCTACATCACTCCTCGTCGAAGAAGCATCGACTGTCGACCGCGACACCCTCGTTCGAGCAATCGCCCGTGAGTTGGCGACGCAGTTCCGTGCTTGGGAATCATCGAAATGGGATACATCTGTGTTGGCTGCCGAATACCGGCAGCGCTGCGGGACGCTGGGCAAACGAGTCCGCGCGGTCTTGCCGGGCGACAAGGAGGTGTTCGGTATCGCGACCGACGTCGACACTTCCGGCCGCGTCGTCATCGAGATCGAGGGAACAGACGGGGAGACCTTTGCGGTCGCTGCGGGTGATATCACGCACCTTCGGGCCGCCCCGGTAGCCGAATCATGAGCCTTGCCGGATTTTCTGGCACCAAAGTGCTAATTTTTGGCCCTGGCCGGTTTTCGAACCAACCGTCCGTCCTTCATTTCACTTATCTGCGGGATCTACTGAGCTGCCTAGGGGCGTCATGACCACACCGATCGTTGTTCCGACCGAAGCCGAGACGGCCGAGAGCGCTCGCCGCGTACTCACCGGCGTGACGGTGCTGCTCGGTGTCCTCACATTGGGCCTGGGTATCGCGGTACTCGCATGGCCGGATGCCACCCTTTTCGTGGTCGCGGTTGTCATTGCAATTCAGTTGTTCGGATTCGGAATCGTCCAGATCATCCGTTCGTTCGCGGACGTGACGGCTTCAGGTGGAACTCGGACGCTTGTCGCGATCTCCGGCGCGTTGGCAGTGCTCCTCGGATTCCTGGTTCTCCGTAGCCCTTTGCAGACGGTGGTTCTGATCGCATTGGTGATCGGTGCCTGGTGGGTATTCCGCGGTGTTCTCGATCTGGTCGACGCAGCGTCCGGGCACACCGTCGATCGCGGTCTGTCGATCGTGCTCGGAGTCATCAGCATCGTCGCGGGCGCGATCGTCCTTCTGCAGCCCGAACTCTCGCTCGACGTCTTCCGCATCGTGGTCGGCGTATGGATGGTGCTGTACGGCATCATCATCGTCGTGACCCCGCTGGTGCTGCGAAAGATCGCGCAGCCCTGAGCGTGCCCTGAAGACGGGTGTGCCTGAAAGTCGGTGTGCCTGAAAGTCGGTGCGGGGTGGCAGACTTCCCGTCATGGGATATCCCGAAGACGCCCTCGCTCAGGACGAGGAACTGATACTGCATCGCCATCCTCATTGGAAGATGTTGGTGCTTCCGGCGCTGACGTTCGTGCTTGCGACGGCCGTCGCCGGGTTCTTGTTGGGCCTCGCACAGACGAGATTGGACGGCACGGCTCGCACCGTGTCGTCCATTGCCGTCGGAATCATCTGGCTCGGCGTCGTGGCCTGGCGATCGGTTGCGCCGTTCACGGTCTGGAAGTTCACGCATTTCATCGTCACCGATCGGCGGGTGCTCATCCGCCACGGAGTGCTCACACACACCGGTATCGACATTCCCATGGGGCGGATCAGCAATGTTCAGTTCCGCCACGGCCTGATCGATCGAATGCTCAAGACCGGAACTCTGGTCATCGCATCGGCCAGTGACGATCCGCTCGAGTTCGACGACATTCCGGATGTCGAGCATGTTCACGCCCTCCTGTATCACCAGGTTTTCGATTCGACGCAGCAGCCGCCACAGCAGCCACTGCAGCGGCCGATCGTAGAAAACGACGACCCGAACGATCGAAATGGCTGGTAATCAACGTGCAAAGGCGTGTTGTCCGTAGTCTGTTCGTGTGACTGCCGTATTGCTAGCCGAAGACGACGAGGCCATTGCCGCACCCCTTTCCCGTGCATTGGGACGTGAAGGGTATTCGGTGACCGTCGAACCGACCGGACCCGCTGCGTTGCAGCAGGCGCTCGAAGGTGATTTCGATCTGTTGATTCTCGATCTCGGCCTTCCGGGCATGGACGGCCTCGAGGTCTGTCGACAGATCCGTGCGCATCGCACCTCGCTCGCCGTGCTGATGTTGACCGCCAGAACCGACGAAGTCGACTTCGTGGTCGGGTTGGACGCGGGCGCCGACGACTACGTCAGCAAGCCGTTTCGTCTCGCCGAGTTGATGGCACGTGTGCGAGCACTCCTGCGTCGCCACGGTGGCCGTGAGGACACGATCGTCGAGGTCGGTGGCATCAGACTCGAGCCCGCGGCACGACGCGTACTCGTCAACGGTTCCGAAATCGCCTTGGCCAACAAGGAATACGAGCTTCTGCGGGTCCTCCTCGAGCATGCCGGGGAAGTAGTCTCGCGCGATACGATCCTTCGTGAGGTGTGGGGCGACGTCGAGCTTCGTGGATCGAAGACGCTCGACATGCACATGTCGTGGCTGCGCCGCAAGATCGGTGACGAGGGCCCCGCCGTGGAACGCAGAATTGCCACCGTCCGCGGTGTCGGTTTCCGAATCAACACCGACTAGCAACTCGAGAACCAGGAACTGCCGGCATGCGGCGTCGCATATTGCAGTCGATTCTCGCTGTCGTGATCATGACGGCGTTGCTGCTGGGAGTTCCGCTGATTTACACGGCGTGGCTCTGGGTGGAGGACGTGACGCGCAGTGACCTCCGGGTGCGACTCGACCGGATGGCCGCCGAGGTCATCGCACAGGAGGGCACCAACGGACTCGTCGAAGGTGCGTTGAACACCGATTCGCTCAAGGTCCTCACCCCGAACGACGGGCGCCTCGTCGTCGTGTATCCGACCGTCGTCGACGGCGCCGCACGCGTCGACGTCGGTGAGGCGACAGTCAAGAACGCACTCGTCGAATCGCTCGCGATGGGAACCTCAGGCTCGTTGCGCCTCGAGGTGCCGTCGGAGAACCTGCGCACCCAGCAGAAGCAAGCGGTGATGGCCGTCGGCGTGCTCGTGCTTCTGTCCATCACGGCAGGCACCGTCGTCGCTGTGGTCACTGCGCGTCGGCTGGCCGATCCGCTGCAGGATGTGGCCGACCGGGCGGCGCGCCTCGCCGAAGGTGACTTCCGGCCGGATCCTCGTCGGCACGACATCCCCGAACTCGACCGCGTGTCCGACGTGCTCGACGCGGCAACGGTGGAGATTTCGGTGCGGCTGCAACGAGAGCGCGCGCTGGTCGCGGACGTCTCGCATCAACTGCGCAGTCGACTGACTGCAGTGCGGTTGCGCCTGGACGAGTTGTCCGTTCACGAAGATCCTGACGTCGTGAACGAGGCCGAGGAAGCCATGGCGCAAGTAGACAGGCTCACCGACGGAATCGACGACCTGATTCGCTCGTCGCGCACCAGTGGGTCGTCGGCGAGTCTGGTGTCGGTGGTCGGCGAGCTGGAACAGGTGACCCGCGACTGGCAGGCTCAGTTCGACGGAGAGGGGCGCAGGCTCCGCCTACGCGGCGACCGCACAGTGATGGCTGCGACCACAGGTTCGCGTCTGCGTGAAGCTGTTTCCGTTCTGGTCGACAATTCGTTCGAACACGGTGAAGGCACGTGCACGGTGTCTGTCCGATTGATCGACGGTACCGGTCGCAGTTCGTCTCGTCGTGACTCGATGGTGTGCGTCGAGGTCACCGACGAAGGCTCCGGCGTGGAGAACGATCTTGCACCGCACATCTTCGACAGAGGATTTTCGGGGGCCGGGTCCACCGGCGTCGGGTTGGCGCTCGCACGTGCACTGATCGAAGCCGACGGGGGCCGACTGGAACTGCAGAGGCGTAAGCCTGCCTTGTTCGCCGTCTTCTTGCCGGTGGCCAACACTGCTCCGCCCGCGGACGTCGTTCCGCACCGCGAGCCGCGCTGACCGAAAGGCTCGCGCAGACGGGAAACTCAGGAGTGCCCGAGTTCCTCTTCGGCGTCAGGAATGACCGGGTCAGGCGCTGTGGTTTCGGTTAACGCTGCGGTTTCGGATAACGCCGTGGTTTCGGACAATCCTGTGCTGTCGGATAGTTCGAGCGGTTCCGGATTCTCGTCGGGAAACACGAACTTGCGGAAGGCCCAGAATCGGAACGCCATCTGCAGCAGGTTGCCGATGACGTACGCACTGATGAAGTCGGCGATGTTCTCCGTCGCCAAGCTGACTTCGGGTACGCGCAGGTTGAAGACATAACTGGAGATGTACAGCGGGATGAAGCTGATGACGACGCCGATGGCGCTGATGATGAAGAACAGGGCAGCCTCGTGCGCTGGTTCACGGCCACCACGGTTCTTGAACGACCACTCGCGGTTGAGAATGTACGACGCGATCACCGCGACGACGCCGGCGATGATCTTGGCCGTGATCGGCTTGGATTCGAGGATCGACAGCTTGAGTGTGTAGAAGATGCCGGAGTCGATCAGGAAGGTCGTTCCGCCGACGATCGCGAATTTGATCAGCTCGCTGTGACGCAGAGCGATGTCACGAAACGGTTGGGGTATGCGGGCAATGACCCCGTCGACAAATGGCACAACAGATGAGTTTACGAAACGAAACCGCGTTACCACCAATTTGCCGCGGATTCATCAGCAGAATCACAGATTGGGAACGCTGAATGAACGGGCGAACGCGGCACATGACAACATAGAGAGCCGTGACCGGCAACAACGATCCCGCGCAGATCCCCGCCCGCCCGACCACCCCTCGACCGGCAAAAGCATCCATGCCCGTCGTCACCATGATCGGTGGCGGACAGTTGGCCAGGATGACTCACCAGGCGGCGGTGGCCCTGGGCCAGACGCTCCGAGTGCTCTCCGGGACTGCGGACGAGCCGGCAGCTCAGGTCAGCCCCGACGTCGTGCTCGGCAGCCACACCGACCTCGACGCTCTTCGCCGCGCAGCGGTCGGTTCCAACGCGTTGACGTTCGACCACGAGCACGTGCCGACCGAACATCTCGAGGTTCTGGTTGCCGAAGGCGTGAACGTTCAGCCTCCGCCGCACGCTCTGATCTTCGCTCAGGACAAACTGCTGATGCGTCGCAAACTTGCCGAACTGGGCGCACCCGTACCCGCGTACGCCGAAGTGACGTGGGCAGAAGACGTCGTGCGTTTCGGTGCCGAACACGGTTGGCCGCTTGTCATCAAGGCAACACGCGGAGGCTACGACGGCCGGGGCGTCTGGATCACCGACGATCAGGACGAAGCAGAAGCCATTGTCACCGAGCAGCTGGACAAGGGTGTTCCACTGATCGTCGAGGAAATGGTCTCGATGCGGCGGGAACTGTCCGCCATGGTTGCGCGGTCACCGTTCGGGCAGGGTGCTACATGGCCGGTCGTCGAGACCGTTCAGCGCAACGGCCAGTGCGCCGTCGTGATCGCACCTGCCCCCGAGCTGTCGAGTGCCGTTGCCGAGGAAGCCGAGCAATTGGCGCTGCGCATCGCGTCCGAACTCGGCGTCGTCGGCTCGATGGCCGTCGAACTCTTCGAGACGACGGACGGCACTCTCGTGGTCAACGAGTTGGCGATGCGCCCGCACAATTCCGGTCACTGGACGATGGACGGCGCCCGCACCTCTCAGTTCGAACAGCATCTGCGCGCGGTTCTCGACTACCCGCTCGGAGACACCTCGCCGATCGCTCCGGTCACCGTGATGGCGAACGTTCTGGGTGCACCGGAAGCGCCCGAGATGACGATGGACGAGCGTGTCCATCACCTGTTCGCTCGGATGCCCGACGCGAAGATCCACCTGTACGGCAAGGGTGAGCGCAAGGACCGCAAGATCGGGCACGTCAACATCGTGGGCGGCGCCGGATCCATCGACGATCCGAATTATGTTGCCGCAGTTCGGGAACGCGCCGAGCGGGCAGCACATTGGCTTTCGTACGCAGTTTGGACCGACGGATGGGATGTACACGGTGAGTGAGAGCGCGCAGGTCGGCCTGATCATGGGCAGCGATTCGGATTGGCCGACCATGGAAGCGGCAGCCGAAGCGTTGGCCGAATTCGGTATCCGCTTCGAGGTCGGAGTCGTCTCGGCGCACCGTACGCCTCAGCGGATGCTCGACTACGCCAAGGACGCCGCCGGCCGCGGAATCAAGGTCATCATCGCCGGTGCCGGTGGCGCCGCACACCTTCCGGGCATGGTTGCCTCGGCAACGCCGCTGCCCGTCATCGGAGTTCCGGTGCCGCTCAAGTACCTCGACGGTATGGATTCGCTGCTCTCGATCGTCCAGATGCCGGCCGGTGTCCCGGTGGCAACAGTGTCGATCGGCGGGGCTCGCAACGCCGGTCTGCTGGCCGCCCGGATTCTCGGCGCTTCCGATCCCGCACTGCAGCAGCGGATGGTGGCATTCCAGGAGAGCCTGGAGTCGATGGTGCTCGACAAGGACAAGGCGCTTCGCGAGAAACTGCTGGGCTGATCTTCTCGTGTGTGCACGACGCGGGCTGCCGCTGATCCGAGCGAGTCGGGGCAGCGCGCAGTCCGCATTCGTCACTCGCGTCGCCCTGTTCTACGCCGGGCTTCTCGGCGCGGACATCAGCTTCGACGACGAGTCCGGGATCTTTGTCGCTTCCGGGCTACGTGGCGGGTTCGCCAGAGGCGGAACAACTCTCGGTGGTGTGTATCTCACACGGAGAAACACGACTCGATCCGTCCTTCGTCACGAAGCTGTCCACGCAGACCAATGGGCCAGGTACGGAATCGTATTCGGGCTGCTCTACCTGCGTGAGGAGCTGCGTCATCGCGGGCCGCGGAACCGATTCGAAATCGAGGCCGGACTCGAAGACGGCGGCTACCGCACCTGAGCAAAGCTACTGTTGGCGTCATGGCTCGTTTTCCGACTAGTGAACGCTTCGTCCGCTGGAGCGCGGATCATGCTCGCGGTGTGGACATCTGCATCGCGACGGTTGCCGCACTGTTCAGTGTCGTCGTTGCGGTCGAGGCGAGTCCGCTGGCGGTGTTCATCTCGCTGGGCATGACGGTTCCGCTGGTGTGGCGGCGCTCGCGCCCGGAACTCTCCGGCATGGTGATCGCCGGGTTCTCGGTACTGCACGTGATCTTCATCGGCAATACGCTGCTGGCGTCCGCCGTCGTTGTTCCCATCTCCCTGTACGCGCTGGCCGCCTACGGAGCACGGTGGAGTTCACTCACCGGTCTGCTGCTCGCGTTGCTCGGCTCGATTGCCGGGACTGTTCGATACTTCGGCTACGACGGAATTCCGGTGTCTTCGCAGGTCATGCAGTCCGTGGCCGTCATGATCTTCATGCTCGCGGTCTGGGCGTTCGGTGATCTGCGTCGAGTCCGCACCAAACAACTGGAAGGCCTGACCGAGCGCGCACGGTTGCTCGAACTCGAGCGTGCGCAGGAAGCGGAAATCGCGACGATCAGCGAGCGCTCGAGGATAGCGCGCGAGATGCACGACATCGTCGCGCATTCGTTGACCGTTGTCATCGCCCAAGCCGACGGCGGACGCTACAGTGCGGCGAAGGACCCGCAGGCTGCCGTTCAGGCACTCGAAACCATTGCCTCCACGGGCCGCCAGGCGCTGACCGACATGCGCTCGCTTCTGTCGGTTCTGCGCGAGGACACGCCCCGTGACTTCTCGGTGATCCCGGGTGCGGGCGACATCGACAGTCTGTTCCACGAGTTGCGCAGCAGTGGGCTCGACATCGCCGTCAGCGTGACCGGCGAACCACGCGAACTCTCTGCGGGTGCGGGGTTGACGGCGTATCGCATCGTCCAGGAATCACTGACGAACGTTCTCAAACATGCCGGACCAGGAGCACAGGCGAGCGTCGAGATGACGTGGGCTGAAACCGAACTCGTTCTCGGCATCACCGACGACGGACGAGGTGGCAGCGCCGCGCTGGTTGAATCGTCACCAGGCGGACAGGGACTGATCGGAATGGCCGAGCGCGCCAAACTGCACGGAGGCAAAGTTACCGCCGGACCGAAATCTGGCGGCGGATACAGTGTCCGGGCTGTCCTGCCCTACGAACGAACGTCTGGGTAGGTCTTGAAACGTCTGCAGGTCTTAAGGTGAGTGGCATGGACGAACACGTGGCTCCGATTGCAGTGGCACTGATCGACGATCAGCAGCTGGTCCGCGCAGGTTTTCGAATGGTCATCGACTCGCAGCCGGATCTGTCCGTGGTGGTCGAGGCTTCGGACGGTCAGCAGGCATTGACCGAATTGGCCGCCCGTCATGTCGACGTCGTCCTGATGGATGTCCAGATGCCGAAGATGGACGGCATCGAGGCGACCCGTCGGCTCCTGGCCGATCCCGATGCACCGAAGGTCGTGGTGCTCACCACCTTCGACAACGACGAGTACGTGATGTCGGCAATCAGGGCGGGCGCCAGCGGATTCCTGCTCAAGGACGTGCCACCGGAGCAGTTGCTCGACGCCATCCGCACCGTGCACCGCGGGGACGCGGTGATCGAGGCCCGGGCCACCCGGCGACTGCTTCAGCACGTCGGGCCGCTACTGGAAGGTTCGGCGCCCGAAGCGCAGTTGCCCGAAGAGTTGACGCCCCGCGAGGTCGAGGTGCTCGAGGCCATGGCGTACGGGCTGTCGAATTCGGAGATCGCCGCCAAATTCCACGTCTCCGAAACGACTGTGAAAACCCATGTCGGACGGGTTCTTTCGAAGACGCATTCACGTGATCGTGTGCAGGCAGTCGTCTTCGCTTTCCAGATCGGCTTGGTCAAGCGCGCCGACCTCCTCGGTACCGAGGGCTGACGAGCAGTCGTGTCCAGTCCTACCCCGGGATGACACCGGGGTTTCGAAGATCGCCCCGCGCTCCGACGCGGAGACCACTTGCGCTGCAATAACGTCGATTCCGTCATAGCGAGAAGCTTTACGGAGGGCAAAAGAATGCATGCGCACACCACGACGGAACCAGCCGAAGTGCCGGCGATCACCGCGCGCGGTGTCACCAAGGTGTACGGCACCGGTGAGACCACGGTTCACGCGCTCGGCGGCGTCGACGTGGACTTCGGCCGTGAGCGGTTCACCGCGATCATGGGCCCGTCCGGCTCCGGAAAGTCGACGCTCATGCACTGCCTGGCCGGACTCGACACGGTCTCGGGCGGGCAGGTTTTCCTGGGCGACACCGAGGTCACGAAACTCGGCGACACGGAACTCACCGAACTGCGACGCGAGCGAATCGGGTTCGTCTTCCAAGCGTTCAACCTGCTTCCGGTGCTCACTGCTCGGGAGAACATGCTGCTGCCGATGAAGTTGGCAGGCAGTGAACCGTCGCCCGAGTGGATGGACGAGGTGATCGGCAAGCTAGGGCTGTCCCAGCGCCTCGATCACCTTCCGCACGAGTTGTCCGGTGGTCAACAGCAGCGTGTTGCTGTCGCCCGTGCACTCCTGCCGCAGCCCGACGTGATCTTTGCCGACGAACCCACCGGAAACCTGGATTCCCGTTCTGGGACAGAGGTTCTGGGACTCTTGCGCACCAGCGTCCGGGAGACCGGTCAGACGGTCGTCATGGTGACACACGATCCGGTGGCGGCGTCGTATGCGGACCGAGTCGTGTTGATCGCGGACGGGCGCATCGCCGGAGAGATCGACCAACCCACCGTCGATTCGGTGATCGGTGCCATGCGCGCCCTCGGGGCCGACGACTTGGCCGATGTTCCTGCAGCTTCGGGCGCACTGCGATGAAGGGTCTGGCCTTTGCCCAGGCGCGGGCGCATGCCGGGCGCTATGTGGCGTCGATACTCGCCGTGGTGATCGCAGTCGGATACATCGTCGCGACTTTGACATTGAGCTCGACGGTTGATGCGAGTGTGAGTAAATCACTTGCGACGCAATATGAAACCACCGATGTTGTCGCCTCCGGTCCAGGAGTGACAGAAACAGTGCTGAGCGCAGTGCCGGGCGTCTCAGCGGTCGCCGACGACGTGTCGACGTATGTTCGTGTCGATTCCGAGGCAAAGGGCGCGTCCTACGGGGATGCGCTCTCGATCGCCGACAATCCCGAATTGCGTTGGGAGAAGGTGTCGGAGGGGTCGCTTCCCACCGGCCTCGGGCAGGTGTTGGTGAGTGCGGACTCCGGGATACCGATGGGTGCCCGGATCACTGTCACGGCACGAGATTCGACGGTCGGTGCCGCGGCACCCACCGCGGAGGTAGTCGGCTTGGTCGACCTCTCCGGTTCGGCGCAACGTCTGGGCGGGATCAAGATATTCACCACCGCCGAGCAGGTGAGCGCGTGGGCCGGCGACAGCGCCGAACGTGAGTTCCGTGTTGCCGGTGACGGTTCACGCTCTCAGCAGCAACTCGTGGATTTGATCTCGAGCGCGTTGCCCTCGGACTCCACGGTGCTGACCGGAGAAGAAGCCACCGACAACGCCGCAGCGGAATACATGGGCGGCACCAAGATCCTCAGCACGGTCTTGCTCGCCTTCGGCGCCATCGCCGTAGTCGTTGCCGCGCTGGTGATCGCCAATACGTTTGCCGTATTGCTCGCCGCGCGCACTCAGGAACTCGCGTTGCTGCGATGCGTCGGCGCCACGGCCAAGCAGGTTCGCCGGAGCATTCGCAGTGAAGCCGCGGCGGTCGGCGTGATCGCCTCGGTGATCGGCGTCGGACTCGGTGTCGGACTTGCCTGGGCGATCGGTCGCGTAGCAACGGCCGCGGATGTGCCGGTTCCACTTTCGTCACTGAGCGTCACCCCGGTGACCGTCGTGGTCGGCCTTGCTGTCGGCATCGTGATGACGATGCTCGCTGCATCTGCGCCCGGACGGGCGGCAACGAAGTTGTCCCCGTTGGCGGCACTGCAGCCGATGGAATCCAAGCCCGAGAGCGTTCAGGTGTCGGTGGTGCGCCGGGTTCTCGGCGTCGTGATCCTGCTCGCGGGCATCGCGATGACGGTCCTGGGAGTGACGAATCAGCAGGTGCCGGCCGCAACCGCCGGTGGGCTGTTCTCGTTCCTGGGAATCGCAGCCCTGTCCGGTCGAATCGTGCCTGCACTGATCAATGCCGCCGGCGGCGTATTGGCGAGACTGATCGGTCCGGTGGGAAGCCTGGCAGCAGGCAACGCCGGGAGAAACCCACGCCGGACCTCGGCGACAGCCACGGCGCTGTTGATCGGAGTCGCATTGACGAGCACGCTCGTCGTGGGAATCGCGACGGTCAAGGAAGCTGCACCTGCAGCAATGGACAGCCAATTTCCGGTCGACGTGATGGTGAGCAGCTCCGGCTCCGCGCCCCTGCCCGCCGGTTTGGGGACTGACATTGCGGCCGTCAACGGAGTCGGCGCGGTGAGCGGTCTGGACAAGGCCGAACTGACGATCGACGGGCGGGGCTCGTTGGCCGGATTCGGCGTCGACGCTGCTCGGGTGAAAGATGTTCTGCGTACCGAGATCTCGGTACCCACTGCCGGTCAGCTCGTGCTCTCGCCCGCTGATCTGACCGAGTACAAACTCTCGGCGGGCGATACGGCCACGGTGAGAGGGGATCGCGGCGCCGTCAACGTCAGCGTGATCGAAGGCGTGAAAGGTCAACCAGCGCTGCTGGATCGAGGAGATCTGGGTGCAGCGGCCACTGCACCGACCACCGATTCGTACTGGGTCAGGTTGAATACGGATACTGACGAACAGGCGCTCGCCGCCACCGACCGCATCACCGACCTCGCACGCCAGGAAGCCCCGGGCAGCGATGTTCAGGGAATGACCGAGATGCGTTCAGCCCTCGATTCGATCCTCGACACCATGCTCATGGTGGTTGCCGGATTGCTGTCGGTAGCGGTGCTGATCGCCTTGATCGGCGTCGGAAACACGATGGCGCTGTCCGTACTCGAACGGCGCCGCGAATCCGGACTGCTCCGCGCACTCGGATTGACCAAGAAGGGAATTCGAGCCATGTTGATCTGGGAAGCACTGCTGGTGGCAGGAGTTGCATCGGTGATCGGAGTGTTGTTCGGGATGGTGTTCGGCGTAGCGGGCACCGCATCGGTGTTCGGGATCGAGGACGTTGCCCTCAGCGCAGTGCCGTGGGTGCAGTTGGTGGCCATCGTGTTGATCGGCGGAATCTGCGGTGTGATCGCGTCACTGCTCCCCGCTCGGCGGGCGGGACTGGTGTCACCGGTGACAGCACTCGCGAGCTAGCGCTCAGAACTGCTTTGTGACCTTCTCGGTGCCCACTCGGCGCGCGGTAGCTTCCGTGTCCGGGTGGGCCACCTGCACGAGTGAGGCGCCTGCGGCGAGGACCGCCAGAAGCCCGTCGATCAAGTCGTCTGCCGTGTCCCACGTCCGGCTGGAGAGGACACGATCCGTCGACGCCAATTCGATGTTCTTCGCCGATGCACGAGCCGCGTCGATCGTGTCCGCTACGGACCGGCCTTCCAACGCCGAACCGGCTCCGGCGCTGCGGAACTGGTCGCCGTGGACGCGAATGGACGTTGCGTAATCGGCGACGCCGAGCGGAAGATCGCTCAATCCCTTGCCGAACGCGTCGAGTGAGAGTGCGGCTACTTCGGGTACGTCCGCAACCTCGTCCAGGCGGTCGGCGGTGACAAAAGCCAGTTCGGCGTCGGCGTCGGGGGAGAGGACTACCTCACCGCCTGCCCACCACACGCCCAGCAAGACGGCGACGCTCTGCCAGTGTGCGGGCAGCAGCACGGCGACCTTGCCGCCGGGCTCGAGGGCGAACTCGTCCCGAACCATGTTCGCGGTCTTGGCCGCCCAGTTGGCCAGCGTGCTCGCAGACAATTCGATGCGCTCGCCGGTGGCATCGTCGTAGTACGTCACGCGAGGGCCGGCCGGGTCGGCAGTCAAGATCGGTCCGAGGAGGGCGTCGGTCAGGTTGTCTACAGGCGAAGGCACGTCCTCAGCTTACGCAGCCGTTCAGTTAACACAGCGGGGACCGTTGGAGGCTGCATCGATCGGGGGACCGGGCGGTGCGGGGGTGGGGCTGGTCTCGGTGGTGCTCGCCGATTCAGTCGTGGTCGCTGCGCCTTCGGACGGAGATACCGCGTCCGCGGACTGCGGCCCGGAGTAGTCCTCGGCAATGACAACTCGAACCTTGCCCGAGGACAACGACGAATCCGCCTTGACCGTCAGGCCCCCGAGTGCCTCGGCCACCGCGAGTGCAGCGTCGTCGTCCGCGGACTTTGCGAACACCGTCGATTCGGAGACATCGGCGCCGGTGTTGTTGCCGACCTGACCCTGTTTGTACCCGAGGGCACTCAACGCCTCGGAAACTCCGCTGGCCAACCCTGCGATGTCACTGGCGTTCGCGACGTCGACGGTGATCGAGGACGCATTCACGGTGGTCGGTGCCTCCGAGGTCTCCTCCGAGTCCTCGCTGTCGGCGCCGACCAGTCCGGCGATGTATTTCTTGACCGCCTTGGGATCGACCTTGACGATGGACTCGCCGTAATCGGTCATGCCGTTGATGTCGAGAACGGGGATGGTCTCGAATTGCACCTTTCCGCCGGCCAGATTCTGCAACTGCTTGGCGAATTCGATGATGTCCCAGTCGTCGTCGATGACGACGGAACGCTGAACGGCCGAGGTCAACTGACTGAGCTTTCCGGGATCGCTCAACGTTTTTGCGCTGAGTACCTTGCTGACGAGAGAAGCCATGAACACCTGCTGGCGCACGATCCGGTCCAGGTCGCCGCGAGGAAGGTCGTGTCGTTGTCGCACGAAGCTCAGCGCGTCGGCGCCGTCGAGTGTCTGTTTCCCGGCTGCGAAGTTGGCTCCGGACATCGGTTCGTCGACCGGCGCATTGAGACAGACGTCGACTCCACCCACGGCGTTGGTCAGCAGGACGAATCCGAGTAGACCGACTTCGGCGTAGTGATCGACGGTGATGCCGGTCAGATTCGCCACGGCTCCGATGAGCGCGGTTCGGCCGGCTTCCGTCGACTTCTTGTCGGCTTCGGTGTCGGACGACCCGTTGTTGACCAACTTCAGTCGCTCGGTTTCCTTGGTGGCACCGAACGCGGCGTTGATCTTCGACATACCGATACCGGGGACGTTGACGTATGCATCGCGGGGAATCGAGATCGCGGTTGCGGAACTTCCGTCGTTGGGGACGCGGATCAAGATGATGGTGTCGGTGTTGGAGGCGACTTCCTCGCCGGCGCGCAACGAGTCGAGCTCGCTTTGCGAGAGCGGGTTGCCGTGTGCGTCGGTGCGACTGTCGGTACCCACCATCAAGATGTCGATGGCTCCGTCCTTGCCCCCACCGAGGCCGAGGCCGCTGGCAGTGGCCAGGCTGTTTCTCAACGAGTCCACACCCCGCCACGCGAACCCGGTGACCAGCAGTACGAGCACGGAGAGCACCGCGACCGCTATGCGAGCCGGGCTCGTCTTGGTCCGAATCGGCGCAGGTCGTGGACGCGCGCGGCGCTGCGGTTGCTGGTGGGACACTCCTTCAGGTTACTGGTCCGATGCTCGGCCGCGGGTACCTCGGCGCGGCGTGCCAGACTCAACCATGTGACGAATATCCTGCTCACCGGCGCCCGAGGGCAGCTCGGAACACGTATCGATGCTCTCGCAACGTCGGCGGGTCACACTGTGACGGCCGTCGGTTCCCGCGAGCTCGACATCACCGACAGCCGCGCGGTCGACGAGTTCGTCTCGCCTGATTCGGTGGTGATCAACTGCGCTGCGTACACGGCAGTCGATGCTGCCGAGACAGACCAGGAGGCAGCGAGGGCGGTCAACGAGATCGGACCGCTGAATCTCGCGCGAGCGTGTGCGCGTGCCGGTTCGCGGTTGATCCACGTCTCGACGGACTACGTATTTCCTGGCGACGCGAGCACGCCCTACGACGTCGATGCCCCGACCGGTCCCGCGACGGTCTACGGTCGAACCAAACTGGACGGCGAGATCGCTGTTCGAGAGTCGGGGGCCGACGTGGCCGTCGTGCGTACCGCGTGGGTGTATTCGGGTGTCGGTACCGATTTTGTGGCCACGATGCGAAGGCTCGAAGCAGAACGAGAATTCGTGAACGTCGTGGACGACCAGATCGGGTCACCCACGTACAGCGTCGATCTGGCCGGCGGCATCGTCGAACTCGCGCTGCGGGACTTCACGGGTGCGTCGACATTCCACGTGACCAACAGCGGGCAAGCCAGTTGGTACGAGTTGGCGCGAGCTGTGTTCGAGGAGATCGGCGCGGACCCGGCACGGGTGCGCCCGTGCAGTAGCGCGGAGTTCGTACGCCCCGCCCCGCGCCCGGCATATTCGGTCTTGTCCGAGCGCGCATGGGTTACCGCGGGAATGACGCCGTTGCGTCCGTGGCGAGAGGCTCTGCACGCCGCTCTGGCGTGAGCATTGTTCGGGGCAGTGGCCGCGGACGGCTAGGCTGACCGGCGTGAGTCCCAAGCTGGCCGTGGTAACGGTGACCTACTCGCCAGGCGAGCATCTCGAGAATTTCTTGAGCACGCTCGCTGTGGCGACGACAGAAAAACCCCAGGTCATCATGGCCGACAATGGGTCGACCGATGGTGCCCCCGAGGCCGCTGATGCCAAGTACGAGCATGTCCGTCTGCTTCGTACCGGTGGAAACATCGGGTACGGGGGAGCGATAAATCGGGCTGTCGCGGAGATCGATTCGTCGATCGAATTCGTCGTGATTTCCAACCCGGACGTCCAATGGGCACCCGGTTCACTCGACGAATTGGTGGCTGCGGCAAATCGGTGGCCAAGGGCCGGTGCACTGGGGCCGAAGGTCCTCGAACCGGACGGCAGTGTCTATCCGTCGGCGCGAACGGTGCCCGACATCACCTCGGGCGTCGGGCACGCGTTGCTCGGTACGGTATGGCCGAAGAACCCGTGGACTGCTCGTTACCGTCAGGAGAACGAGGCCGTCACCGAGCGTGCCGTGGGGTGGCTTTCCGGGTCGTGCCTGCTGGTACGACGCGACGCCTTCGACACCATCTCCGGTTTCGACTCTCGTTACTTCATGTACATGGAGGACGTCGACTTCGGTGACCGCCTCGGAAAAGCCGGGTGGCTCAACGTATTCGTCCCCTCCGCTGTCGTCACGCATGCCAAGGGTCATGCGGCAGGACGTCATCCGGAACTGATGTTGCCCGCCCACCATCGCAGTGCGTACCAGTTCCAGGCTGATCGCCATCCGCACTGGTGGCAGGCGCCGTTGCGACTCGCCCTGCGTGGTGGCCTCGCTGTGCGATCCAAGATCGCCGTAGCTTCAGCAGTCCGCGAGCGCGCTCGCACCGACAATTCGACCGACAACCCAACAGTTTCGAACCACGGGGGAAAATGATGTCCGATCAGAATCCGACCGACGCCGTAATCCTGGTAGGCGGCAAGGGCACTCGGCTGCGTCCGCTGACGTTGTCGGCACCCAAGCCGATGCTTCCGACCGCCGGCCTGCCGTTCCTGACACATCTGCTCGCCCGGATCGAGGCAGCCGGTATCAAGCACGTTGTGCTCGGAACGTCTTTCAAGGCAGAGGTATTCGAGGACTACTTCGGCGACGGCTCCAAGATGGGGCTCGAGATCGACTACGTCTTCGAGACCGAACCACTGGGCACCGGTGGCGGAATCCGCAACGTGCTCCCGAAGTTGCGTGGCGACAACGTCATGGTGTTCAACGGTGACGTGCTCGGCGGCACCGATCTCAACGGCATTCTCGAGACCCACGAGAAGACGGATGCCGACGTGACCCTGCACCTGGTTCGCGTGGGTGACCCGCGTGCATTCGGTTGTGTTCCGACCGACGAGGACGGACGGGTCTCGGCCTTCCTGGAGAAGACGCAGGATCCGCCGACGGATCAGATCAACGCCGGTTGCTACGTGTTCAAGCGCGAGATCATCGAGCAGATCCCCGAAGGACGCCCGGTTTCGGTGGAGCGTGAGGTGTTCCCGAACCTCCTCGCCGAGGGTAAGCGCGTGTTCGGCCACGTCGACTCCTCGTACTGGCGGGACATGGGCACCCCGGAGGACTTCGTTCGTGGTTCCGCCGACCTGGTGCGGGGCATCGCTCCTTCGCCCGCTCTCGAAGGTCCGCGCGGTGAGTCGCTCGTTCACCCCGGTGCCGGAATCGCGCCGGGTGCCGTCCTGATCGGCGGCACGGTCGTCGGTCGAGGAGCCGAAGTCGGCGCAGGTGCGCGCCTCGACGGTGCAATTCTCTTCGACGGCGCGGTTGTGGAAGCCGGCGCGGTGGTCGAACGATCGATCCTCGGATTCGGCGTCCGTATCGGGCCCCGAGCACTGGTTCGCGACGCCGTCATCGGTGACGGCGCGGACATCGGTGCGCGATGTGAATTGTTGCGCGGCGCACGCGTGTGGCCGGGCGTGACGTTGCCGGACGGTGGCGTGCGCTTCAGCACAGATGTGTGATCGTTAGCTGACCTACTGGAATACTGGTGGGTATGACTTCTCCTCTGAGCCGTTACGTTGCCCTCGGTGACTCGTTCACCGAGGGCGTCGGCGACGCCGACGAACGATTCCCCAACGGTCTGCGCGGGTGGGCAGACCGAGTGGCCGAGCAGCTGGCGGTGAACAATCCCGAGTTCCGCTACGCCAACCTGGCGATTCGTGGTCGCCTACTCGGACCGATCATCGACGAGCAGTTGGAACCCGCCCTGGCGCTGAAGCCCGATCTGGTGACCATCTACGCCGGCGGAAACGACATGATGCGTCCCAAGCTCGACATCGATGCAGTCGTCGCCCGCTACGATTCGGCAATCGGCCGGCTCACTGAATCCGGCGCCCGGGTTCTGATGTTCACCGCGTACGACACCGGATGGTCCGCCTTCTTCGGCAAGCTCCGCGGACGTCTGGCGATCTACAACGAGCTCGTTCGTGAGGTGGCGGACCGCCATGGTGCGACCCTCGTCGACTTCTGGCGATTCTCCGAATATCAGGACCTTCGGATGTGGGACTGGGATCGACTGCACATGTCGCCCGCCGGGCACGAGAACATGGCGACGCGTGTGCTCGACGTGCTCGGTGTCGAACACGGATTGATCCCGCCCGATCTGGGACCGGCGCCGGTTCTCACGAAAGCCGAAACTCGTCGCGAGGATCGTCAATGGGCACGAGAGTTCTTGGTGCCGTGGGTAGCTCGGCGAGTGAAGGGAACGTCCTCGGGGGACGGCGTAAGCGCCAAGCAACCCGAAATGTCCCCGATTCAGTCCTGATTCTTGCGTTGATGTGCGAGCGCGACCAGGTGGTCGATGGTCTCGCGTTCGGCAGTCGGCGGGAGCGCGTCCACCGGCCACCATCGGAGGTCGGCGGACTCTGCGCTCCGGACGATATGCGAATTATCCGGTGCCACAACGAGAAACCGTAGATCGAGATGTCTGGTCGGGACTCCGAGTGAGCACGTGATCGGATGTGTGTGGGCGGAGAGTAAGTCCGCATCTATCCGAACGTCGTGAATTCCGGACTCCTCACGAGCCTCCCGTAATGCTGCATCGACCACCGTCTCGTCGTCGGGTTCGCAGTGGCCGCCGAGCTGAATCCACCGGCCCACCTTGGGATGCAGCGTCAGCAGGACATGGCAGCCACTCTCGTCGAGAACCAGAGACGACGCTGTGATGTGTCCCGGTGCGTGGCGACGAAGGCAGCCGTCCGGAGCCGAATCGAGGAACGCGAGCATCGTGTGCCGCAGTGACTCGTCCGCTTCGGAGGGCGTCACCCAGCCCTCCAGGACGCCCTTGGCCGAGGCGTGCAGCGATTCGGCTGACATGACCTACATCTCCACCAACGCGTCCCCGGGGGCGGGGACGGTGCGCGGAGTCAGTGGTTCGAGTGGGTGCCCGATTGCGACCGCGCCGAGTGGCTGCCAATCGGCCGGGAGATCGAGGTGTCGACGCACCAGGTCGGCGGCGAAGATCGTCGAGCCGATCCAGCAGCTTCCCACACCGCGTGTGGCCAGCGAGACCAGCAGTCCCTGCACGGCCGCTCCGGCGGCGACCGTGAACATCGTGGACTCCGCGGCGGTACGTCGGGGGTCCGGGTAACTGTGTGCGTCGTCGGGTACGCAGAAGGGAATGACGACCTCGGGGGCGTCGAACAGGATGTTTCCGCGTGCAATCCGCGCGTCGACGGATTTGTCGCTGCGACCGTCGGCGCGAAGATCGGCGGCCCACTGCTCACGCATCTTCTCGAGGAGAGCCGTGCGGACGGACTCGGTTCGCAGCCACACGAATCGCACCGGCCTCGTGTGGTGCGGTGCGGGCGCGGTGAGTGCCTCGGCGATCGAGTTGCGAATGATCTCCGCGTCGACGGGGTCGCTTGCGAACTGTCGGACCGATCGACGCAACAGCAGCGCCTGGCCGCGGCCCATCGCCGTAGCCTCCTCGGTGCCCAGCCAGAACAGATCATCCGGGCCGCGGCGAATCAGATCCTGGCCACTCGAACCGTCGTCCTCGAATCGGAGTCCTCGCACGACGGCGACGGGAACGCCGCCCAGTTTGCCCTTGACCAGATCGCCAGCAGCGGCGATCTCGTCGGCGATCGCGATCTCGGTGACGATCAGTTCGTTGCCCTGACTGTCCTGTGCTCCGAGGTAGCCGTGCAGGACCGGAATGCCGGAGGAACCGATTGCGGCGTCGGTCTGTCCGTTGCGCCACGCACGACCCATCGTGTCGGTCACGACGACGGCGACGGACTTGCCCGTGCTCTCGAGAATCCGGGCGCGCAGGCCCGCAGCGCTCGCATCCGGATCCACGGGGAGCAGAGCCAGTTCGGCACCGTCGACGTTGGAGCCGTCGATGCCGGATGCGGCCTGCACGATGCCGAGTTTGTTCTCGGTGATCAGAGTGCGGCCCTTGCGTGCCACGACGCGGACGGCCTCCTGATCCACCAGGAGGCGTCGTGCTGCGTCGCGCTCTTCCGGATCGGTGGGCGAGGAAACGATGCGCCCCTCGACTTTGGAGAACACCTTGCTCGTGACGACAACGACGTCGCCACTTTCGATCCACGGCGTCGCGTCGACGACGGCGGCGGCCAGATCGTCTCCCGGCCGGAATTCGGGAAGTCCGAGCACGGGAATGACTTCGATTGCGGCACCGGGGGAGTGATCGCCGGGAGAGTGATTTCCGTCGCGGCTTGCTTCGGTTCCGGGTTCGGTCACAGTTCGACTCCGGCGATCTCGAAAGCCGTTCGAACCATTTTTGCGGTCTCTTCGGGGGACGTCATCAAAAGTGGGATGCTTCGCACGTCCACCCCGTCGATGTCGGCCGTGTCACCTTCGTCGACGAGCCAGCCGTCGAGAATGCCGTTGATCGAACGAGCTCCGTAGTGACGACCGATCGCCTCGGAAGTCGTCTCGACCCCGATCACTTCGAGGCACTCGTCAGCCATGCCGCGCAACGGTTTTCCGCCGATGACGGGAGAGAGGCCGACAACCTTGGCGGCGGTGGTGCGCAGGGCTCCGCGAATGCCCGGCACCGCGAGGATCGCGCCGACGCTCACGACGGGATTGGAGGGTGCGATCAGCACGATGTCGGCACCGTCGATTGCCTCGACCACCCCTGGCGCGGGCTTGGCCTGCTCGGCGCCGACGTGAGCGAAGCTGTGAGTTTCCACCTGTGCCCTGTGGCGTACCCACCACTCCTGGAAATGAATCGCCTTCTGCTCACCGTCTTCCGGATCGGTGATCACGACGTGTGTTTCGCTGCGGTCGTCGCTGACGGGAAGCAGTGCGACACCGGGATTCCAGCGATTGCACAACGCTTCGGTGATCGCGGACAACGGATATCCCGTGCGGAGCATCTGGCTGCGAATCAAATGCGTTGCGATATCGCGATCTCCGAGGCCGAACCAATCCGGCTTCGCTCCGTATGCCGCGAGTTCTTCTTTCGCATTCCAGGTTTCACCGGCGTGCCCCCACCCGCGTTCGGTATCGATGCCACCGCCGAGTGTGTACATACAAGTGTCCAGATCGGGGCAGATGCGCAGACCGTGCATCCAGACGTCGTCGCCGACGTTGACGACGGCCGTGATGCGATGTGGGCCTTCGTATTTCTCGAGGGATTCACCACCGACGATTCCGAGCGCATTTTGCACACCTTGAAGGAAACGGGCCCCGCCGACGCCGCCAACCAATACAGTCACGTTCACGACAACAGAGCCTAGGCGGTCGGCGCGTCGTCGTGTCTGGCGGGCAGAAGGTCCCGTCAATTGGGGGCCGGAATACTAATGGATTCATCTCGTTTAGCTTGACCGCGACACGCTGGACGTGTGTAATCTCAAATGTGTCATTCCAACCGCTACTTGTGAGTTCACTTGCAGCGGGGCCGGTTTCGAACACAGTTTCGAACGGTCGACGGGGTGGGGTTGAAGATGGAGTGAAAATTCTGCGCTATTACAGGTGAGGAGGCGGAACGATGCCCAATGAAAATGTCGAGATCAGTTCTCTCGCAATGACAGTAAGCGACGAACCGCAGACCGATTCCCGAGCAGGCGCAGCAGAAGGTGCCTGCAGCAGTGAGTTCGACGGTATGAGTACTCGGCCAGTGCTGAGTCTCGTCACCGGCTTCGAAGAATTGTTCGACACCATCGAGGATCAGTGGCAGGAGCGTGCTCTCTGCGCGCAGACCGATCCCGAAGCGTTCTTTCCTGAAAAGGGTGGATCGACGAGGGAAGCAAAACGGATCTGCCTCGGTTGTGAAGTTCGTGACGAGTGCCTCGAGTACGCGCTCGCGAACGACGAACGGTTTGGAATCTGGGGAGGGTTGTCCGAGCGCGAGCGTCGGCGACTCAAGCGGGGGATCATCTGATCTGCTGCTGAATCGGTTCTGTCAGCGTCGGGGCTGACGGGCGGTCTTCGAAAGTCTGACCTGCAACGGGGAATTGCAGGTCAAGCAACGACTGTTTTGTTCTTCGTGTGGATTTACTTCTTCGTGTGACATCAGTTTTTTCGTCTGACGGTGCGTCAGTCCTCGTCGGGCAGTATCAGTCCTCGTCGGGCTATCAGTCCTCGTCGGGCAGTGTGGGGTCGATGACCTGTGGGTCGACGCCCAGATACGTGCCGACTTGATGGACCAACACGTCGTGCACCAGATCCGTGAGTTCTTCCGGATCCTTCGCGCGCTGCTCCAACGGGCGGCGAAAGAGCACAATTCTTGCGCGAGTCGTATTTCCGTGACGGTCGATTCCGGCCGGAATCAGTCGTGACAGTGGAACCGGTCCGTCGGCGATGACCTCCGGCGGCCACGTGACGGACTCCGGATCGTGTGCGTGAATCTTCGGAACTTCGTCCACTGCGATGTCGAGTTTCGTCAACCGGTCGTGCCACGCCAGGTCGACGGGCGAGAAGGCGTCGAGCACCAGGAGATCGAACTTCTCGGCCCGGGTGCGTCTGGCCGGTACCTCCGGGGGAAGTAGCGGTCCGCGCAGGCCACGGCCGTGTCGTTCGATGGAACGAGTGGTGACCGAGCGTCGGCGGCGGGCTTGTGGCATGGCGCCCAGATTACGACAGAAGAAACTGCTCGGTGTGTCCGAGTAGGTTCCGGACGTGGGGAGGGCTAGGCTCCGTACCTGTGAGATCTCTGCGTCGCTGCTGCCGCCCCGGGTGCAAGAACCCCGCCGTCGCGACGCTGACGTATGTCTACTCGGACTCCACTGCGGTTGTCGGGCCGCTGGCGACCGTCGCAGAGCCCCATTCATGGGATTTGTGTGACACTCACGGCTCTCGAATCACCGCCCCCAAGGGCTGGGAACTCGTCCGCCACGAAGGCGGATTCGCGTCGAGCACTCCCGACGAAGACGATCTGACCGCTTTGGCCGAAGCTGTGCGTGAAGCCGGTCTCGGAGATCGCAACAAGTCCAACGTCGATGCAGATGAGGACATACGTCCCGCAGCTCCGAGTACTGCCCGTACAGGGCGTCGTGGACACCTCCGCGTTCTGCCCGACCCGTCCAACTGACGCGAGATTCGTCGCCGCAGAGGCTAGGCTCGACCGAGTACTTCCACACCCGAGTACTGCGAATCTCCGGACGCCATGCGCCCGGACGTTCCCGTCTGTGAGGGTGCATGCACAAGGAGAGTTTTCAGTGGGGCGAACAGCCGAGTCGGTTGCTGCAATCATCAAGGCGTACGACGTGCGCGGTGTGGTCGGTGAGCAGATCGACGAAGATTTTGTCCGCGACGTCGGTGCGTCGTTCGCCCGCTTGGTCCGTGACGAGGCCGGCGCCGCCACGACGGTGGTGATCGGCTACGACATGCGTGCATCGTCGCCCACTTTGTCCTCGGCTTTCGGTGACGGTGTGCTCGCTCAAGGCCTCGACGTCGTCTACATCGGGTTGGCGTCGACCGACGAGCTCTACTTTGCATCCGGTTTGCTGAACTGCCCGGGCGCGATGTTCACGGCGAGCCACAATCCCGCCAAGTACAACGGCATCAAGATGTGCCGGGCCGGCGCCAAGCCGGTCGGTCAGGACACCGGCCTGGCAGTCATCTCCGCCGAGGTCGTCTCGGGTGTTCCCGCGTACGACGGACCGGCAGGCACCGCCAGCACCAAGGACGTCCTCGAGGAATATGCGAGCTACCTCCGCGGTCTGGTCGACCTGGCTGCGTTGCGCCCGCTGAAGGTTGCAGTCGATGCAGGCAACGGCATGGGAGGGCACACCGCGCCGGCCGTATTCGGGCCGATGCCCCTCGACGTCCTCCCGCTCTACTTCGAGCTCGACGGCACGTTCCCCAACCACGAAGCCAACCCCCTCGATCCGGCCAACCTCGTGGACCTGCAGGCCTACGTGCGTGAAACCGGAGCAGACATCGGCTTGGCTTTCGACGGTGACGCGGACCGTTGCTTCGTCGTCGACGAGAAGGGCGACCCAGTCTCTCCGTCCGCGGTGACCGCACTTGTCGCCAAGCGCGAACTCGCGAAGGAACCGGGCGCGTCGATCATCCACAACCTGATCACGTCACGAGCAGTGCCCGAACTGGTCGAAGAACTCGGCGGCGTCGCGATTCGTACCCGAGTCGGCCACTCGTTCATCAAGCAGGAGATGGCCGAGACCGGTGCCGTGTTCGGCGGCGAGCACTCCGCTCACTACTACTTCCGCGATTTCTGGGGCGCTGATTCCGGCATGCTTGCGGCGTTGCACGTACTCGCCGCACTGGGCGAGCAGGACCGTCCGCTCTCCGAGTTGATGGCGGAGTACACCCGCTACGCGGCCTCGGGCGAGATCAATTCCACGGTGGCTGACGCGGCCGATCGCACGGCCGCTGTGCTGGCAGCATTTGCGGACCGCACCGAGTCGGTGGATCGCCTCGACGGTGTCACGGTCAGTCTCGAGGGAAATGCCTGGTTCAACTTGCGTGCGTCCAACACCGAGCCTTTGCTGCGACTCAACGTCGAAGCGCCCACGTCCGCCGATGTCGACGCGTTGGTGAACGAAATTCTGGCGATCGTCCGGGCTTGAATCCGAGTCTGATCGGTTTGTCGGTGAGCCGAAGCCCTGGGATAGTTGGGGGACTATCTCGGGGACGACGGCCTCGGGAACGAGGGCTTTGCCACCACGGACCGCGTAGAGCTGGAATGCTGGATGGTGCGGGAACTGCTAACGGAGAAGGGGGTGCGGTGAGATGACAGCGCCGATGCCGCTTCTCGACCTCGACGACAGCGAGGGTTTGTCGGCTGCCGATTCGGAAGGGCTACTGCGTTCTGTGGCCATGGGGGGCGCACAGATTCGGGCCACCGCATCGGCCGTCGGCGAGGGTGTCATCTCTCGGTTGGCCGGTCTGCGTCCGCGCAGCGTCGTACTGATCCCCGGTGCCGGTGGCGCTCGACACGGAGCCAGGATCGCGCTCGCTCTCGTCGGAGATTCGGTCGGTTGCCCGCTCCTCGTACTCGACCGGACGCCCTCGTGGGCCGGGCCGTTGGACGTGATCGTCGTCGCTGGTGACGATGCCGGTGATCCACGCCTGGTCGAATCCGTCGACAGTGCCGTACGCCGCGGCGCCGAAGTTGTTGTCGCCGTTCCCGACGAGGGGCCCATGCGAGCCGTGGCGGCCGGGCGCACCATGGCTTTGCCGCCGCGGCTCTACGCCTCGCCGCGGCACACCATGACGCGGTTCCTCGCCGTCTTCCTGGCCGTTGCCGCCGAAATCGAGGGCAAGGGATCGATCGAGGACCGTTCGGCGGTACTCGGTCGAATCGCCGACGCAGTTGATGCCGAGGCGCTGCGGGACGGGCCGTCCAACGAGGTGTTCCACAACCCGGCCAAGTCGTTGGCCACCAGAATGAGCGGCCGACGGGTCGTTCTGTGTGGAAGTGGTTCCGTGACAACAGCACTCGCAGAGTTCTCGAGTGTTTCGCTGATGGGCTCGGGCCTGAACGCCGCTGCCGCCGAACTGTCCGAGGTGATTCGTTCTGCTCGGGCGTTGTTCGCGCCGGACGCAACTTCCCGTGATTCGGTGTTCCACGACCCGTTCTTTCACGATCCGCAACTCGACGGCGCACTGCCGACCCCGCCGGCGCGGGCATTCGTCTTCGCGACCGAATCCACGCGCGGGGAGGCGAGACGCCGGATGGACGCACTGGCCGACGCCGATCTGGTGGTGGCGGCGGACGAAGACCAGACCAACGTGGTGATCTCGGAGATGGAGCAGGTATTCGTGTTGGCGTCTCGAGTAGACATGGCCGCGGCGTACGTGCAGTTGACAGGCGGTGCGAAGTAAGTGCGTGAACTCGAAGGTGCACTTCGTTCTTACGCGTGGGGCTCGCGAACGGCAATTGCCGAACTACGCGGTCTTGCGACTCCGTCGAATCATCCCGAGGCGGAATTGTGGTTGGGCGCGCACCCGGGTGACCCGGCGCGCGTGATCACCGAATCCGGAAGCGAGTCGTTGCTCGAGGTCCTGCACCGCGAACCCGAACGCGAACTCGGCCGCGAGAACCTCGAGGCGTTCGGTGAGCGACTCCCATTCCTGCTCAAGCTGCTTGCGGCGGAAGAACCGCTGTCACTTCAGGCGCATCCCAGCGCCGTTCAAGCCGAAGAGGGTTTTCGTCGTGAGAACGCACTCGGCGTTCCCATGGAGTCGCCGATTCGCAACTACAAGGACGGCAGCCACAAGCCCGAACTCGTTGTCGCGCTGAGCAGATTCGAAGCGCTTGCCGGATTCCGCGAGCCGACGCGAACTGTCAAACTGCTGCGCGCTCTGGCCGTCGACGAGTTGGAGCCGTACATCGGACTGCTCGAAGGCCAACCCGATTCCGACGGACTCCGAGCCTTGTTCACGACGTGGATCACGCTGCCGTCCACAGTGCTCGGGACGTTGCTCCCTGCCGTACTTGCGGGGTGCATCACCTACGTCGCGCATCACGACGCCGAATTCGTGACCGAGATCCGCACCGCGTTGGAATTGAGTGAGGCGTACCCCGGCGACGCCGGCGTTCTGGCGGCACTGCTGCTCAACCGCGTCACCCTCGAGCCCGGCCAAGGACTGTTTCTCGCTGCCGGCAATCTCCACGCGTATCTCCATGGACTCGCGGTCGAGATCATGGCCAACTCCGACAACGTTCTGCGCGGTGGGCTGACGCCCAAGCACGTCGACGTGCCCGAACTGTTGAGGGTTCTGGACTTCGTCGGGGCCGATATCGAAGTGCTCGATCCGGCCCCGTCATCAGGTCGGTCAGGATCAGGTAGATACGAGTACGTCACGCCCGCACCCGAGTTTCGTTTGACGCGTCTGGAGTTCGACTCGAATTCCACCGACCTCGTTGTCGAAGCCGGCGGCCCCCGGATTCTGATCTGCACCGAGGGTGCGGTCACTGCGACGTGCGGTGCCGACACGCTCGACCTCGACCGGGGGCGAGCGGCGTGGATCGCTGCCGAAGAGCCCGTAGTACACCTGAGTGGGCGAACACCGACTGCGCAGGTTTTCAGTGCCGTCGTCGGTCGATGAACCTCTCGGTCGATGAACATCTCGGACGATAAGAATCCCGGTCGACAGCGAGGAGACATTGTGTCGGCTCATGGTGGCAAAAAGGCAATTCTGGCGGCCCTCGGAGCCAATGCCGGAATTGCCGTAGCCAAGTTCGCCGGATTTTTGATCACCGGATCGTCGTCGATGCTCGCGGAATCGGTGCACTCGGTGGCCGATACGTCCAATCAAGGACTGCTGCTCCTGGGGCAGAAGAAGGCCGAACGCGAGGCGGACCAACTTCACCCGTTCGGATACGGGCGCAGCCGATACTTCTACTCGTTTGTCGTCGCGCTCGTGCTGTTCACTCTCGGATCGCTCTTCGCGATCTACGAAGGTATTCACAAGATTCAGCATCCGGAAGAACTCAATTCGGCTTTCGTGGCAATCGCGATCCTGTTGATCGCGATCTGCCTGGAGGGCTACAGCTTCCGGACCGCAGCGAAGGAATCACGACCGCTCAAGGGAAATGCGTCGTGGTGGAACTTCATCCGAACCTCTCGTAGTCCGGAACTTCCGGTAGTGCTGCTCGAGGACACCGGAGCACTGATCGGTCTGGTGCTTGCACTCGGCGGCGTCGGCCTCACGATGGTGACCGGAAATCCGGTGTTCGACGGTATCGGAACCCTGTGCATCGGTGTCCTGCTCGGCATCATCGCGGTCATTCTGATCATCGAGATGCAGTCATTGCTGATCGGTGAGGGCGCAACGCCGGTCGAGACCGAACTGATCCTGAATGCCCTCGTGGACGGAACTCGCATCGAACGTGTCATCCATTGCAAGACGCAGTACCTCGGTCCCGAGGAAATCCTCGTTGCGGCCAAGGTTGCGGTACCACTCGGCTCGACGATCTCCGATGTGGCGACGGCGATCGACGAGGCCGAGTCCCGCGTGCGCGCTGCAGTGCCTGCGGCGCGGGTGATCTACCTCGAGCCGGACCTCGATCGTCTCAGCGCGGATCGACCTGGTTCCGACCGCCCTGAGACAGATCTACAGGCTCCCGACAAACCCTGAACAAAGCCGCGCCTGCGGGCTTAGGCTGATGCCATCTCTCTACTTGCCCATGGTGGGACCTGCGGGTCCCCAGCAAGGAGGCGGCAATGGCTGTCAAGGACGAGCAGGCCGGATCCGGCCGGTCGAAGCTGTTTCGAACCAAATCGATCGAGCAGTCCATCAAGGACACCGACGAGCCGGAAACCAAACTCCGGAAAGAGCTGAACTCGTGGGATCTCACGGTGTTCGGCGTCGCGGTGGTCATCGGCGCCGGCATCTTCACACTCACGGCGCGGACGGCGGGAAACGTCGCCGGGCCGTCGGTTTCCCTGGCGTTTGTCATTGCCGCCATCGCCTGCGGACTGGCAGCGCTGTGTTACGCCGAGTTCGCGTCGACGGTCCCGGTCGCCGGTAGCGCATACACGTTCTCGTACGCGACGTTCGGAGAATTCGTTGCCTGGATCATCGGCTGGGATCTCATCCTCGAATTCGCCTTGGCGTCTTCGGTGGTGGCAAAAGGCTGGTCGCTGTACCTCGGAGAAGTGATGGGCTCACGCAGCCCGATCGTCGAGTTGGGGCCGATCTCGTTCGATTGGGGTGCGGTGCTGGTGATCGCTGTCATCACGATCCTGCTCGCGACCGGTACGAAACTCTCGTCGAGGGTGTCACTGGTGATCACGGCGATCAAGGTGGCGGTGGTGTTGCTGGTGATCATCGTCGGTCTGTTCTACATCGACACCGACAACTATTCGCCGTACATTCCGCCGTCTCAACCGGGCTCGACGGGGGAGGGCATTCACCAGTCGCTGTTCTCGTACGTGACCGGGGCCGGTGGCAGCACGTTCGGGTGGTACGGATTGCTCGCGGCAGCCAGTCTGGTGTTCTTCGCGTTCATCGGATTCGACGTCGTCGCCACGACTGCTGAGGAAGCGAAGGAGCCGCAGAAGGCGCTGCCGCGAGGCATCCTGGGCTCACTGTTGATCGTCACGGTTCTGTACGTGGCGGTGACACTCGTGCTGACGGGGATGGTGAAATACACCGAACTCGAGGGTGATACGTCCAACCTGGCGACGGCATTCGCGTTCCACGACATCACCTGGGCGAAGAACGTCATCTCGTTCGGAGCGTTGGCCGGTCTCACGACGGTGGTGATGGTGCTGATGCTCGGTCAGACCAGGGTGCTCTTCGCGATGGCCCGCGACGGTCTGATGCCACGACGGCTGGCGCCGACGGGCAAGCACGGAACTCCCGTGCGGATCACGATCTTGGTCGGCGTCGTGGTCGCGGTGCTCGCCGGAGTCTTTCCGATCGGCACCCTCGAGGAAATGGTGAACATCGGCACACTGTTCGCGTTCGTTCTCGTCTCGATCGGGGTTCTCGTGCTTCGGCGGACGCGACCGGACCTTCCGCGCGGGTTCCGGGTGCCACTGGTCCCTCTGGTCCCGATTCTGGCTGTCCTCGCGTGTCTGTGGCTGATGTTCAACCTGTCGGTGGAGACCTGGATGAGGTTCGTGGTCTGGATGGCTGTCGGAGTTGTCATCTATTTCGCCTATAGCAGGCAGCATTCGATGATCGGGAAGCGCGAACGCGGCGAAATCGCGTGATGTGTACAAAGTTATCCATTTGTCTATTGCTTGTACAAAATCAGTAGTAATGTCTATCTCATAGTGAACTGACTCACAGTTACCGAGTTGGTCCGAATCGAGGAGGCAGACCGTGTCGACGCACGTGAACTCGCAGTCCGGGCAGACGCTCCCACCCGAGCAGTGGCGCGACAAGAAGAGGTATCTCTGGCTGCTCGGCCTGGTACCGCCGACGGCGGTCTTCATTGCCGTCGGGTTGGTCGCGTTGTTCAACAGTCTCGGATGGAATGCGATCTCGCCGGTGTGGTGGTGGATCGGACCGCTGCTCGTCTACATTCTGCTCCCGATCCTCGACATCTTCTTCGGTCCGGACGGCGAGAATCCGCCGGACGAGGTGATGGAACGCCTCGAGAACGACAAGTACTACCGGTACTGCACCTACATCTACATACCGTTCCAGTTGGCCAGCCTGGTCGTGGCCTGCTATCTCTGGTCGGCCACCGATCTGTCCTGGCTCGGAATCGACGGCGGACTGGGGCTGATCTCCAAGATCGGCCTGGCGATCAGTATCGGTTGCGTCGCAGGAATCGGGATCAACACCGCACACGAACTCGGCCACAAGAAGGATGACCTCGAGCGCTGGTTGTCGAAGATCACTCTGGCGCAGTCGTTTTACGGTCACTTCTACATCGAGCACAATCGTGGACACCACGTGCGTGTCGCCACGCCCGAGGATCCGGCGTCGTCTCGCTTCGGTGAGAGTTTCTGGACTTTCCTGCCGCGCAGCGTGTGGGGTTCTCTACGCTCGTCGTGGTCCCTGGAAAAGGCCAGACTCGATCGACTGGGTAAGAAGCCGTGGACAATTCGCAACGACGTCCTGCATTCGTGGTTGATGTCCGTCGTGCTCTTCGGTGTCCTCGTCGCCGTCTTCGGACTCTCGGTGCTGCCGTTCCTGGTGCTGCAGGCCGTCTTCGGGTTCTGTCTGCTCGAAACCGTCAACTACCTCGAACATTACGGTCTGAAGCGTCGTCGTCTGGACAGTGGGCGGTACGAGCGTGCCGCACCGGAGCACAGTTGGAACAGCGATCACATCTGCACCAACATCTTCCTGTATCACCTCCAGCGTCACAGCGACCACCACGCGAACCCGACGCGTCGGTATCAGACGCTTCGAAGCATGGACGGCGCACCCAACCTGCCCAGCGGCTACGCGAGCATGATCATGCTCGCTTACGTTCCGCCGCTGTGGCGAAAAGTGATGGATCCCAAGGTCCTTGCGCATTACGGCGGCGACATCACCCGCGTCAACGTTCAGCCGTCCAAGCGCGATCGCATCCTCGCTCGGTACGGAGCAGCGTGATGAGCCGCTACCGATGCCCGGTGTGCGAATACGTCTACGACGAGTCGAAGGGTGCACCACGAGAAGGGTTTCCGGTCGGCACCCCGTGGGATGCCGTTCCGGACGACTGGTGCTGCCCGGACTGCGGCGTGAGGGAAAAGCTGGACTTCGAAACGATGCCGGCGCCGGCGGGGAGTGAATCATGAACGACTACAAGCTGTATCAGTGCGCGCAGTGCGGATTCGAGTACGACGAGGCGGTCGGCTGGCCGGACGACGGTATCGAGCCGGGCACTCGCTGGGACGACATTCCCGACGACTGGAGTTGCCCGGACTGCGGGGCGGCGAAGAGTGACTTCTTCATGGTGGAGGTCGAACGACGGTGAGATGCGTCGGCGTCGAAGAGACCTGAGTGCGGCGGTAGTGTCGTCAGCATGACTTCGACGCCCACTCGTCTGCCGCAGAAAGAAGCGTCGCGCCTGCTGCTGCGTACGTCGGTGCTCGATTCGATGCGTGACTTGTTGACCGAGCGCGACTGGTCGGAGGTGACGCTGACAGTTCTGGCCAAGCATGCCGGTGTGAGTCGTCAGACGCTCTACAACGAGTTCGGTTCGAGGCAAGGGCTTGCCGAGGCGTACGCGCTTCGCCTTGCCGACGGATTCGTCGACGCCGTGGACGAGGCCATGGTGGCGAACGAGGGGCGTGCAGTCGAGGCGTTGATGGCGGGCTTCGGATCGTTTTTCGCCTCCAGTGCAACCGACCCGTTGGTGATCTCACTCCTCACCGGTGAGGCCAAGCCGGACCTGCTTCGCCTGATCACCACCGACAGCGCGGTCATCATCGAGCGGGCGTCGTCACGGCTTGCGGAGAGTTTCCAGCGAGGGTGGATACAGGCGTCACCCGCCGATGCCGGGATCTTGGCCAGGGCGATTGCGCGTCTCGGGCTCAGCTACATTTCGATGCCGCCGGAGTCCGGGGCTTCGGTGGCGGAGGATCTGGGCACGTTGCTCGGGCCCTTCATCGACGTGGCGCGAGAGGGGCGGGCGGGAGAGGGCGTCTAACCGATAGCCTGGTACACCGATAGGCTTGTGCATAGTTTGCACGTCAACCAGGAGAGGCAGATGACGACCTCAGTTTCAACAACGCCCGTGGCCGAGAGCCGTAACGGCATCGACTTCAAAGTTGCAGATCTTTCGCTCGCGGAGTTCGGTCGCAAGGAAATCCGTCTGGCAGAGCACGAGATGCCCGGCCTCATGGCGCTTCGTCGCGAATACGCAGAGGTATTGCCGCTCAAGGGTGCTCGCGTGTCCGGCTCGCTGCACATGACCATCCAGACCGCGGTTCTGATCGAGACGCTGACCGCGCTCGGCGCCGAGGTCCGCTGGGCTTCGTGCAACATCTTCTCCACGCAGGATCACGCTGCCGCCGCCATCGTGGTCGGTCCGCACGGCACTCCGGAAGAGCCCAAGGGGGTTCCGGTTTTCGCCTGGAAGGGTGAAACCCTCGAAGAGTACTGGTGGGCAGCGGAGCAGATGCTGACCTGGCCGGGCGAGCCCGCCAACATGATTCTCGACGACGGCGGCGACGCCACCATGCTGGTGCTCAAGGGCGCACAGTTCGAGAAGGCCGGCGTCGTACCGCCCACGGACGACGACCAGGATTCCGACGAGTACAAGGTCTTCCTCGCACTTCTGCGTCAGTCCCTCGAGTCCGACAAGGGCAAGTGGACGGCAATCGCGGAGTCCGTCCAGGGCGTCACCGAGGAGACCACAACGGGCGTTCTGCGCCTGTACCAGGTTGCCGCTGCCGGCGAACTCACGTTCCCCGCGATCAACGTCAACGACTCGGTCACCAAGAGCAAGTTCGACAACAAGTACGGCACGCGCCACTCGCTGCTCGACGGCATCAACCGCGGCACCGACGTTCTGATCGGTGGCAAGGCTGCGCTGGTCTGTGGTTACGGCGACGTCGGCAAGGGTTGTGCCGAGGCACTTCGTGGCCAGGGCGCTCGCGTCGCAGTCACCGAGGTCGACCCCATCAACGCCCTTCAGGCGCTCATGGACGGCTTCGAGGTCAAGACCGTCGAGCAGGCCATCGGTTGGGCCGACATCGTGATCACGTCCACCGGTAACAAGGACATCATCACGTTCGAGCACATGAAGGCCATGAAGCACCAGGCCATCCTGGGCAACATCGGTCACTTCGACAACGAGATCGATATGGCCGGCCTCGAGAAGTCCGGCGACGTCACGCGGATCAACATCAAGCCGCAGGTCGACGAGTTCACCTTCGCCGACGGCCACTCGATCATCGTGCTGTCCGAAGGCCGCCTGCTCAACCTCGGCAACGCGACGGGCCACCCGTCGTTCGTGATGAGCAACAGCTTCTCCAACCAGGTCATCGCACAGATCGAACTGTGGACGAAGCCGGACGAGTACGACAACGAGGTCTACCGCCTCCCGAAGCACCTCGACGAGAAGGTCGCCAAGATCCACGTCGAGGCACTCGGTGGCACGCTGACCAAGCTCACGAAGGATCAGGCTGAGTACATCGGCGTCGACGTCGAAGGCCCGTACAAGCCGGAGCACTACCGCTACTGACTCGGTGATTCGTCGCTGAGAATGTAGTGCCCACCGTCCCCCGGTCTGCGCAAGCAGGCCGGGGGATAGGCTTGTCCGCCGTGGGAACACTGGTGGCATTGGAAGGCCTCGACGGAGCTGGAAAGCGAACGTTGATCGGCAAAGTGGAGAGCGAACTCCGCCGCGGCGGCACGTCGATCGCAACTCTGGATTTTCCGCGGTACGGAAAGTCGATCCACGCGGATCTTGCTGCCGAGGCACTCAAAGGATCACACGGAGATCTGGCTGAATCCGTGAACGCGATGGCAGTCCTGTTCGCCTTGGACCGCGCCGGTGCTGCGGATCGGATCTCGGAACTGTTGTTCACCAACGACATTGTTCTCCTCGACCGCTACGTGGCGTCCAACGCCGCCTACAACGCGGCGCGCGTGCATCAGGGCGTGGACGGCGAGATGGTCGCCTGGGTCCGTGAATTGGAGCTGGGCCGACTCGCTCTCCCCGCTCCCGATCTGCAGTTGTACCTCGACGTACCGGTAGCGCTCGCCGAGCAGCGCGCCCGCTCGCGTGAGGCCGAGGACGCGTCGCGTCAGCTCGACGCCTACGAGCGCGACGGCGGCCTGCAAGCAAGAACCGGTGAGCTGTACACGCAGTTGGCAGCGACGGCCTGGGTCTCACCCTGGTGGATCGTGGGGCCGGAGACGGACCCGGCCGACCTGGCGCACAGGCTCGCGGATTTCGCGTGATCGGTCACCCTTGCGGCCGTGATTCGAACTTTCCGGCACAGTAGAGGGAAAGACGCGGCACGCCGCACGGCCACGTAACGGTCTGATTCATCGCTCCGAGATGCAACGATAGGGATATGAAACCAAGGATTCTGGTTGTCGACGACGACACGGCACTCGCCGAGATGCTCACGATCGTGCTGCGTGGTGAGGGTTTCGATCCCTACGTGGTAGGCGACGGAACCCTGGCGCTCGCGGCAGTGCGTGAGACTCGGCCCGATCTGGTCCTGCTCGATCTCATGCTTCCCGGAATGAACGGCATCGACGTATGCCGGGTTCTGCGTGCGGATTCCGGTGTGCCCATCGTGATGCTGACAGCCAAGACCGACACCGTCGACGTCGTGCTCGGCCTCGAATCCGGTGCGGACGACTACATCATGAAGCCGTTCAAGCCGAAGGAGTTGGTGGCGCGGGTGCGCGCTCGCCTGCGCCGTACCGAAGAAGAACCGGCCGAACTGCTGAGCATCGCCGACATCGTGATCGACGTTCCGGCACACAAGGTCAGCCGCGGCAGCGAGCAGATCTCGCTCACGCCACTCGAATTCGACCTGCTGGTCGCCTTGGCGCGCAAGCCGCGCCAGGTGTTCACCCGTGAAGTCCTCCTCGAGCAGGTGTGGGGCTACCGCCATGCCGCCGACACCCGTCTGGTGAACGTGCACGTTCAGCGTTTGCGCGCCAAGGTCGAAACTGATCCCGAGAATCCCGAAGTGGTTCTGACGGTCAGGGGGGTCGGCTACAAGGCCGGACCGCCGTGAGCGGAGTTTCCAGGTGGCGTCGTCGTCTCAACCGACGGCTGACGCCATTCCTGCGGTGGTGTCACTCGATGAGCAACACCCTCGCGCACACGTGGCGACGCTCGCTCCAGTTGCGAGTGGTCGTCTCGACTTTGACGCTGTCCTTGATCGTCATCGTCATTCTCGGCGTCGTGCTCACCAGCCAGATCACCGATCGGCTGTTGGAAACGAAGATCACTGCGGCGACCGAAGAAATGGACCGTGCCCGCGGCATCGTGGAAGACCAACTCGCCGGCGTCGACGATTCGACGGCACTGAACGTCCAATTGGAGAGCGCGGCGTCCGGACTGACGAGCCGTCGAAACCAGACCTCGGGCCAGGCCTCCGGTTCGGCCGGCACCTTCGATCCGGTGCTCATCGTGCCCGGGGACGGGCCGCGCCAGCCGACGAGTTCGGGCCCGGTCGATCAGATCCCCGACAACCTGCGCGAGTTCGTCAAACGCGGCCAGATCAGCTACCAATTCGCGACGGTGTCCAACCCGAACGGTTACTCCGGACCCGCGCTGATCATCGGTAGCCCCACCGCGTCGTCGATCTCCGGTCTCGAGCTGTACCTGATCTTCCCGCTGGCCAGCGAAGACCGAAGTCTCTCTCTGGTTCGAAGCACCCTGCTGATCGGTGGAGCGGTGTTGCTGGTGCTCCTGGCGGCGATTTCACTGTTGGTCGCCAGACAGGTCGTCCTTCCCATTCGATCGGCCTCACGGATCGCGGTGCGTTTCGCAGACGGCCGACTCAAGGAACGAATGCCGGTCCGCGGCGAGGACGACATGGCGCGCCTGGCCATGTCGTTCAACGAGATGGCCGAGAGTCTGTCGAAACAGATCACCCAACTCGAGGAGTTCGGCAGTCTCCAGAAACGCTTCACCTCCGATGTCAGCCATGAACTCCGCACTCCACTGACGACGGTCCGAATGGCAGCCGACCTGATCTACGACGGCAGTGAGAACCTCGACCCGATGCTGCGTCGGTCGTCGGAACTGCTTGTCGCCGAACTGGACAGGTTCGAGGGGCTACTGGCAGACCTCCTCGAGATCTCCCGCCACGACGCCGGCGTCGCGGAACTCGCGTCCGAACAACTCGACGTGCGTATGTGTGCACGAGCGGCGGTTTCCACGGTTCGCCATCTCGCCCGCGAATCCGGCACCGAACTGATCGTGGACATGCCCGACGAGCCCGTCATGGCCGATGTGGATCCGCGCCGCGTCGAACGCATCCTGCGAAATCTCCTGGCCAACGCCATCGATCACGGCGAAGGGAAGCCGATTCTGCTTCGCCTTCGCGCCGACGACAATGCTCTCGCCTTCATCGTCCGTGACAGTGGTGTGGGATTGCGGCCAGGGGAGGAGAAGTTGGTCTTCAATCGGTTCTGGCGATCGGACCCGTCCCGCGTGCGCCGCAGTGGTGGCACCGGACTCGGCCTCGCGATCAGCGTCGAGGACGCAAATCTGCACGACGGCAAGCTCGAAGCCTGGGGCGAACCAGGCGTCGGCGCCTGCTTCCGGCTGACGCTCTCGCGTACCCGCGGCAAGAAAATCGTGTCGAGTCCGCTGCCGCTCAAGCCGACGACCACCAAATTCGTGCGCACACCGAGCGAAGCCGACATCGTCGCCGATACCGTCGGCGAGGTCACGTCGTCCCTGCCGACGCCGCGTGAACCGGACTCGCGGAACGAGTCCAGTGGCGGAGATCGATCATGATCGGAACCCGCCGTCGTCTGGGACTTCTCGCAACAACGCTCAGCGTGCTGTTGCTGACCGGCGCGTGCGCGAGTCTGCCCGAGTCCTCGTCGCCGCAGGCAATCGGAACTCTGGCAACAGCCGTGCCCGGAACCTCCGTCGAATCACCGGCATCAGGGCGAGAGCCGGACCTGCTGGTACGCGACTTCGTCAAGGCGAGTACCGATCCGTCCAACCGGCATGCCGCAGCACGTCAGTACCTCACCAAGGACGCGTCGGCGCGCTGGGACGACGCGGCCAGCGCCGTCATCGTCGACAAGATCGACACCCTGTCCGCATCGCGAACCAGTTCCGAAGCGGTGTACACGATTCGGGTGAACAAGGTAGGTCGCCTCGATCCGGGCGGACTGTACGTTCCCGAAGAGGGCAGCTTCGAAGCGAGGATGACCCTGACGTTGACCGACGGCGAATGGCGGATCAGTGATCTGCCACCCGGTGTGATCATGGAGCGCCCGCAGTTCCTCGGCGCCTATCAGCGCAAGTCGTTGTTCTTCCTCGACCCCACGAGTCAGACGGTCGTCCCCGACCTTCGCTGGATTTCCGGCGGACAGGACCAGGTGGCAGCTCAGCTGATCGGCCTGATGATCGACGGACCGAAGGCAGCGCTGGCGCCGGCTGTACGAAACGAACTCGGCAATGGCGTGTCGGTGATCGGTCCGATCACCAAGGCCGACGGCAAGCCGGGACAGGTCGGTGTCGGGCTCGGTGGTGTGCGCATCAACTTCCGCCTCGACAACCCGATGGATGCTGCTACTCGCGGATTGTTTGCAGCACAGGTCATTTGGACGCTCGCCAATGCCGATGTCGCGGGACCGTACGTACTGGAGATCGACGGCGAACCGCTGGACGCAGCTCATGCGGACGGCTGGACCACCGCTGACGTCGCATCCACCAACCCGCTGGCCACCACGAGTGCGACCGTCGGACTGCACGCCCTGCGCAACGGCTCACTGGTGAGCGTCACCGAGCAGGAGGCGGCTCCGGTGCCCGGCTTCGCGGGCACTGCGGGCAACCTCACAGCGGCCGCTCTCTCCCGGGACGGCAAGTTGGTGGCAGCCGTCGCGGACACTGCTCGGCCGGATCCAGCCACAAGATTCGACTTGTCGCTCGGGACCTACGGCGAAGGATCCGTTCCGGTACTCGAAGGCAGTGCCATCACCCGACCTTCGTGGGAGCTGGACAACAACGCGGTCTGGGCGGCCGTGAACGGCAATACCGTCGTACGGGTCGTCCGTGAACCAGGCACCGGCCGGGTGTCGGTCACCAATGTCGATGTCGGGGCCCTGACGTCGGTCGGTTCCACGATCTCTGAACTACGACTCTCCCGTGACGGTGTGCGAGCGGCGATGATCATCGACGGCAAGGTCTACCTGGCCGTGGTCGTGCGCACAGCCAGCGGCGTCTACGCCCTGACGAGTCCACGCGCAGTGGCCTCCGGTTTGGGCAGCACCGCGCTCTCGCTCGACTGGAGCAACAGCGACACCATCGTGATCGCGCGCAGTGGAGCCGACATACCGGTCGTCCAGGTCGCGATCGACGGTTCCCGAATGGACGCGCTGCCGAGTGGAAACCTGACGGCTCCCGTCACCTCCGTGGATGCGTCGCCGACCACCGAGTACGTGGCCGACGCGCGTGCGGTGTTCCAACTGAACAACAACGACCCCGCCGGGGATCGTCGTTGGCGTGAAGTGACCGTGCTGACCGGACAGAAAGCCATCCCGGTTCTACCTGGCTGACGCGTCTCCACCCGGCTGACGCGTCGGCGCTCGGTTTCATGTCGGTGCCCCAGGTCATGATTCGACCATGGGGGACAAGAAATTCGGCGCCGGCCTGCTCGATCTGTTGTTGCCACGCGAGTGTGGTGGGTGTGGCCGCACGGGGACTCTGTGGTGTCGTGAGTGCGCGGAACTGATGCGTGACCATCCGGTTCAACTGAGTCCGCGCGTCGACCCGGGCGTGCCGGTGTGGGCACTCGGCCGCTACGACGGCCCCAGACGGCGCAGTGTGATCGAGATGAAGGAACGGGGTCGTCGGGACCTCGCGACGCCTCTGGGGATCGCTGTGGCCGGTGCATTGGCCACGCTTGAACGGTGGGGCGAGCTCGGCACCGGGATTCGGGACCCGATCGTCCTGGTGCCGGCACCCACACGCGCCCGCGCGGCGCGCTCTCGCGGGGGTGATCCCGTGCGCCGGGTAGCCGAGAGTGTGCGCGAAAAGCGCGAAACCGGTTCTGCTGTGGCTCGTCCGATACGAGTGTGTCCGATCCTCCGGATGACGCGGGGCGTACGTGACTCGGTGGGGCTGTCCGCGGCCGACCGGGTGACCAATGTGAACGGTCGTGTGTCTCTCGACACCACAGCGATCTCGTCCATGGCGCAAGACTGCGGCATCGTCGTGCTCGACGACGTGCTGACCACGGGAGCGACTGCGGCAGAGTCGGTTCGGGCACTCTCGCTCAGTGGGATTCGGACAACTCTCGTGCTTGTCCTTGCAGGGGCTTAGATGAATTTCGTTGGAACAGTGGCACTCGCGCGCGTTACGTACTAGCGTCGGCGGCACACCCGAAAATACTGGTAGGAGGTGGTACTTCGATACTGGTGCCGGGCGGATCCCCTCTCGGTACTTGCAGAATTTGCCGCCGCCCACCGTGGGGCGGGGCCGTAATTGGGAGGTACGAGTGACGACCCCTTCGCAAGCCTCGTTTTTCATCGAGGACGCCACCATCGAGCGTTCCGAGAATGCCGCAGCTCCGAGATCCGACGTCGTAGTCAAGGGACGAAATGTCGAGATCCCCGATCACTTCCGAATCTACGTTTCGGAAAAGCTGGCGCGACTCGAACACTTCGACCCCTCCATATTCCACTTCGACGTGGAACTCCAACATGAACGCAACCGACGACAGGCGAAGAGTTGCCAGCGCGTCGAGATCACCGCTCGAGGTAAAGGCCCGGTGGCCCGAGCCGAAGCGTCCGCAGACAGCTTCTACGCCGCCTTCGAATCGGTGATCGACAAGCTCGAGAGTCGCCTCCGTCGAACCAAGGACCGCAAGAAGGTCCATTACGGTGACAAGCGACCGGTATCCGTCGCGGAGGCAACCGCCTCCCTCGTCGACGCAGACTCACTCGGAGTCACACCGGACATTTCGCTGAACGGTCAAGAGCCGGACGAGTACGACGGCCCCGGACGCGTGGTCCGCACGAAGGATCACCCGGCCGAGCCGATGACCATCGACGACGCTCTCTACGAGATGGAACTGGTCGGACACGACTTCTTTCTCTTCCATGACAAGGAGTCGGACAAGCCGTCCGTCGTCTACCGTCGTCACGCTTTCGACTACGGATTGATCCGCCTGACATGACCCAATCGGTGGTGGGTTTGCTCGCTCGCCGCCGGTAGCGCCTACCATGGAATCCGGCCGGAGTTTTCGGACCCCGGCCGGATTTTCAGTGTGTGACCCCCTGTCGCCGAAGATTGAGGACGAAGAAGACTGTGCCGTCGCTGTCGCTATCGAAGCTGCTCCGTGTTGGTGAAGGTCGCATGGTCAAGCGGCTCAAGCACATCGCCGAGCATGTCGAATCTCTGTCGCCCGATGTCGAAGGCCTGACAGACGAGCAACTCAAAGCCAAGACCACCGAGTTCCGTGAGCGCTACGCCGCCGGGGAATCCCTCGACGAGCTGCTGCCCGAGGCATTCTCCGTGGCCCGCGAGGCGTCGTGGCGCGTGATCGACCAGAAGCACTTCCACGTGCAGATCATGGGTGGCGCAGCCCTGCACTTCGGCAACGTCGCCGAGATGAAGACCGGTGAGGGCAAGACCCTGACCTGCGTTCTTCCGGCATACCTCAACGCGATCGCCGGCGACGGCGTCCACGTGGTCACAGTCAACGACTACCTCGCCAAGCGTGACTCGGAGTGGATGGGCCGCGTTCACCGTGCCCTCGGCCTCGAGACCAGCGTGATCCTCTCGGGCATGACGCCGGCCGAGCGTCGCGTCGCCTACGCAGCGGACATCACCTACGGAACCAACAACGAGTTCGGTTTCGACTACTTGCGTGACAACATGACGCATTCGTTGGACGACCTGGTCCAGCGTGGCCATGCGTTCGCCATCGTGGACGAGGTCGACTCGATCCTCATCGACGAAGCCCGAACCCCGCTCATCATCTCGGGCCCGGCTGACGGCTCCAGCAAGTGGTACAGCGAATTCGCGCGCATCGCGCCGCTGCTGAAGAAGGACGTTCACTACGAGGTCGACATCCGCAAGCGCACCATCGGTGTGCACGAGGCGGGCGTCGAACTGGTCGAGGACCAGCTCGGTATCGACAACCTGTACGAAGCCGCGAATTCGCCGCTGGTGAGCTACCTGAACAACGCGATCAAGGCCAAAGAGCTCTACACCAAGGACAAGGACTACATCGTCCGTGACGGTGAGGTCATCATCGTCGACGAGTTCACCGGCCGCGTGCTGGTCGGCCGCCGCTACAACGAGGGCATGCACCAGGCGATCGAGGCCAAGGAGAAGGTGGAGATCAAGGCGGAGAATCAGACCCTCGCCACCATCACCTTGCAGAACTACTTCCGTCTGTACGACAAGTTGTCGGGCATGACGGGTACCGCCGAGACGGAAGCTGCCGAGCTTCATCAGACCTACACCCTCGGCGTGATTCCGATCCCGACCAACCGTCCGATGGTTCGAGTCGACAACGGCGACCTCATCTACAAGACCGAGGAAGCCAAGTTCGACGCGGTGGTCGACGACGTCGTCGAGCGCCACGAGAACGGACAGCCCGTCCTCATCGGTACCACCAGCGTCGAGCGCTCGGAGTACTTGTCGAAGCAGTTCACCAAGCGCGGTGTCGCCCACAACGTCCTGAACGCAAAGTTCCACGAGAAGGAAGCGACCATCATCGCCGAGGCCGGTCGCTCCGGTGCGGTCACTGTCGCGACCAACATGGCCGGCCGCGGTACCGACGTCGTGCTCGGCGGTAACCCGGACATCATCGCCGACATCGCGCTGCGCAAGAAGGGCCTCGATCCGGTTACGACGCCGGACGAGTACGAGGCAGCGTGGGACGCAGTTCTGGACGAGGTCAAGGCCGAGGTCAAGGCCGACGCCGAGAAGGTCCGCGATGCCGGCGGCCTGTACGTCCTGGGCACCGAGCGTCACGAATCGCGTCGTATCGACAACCAGTTGCGTGGTCGTTCCGGACGTCAGGGTGATCCCGGCGAATCGCGGTTCTACCTCTCGCTCGGTGACGAGCTCATGCGCCGCTTCAACGGTTCGGCACTCGAGTCGATCATGACGCGCCTGAACCTGCCCGACGACGTCCCGATCGAAGCCAAGATGGTCTCGAAGGCCATCAAGAGCGCTCAGACCCAGGTGGAGCAGCAGAACTTCGAAATTCGCAAGAATGTCCTCAAGTACGACGAGGTCATGAACCAGCAGCGAACGGTCATCTACAAGGAGCGCCGCCAGATCCTCGAGGGTGAGGACATGGAAGGCCAGGTCGAGCAGATGATCACCGACGTGGTCACCGCCTACGTCGACGGCGCCACCGCTGAGGGATACGTCGAGGACTGGGATCTCGAGCAGCTGTGGACCGCGCTCAAGACGCTGTACCCGGTCGGTATCGATCACAAGACGTTGGCGGGGGAGGACGGCGCAGGCATCAACAGTGACCTGAGTCGTGACGACCTGCGAACCGCTTTGCTCGAAGACGCCCACGCGGCGTACAAGAAGCGTGAGGCCGAGATCGATGCGATCGCCGGCGAAAACGGTATGCGCGAACTCGAGCGTCGTGTCTTCCTCTCGGTCCTGGACCGTAAGTGGCGTGAGCATCTCTACGAGATGGATTACCTCAAGGAGGGAATCGGTCTGCGTGCGATGGCCCAGCGCGATCCATTGGTCGAGTACCAGCGCGAGGGTTACGACATGTTCATCGGCATGCTCGACGGATTGAAGGAAGAGTCCGTCGGATTCCTCTTCAATCTCCAGGTCGAGGCAGCGCCGGCTCAGCCCGCGAGCGGAATTTCCGTCACCGCAGGCTCGGCCGCCGCGGCGTCGGCCACGGCGCCCAAGCCGCTCCCGACGCAGGAAGCTGCGGCCAGGACTGCCGGAACTGCTGCCCCGACGGCGTTGCGCGCCAAGGGACTTGACGACGAAGGTCCGTCACGACTGACGTACACCGGCCCGGACGAGGACGGCAAGGCGAAGGCAACTCGCGACTCGGCCGCCGACTCCGGTGACGGCGCCGCCTCGCGTCGCGAACGTCGTGAAGCAGCGCGGACGCAGTCGAAGAGCAATCGAGCTCCGAAGTCCAAGCGCAAGCGCTGAGCAACCAGCGCAGGTAGTACTCGGCAGGCTGGACGGTCACACCACGTGTAGTGCGGTGACCGTCCAGCCTGTTCCGTCTGTGCGGTCGATCCGACCCGCGACGGCAAACGTCTGCGTGCCTCGTGTGTACGTCGCACAGACTTCGGCGGTACTCTCCGACACTGCTTGAACGTGGGTGCGGTGAACAGCCGCGCCGCCCAGCTTTCGGGCCGAAAACTCCGAAGTGTAAAGTCGTGCAACAACTTCCAGGACGGACGGCGTCAACACGCCCTTGAGCTGTCGCGGATTTCGTCGTCGGTCGACGGTTTCGAGAACCAGGCGAAGCGATCGATTCCAGAAGATGTCGGCACCTGCCAAGCGCGGTTCCGGAGTGTGAGTGAACCCGGCACTGGGCGACGTTCCGTTGTGCGGCGACTTTCGCGGGCGATGCAGCATCCGGTCTGTTCGACACTGCATTCGGTCCGGCCGACACTGTGGCCGCACCAGCACGACGGTGTGTGCGTGCGGCTCGAAGTGCGGCGCCGGCTCGAGAATGATTGCGCAGTCCTGCTCCATGACATCCCCCCGGATGATCGTGCGTCCGAGATGGTCGTCTCGGACTTCGCTCCCCCGAGCGATGGTGAGAAGCATGACACGAAACGCTCGAGATGTCGCCGTGATCACCATCGCGACTTAGGGTGATGGCGTGCGGGGACTTCTGTTGGATGTCGGTGGCGTGCTGTTCGGTCCGGGATCGGATCTCGACGGTTTGAGCGCGGTCGTGCGCGCGGTGAGGGCCCGCGGAATCGTGACGGGAATCGTCAGCAACGATCCCGGCGGTGCCAATGCTCAGTGGTTGCGGGATCTCGGTGACGGGGTCTTGGTCGACGACGTGATCTTGTCCGGTGACGTCGAGATGGCGAAGCCCGGCGCCGAGATCTATCTGTTGGCGGCGAGTCGGTTAGGCGTCGATCCGGGGGAGTTCGTCTTCGTGGACGATCTCGAGGTGAACGTTCGCGCGGCGGTGGCCGTCGGGATGGTCGGGGTCCATCACGTCGGCTCGGAATCGACCATCGAGGAGTTGTCGATTCTGTTCGAGCTCGGCGAAGGAGGGGGCACGAAGCCATGGTGAACAGACTGACCACTCAGGACGCGGCCTTCTACTTCCTCGAAGCCGGGACGACGCCGATGCATGTCGGCTCGTTGGGGATTTTCCGGCAATTGCGAAACGGGATCGATCACGAGGAATTGCTTCGCCTGGTCGAAGATCGGCTCGGATCGGTTCCGCGGTACCGCCAGAGGGTTCGTGAGGTGGCGTTCGGGCTGGCCCGCCCGGTGTGGGTGGACGACTCGGATTTCGACATCACGTATCACGTCCGTCGATCGGCTCTGCCCAAGCCGGGGTCCGACGAACAGCTGATGGATCTGATCGCGCGGCTGACGTCGAGACCTCTCGACAGCACGAGACCGCTGTGGGAGATGTACCTGGTCGAGGGTCTGAGCAGAAACAGATTTGCCATCTTCACGAAGTCCCATTCGTCGTTGGTGGACGGCGAGGCGGCTCCCGAGATCAGTCAGGTGATCTTCGATCCGGAGAAGAATCGAGCGCCCGGCCCCGAAGAATTGTGGATGCCCGCCAGGCCGCCGAGCGATACCAGCTTGTTGGTCAGTGCGCTGGCGGATCTCGTGACGAGCCCGGGGGAGGGGATCGCGCGGGCGCGTGCAGCGTTCAACGACGTGACCACGTCCGTCACCGAGGCGGTGAGCGCGCTGGGAAAGCTCGCAGAAGTGGTTCGAACGGCGACGCAGGTTGCCCCGTCGAGCCCGCTCAACGCCACCATCTCCCGCAATCGACGCCTTGCGGTGGCCAAGACGTCACTCGAGGACTATCGACGCATTCGCGCGCGGTACGGGTGCGAGATCAACGACGTGATTCTGACCGTCATCGCTGGAGCGATGCGGAACTGGTTGCTCTCGCGTGGCGAGCCGGTGACCGAGGCGACCATCGTGCGGGCGATGGTGCCCATGTCGGTCTACACGGATGGCCCCGAGAGTCCCGACGTCGACGATCCGCAGGCGCCGGGACATGTTTCCTCGTTCCTCATCGACCTGCCTGTCGGTGAACCCAACGCTGTGGTTCGGCTCTCGCACGTGGCGCATGCGACGGAGGCATTCGCGCGTCAGGGTCGGCGAGTCACCGCGCAGACGATGGTGCGAATGTCCGGGTTTGCGCCGGCGACGCTGCATGCGATGAGCTCCCGTGCGGCCAGCAGTCTGTCGCAGCGAATGTTCAACTTGATGATCACCAATGCACCAGGGCCGCAGTTCCCGCTCTACCTCGGCGGAGCTCGGATGCTGGAGATGTATCCGGTGTCGCCACTGCTCAAGAATCAGACACTCAGCATTGCCCTGACGTCGTACGACGGAAATGTCTACTACGGTTTGAATGCCGACCGTGACGCGATGTCGGACGTCGACGTCGTTCGTTCGCTGATCTTCGAGTCACTCGAGGAATTGACGGATGCGAGTCGGTGACGAACGAGCATGAAGGTGGTCTCATGAGGGTGTACGTACCGGCGACGGTCGAGATTTTGCAGAAGTTGGTCGCAGATCAGGAGTTCGACCCGATGAGCCGGACGGCTTTTGCGGTTACCCCGACGTTGCGTGAGTCGTACGCGGCGGGCGACGACGACGAGTTGGCCGAGGTCGCCATGGGTGAGGCTGCGCGTGCGTCGCTGCGGCTGATCGCCGGAACCGAGGGCGACGTCACCTTCCGGCGTGCTGTCGTTGCCGCCGACGTCGACGATGCCGATGTGAAGTTGCGGCCCGATCTCGACGATTCGGTAGTCCGATTGGCAGGTCCTGTCACGATGGCTCAGGTTGCATCTGTGCATGTCGACCTCGAACAGGCAGAATCGGACATCGAGCGCGCTGCTGGCATAGTCGACGCGGCGGATCTCGGTGATGCCGATGCCGAGTTCACGCTCGGCGACGCGGAGGACCACGAGTTGGCGTGGTACGCCGCGCAGGAGTTGCCGTTCTTGCTCGACCTGCTGTAAATATGCTTACCGTCAAGTAACCTACGGTACCGTAACCTGATAACCTACGGTACCGTAGGCAGTGGGTTCGGAAGGTGAGAGGTGGAGGTCTGATGGGTCTGAAGGACTGGATCGAGGCACCGGCGGCGTCGGTAGTTCCGGCAGCGCGGTCGAAGCTCAATCTGCTTCGCGGTGCGGCGGCTCGGCTGACCACACCATTGCTTCCCGACGACTATCTGCACCTCGCAAATCCGTTGTGGTCCGCCCGCGAGCTGCGTGGTCAGATCGTCGAAGTCCGGCCCGAGACCACGGATTCGGCGACCATCGTCATCAAGCCGGGTTGGGGATTCGACTTCAACTACCAGCCGGGGCAGTACATCGGCATCGGCCTGCATATCGACGGCCGGTGGCACTGGCGGTCGTACTCACTTACTTCTCCTCCCAACTGGGAGAACAAGCGCATCTCCATCGCGGTCAAGGCCATGCCCGAGGGCTTCCTCTCGAGCCACCTCGTCAGCGGCGCGGTGCCGTCGGGAACCATCGTTCGACTCGCCACGCCGTCGGGCAACTTCGCGTTGCCTGATCCGCCGCCGGAGAAGATCCTGTTCATCACCGCGGGCAGTGGCATCACTCCGGTCATGGGCATGCTGCGGACGATGAACCGGCGCGGTCAATTGCCCGACGTCATGCACATCCACTCGGCTCCGACGGAATCCGACGTGATGTTCGCCGACGAACTCACGGCACTGCATGCAGAGCACGAGGACTTCGTGAGCCACGTTCAACTCACGCGCCGTGACGGAAAGTTCAAACTCAGTTCGCTCGACACGGTCTGCCCCGACTGGCGTGAGCGCCACACCTGGGCGTGTGGACCACTTCCGTTGCTCGACGAGCTCGAAGACGTCTGGAAGGCGGAAGGCATCGAGGATCGACTCCACATGGAGCGGTTCGCGGTGTCGCGCATCGACGCTTCGGCGGACGGCGGCACGGTCACGTTCGAGAAATCGGGTAAGACGATCACCGTCGACGGCGCGACGACCCTTCTGGAGGCCGGCGAGCAGTCCGGTGCCTTGATGCCCTTCGGTTGCCGTATGGGCATCTGCCAGACGTGTGTCGTACCTCTCGTTGCCGGCCACGCGATCGATCTACGTTCGGGTAAACAGCACGCGGAGGGTGAGCGCATTCAGACGTGCATCTCCGCTGCCGCCGGCGACTGTACGCTGGACGCATAGCTTCTAGGCACACGGAGGACCACGGTGGCCATCACCGATATCAAAGAGTTTTCGCACCTCACCGAGGCCGATGTCGAAGCTCTCGGACGTGAACTCGATCAGATTCGACTCGACATCGAAGACTCTCGTGGAATCCGGGACGCCCGATACATTCGTCGCGTCATTCGCGTCCAGCGGGCGTTGGAGCTCGGCGGGCGTATCGCGCTGTTCGGCAGTCGGTACCGACCGGCATGGCTGGTCGGTACGACCCTGCTGAGCCTGTCGAAAATCATCGAGAACATGGAACTCGGGCATAACGTCATGCACGGGCAATGGGACTGGATGAACGATCCCGAGATTCACTCCGTCTCGTGGGAGTGGGACCAGACCGGTCCTTCCGAGCACTGGAAGCGCGCCCACAACTACCAGCACCACACGTACACCAACGTCGTCGGTATGGACGAGGATCTCGGTTTCGGGATCCTGCGTATGACGCGTGACGAGCCGTGGAAGCCGATCAACCTGTTCCAGCCGATCGCCAACGTGATCTTGGCGGCCACGTTCGAGTGGGGCATCGCGCTGCACGACCTCACGGCGGCAGCCGAGTTGGAGGGCGCGGAAAAGGGACAACTGAACTCGCAGGCGAACAAAGACTTCGCGCGCAAGATCTTTCGTCAGGTGGGCAAGGACTTCATCTTGTTCCCGGCCCTGACGGGGCCGGCGTGGAAGTCGACCATGACGGCCAATGCCACCGCGAATCTCGTGCGCAACCTGTGGGCGTACGTCGTCATCTTCTGTGGCCACTTCCCGGACGGTGCCGAGAAGTTCACGGTTGCCGAATTCGAGCAGGAGACTCGTCACGAGTGGTACCTGCGCCAGATGCTCGGTAGTGCGAACTTCAATTCGGGCAAGCTCATGGGACTCATGAGCGGCAATCTGAGTTACCAGATCGAGCATCACGTGTTCCCTGATCTGCCGAGTAACCGCTATCCCGAAATCGCTGTGAAGATGCGTGCATTGTGCGAGAAGTTCGATCTCCCGTACACCACCGGTTCGCTCTTCAAGCAGTATCTTCTGGCTCTGCGCACGATCCACAAGTTGGCTTTGCCGGACAAGTGGCTGACCGCAACCTCGGACAATGCTCCGGAAACCTCTTCGGAACTACGGTTCCGCGACTCGGGATTCCGGGATGCAGCCATGGCGATGGTCGAGGACCTTCGTACGGATCCGGTCACCGGTAAGCGTCTCGGTTTGTTGACCGCACTCAAGTCGCAGGCCCGTTCCCGCATGCCGAAGCGTCGGAAGTGATATAGGTTACATCGGGAAAAACCCAACCTACGGTGCCGTAAGTTACGCTACAGTAGGTGCAGTTGATCTGAACGATTCGAATTCATGATCGTTCTGCACTTACTACTTTGCGCCTAACTCACTGCTAGGAGGCTTTCCATGGCGATTGCAGATGTCAAGGAATACGCACATCTCACGGACGCCGACATCGAGGCGCTCGGCCGCGAACTCGACGCGATCCGTCGGGACATCGAGGAGTCGCGCGGCGAGAAGGACGCGCGCTACGTGCGCAACGTCATTCGCCTGCAGCGTTCGCTCGAAATCGGGGGCCGCGCAGTGCTTTTCGCCAGCCGTCGTCGTCCGGCGTGGCTTGCCGGTGTTGGTCTGCTGACGCTCTCGAAGATCATCGAGAACATGGAACTCGGGCACAACGTGATGCACGGGCAGTGGGACTGGATGAACGACCCGGAGATCCACTCCACCTCGTGGGAGTGGGACGTCACCGGCCCGTCTGCACACTGGAAGCAGACCCACAACTACCTGCATCACAAGTACACCAACGTCCTCGGAATGGACGACGACGTCGGATACGGCCTCCTTCGCGTCACCCGCGATCAGCGCTGGAAGCCCTTCAATGCCGGCAACCTGGTCTACAACACGCTGCTTGCTCTGTTCTTCGAGTACGGCATCGCCGCTCAGCACCTCGAGCTGGGCAAGGTGGCCAAGGGCCGCGCCGACAAGGAAGAGACGCAGCGCAAGCTTCGCGAGGTCGGCGAGAAGATCGGCAAGCAGGTCCTGCGCGACTACGTCATCTACCCGGCCATCACCGGCCCGGCGTGGAAGAGCACGTTGTCGGCCAACTTCACCGCCAACACCCTGCGGAACGTGTGGACCAACGCGGTCATCTTCTGCGGTCACTTCCCGGACGGTGCCGAGAAGTTCACCAAGGAAGACATCGACAAGGAAACACAGGCTCAGTGGTACCTGCGTCAGATGCTCGGCAGCGCCAACATCGAGGGCAGCGCGCTCATGGACTTCATGACTGGCAACCTGAGCTACCAGATCGAGCATCACCTGTTCCCCGATCTGCCCAGCAACCGCTACAAGGACATCGCGGTCACGGTGCGTCAGCTCGCGGACAAGTACGACTTGCCGTACACGACGGGCCCGCTTGCCGTGCAGTACGCCAAGTCCTGGCGCACCATCGCCAAGCTGTCGCTGCCCAACAAGTACCTCAAGGACACCGTCGACAATGCGCCCGAGACGGCGTCGGAGCGGATGTTCGACGGCGAACTGACCTCAACCGTCGATCCCGTGACCGGGCGTCGCAGCGGCCTCAAGAGCGCCATCGCACGCAAGCGTAAGAGCGGAAAGCTGCGCAGCCTCCTGGGCCTTCGCTGATTTCCCGCCTGCGCTGACCAGAACAGAAGCGGCCCGACACCATTCGATGGTGTCGGGCCGCTTTGCTGTTCTCGCGCTGGGGGTCGTGCAGGGGTGTCGCTCAGTACTGATCGTTGGACTTGATCGCTTCGAGCAGTTGTCGCACCGCGACGACGCGTCGAGCTGATTTGCCCTCCAGCAGGTCGAGCTTGCATTCGGGATCCGCCGGCGGCCCCAGGTGTGTGCATCCGCGCGGGCAATCCTCGATCGCCGCGGCAAGGTCCGAGAATGCCGCCACCACATTCTCGGGTGAGATATGTGCAAGGCCGAACGAACGGATGCCGGGAGTGTCGATGACCCAGCCGCCACCGGCGAGGGGGAGCGCCACCGATTGTGTCGACGTGTGCCGGCCCTTGCCGACGCCGGACACGATGCCGACCGCTCGATTGGCATCGGGGACAAGACGATTGACCAGTGTCGACTTTCCGACGCCGGAATGCCCGATCAGGGCGGTCAGCTTGTGCTCGAGGATCTGCGTCAGTTCGTCCAGTGGATCGTCGCGACCGGCGACGACCACTTGGATGTCGAGGTCGGCGAAAGTGCTCGCGAATTCCTCGGGTGGTTCGAGGTCGCTCTTGGTCAGGCAGACGATCGGTGTCAGGCCGCCCACGTAGGCGGCGACCAGTGCGCGCTCGACGAAGCCGGTGCGCGGTGGGGGATCGGCGAGTGCCACGACGATGAGTAACTGCTGGGCGTTCGCGACGACGATGCGTTCGAAGGGATCGGTGTCGTCGGCGGTTCGGCGCAGAACCGTCGAACGCTCGGAGACCCGGACAATGCGAGCCAGAGTATCGGTTTTACCCGACAGGTCGCCGACAATGTCCACCTGATCGCCGACGACGATCGGGGTGCGGCCCAACTCGCGGGCGCGCATCGTGACGATCAGCCGGTCGGGATCACCGCCGAGGACGCAACCCCAACGGCCACGATCCTTCGACACCACCATCCCCGATTCAGCCGAGAGATGTTCGGGCCGAGTCTTCGTACGGGGGCGGGATCCGCGTCCGGGGCGTACCCGGACGTCGGACTCGTCGTACTGCCGCGGACTCAGAAGCTTGCCTTCGGCGTCGCAGTCGAACTCTCGAGCATGTCGACCCACATGTTCTCGAAGCCGGGCAGTGTCTTGGCGGTGGTTCCTACATCGTCGACCTCGACGCCGTCGACGACCAGGCCGATGATCGCGCCGGCTGTTGCCATGCGGTGGTCGGCATACGAGAGCCATTGTCCGCCATGAAGTTCCGCGGGAACGATCGTCAGGCCGTCATCGGTTTCGGTGACGGAGCCGCCGAGCTTGTTGATCTCGTCGGCGAGGGCGGCCAGACGGTCGGTCTCGTGCCCGCGCAGGTGTGCAATACCTCGTAGATGCGAGGTGCCCTCGGCGAGAGCAGCCAGGGCCGCGACGGTGGGGGTCAGCTCTCCCACGTCGTGGAGATCGATGTCGATGCCGCGCAGTTTCTCCGGGCCGCGAACGGTCAGCACACCATCGGCGAGAGTGACGTCGGCGCCCATCGAGGCGAGGATCCCGCGGATCGCGTCGCCGGGTTGCGTGGTCGACGACGGCCACATCGGAACGCTGACGGTTCCGCCGGTCACTGCGGCAGCGGCCAGGAACGGTGTGGCGTTGGAGAGATCGGGTTCGATCGCCCAGTCCACGGCGCGCACCGGCCCCGGTGCCACACGCCAGGTGTCCGCGTCACCGCCCGTGGCTGGTGTCGTCACGGAAACTCCGGCTTCGCGGAGCATCTCGACGGTCATGTCGATGTGCGGCATGGACGGGACGGGCTTGCCGTCGTGGTGGACGGTGACACCCTCTTCGAAGGCAGCAGCCGAGAGGAGGAGACCGGAGACGAACTGCGACGAACCGGATGCGTCGATGGTGACCGTCCCGCCGCGTAGGGATCCGGTTCCGGTGACGGTGAACGGGAGTGCGTCACCCTCGATGTGTGCGCCGAGACCGCGGAGGGCTTCCAAGATGGTGCCGAGCGGTCGTGTGCGTGCCTGCTCGTCGCCGTCGAAGCGAACGATGCCGTCGGCCATCGCGGCGAGCGGCGGCAGGAAGCGCATCACGGTGCCTGCCAGGCCGCAGTCGACCTCGCCGCCGCGCAGGGGCCCAGGGGTGATGTGAAGCGTGGTCGGATCGCCGGCTTCCTCGACGCCGATGCCGAGGTCACGCAGAGCTGCGATCATCAGGTCGGCGTCACGGCTGCGGAGTGCACCGGTGATCGTGGACGGGCCATCCGCAAGTGCGGCAAGAATCAGAGCTCGATTGGTGATGGACTTGGATCCGGGCAGCGTCACCACTGCATCGACGGGTGCTTGGGCCCTCGGGGCGCTCCACAGACTCAGACTCACATGGTCCATCTTCTCTCATCGGTGGGGGAATGGTCGAAACCGTGCCACCCTGGGTGTCATGTGCGGAAGGTATGCGACCACAGCTGACCCGGCCACCCTGGCGGTGGAACTCGATGCGCTCGACGAGACCGACCACTCGGCGCCCGTCGAAGCCGACTACAACGTGGCCCCGACGACCGAGGTGTTGACCGTCGTCGAACGCCACGATCGGGAAAACCCCGACAGCGATCCGACCAAGAGGATTCGGCGGATGCGCTGGGGACTGGTCCCGTCGTGGACCAAGGAACTGGGCAAAGGCCCGGTCCTGTTCAACGCCCGTGCCGATTCGCTGGCGGAGAAGCCGGCCTTTCGGACCGCCTTCAAGTTCAAGCGTTGCCTGGTCCCCATGGACGGGTGGTACGAGTGGCAGACCGAGGCCACCGGCGGGAAGAAGGCAGCGAAGATTCCCTACTACATGCACCCCGACGACGGATCACGGCTGTTCATGGCGGGTGTGTGGTCTGCCTGGCGGGACCCGAGGGTCGAGAACGCGAGCCCCGTCCTGAGCTGCTCGATCGTCACAGTCGACTCTCTCGGTCACCTCGAGCAGGTTCACGACCGCATGCCCCTCGCCCTGCCTCGCGACCGCTGGGAGCCATGGCTCGATCCCGACAACACCGTCGATTCGGCCCTGCTCGAGCCGGTACCGGATCTCTTCGAACGAATCGACGTCGATCGAGTCCGGCCGCTGGTCAACAGTGTCAAGAACAACGGACACGAGTTGATCGAGCCGGACGTCGACCGTGCCGGCGAGCAGATCAGCCTGCTCTAGCAGTCAGCCGAGAGCCCAGGTAACGGTCACTTCGAACGAGACCTGCTGGGTTCCCGGGGCGAGAACCATGTCGGACATCGAGGCGTCGGGAGCGCGCATGGTCTGACCGCCACTCGTGTCGTGCGCCTCGGTGATGGTCACGACGTTCTCGAGCGAAGTGCCGGACAGATCCGCGTACTGCTCGGCACGGTTCTTCGCGTCCTCGAAAGCTCGGGTGCGAGCGTCGGCCAGAAGCTGAGAGTCGTCGTCGATGGCGAAGGCGACGTTGCCGAGCCGTGCCGCGTTTCCGCCCGCCGCGATGCCGGCGTCCAGGACAGAAGAGGCCTTGTCGAGATCGCGGACGACGATCCGTACCGAGTTGGTTGCCCGGTAGCCGGTCACGTTGCCGCCGATGAACGGTCCACCACTCGCGTCGTACTGCGGCTGGACGGACAGATCGCTTGTCTGTACGTCCTCGGGGGCCACGCCGGCGGCGACTATCGCGTCGATCATCTGACGGGCCTTGTCATTCGACTCCGAGACCGCTCCCGATACATCCGGGGCAACCACCTCGATACCGATGTCGGCATTGAGGATGTCCGGCGCTCCGCGGATCTGCCCTGATCCGACTACCGTGACTTCCTTGGCGGCATTGTCCGAACTCCCGCAGGCCGTCAGCGAGACGGTGAGGGCTGCCGCTGCAGCGGTCAGTGCCAGAGTTTTCAGGTGTGGTCGCATGGTGAGACCGTAGCGACCGGATACTCAGCCCGCCGTGATTTGCGCCGTGACCGCGCCACTCAACTGCACGAGGTCCGTCGGAGCCAGCTCGATCTCGAGCCCGCGTCGACCGGCGCTGCAGAGAATGCGGTCCCAGTCGAGCGCCGACGCATCGATCACGGTCGGCAGTTTCTTGCGCTGGCCGAGCGGTGAGATACCGCCGAAGACGTAGCCGCTCGAGCGCTCGGCTTCGACGCGATCGGCCATGACTGCTTTGCTCGCACCGAGGGCAGCGGCTGCAGCCTTGAGCGAGAGCTTGTCCGGGACCGGCAGAACCGCGACGGCGAGCTTGCCGGTGTCGAGTTTGACTACCAGGGTCTTGAAGATCTGGGCAGCCTCGACGCCTGTCGACTCGGCCAGCGCGTCCACGGCTTCGTCGCCGAACGATTCGGCGCGAGGATCGTGGTCGTAGCTGTGGACTCGGTGCGGTGTCTTCGACTTGTCGAGAAGTACGGTCGCAGGGGTCGCAGTTCCGGCCATGAGGACACCCTATGCGGATCGCCGACAGGTGCATCCGACCAGGCCGGGAACAGAGTCGCAGACTCCCGTGTTGGTACCAGTTGATGAAACTTGTCCCGAGAAGCGAAGGAGCGACCGTGCTGGCTGTGTGTGAGCCACCACCGGCCCGTGGGTCGGATCTTCAGTTGGCGGTAACCTTGATCCCTACGGCTAGTGAAGGGATCAGAGTGCTGGAACACGACCGGCCCAAGGACGAACCGTCAGGGGTTACCGAACCTGCCGACGGCGCAGTGTCCGAAACGCCCGAAACTGCGGATGAGTTGATTGCCCGGTTCGAGCGCGACGCGCTCCCGCTGCTCGACCAGTTGTACGGCGCTGCCCTGCGCATGACTCGGAATCCGGCTGATGCCGAGGATCTCGTGCAGGAGACGTACGTCAAGGCGTACACCGCTTTCCGCTCGTTCCGTGCCGGTACCAACCTGAAAGCCTGGCTGTACCGGATTCTCACCAACACCTACATCAACTCGTACCGTAAGAAGCAGCGCCAACCCGCGCAGTACCCGACGGACGAGATCACCGACTGGCAGTTGGCCGCGACCGCTGAGCACACGTCCACAGGTCTGCGTTCGGCCGAGGTGGAGGCGCTCGACGCGTTGCCCGACGACGACATCAAGGCGGCGCTGCAGTCGCTTCCCGAGGAATTCCGGATGGCGGTGTACTACGCCGATGTCGAAGGATTCCCGTACAAGGAGATCGCGGAGATCATGGGCACACCCATCGGAACGGTGATGTCGCGACTGCACCGTGGTCGCAAGCAATTGCGTGGTCTTCTGGCCGATGTCGCAAAAGACCGGGGATTCAATCGGGACGGCGCAGTCGACACAGCCACAGTCGCAGCCACCGAGACGGAAGGTGTCACACGATGAGTGAGCAGGACGAATTCGAAAGGCTCGACTGCTCGGCAGTCATCGCCGACGTCTGGTTGATGCTCGACGGTGAATGTGACGATTCCAGTCGTGCTCGCCTGCAGCGTCATATCGACGATTGCGGATCGTGCCTCGAGGCCTACGGGATCGAAGAGAAGGTCAAGAGCCTGATCAACCGTAAGTGCGGCGGAGACCACGCGCCGGAAAGTCTGCGTCAGCGGCTCACCGTCGAGTTGCGTCGGACCATCGTCATAACGACTACCGAAACCGACAGCTAGCCCGTCAGCGACGATCTGAGCGGTAGTAGCGTAGGCAGTAACGCCGAGGGGCGGGGAAGCAATGCTTCCCCGCCCCTCGGACGTTTTGTTGCGCTACATGTCAGGCGTTTGGACGCTTGCCATGGTTAGCGGCGTTGCCCTTACGGCTGCGCTTCTTACGACCACGCTTACCCATGATTGGTCTCCCTTCTGTTTCTTTCGCGTCATTGTTTCACGCCGATGCCGGTGTGGTTCCATTGGCAGGTCGATCGAGTGATCCGTCGACGTATTTTCGTGGTCAGAGTGCAGTTCCGACAGAAGTGAGGTTCACGATGGCAGAAGACGTGCGCGCCGAGATGGTTTCGACGGTCTACCAGGTGGTCGTGAGCGAGGGAGACGTCGTTGCGGACGGCGACACCCTGGTCATCCTCGAATCCATGAAGATGGAGATTCCGGTCCTGGCCGAGGTTCCGGGAACGGTGACGACGGTGGGCGTCAAGGTCGGCGATGTCATTCAGCAAGGCGATCTGATCGCCGTGATCTCCTAAGTCGGACGATGTCCACTCTCAGTGACCTCCTCGCCGAACACACCGATCTCCCGGGTGCGGCGGTCGACCACCTCCAGCGCGTAGTGGGCGAGTGGCAACTGCTCGCCGACCTCTCCTTTGCCGATGTTCTTCTGTGGGTGGGCACCGAATCGGAGAAGAACCGTTCGGAGGGGTCGGTCATCTGCGTCGCGCACTGCCGGCCGACAACGGCATCGACGGCTTTTCCGGAGGACGCGGTCGGGACGGTCGTTTCCGAGTCCGAGCACCCGCAGGTTCTCCGCGCTCTCGTGGAGGGCCGCGTCGTTCGCGGCGAAGACGAGACGTGGCGTGAAGGAATGCCGCCACGTAAGGAAGCCGTTCCCGTGCGTCTGGACGGGCGCGTCATCGCGGTTCTGAGCCGCGACACCAACCTGTCGCACCAGCGAGCGCAGAGTCCGCTCGAGCTCGCGTATCTCGATTGCGCCGAAGACCTGTGTCAGATGATCAGCGACGGAACCTTCCCGATCCGAGAATCGCGCTCCGACACGAACTCGAGCCCACGTGCGGGCGACGGGTTCATCCGTCTCGACACCGAAGGCGCCGTCGTCTACGCCAGCCCGAACGCGCTCTCGGCCTATCACCGGATGGGCTTGAGTTCGGATCTGGTGGGCCAAGACCTCGCGGCGTTGACCCGTTCGTTGGTCACCGACCCGTTCGAGTCTTCGGAAGCTGCGGGATACATCCGGGATACGTTGGCGGACAAGCCCGGTCGCCGTATGGAGATCGAGGCGCGCGGGGCGACCGTTCTGCTGCGAGCCCTGGTCCTCAAGCCGGGCGGTCGGCACGTCGGTGCTGCGGTCGTCGTCCGCGACGTCACCGAGGTCAAGCGTCGTGATCGCGCGCTCCTGAGCAAGGACGCGACCATCCGCGAGATTCACCACCGAGTGAAGAACAACCTGCAAACCGTCGCGGCGCTTCTGCGTCTACAGGCCAGACGAACCGGCAACGACGAAGCGCGACAAGCGTTGACAGAATCGGTGAGGCGCGTGACGTCCATCGCCCTCGTTCACGACACCTTGTCGATGTCGGTGGACGAAGAGGTGGATCTCGACGAGGTGATCGACCGGTTGGTTCCCATGCTCTCCGATGTCGCGGGAGTAGGTGTGCCGGTGACGATTCGGCGTGAGGGAAGTTTCGGAGTGTTCTCCGCCGAGCGTGCCACCCCGTTGGTCATGGTGCTGACGGAGTTGGTGCAGAACGCCATCGAGCACGCTTTCGATCCAGGTATTACCGGCACGGTCACATTGAGCGCCGAGCGTTCTGCACGCTGGTTGGACGTGATCATCCACGACAACGGGCGCGGGCTCCCGGAAAATTTCGACCTCGAGAAATCCGATCGCCTCGGACTGCAGATCGTTCGGACTTTGCTGGGCGCCGAACTCGGCGGCTCACTCGGACTGCACCCGGGGAGCGGCGGTGGCACCGACGCGGTTCTGCGTGTGCCGCTCGGTAGGCGTACTGCGCGTTACTGATTCGCGCATCGTTACTGATTCGAGCAGACAAAAAGCCCGGCACCATGTGGTGCCGGGCTGTCGTCTTCGACTGTGCGGAGGGGCTGTTCTCCGTCGCGAGTCGAACGTCTCGGTTCTACCTAGACGGAAGTGCGTGCACGGGTACGTGCGTTGCGACGCTTGAGTGCGCGACGCTCGTCTTCGCTCATTCCGCCCCAGACGCCTGCATCCTGACCGGACTCGAGAGCCCAGGACAGGCACTCGGCGGTGACGGGGCAGCGGTTGCAGACAACCTTGGCATCAGCGATCTGAGCGAGGGCCGGTCCGCTGTTTCCCACCGGGAAGAACAGTTCGGGATCCTCGTCGCGACAGATTGCGTTGTGGCGCCAGTCCATCTTTTTTCGCTCCTTAATTGGGTGTGTATTCACACCATTTGGTACCAATGAGTTTGTGTGTGCGTCATCAATGTTTCCGCACTGTTACTTGTGAATGCTTTCACGAACTCACGGTATGTCAATAGGTTTGAACGGGTTCGTGGGCCAACTCACTAATTTGTGACACACCTGACGGCCACCTGGGCGTCACCGGCATTTTACCCGATTTCGGCTATTCGGCACCAGAGTTTTTGCAGGTCAAACGTGTTGCCTGACTCACGTCGCAATCGGTGCGAACACTTCCAGTGCATCCGGTACCGAGGTGAATTCGACCTTTTCGCGAAGTCCGATGTAGTCGCCGTCCATCTGCAGTCCGATCGGTCGCGACGATTCGATGGTGATTGACGGGACGTCGTCGGTGCGGAGAAGAACCTTCGATTTCGGCTCGGCGCCGCGTGCGAGGAGCTGTCGCACAACCCGCAAGGACGGTAGGACTTTGGTGCTCGTCATGGCGAAGATGCCGAGTCCGCTGTCGAAAGTCGTTCCCGGATTGGTGTGTACGGGGCGCTCTTCCAGATATGTCCACGGGCTCGAGTTCGACACGAACGCGTAGTGGACTCCGGAGACGGGATCCTGATCGGGAAGGTGGACGGTCAGTGCTGGTTCGGCTCGCTTGGCACGGAAGAACGCCGCGATTGCGGTTCGGACGTACCGGGCGGGTGTGGCGGCGTCACCGTTTTTGCGGCTGGCGTCGACGGCCTCGCAGACATCGGCGTCGAGGCCCATTCCGGCGTTGAACGTGAACCAACGGTTGTCGCAGTGTGCGAGTCCGATTCGGCGTCGCGTGCGCTCGGAGAGAAGGTCGACGAGTTGGTTCGTGGCATCGATCGGGTCGGCGGCGATACCGAGCGAGCGCGCGAAAACGTTTGCCGAGCCTCCGGGGACGACTGCGATTGTCGGGATCGGACCGACCGGAACCGATTTCATGGACGTGGGATGCGGTGACCCGAGCAGTCCGTTGACCACTTCGTTGACCGTGCCGTCGCCGCCGTGGACGATCACCGAGCCGAACCCGTCTTCGTGGGCTTCGCGCGCCAGTTCGGCAGCGTGTCCCCGATGTGTGGTGTGCGCCACAGTAAGTCGCACACGACTCTCGAGGGCGTGTGCCAACAGGTCACGACCGGCAGCGGTGGTGGAGGTGGCATTGGGGTTGACGATCAGCAGTGCGCGCACGGGGCATGAGCCTATCCGGTGTCGTGTTCTAGGCTGGCCTCGTGCCGAATACCGCCAGTCCGAACGCCCTGCCCAAGACAGTCACATGGGCAGGTGCCCTCGTGACGCTGCAAGGGCTCGTTGCCGCCGGGTTCGCGATCGTCGCAGTGATTCGCGGTGCAACCGGCCACGATCAGAGCGTCACCAACGGATACGGATTTGCCGCCTGGGTCGCGATCCTCGGCGGTGCGGTGTTGGCTGCCGGTATCGCCCTGTTGACCGGTCGCCGGTGGGGCCGGGCCATCGCCGTCGTCGCCCAGCTGCTGCTCCTGCCGGTTGCCTGGTCGCTGCTGACCGATTCCCATCAGGTTCTGCTCGGCATCGTTCTGGGTGTCGTCGTTCTCGGTGCCCTCGGCTGCCTGTTCTCGGCTCCGACGTCTCGGTGGATGGCAGCGGAGTACGGAGCGTATGCCGACGAGGCGTCATCGGACGAGGAACGTCCGGACGCCGAAGGAACCAGCGACACCGGGCGCAAGAAAGACTGAACTCCTACTCGGCCTCGGCCGCGAGCGCCCCGAGGTGGGTGCCGGTCAGGCGATACGTGGTCCACTCCGTCTTCGCGTCGGCACCGAGTGACTCGTAGAACTTGATCGAGGGGGTGTTCCAGTTGAGCACCGACCAGGACAGCCTGGTGTAGTCGTTGTCGGTGCACTCCTTGGCGAGCGCGGCCAGAAGAGCCTTCCCGTGCCCTGATCCGCGCTGGCTGGGCTTGACGTACAGGTCCTCGAGGTAGATGCCGTGCGCGCCGTCCCACGTGGAGAAATTGCGAAACCACAGCGCCATGCCGACGACGTCGTCGGCGGAATTCACAGCGACGTGCGCGAAGGCCGTCGCGGCCGGTCCGAACAAAGCCTCGCCGATCTGTTCCGCCTTCACGGTGCACTCGTCGAGGGCCTTCTGGTAGTCCGCCAACTCGTAGATCATGTCGGTGATCGGCTGGACGTCTGCGGGCGTGGCGCGTCGGATCATGCAGAGGATCTTAAGCCTCACGCCTCCACGAGCGGTGGCACGTTGTGGTGGAGGAGGTGAGTAGCCCCGTGCTCGTAACCGAGAACCGTGTATGCGCCGGGCGACAACGCGAAGCGCTTTCCTTCCGTCACGGGGAGCTCGAGCCAGCGAGCGATGAGTGCGCGTGAGAAGTGGCCGTGCCCGATCAGAATCACGTCCCGCTCGGGTAGCTGCGAACGCACCATCGACAGCACCATGTCGGTGCGGGCATGGATCTGGTCGGCCTGCTCGCCGCCGGGACACGGGTGTGTCCAGACGGTCCAATCGGGCACCGTTGCCCGGATTTCGGGTGTCGTGAGGCCCTCGTAGTCCCCGTAGTCCCATTCGGACAGTGCATCCCAGGTTCGCTCCTCCGGCAGGCCGGCAAGATCACCCGTCAGCTGTGCGCGCAAACGCGGACTCGTCAGAATCATGGGATTGCGGAGGTCGAGTGTCCGCAGTCGGTTTCCGGTCGCGGTGGCCTGCATTTCGCCGAGCGGAGTCAGTGGAACCTCGGTCCGTCCGGTGTGTTTTCCGGTCCGTGCCCACTCGGTTTCACCGTGGCGCATCAGTACGACGCGAGCACCGAGAGGGATCGACGAGGGGGTGGACTGGGAGGTCATGTCGACCATCATTGCAGGCTGCCTCGCGTGTGTAGCTCGCCTCCTGGCGCGAAGTGCGCAAGGATCTACGTGTGACGACGGTTCTCGCAGTGGCGAATCAAAAGGGCGGCGTGGCTAAAACCACTACCGTCGCCTCTCTCGGTGCGGCTTTGTCCGCGCTCGGACAACGAGTCCTGGTGGTGGATCTCGACCCGCAGGGCTGCCTGACGTTCTCGCTCGGCCACAACCCGGATCGCCTCGAGCGTTCGGTCAACGAGGTCCTGGCGGGTGATCTCGACGCGGTCGACGCCGTGCTGAAGACGGACGACGGCATGGACCTGCTGCCGGCCACGATCGATCTCGCGGGCGCTGAAGCGTTGCTTCTGATGCGACCCGGCCGAGAGTTCGCGCTCAAGCGGGCGCTGTCTCCGCTCCTGGGTTCCTACGACGTCGTCATCATCGACTGCCCACCGTCGTTGGGTGTGCTCACACTCAACGGATTGACTGCGGCGCAGTCGGTTCTGGTTCCACTGCAATGCGAGACCCTGGCACACCGCGGCGTCGGACAGCTGCTGCGTACGGTTCGTGAAGTCCAAGCCATCACCAACCCGGATCTTGTTCTGCTCGGTGCACTTCCGACTCTGTACGACGCTCGAACCACGCACAGTCGCGACGTGCTCGCGGACGTCAGCGACCGTTACTCCCTCGCCGTTCTGGCGCCGCCGATCCCACGCACCGTCAAGTTCGCCGAGGCGTCCGCGTCGGGCGCGACGGTCCTCGCCGGACGAAAGAACAAGGGTGCGGATGCTTATCGCGAACTCGCCGACAATCTCGTAAAGCATTGGGCTGGAAACGAAGTCGTGACTTTCGCGCCGGAACTGGCGCTCTGAGGAAGGCGAGCTTCTATCGCAGCGCGAACAAGGTATCGCCGCGCTGTTCCAGAATCGTCTCGCCCGCACTGGCGAGCACGATCGGTGTCGCCGTCTCACCGCGGTCGACGGCGATCATGCGCTGCACCGCTCCGTCCGACGGGCTGACGGCTGCAATGCCGCCCGGAACGGGGATGAGCATCTGACCGGCGACCATGCTTCCGGGCCCGGACGTTCCGTTGACGATCCACGTCGGAGCCAGATCGCTCAGTCGGAGGTTGACCGTCTGCGAGCCGGTCCACCATGTGATCGAAGCCTTGTCGGCGTGGGTGCGAGCATCTTCGGTCACCGCTCCCTCGATCGGATAGTCGACGATCGGGCTGCCGGATCCGTCGAAAATGCTGATGCGAGAAACAGTTCCGTTGGCGGCGGGGAGGTAGACCGCCGTTTTCTCGCCGGCCACGGACAGCAGGCGGGCGCCCTCGGAGTCGAGGAGAATCGAGGATCCGTACTCCTCGGGTTCCTGGGCGTCCTTGGGAGCGGGATTCATCACCGTCAACCTGTTGGAGGCTTCACCGGGGCAGCGTTCGAGTACCGAGACACGGTTGGCGCTCGACGCGGCGTCGAGCAGCGTGCATCCGGTGCGAGGTTGCTTGTTGGGATTGACCTTCGCGTCGACCCGGCCGTACTCGAGGGTTCGGACAAGGTCCGAGCGCCACAGTTCCATTCGCTCACTGCCGCGTGAGATCAGGTAGGTGCCGTCCGCCGACAAACTGACCGCGGAATCGGCGTCGCTGTTGCGCTGGTCTTTTCGGGCGCCGGTGTCCGCGACCAGTGACGTGACCTGGGAGCAACCGCGATCGTCCTGATAGACGCTGACGACGCGATCCCATGAACCGATCGCACCGCACAGGGGTATGTTGCGCGCGTAACGCCACACTTCTTCACCCGTTGCCGGATCGCGGCCGATCACTTCGGAGCCGTCGGCGGTGACGACGGCATTGCCGACGGTGATCGGCGCCGTCGAATCGGCACTGGCGGATTCCCACGTCTGCTTCAGGATGTCGGGCAACAACACCGACGTCGAGAGAGGCGGGAGAGACGTGTCTGCGGTGACCGAGGTGGTTCCGTGCGCATCACTGCGCAACCACACCACGGTCACCGCTACGACTACGGCCAGCGCGAGAGCCAGCGCACCGATCAGATCTGAGCGAGTACGCCTTTCGGGAGCCAGCACATCGGCAGCTTACTCTGCGGCGCCTGCCGTCGCGGTAGCCGCGGGGCGACGACGCCGACGGCGACGCGGCTTGGCTGCTCCGTCGTCGTCCGTGTTCTCGGCACCGGTTGCGGCGGGTGCCGAGGGGGGAGCGGTGGTCGCGGTAGCGGTGGTGGACGTCGCGGCGTCGGCCGAAGCGCCGGCGCGGGTGCGGCGACGGGTCCGGTTGCGGCGGGGAGCGGCCTTCTCTTCGTTGCCGTCGGAGTGGGTCGTCTTCGGCGCGTCGGCCTTGTCCGTTGCGGCCTTGTCCGTTGCGGCTTTGTCGGTTGCAGCCTTCTCCGGCGCAGCTTTGGCCTTGCGTACAGTGCCCTTGGCGTCGGCCGGGATCGACAGCTCCTCGTAGAGGTGCGGCGAGCTCGAGTACGTCTCGACCGGATCGGGGATTCCGAGGCTCAGTGCCTTGTCGATGAGCTGCCAACGAGGGATGTCGTCCCAGTCGACCAGCGTGACGGCGATGCCGGTGCGTCCGGCGCGGCCGGTACGACCGATGCGGTGGACGTACGTCTTCTCGTCTTCGGGGCACTGGTAGTTGATGACGTGAGTGACGTCGTCGATGTCGATACCGCGTGCAGCGACGTCGGTGGCAACGAGAACGTCGACCTTGCCGTTGCGGAAGCCCTTCAGTGCCTTTTCACGGGCGATCTGTCCGAGGTCGCCGTGGACCGCGCCGACGGAGAAACCACGCTCGGCGAGATCGTCGGCGACTTTCTGGGCGGTGCGCTTGGTACGGGTGAAGATCATCGTCGCGCCGCGGCCTTCGGCCTGCAGTACGCGGGCAACCATCTCGGCTTTGTCGAGAGCGTGCGCACGGTAGATGTGCTGGCTCGTGCGGTCGTGCACTGCGGAGGATTCGGCTTCCTCGGCGCGGATGTGCGTCGGCTGCGTCAGGAAGGTGCGAGCCAGAGTGATGATCGGGCCGGGCATCGTGGCCGAGAAGAGCATTGTCTGACGCTTGTCGGGGACCATGCCCATGAGGCGTTCGATGTCGGGGAGGAAGCCGAGGTCGAGCATTTCGTCGGCCTCGTCGAGGACGAGAACGCCAACCTTGCCCAGGATCAGGTGCGACTGGTTGGCGAGGTCGAGCAGGCGACCCGGGGTGCCGACGACAACGTCGACGCCCTTCTGGAGTGCCGAGATCTGCGCCTCGTACGGCCGGCCGCCGTAGATGGGCAGAACCTGCAGACCACGGTCGCCGACGCGGAGGTACTTGCTGGCGTTCTCGAGGTCGCGGGCGACCTGGATGCACAGTTCGCGGGTGGGAACGATGATCAGCGCGCGGGGAGTGCCGTCGAGGACCGCCGTGCCGTTCTCGGCGGTGACGATGCGATGCAGGAGCGGGACGCCGAAACCGAAGGTCTTGCCCATACCGGTTCGTGCCTGACCGATGAGGTCGTCACCGGCGAGAGCCAACGGGAGGGTGAGTTCCTGGATGGCGAAGGTGCGCTCGATGCCGATCTCGTTCAGTGCGCGGACGATTTCGTCGCGGACACCGAGTTCGGCGAAGGTCGGGGGTACATGGGTGTCGTCGAGCTGGACGGAAACGGTGTTCTCGGTTGCTTCGTCTTCGTGGTCGACAGTGATCTTGCTCAGGGGACTAGCCTTTCCTCGTGGCGGTACGCACGCACAAGGTAAGGGGCCAGGCCGTAAGTCGGCCGATGTCGATGCCCTCTTTTTCTTCGGTCATGCCTACGCCTCAGCACTGAATTCCACTCGGACGAATTCGAACCGTCCGGCGATCTCGGCGAAGCGGGCAACAACCGTCGATGCAGGTGCGCGCACATTATCGGTGGGGTTCGTGTGAAGACAGCCGTCCCGGCTAACCAAATGGCCCGGGGGAACTGGCGAACTCCCAAGACCATTGTAGCTGCACGTTGTCCGTCCCTCGCGATGACATGTCGAAGATCACCGAATCGGACATGCGGTCCTTGGCAGTCGCGTCGGCCGTCGAAGCACTACAGTTCGTAGTCATGGGCGCACACGATCTTGATGCTTCGACGGACGCTGGAACCGGAGGCCGAGTCGCTTCCGATCACCCGGGCGTGATCGATTTGTTTGCCGTTCTCGCGTATGGCGAGATTTCGGCGTTCTACCGTTTGGCGGAAGACGCACAAATGGCTCCGGACCTGCGCGGCAAGGTGGCGTTTGCCAGCATGGCCGCCGCCGAGATGGACCACTTCGAGACTCTGGAAACGGCCCTGACGGAACGTGGCCACGAGATCTTTGCCGTCATGGATCCGTTCGTGCGCGCGCTCGACAACTATCACGCGTCGACGACGCCGTCGACGTGGCTGGAATCGCTCGTGAAGGCATATGTCGGAGACGGAATCGCTGCCGATTTCTATCGCGAGATCGGTCACTCCCTCCCGACGGACGTCGCCGAGATCGTGGAGGACGTGCTCTCGCAGACGGGCCATTCGGAGTTCGTGGTGCTCGAGGTGAAGGCCGCGGTAGAGGCCAGCACCCGCGCCAAGGACCGGTTGATGCTGTGGGGACGCCGACTCCTCGGTGAGGCGATCACCCAGGCACAGTTCGTGCTGGCGCAGCGTGAGGACCTCACGGATCTGGTGATCTCGGCCTCCGGTGACCTCAACGGAGTTGTCGCGTTGTTCGACGGTATGCAGGCAAAGCACGCCGAGCGGATGGCGATTCTCGGACTCGTCTAGGTGCCTGTTCGCTCTGGGCACAGCGTGCGGAGGAGCGTGGGCGGTCGCTGCTGCATTAGCCTTGCGTCGACAACGGATGTAATTCACGAACAGTTCGGAGGTTGACCGTGGAGGTCAAGATCGGTGTAATCGACAGCCCGCGTGAGCTCATCGTCAACAGCGAACAGACCCCTGACGAGGTCGAGACACTGGTCGCGGCCGTCCTCGGTGGCCGTGAGCCGGTTCTGGCACTGGTCGACGACAAGGGCCGCAAGTTCCTGGTGCAGGCTTCCCGTGTCGCGTACGTGGAGATCGGTCCGTCCGATATCCGCAAGGTCGGATTCGCGCCTACCGTCTGACGCGTAGCTGTAACAGCAGAAAGGGCGGGCAGTCGTGAGACTGCCCGCCCTTTCGCGTGTGAGTGTGGCCGATTACTTGGTTTCGGCTTGCAGTGGCACATGGGAGAGACCGCCCCACGCCAGGGTCACCGTGATTTCCACGGCCTCTTCCTTCGGGATCGGCCGCGCAGCTTCGAGCCAGTATCGAGCGGTGAACTGGCTGGCACCGACAAGACCGACCGCGAGGATGCGCGCGCGATACGGATCGAGTCCGGAATCCTGGCTGACCAGGTCGAACACGGCGTCGACGCAGGCTTCGGTGGCTTGTTCGACGCGTGTCTGGACCTGAGGTTCGCCCATGATGTCGGACTCGAACACCAGGCGGAAGCCCTGGGAGTCGTTGTCGACGAAGTCGAAGAACGCCTGCACTGCGGCGCGGACACGCTGTTTGTTGTCCGTCGTCGATCGCAGGGCCTGGCGTACACCCGAGATGAGGCTGTCGACGTAACTCTGCAGGACTGCGACATACAGTTCGAGTTTGCCTGGGAAATGTTGGTACAGGACTGGCTTGCTGACACCCGCACATTCGGCGATCTCGTCCATGCCGGCCGAGTGGTACCCGTTCGCGACGAATACCTCGCTTGCAGCTGCGAGGAGCTGGAGGCGGCGCGCATCGCGGGGGAGTCGGGTGCTGCGACGTGTTCCGGCAGGCTTGCCAGCCGATGTACCGCGATCGGAGTCTGTCCGATCCGCGAGTTCTGTCATGTCGCTTCCAATCTGAGCAAAAGTAATTCGGTCGGCGCGCGGATCCGCGAGTCGCGTGTGCGTACCCGCCAGTATCCTCCGTCACACCGGTCGTAGCCGAATGAACGATACCGTGTGTCGGCCGGGCGAGTCGCGCGCGCCTCGGTGAGCGAGACCAGCGGTCTTTCTCGTTACAGGACGGGTTGCCATGACACGCCAGGACCAGCGGGTTTCGGTCAGCCCGGGCGAGTGACTTGCCGTGTGTGAGATTCTGGACGACGTGACTGACCCAGGGGGACCGCGCATGCGTGGACGAACTACGCAGAACCCTGAACGTGAGGAACGTCGAATGCGTAGCGGAACTGGAACGCCTCGCGACGAACGTCGGCCAGAGGTGCCGGATGATCGTGCCTACGGCGAACGCGACTATCGCGGCATTTCCTCCCATCAGCCCTTGCGTGCCCAGTGGGATCCGACCAAACGAGAAGTGGGCCGAACCCCGCGTAATCCGCGGCCGGACCGGGCAGCGCGAAAGCAGAGCAAGCTCGGGCGCTTCGTCTCGACCTACGGCTGGCGTGCGTACGCGATTCCGGTTCTCGTGGTGCTCACCATCCTCGTCATCGTCGACGCCGTACGTCCGGACACCACCGACTCCGCGAGCAAGACGTCGGCCACCGCCGACCTCGCACACAGCACGGACGGAACCGACGTCATCGGCGCGCCGCCGGCCGGGGACGGAACTTTTGCGTCGTCGATACCCTCCGGCGCACTTCCCGACGGTGGTCCGTTCACCGTCGCGGGCGGCGGAACGTGGCACGTCGTACCGGGTACGACGGGCAAGGTGGGTCAGGGAACCGAACGCGAGTTCACGTACACGGTCGAGATCGAGGACGGCGTCGACACGACCGGCTTCGGCGGTGACGAATCGTACGGACGCATGGTCGATCAGACCCTGGCCAATCCGAAGAGTTGGACCAACGATCCCAAGGTCGCGTTCCGGCGTGTCGACGCGGGCGAGCCGGACTTCCGTATCTCCCTGACCTCGCAGATGACTATCCGCGAAGGCTGCGGATACGAAATCGAGCTCGAAGGATCCTGCTACAACCCGAGCATGGACCGAGTCCTGCTCAACGAACCGCGATGGGTGCGAGGCGCTATTTCGTTCCAGGGTGACATCGGCTCGTATCGGCAGTATCAGATCAATCACGAGGTCGGCCATGCCATCGGATACGCCGCTCACCAGCCGTGCGAGACCGAAGGTGGGCTCGCACCGATCATGATGCAGCAGACCTTCGGAACCGCGAACAACGACATCGCTAGGCTTGATCCTGAGGGCGTCGTTCCGATGAACGGACTCACGTGCCGCTTCAATCCGTGGCCGTACCCCCGAGCGTGACCGGATCGAGAACCCACGATCTCGTCTTGAACTAGGAGTGTTTCGCGGTGTCTGCAACACCCGTCGTATTGCCACCACTGGTGGAGCCGGCAGCCGAGTTGAGCCGGGAGGAAGTTGCCCGGTACAGCAGGCACCTGATCATCCCGAACGTCGGTATGACCGGCCAGAAGCGTCTCAAGAATGCACGGGTTCTGTTCATCGGCGCCGGTGGATTGGGTTCGCCTGCACTGCTCTATCTCGCGGCCGCGGGAGTGGGCACCATCGGGATCGTCGAGTTCGACGAGGTCGACATGTCGAACCTGCAGCGTCAGGTGATTCACGGACGCTCGGACGTCGGACGCCCCAAGGCGGTCAGCGCCCGCGAGTCGATTCTCGAGATCAACGAGCACGTCGACGTCCGATTGCACGAGTTCCGTCTCGACAACTCCAACGCGGTCCAGCTGTTTTCCGAGTACGACCTGATTCTCGACGGCACGGACAACTTCGCGACGCGGTACCTCGTCAACGATGCCGCAGTCATCGCCGGAAAGCCGTACGTGTGGGGCTCGATCTACCGCTTCGAGGGGCAGGTGTCGGTCTTCTGGGAAGACGCCCCGGACGGCGCGGGACTGAACTATCGCGACCTCTACCCGGAGGCCCCGCCGCCGGGCATGGTCCCCTCCTGTGCCGAGGGCGGTGTTCTCGGAGTCCTGCCCGCGACCGTCGGTTCGATCATGGCGACCGAGGCGGTCAAGCTCATCACCGGAATCGGTGAACCGCTTCTCGGACGCCTGATGATCTACGACGCACTGGCGATGACCTTCCGGACGATCCGCCTTCAGCGTGATCCGACCCGCGTGCCCGTCACCGCCTTGATCGACTACGACGCGTTCTGCGGTGTCGTGTCCGAAGAGGCGAGCGCTGCTGCTGTCGGTTCGACGATCACGGCGCCCGAACTGGAGGCCATGATCGGCGAGGGACGATCGATCGAGCTGGTCGACGTACGAGAACCGGTTGAATGGGACATCATGCATCTGCCGGGGGCCGTGCTGATCCCGAAGGACCGCATCCTTTCCGGCGAAGCTCTGGCGACGTTGCCGCAGAACAAGCAGATAGTGCTGTACTGCAAAACCGGCATCCGTTCGGCCGAGGCACTGGCCTTTCTCAAGAATGCCGGTTTCTCCGACGCAGTTCATGTTCAAGGCGGCGCGATCGCCTGGGCGAACCAGGTGGATGCGAGTCTGCCGGTCTACTAGGCGCGCCTCGCGGGAGGCGGCGCCGCGCACCGGTAGCGTTGGGGTGTGAGCACAGGCCAACCTCCCCAGCACGTGTGCTCCACCTTCGGCCTCCGTGAAGTCGATCCCATCCCACTCGGTGCGGATTGGGACGGCGGGTGGCTGTGTGGAGACGTCGTCCTTTCAGCAGTTGCGGATCATGCCCGCGCAGCGTGGTCGGCGAAGGTGCGAGAGAACCTCGAAGTCGACGGCGTCCGGCTCGCTCGACCGGTCCGTTCGACCGACGGTCGTTACGTCGTCTCGGGCTGGCGCGCCGACACATTCATCGTCGGATCGCCGGAACCGCGTCACGACGAAGTGGTCTCGATGTCGTGCCGACTGCATGCGGCGACGGCCTCGCTCGAGCGCCCGCGCTTCCTTGCACAACCGCCGGTGCCGCCGTGGGCCGAGGTCGACGTATTCGTAGCCGCTGATCGCGCGGCGTGGGAAACGGTTCCACTGAGGATCGCGAAGGGTGTCGAGCAACTCGAGACGCCTACTCCGGACGGTCGCAAGAGTCTGGAACTGATTGCCGGACTCGCCACGTTGCGTAAGCCGGTGCAGAGCCCGGACCAGCTCGTGCACGGCGATCTGTTCGGAACAGTCTTGTTCTCGGGCAGTATGGCGCCCGGAATCACCGACATCACGCCGTACTGGCGGCCGGCTGCGTGGGCCGCCGCCGTCGCCGTGGTCGACGCGATCTCGTGGGGCGGGGCAGACGAGGCACTGGTCGGCCGGTGGGAAGATCTCCCCGAGTGGCCGCAGATGCTTCTACGTGCGGTGATGTTCAGGCTGGCAGTTCATGTTCTGCATCCCCGCTCGACGGCGGACGCGTTCCCGGGGTTGGCCCGAACGTCCGACATCGTGCGCTTGCTGCTCTAGATCGGGGCGCCGGTACCGAAGTCCGAGACCAGGCCCTCGAACAATTCGCGTGCGGCGTTCGAGGCGGCCACGGTGTTCCCGTCGACGACAGCGTTGACGAGGTTCGCGTGCTGCGAGTGAAATCCCTCACCGGTCGCGTCGATGTGCTGTTGGATCGTGGTTTCGATGACCGGGAGCAGGGAGTCGTAGAACTCCAGGTAGACCTCGTTGTGGCTGGCCGCGACGATCGCTCGGTGCAGGGCGACGTCAGCAGTGGTGGCGGCGTCGACGTCCTGACCCTCCCACGAAGCGGTGCGAAGCGCGAGTAACCGCGTCAGTTCGGCGATGTCGTCTTCGGTTCGCCGTGCGGCGGCGAGGGTGGCCGCGGTGATGTCGAGTGCGCGCCGAAGTTCGAGTACATCCCGCTGGTGGGCGCCGGCAAAGTAGTTCCCCAGAGTGCCGCCGAGGTCGGAGACAGCAACGACGTAGGTGCCCGATCCCTGACGACGTTCCAGCATTCCGGCGTGAACGAGCGCCTGGACCGCCTCGCGCACGGTATTGCGACCGGTGCCGGTCAGCTCCGACAGTTCCGGTTCGGTGGGGATCTTGGAACCGATCGGCCAGGTTCCGCTTCGGATCTCGTTGCGGAGTTGTTCGGTGACCTGCGAGATGAGACTTGCGCGTCGAACGGGTTGCACGTGGTTGTTTCCTCGGGTCCGGGTAAGTGGTGTGAATGTGACGTTAGATTACCGCGCTTGTGCGAGTTCGTCCGGTCATCCTATGATTTGCCGGTGACTGCTCAACTGGAGAGAACCGAAACCCGCTCGTTGATACAAGGCCGTGTGCTCGTCTTCGCAGCGATTGCGATGTCTGCGCTCGTACTTCGACTTGCGGTGACCTCGTTCTCGCCCTTGGCGGCCGAGATTCGCGACGAGATCGGCTTCTCCGCCTCGATCGTCGGTGTCTTCGGCATGGTTCCGACCGCAATGTTCGCCATCTTCGGTCTCATCACTCCCGCCATCGCGAAACGTATCGGGCTCGAGCGAACGGCCCTCGTCGCGATGCTCATGGCCGGCGTCGGAATGCTGTTGCGTGCCATGATGTCTCAGACGTGGTCGTTGTTGGCCCTCTCGGCTCTGGCACTCGCAGGCATGGGAATCGGCAATGTCGTCATCCCGCCGTTGGTCAAGCGGTACTTCTCGGATCGCCTCGCCACCATGAGTTCGGTCTACATCGTGGCCGTGCAGATCGGCACCATCGTCCCGGCGTTCGTCGCAGTCCCGGTTGCCGACGCCTTCGGTTGGCGGTTCTCGATCGGCTGGTGGTCCGCCTTCGGATTCGCCGCAGCAGTGCCGTGGTTGATCACCCTCGCTCGCTCGCGCAAGGCACGCGCGAATGAAGCCGGGACCACCGACAATGCATCGGATTCGGTTGCAGCAGTAGCAGAACAGCCACGTGGTCAGGTCTGGCGTTCGCCCGTGGCCTGGGGTATGGCCGGTATGTTCGGCATGACCTCACTGATCACGTATTCGATGTTCACGTGGATTCCCTCGATCCTTCGTGATGCCGGCGCCAGTGACGCCTTCGGCGGAACGATGGTCGGCATGTTCTCGGTGATCGGACTCGTCGCAGCTTTCGGCGCACCGACGCTGTGCGCCCGCATGGCCAACCCGTTCCCCGTCGTGATCGCGTGCGCCGTCTGTTACCTCGTCGGAATGGGTGGACTCTACTTCGCCCCCATGGCCGCGCCGATCGTGTGGGTTGTGGTCCTGGGCCTCGGTCCGAGCACGTTCCCGATGTCGCTCACACTGATCAATCTGCGGACGCGCTCGCATATCGGTTCCTCCGCGCTGTCCGGATTCACCCAGGGCATCGGTTACTCCGTTGCCTGTCTCGGCCCGCTCCTGTTCGGCGTTTTTCACGACGTGTCCGGTGGATACGCTGCGCCGTTCGGTTTGCTCGTCGTTGCTGTGATCGTGGTGCTTCTGGGCGCCTACCAGGCATGTAAGCCTCGGATGCTCGAGGATTCCTGGCACGCACCGGCGAAGAACTAGCTCACACCCGGGTTTGTCACCGGGTGAGGATCAATTGACTTCGCGGTCATCGCGCGCAGCACCGGCGCAATAACCGTTTTCTACCTTTGGGTCTCCAACATATTCAGGAGGCCCTGGTGAGTCATTACATCGAGCATTGGGATGCAGAGGACGTCGACGCCTGGGAATCCGGCGGCAAGGACATCGCGAAGCGGAACCTGATCTGGTCAGTGGTGGCCGAGCACGTCGGCTTCTCGATCTGGTCGATCTGGTCCGTGATGGTGTTGTTCATGCCGACGGACATCTACGGCATCGACGCGGCCGGAAAGTTCTTTCTCGTCGCAGTTCCCACACTTGTCGGGTCGGTCCTCCGTATTCCCTACACGGTTGCCACCGCACGGTTCGGCGGTCGTAACTGGACCGTCATGAGTGCGCTGTTCCTCTTCGTACCAACACTTCTCACGCTCTACCTGATGATGAACCCGGGTGCTTCGTACACCACGTTCATGTTGGTAGCGGCCACTGCCGGTATCGGCGGCGGCAACTTCGCGTCGTCGATGACCAACATCAATGCCTTCTACCCGCAGCGACTCAAGGGCTGGGCGCTCGGTCTCAACGCCGGCGGCGGCAACATCGGTGTGCCGATGATCCAGCTGATCGGTTTGCTGGTGATCGCCACCGTCGGTAACCGCGCTCCGTGGATCGTCTGCGCCGTCTATCTCGTGTTCATCGCGGCCGCTGCCGTCGGTGCCGCGCTGTTCATGGACAACCTGGGCAACCAGAAGTCGGACCTGCGCTCGATGGCCAAGGCGCTGAAGTTCTCCGAGTCGTGGGTGATCAGCTTCCTGTACATCGGTACGTTCGGTTCCTTCATCGGATTCAGCTTCGCCTTCGGTCAGGTTCTGCAGATCAACTTCCTCGCCGGTGGTGCAACTCCGGCCGCAGCGGCGCTGCATGCAGCACAGATCGCCTTCATCGGACCGCTCCTCGGTTCGATCGCTCGGCCCCTCGGCGGCAAACTGGCAGACCGCATCGGCGGCGGCAAGATCACGATGTGGACGTTTGTCGCCATGGCATTCGCTGCATCGATCCTCGTGACGGCCGGAACGATGGACGACAACACCGCGGGCGTCGCCAGCGCCGGAATCATGGTGACGTTCGTTCTCGGATTCATCGCCCTGTTCCTGCTCTCCGGGATCGGAAACGGATCCGTCTACAAGATGATCCCGGCGATCTTCGAGGCGAAGGCTCAGAGCTTCGATCACATGGATCGAAGCGAGAAGGCAACGTGGTCGCGCAGTATCTCCGGCGCTCTCATCGGATTTGCCGGTGCGGTAGGCGGTTTGGGCGGCGTCGGCATCAACCTGGTGCTGCGCGCGTCGTACAGCAGCCCCGCGAAGTCGGCGACCATGGCCTTCTGGGTGTTCCTGGCCTTCTACATCGCCTGCATCGCAGTCACCTGGTTCGTCTTCCTGCGTAAGCCGTCGACGCTGACCACAGACGTCGACGAGGCGAAGGTCGCAGTCACGGCGTGAGCGGTCCGCGGAATCTCAGAACTATCTCGTACCTCAGGAAGTAGGCGTGATGAGCAAGTCGGTTGTTGTCATCGGACACGGAATGGTCGGACACCGATTCGTCGAGGCACTGCGTTCGCGCGACGAAGCGAACACCTGGTCGGTGACTGTACTCTGCGACGAACAGTACGCAGCGTACGACCGAGTCGGGCTGTCCTCGTACGTCGGAGCGTGGGACCCCAAGGAATTGGCACTGGCCGGCAACGATTACGTCGGTGACGGCCTGGTCGATCTTCGGGTGGGGGAAGGCGCGCTCTCGATCGACAAAGATGCACGCATTGTCACGACGACCACCGGCGACACGATCTCCTACGACGCTCTGGTGATGGCGACCGGTTCGTATCCGTTCGTGCCTCCCGTGCCGGGGCACGACGGCGACGGATGTTTCGTCTACCGCACCCTCGACGACCTCGACGGTATCCGGGCCGCCGCCGAGAAGGCAGGTCCTGGCGCTGTCGGCGTCGTGGTCGGCGGTGGTCTTCTCGGACTCGAGGCCGCAAATGCTCTCTCGCTCATGGGAATGACGGCACACGTCGTCGAGCACAATGCGCGTCTGATGCCGATGCAGGTCGACGAGGGCGGCGGCGCACTGCTCGCTCGGCTCGTCACCGAACTCGGGCTCACTGTTCACACCGGAGTCGGGACGGCGGGAATTTCGCAGGCCGACAACGGAATCGTGGTCGAGCTGTCCGACGGCTCCACCATTGACGCGTCGCTGCTCGTCTTCTCGGCCGGAGTACGTCCGCGTGATCAGCTGGCTCGCGACGCCGGTATCGCTGTGGGTGAGCGCGGCGGCATCCTGACCGACCTCGGCTGTGTGACGTCGGACGAGAACGTCTATGCCGTCGGCGAATGTGCTGCGGTGGAAGGCCGTTGCTACGGCCTGGTCGCTCCCGGTTACACGACGGCCGAGATCGTGGCCGATCGTCTGCTCGGCGGCGCCGCGGATTTCCCGGGCGCCGACATGTCCACCAAACTCAAGCTCATGGGCGTGGACGTCGCCAGTTTCGGTGACGCGATGGCGACCTCACCGGGCGCTCTCGAAGTTGTCCTCAGCGACGCGTCCAAGGGGACGTACGCGAAGCTCGTGGTCTCCGACGACGCGAAGATCCTGCTCGGCGGCATTCTTGTCGGTGACGCATCGGCCTACGCGTCACTGCGCCCGCTGGTCGGTCGCGAACTACCCGGTGACCCGGCGACATTGATCTCGCCTGCGGGGGAGAAGCCGGGTGCAGGTTCGCTGCCCGACGACGCCGAGGTGTGCTCGTGCAACGCGGTGACGAAGGGCGCCATCTGCGGCGCAATCGCGGCCGGTGCCTGCGACATCGCTTCGGTGAAGGCGTGCACCAGTGCCGGAACCACCTGTGGCGGTTGCCTTCCCACCGTGAAGCAGCTGCTGGCTGATTCCGGCGTCGTGATGTCGAAGGCACTGTGCGAGCACTTCGCGCAGTCGAGGGCCGAGCTGTTCCAGATCGTGCAGTCGACGCAGACCAGAACCTTCTCGGCGCTGATCGCCAAGTACGGCAAGGGCGCAGGCTGCGACATCTGCAAGCCCGTAGTCGCGTCGATTCTGGCATCGACGGACTCCGATCACATCCTGCACCGCCAGCAGGCGTCGTTGCAGGACACCAACGATCACTTCCTCGCGAACATCCAGAAGAACGGTACGTACTCCGTGGTGCCTCGGATGCCTGGCGGCGAGGTGACGGGTGAGCAACTCATCGTCATCGGCGAGGTGGCGCGAGACTTCGGCTTGTACACGAAGGTGACCGGCGGTCAGCGCATCGACCTTTTCGGTGCCCGCGTCGAACAGTTGCCCGCGATCTGGAAGCGTCTTGTCGACGCCGGGATGGAATCAGGCCAGGCGTACGGCAAGTCGCTCCGGACGGTCAAGAGCTGTGTCGGTTCGAGTTGGTGCCGCTACGGTGTCCAGGATTCCGTGGGTATGGCAGTCGACCTCGAGAACCGCTACCGCGGTCTGCGCTCGCCGCACAAGATCAAGTTCGGCGTCTCGGGTTGTGCGCGTGAATGCGCCGAAGCGCGAGGCAAGGACGTCGGCGTCATCGCGACGGAGAACGGTTGGAATCTGTATGTGGGCGGCAACGGCGGACAGTCGCCGAAACACGCTCAGCTGCTTGCCGGAGGCCTCGACGACGCGACCTTGGTCAAGTACATCGACCGCTACCTCATGTTCTACATCCGTACCGCCGATCGCCTCCAGCGCACGGCGCCGTGGGTCGAATCACTCGACGGCGGACTCGATCACCTCAAGGCCGTGATTTGTGAAGACAGCCTGGGAATCGGTGAGGAACTCGAGGCGCTGATGGCCAAGCACGTCGAGGGGTACCAGGACGAATGGGCTGGTGTGCTGGGTGATCCGGAGAAATTGTCGAGGTTCGTCTCGTTCGTCAACGCACCGGAAGAAGCCGACCCGACGGTTGTGTTCGACGAGACCGGAGTGCGCAAGGTTCCGGTCCTGATGGGCATGCCGAGCATCCCCACGCGCCGGTAATAGTCGCGTAACCCGTGGGAAACACGGGATCCGTAGAAACGTAGACAAGAACCCGCGCGACGTTGTCGCCGGATCGACAGGAGGACTTCGATGAGTGTCATCGATGCGCAGATCGCCAAGCTGGATTCGGATCGACTCGAATGGACGTCGGCCTGCCCGCTGAGCCATCTGATCCCTGGGCGCGGGGTCGCCGTGCTTCTTCGCGGCGGCGAGCAGGTGGCACTGTTCCTGCTGGAGGACGGCACACTCCGGGCCGTCAGCAACTTCGATCCGTACGGCCGCGCCGCGGTGATGTCTCGCGGACTCGTCGGCGACCGGGACGGTGAACCGATCGTCGTTTCGCCGCTGCTCAAGCAGGCATTCTCACTGGTCGACGGCAGAGCGCTCGACGACTCCGCGGTCGCCCTGCCGGTTTACGGGGTTCGCGTGTGGGCCGGAGTGGTGCAGGTCCACAGCCTGCAGATGCAGGGCGTTCGCTCGACTGTCCACGATGCAGTCTCGTGAGTGACGACATGCCGTTGGCTGGATTCACGGTAGGTATCACCGCTTCGCGCCGCGCCGAGGAATTCGCGACGTTGCTGACCCGCCGGGGAGCGGATGTCGTTCACGCTCCGGCGATTCGAATCATCCCGCTCGCCGACGACCGCGAGCTCGAAAGGGTGACACAGCAGATCATCTCGGATCCTCCCGAGGTGGTCGTCGCCACCACCGGCATCGGGTTCCGTGGCTGGTTGGAAGCCGCCGACGGATGGGGCGAAGCCGAAAGTCTCGGCTCTGCGCTCGGTTCGGCTCGTCTGCTCGCGCGTGGGCCGAAGGCCAAGGGAGCAATCCGCGCGGCGGACCTTCGTGAAGAATGGTCACCGGCATCCGAATCTTCCGCCGAAGTGCTCGAACATCTTCTTGCAGAAGGTGTCTCGGGAAAGAGAATCGCTGTGCAACTGCATGGCGCGACCACCGAGTGGGAGCCGATTCCCGACTTCTGTCAGGTGCTGCGCGAGGCCGGCGCCGAGGTCATCGCGGTTCCTGTCTATCGGTGGGAACCGCCGGAGGACCCTACGCTGCTCGACCGGATGATCGACGCCATCGCGTCAGCCGGAATCGACGCCGTCAGTTTCACGAGTGCGCCGGCCGTTGCGTCGATGCTGATGCGCGCCGACAAGACCGGGGATCTCGGCGACATGCTCGCGGCCATGCGAGGTCCGGTGGCGGCCATGTGCGTCGGCCCGGTCACCTCGGCGCCGCTCGAAGCGTTGAATGTACCGACCACAGCCCCGGCGCGGGCACGCCTGGGAGCGCTCGCGAGGCACATCGTCGACGAACTCCCGCAGCGAGCCAACAAGATTCAAGCCGGTGAACACGAAATCAGTATTCGTGGGGGGTGCGTCGTCGTGGACGGCGAAGTGAAGCAATTGCCCCCCGCTGCGATGTCGTTGATCCGCACACTCGGGGCCAGTCCCGGCCGGGTCGTCTCCCGCGACGAACTCCTTGCCTCCCTTCCCGGTGGCGGCGGAGACACTCACGCCGTCGAGACCGCCGTCGCCCGGTTGCGTGCGTGCCTCGGCGCCCCCAAAGCCGTTCAGACCGTGGTCAAGCGGGGCTATCGACTTGCCCTCGATCCCGGTGACTACATACAGAATCCAGGTGACTATGCAACCCGATGACGATGTCCTCGTACTGGTAGCTCACGGCACACGTAGTGCACGTGGCGTGGAAATGGTTGCCGCCCTGGCCGAAGCAGTCGGCAAGCGCGTCGGACGCACGCGCGTTGCCTTTGTCGATGTGCTCGGCCCGTCACCTTCGGAAGTCCTCCGGGACACTCCGGGGCGAGCGATTCTCGTACCGGCCTTCTTGGCGTCCGGCTACCACGTTCACACCGATGTTCGACGCGAAGTGGCGATCAGTGAGCACCCGACTGTGACTGTGACGCCCGCCCTCGGACCTGATCCGGCGCTTGCACGCGTGCTGCTCCGACGCTTGACCGAAGCGGGGTGGAATCCGGGTGACGCGATTGTGCTTGCGGCCGCCGGGTCCTCCGATGCGCGGGCGCTGCGAGACGTCGAGCGTGCCGCGCTGATGCTCGCCGAAGCGGCGGGGATCCGGGTGGACATCGGATACATCGCGACCGGGGAACCGAAGGTAGCCGATGTTGTTGCAGCAGCACGCGTTCGCGGCACGAAGCGAGTGTTCGTCGCCTCGTACCTCCTCGCGCACGGACTGTTCCACGAGCGGTTGCACGCGGCAGGAGCCGACGGTGTCACCGAACCACTCGGTGTCGACCAAGGAGTGGTGGACCTTGTCGTGAATCGGTATGAGAGTGCGCGAGGGGAACTAGTATCGCTGCATGACGTCTCACTCCATGACACCGACGTATGCCGACCTGGTCGCAGCAGTTCGTGAATCCGACGTCAAGGCACAGGCTCTCGTCGGTGCACTGACCGAAGAGCAAGCCCGTGAGTCGTCCGGGCTACCCGGTTGGAGTCGGGGACACGTCGTCACACACATGTCGCGCAACGCCGACGCACTGGGCAGATTTGTTGCCGGTGTGCACAGCGGCGAGTCGGGGGAGATGTACCCCGGGGGACCCGACGCGCGCAATGCCGCAATCGAGGAAGGCGCCGATCGCCCGGCCGAGTTGTTGGCACTCGACTACCGCTTCTCGGGAACGAGGCTGGTCGACGCATTGGCTGACCTGCCGACGGATCGGCTGGACACTCCGGTTGCGTGGCGCAAACCTGTCACCGCATTCGATCTACCGATCCTGCGCTGGAACGAGATCGAGATTCACCTGATCGACCTCGACATCGGTTACACCTGCCACGACTGGCCCGCCGAATTCGTGGAATTCACTCTCGCCAGTCAATTGGGCGCATTGGAGACGGCTGTCCCGGGTGTACGAGTTCCTTCGCTGTCCGACGCGGAGACCTTGGCCTGGTTGGTCGGGAGGCCGACGAGAGTGGGGCTGCCTACCCTCCCGGCCTGGCCGTTCTGACAGTCGTTCCGAGATCCAGCCGTGTCGAGGATTAGAACAGGGTGGGGGAGCTGACGTCGTTGCGTGCTTGGGCCAACCGCGCACTCCACCTTTTCACCAACCACATCTCGACGATCTCGGGTTGGGTGCCGGCCGCATAGGCCCAACTGTCGAGGAGTTCGCAGTACCGGCGGTAGCGGCGTGTCGTGAAGCCGGTGACGGAAGGATCCTCGAGCCAGCCCTCGTGGATGAGCGTCGAGACGCCGTACTGGTCGATCATCTGAGCGCGTCGGCCCTCGTCCTGCACGCCTACCGCCCACATGAAAGCGGCCATCAGAGATACCCCGACACCGGGGGTGAGCGGCCAGCCCGACCAGGTGTCGCGTCGGACTACCGGCATGGACTTGTTCTTCGAACAGTGATCGAGAATGGCTGTTATCTGGGTCAGCGGATCCTCGTCCTCGCGGTGATGCGGATTGAAGACGTTGGGGAATCTCCGCGTGAACCGTCTGCTCTCGTGCGAGCCCTGCCAGGCCGCACAGAGAAACAGCAGTCCGAGACCGTCATGCTCGGCGACGACGAGATCGCTCGACGGGCGAAGGTCGTTGCGTTGAACGATAGCTCGGCCTTCGGTGATCACTCTGCCGTCGAGATCACGCCCGCGCAGGCTGATTGTGTGGCCGGCGTCCTTCAGGTGTGCGTTCCACCAATCCAGGTCGACGGTGGCTTCGTCGTCGAGGACGTGCAGTGGAAAGGTGCGCGAGCGGCACCACTCGACCAATGCGTCCGGCGGTTCGAATCCTTCGTCGACACGATTCATGGCGCGATGATCCCACGAGTCTCCGACAGTAATTCGTGCGACGCGCAGTCCACCGGGATGGAACCGGACACTCGCGGTACGCTCCGCTCATGAATCTCGCGTCCTCGCAGGTGCGGTCGGCGCTGTGGACGGTAGCGATCGCCTTGACGGCCGCGAGTCTGAGCGGATGTATCGGTGCCGTCGATCGGATGGATTTCGACAACCAGATGCGTGAACGTGGTGGTGGGCTGACGTCGGAGTTGGTGCGGGACGGATTCGACAGCCTCGCACACAGTTACGGTGTCGGCGCAGTGTCGGTGACCAGCGTCGACATCAGCCCGATCGAGACGCTCGGGGTCACCGTTCGAGACCCCGGGAAGCCGTCACAGCTCGACCGGTTCTCTTTCGACGGCGTCATTCTCGGCGAGCCGAGTCCCGTGCAAGTCAGCGTCACCGACGACCTCGATGCTCGATCGTTCACGCTGGATCAAGTGCCGGCATTGTCGAATGTCGAGAAGTTGGTCGACGACGCGCTGGCGAGCAGCGGTGTCGACGACGGCGAAGTCACCGGGATCTCGGTCTCTCGCACCGCGGCGATACACGCCTCCGTGATGGTGGAATCCCCACGCTCGCGGGTGCTGGTGGTCTTCGAGCCTGACGGCTCACCCTTTCTGGTGCAGCCGCTGTGAGCCGCCGTATCGCTCCGTTGCTGATCTCCGTAGTGGTGATCGTGGTCGTGGGAATCTTTGCCGCACTGCTGTCTTCGGTGATCTGGCCCGGCCAGGTGGCTCACCTGGCGCCGATCTTCTGTGAAGATCCCACCTCGAGCGCGATGGTCGTCTCGGATACCTTTACCGACGGCGACGGCACGTCCACCAATTTCACGCTGTATTGCGTCGGACCGCGTGGTCAGACCGTCGATGCCGGGTGGCTGCTGCCGTTCTTGGTGCTGTGGGGCGCGTATTCCCTGGTGCTCGCGATAGTTGTCGGCGTGATCGGGATGGCGGAGGTCAACCGGCGTAGGCGCCGAAACGACTGACCCGATCAGCGGGGGAGGACAACCACTTCGGCGAGGGCGCCGTCTTGCGCGTGCGCCGGAACGAGAGCAAACGCGGAGCGCCCGATCAACCCCGCCAGGTGTGCAGTACGTACAGACGGATCGGCGCGCCAGCGGCCGTCGGTGGATTGTGTGACCGGCAACAGGCGTACCGCATCGGAACTCACCGCAGCAGCGTTCTCGATGATGCCGAGCAGTGGCGGAGGCGTCTCGCTCCCGGTCAGGGCGGCCACGACGGTAGGCAGCATCGTCAACAGGGTGGTCACCGCGGCGTACGGGTTGCCGGGGAGGCCGAGAACCACCCGGCCACTGGGCAGGACCGCCGTTATCTGAGATCCGCCCGGGCGCGAGGCCACTCGCCCGACAATCGTGCGAGCGCCGAGTCGATCGAGCGCACTGCGCATTTCGTCGGCAGCGCCGCCACCCGTCGCGCCGATGACGACAAGCAGGTCCTGTTCGGTCGCATCTGCCAGTACACGCTCGAAACTGTCGGCCGTGTCGCGCAAGTGCGAATTCGACACGCACCGTGCGCCGTTGCGTTCGAGCAGGTAGGGAAGAATCCCGCCCACGGAGTCGCGAGTCTGACCTTCCCGCAGTGGGCCGGTCCGGCGGATCTCGTCGCCGGTGACTACGACGCGTGCCCGGACCGGGCCACGGACGAGGGCGTCGAATACCTCGCCACTGGCAGCAGCGGAGATTACCGCCGGAGTCACCGCGGTACCGGTCGGAGCGATCGTGAATCCGGTGCCCCAGTCTTCTCCCCGTGGGCGAGCGTCGTTGCGGTGCGGCGCATCCGGTAGTCGTCGCAGCGTTCGAGACGGTGCGTCGACGGACAGGTACTCGTCACGAATCACCGAGGTAGCGCCGGCAGGTAGGTGAGCTCCCGTGGCAATGCGGATTGCTTCGCCTTCGCGGAGGTCGAGTTGCCCGTCGGCGCCCGCGATGCGGATCTCGGTGCGCACCCGCCACGGACCATCGCCGGAGACGGCGTACCCGTCCATCGCCGAAACGTCTGACCTGGGGAGATCACCCAGGGCGACGAGAGGCTGCGCGAGCGTTGCTCCGAGACTGTCGGCGAGATCGGCCCGGTGCGGGGTTAGCGGAGTCAAGGCATTCGTGATGACGATGCGGGCTTGCTCGATCGTCAGGCGGGGATGGCTTCTCGCGCGATCGATGTCCGCCGGCGTGTCGCAGTCGGTGGTACCCGCCACGCGTAGGGTCGAGAACGGCTCGGTGGCAAGCGCTTTCATCGGTTGATTCTCGAGCCCCGAACTCCGGCGCAGAGCAGCGAGGCGTTGTCGGAGTTCGCGAAGGGTCCACGCGGAGAACAGGAATTGGGTTCGGTTGTTCTCGTCCACCGCACACGTCACCGGATTGTCGGTCGATGTCGCAGCGATCAGCGCGTCGACCGATCCGGCCTCGACGTACGGCAGGTCGGATGCCAGCACCACCACCACGGCGTTCTCGGGTAACCGGGTCGCGGACAACCCGGCCCAGATCGCCTCGACAGGGCCGGCGCCGGCCGGAGATTCCTGGGTCTGGGTGATGTGTGCAGCAAGTTCAGGTCGATGCGGGCCGACCACGACGACGGCGTCGAGATGCGCCGTCGCTGACAGCGCGATGTCGAGGAGTCTGCGGCCGTGCACGATCAGGCCGGGTTTGTCGACGCCACCCATTCGGGTCCCGCGACCACCCGCCAGAATGACGGCGGCGGTGGGCGGCGTGGTGGTCATGTCTCCATGCTGCCCCATGGCAGGGGCGACGACGACCGGTGACACGGGATCAGAAGTGATACCGAGCTTTCTTCAGGTCGATTCGACCGTCCTTGATCGGTACTCCTTCGAGTTCGAGCTTGGCGATCTGACGATGAGCCAGGTGTGCCGACGGTTTACCGGAGGCGCCGAGCACCCGGTGCCACGGCAAGTCGGCAGAGTCCGTCCGCATGATCCACCCGACCGTGCGAGCGCTGGAAAGTCCTGCGGCTTCGGCTATGTCGCCGTACGTCGCCACGAAACCGGCGGGAATCGAGGCGATGAGCCGCCTCACCTCTTCGATCTGCTCTTCCGTGGTGGTTGCCATCGTTGCCTCGTCAGAGCACTGTTCGGACGAGGTCTGCCACCTCGTCGGCCCGCACGTGCGGGACCATGTGGTCGCAGTCGAATTCGACGCTGGTGAGATTTTCACCGAGGTGTTCGGTCAAGGCTGCTCGGAACTCGTCGGTGACGTACGGCGGCTGAACCTTCATCGCCTGAACCAGCACGGTGGGCATCGACGACGGGGGCAGCACGATCGGGCGGGCAAGTTCTCCCCACGCGGTGACGACGGCCGGTGTGGACAGGCGCCAGTTGACGCGCCCGTTGCCCAGTCGGATCAGGTGCTCGGCCATCTCGACGTCGAGGTCCTGGGTGGGAACCTCACCCCACGAGCCGTGAATCTTCTCCGAGTACGCCTCGGCGGCATCGGTGTAATCCGGTGAGCCGATTGTGAGTTCGGCCACTTCCTGCATGAAATTCGGATCCAAGCCGATCGCCGGATCGAGCAGGACGAGACCACGAACGCGTTCCGGTGCGGTGGCAGCGAGGTGCAGCGCCAGCATTCCGCCGAACGAATGCGCGAGAATCACCACCGGTCCGGTGGCATGTTCGTCGAGTGTCTCCAGCAAGCTCGCCACGTGGGATTCGAGGTTCCACGGGGGAGCCCAGGTCGAGCGCCCGTGACCGCGTAGATCGGGCGAGATCCAGCGTGCTTCGGGCAGTTGGTTCTCGGCCATCGACTGCCATCGTCGACCGTGACCCGTCAGGCCGTGCAGCGAGAGGATCTCAGGCGCCCCGGCGGGTCCGTAGAGATACGTATGGAGTGCAGACACACGAGCAATCATGCCGGATGCAGGCGATGTGTGAGTTGTCGGTGCGCTCTGGTGGAATGCCTGGGTGAGTGAGACGGCAACACGCAGCAAAGTGACCATTCCGCGGGCGCGGTTGGTGCACCGAACTGCGCCGTCTCGGACACCCCGAACATGGGACGAAGGGACGGCCCGGCTGTTCGCGCCGCCGTCCGATGATCCGTTCCAGCTCGCGTTCGGCCCTGCTTCATTCGGCTCGGCGGACGCCTGGAATCCCTGGCAGGTACTCGGCAGCCCCGGAACCGGCAAGACGTCCCTTCTCGTGGATCTGGCGGTGCAGAGGATCTCCGGTGGCGAAGACCCCGAATCGGTCCTGGTGCTGACGCAATCCCGTCGGGCTGCGACGCAGGTTCGTGAGCAGATCACAGCCGGATTGCTGGGGTACGAACAGGAACGCGGACCGCAGGCAACCCGTGAGCCGCTGGTACGCACCGTTCACTCCTACGCCTTTGCCGTGCTGCGGCTCCAAGCCGCCGCACACGGCAACGCGCCGCCACGATTGATCACCGGTGCCGAGCAGGACTCGGTACTGCGCGAGATGTTGCGTGGGGACATCGAGGACGGCGCACTGCGCTGGCCCGAGCGCCTGCGTCCTGCGCTGGGTTTGAACGGTTTTGCCGTCGAACTCAGAGACTTGATGCTGCGCGCCAACGAGCGCGGGCTCGGTCCCGAAGATCTGGTCAAGCTCGGCAAGAAGCGCGGCCGCCCCGAGTGGGTGGCGGCCGGCCGCTTCGCCGAGGCTTACGAGCAGGGTGTGCTGCTGCGTGGCAGCGTGGGCGTCGAGGCCCCGGAGGCCACGGCGCCGGCACTCGACGCGGCTGAGTTGATCGGTGCGGCGTTGACGGCGTTCGCCACCGATCCCGAGCTCCTTCGCTCCGAGCGCGCCCGTATCCGGCACCTCTTGGTCGACGATGCACAGCATCTGGATCCGCAGGCGGCGCAACTGGTTCGACTGATCGGCACCGGCACTGCGGGCACGGTCGTAGCCGGCGATCCCGATCAGTCGGTCTTCGGATTCCGCGGTGCTGATTCGGCTTTTCTACTCGAACTCGCCGAGCGCGGAGACGAGCGCCAAGTCATCCTGCCCACCACGTTTCGCAACAATGCCGACGTCGCGTCGATTGGGGCCAAGATCGCTGCGCGACTGCCCGGCAACCTCGCTCACCGCATCGCGGTTCCGTCCGATCTCACCGATGAGGACCCGGGACGGGCGTCGGTGCGTGTTCTCGGTACGACGGCCAAGGAAGCGGCAGTCGTCGCAGATACCTTGCGCCGGGCACATCTGCTGGACGGGATTGCGTGGTCCGACATGGCGGTTGTCGTGCGCTCGGTCCCACGCACCCTTGCCCCGCTACGGCGAGCTCTGCTCGCAGCGGGGGTACCCGTGACGACTGCTGCCACCGAGTTGCCGCTCGCCCGGCAACACGGAGTGTCCGGCCTGCTGCTGGTCCTCCGGGCGCTCGGCGGCGATCACTTCACCGGCGACGACGCCCTGGCCCTGATGGCCGGCCCCATCGGCGGCGCCGAACCGGTCACCCTGCGCCGGCTGCGTCGTGGTCTGCGCCGCGTTGAGTTGGCTTCGGGATGTGATCGGGATTCGTCGGAGTTGTTGCGGCTCATCCTGATCGACGAGGATCGCGCGCAGTCCAAGCGGCTCATGGGCAAACTGACGGACGTCGAGGCTGCTGCGCTGAATCGCGTGCTGTCGGTCCTTCGCAAGGCCCGAGTACCGCTCGAGCGAGGTCTCGGGGTCGAGGAAGTTCTGTGGGCTGCCTGGCAGGCGACGGGCCTCGAACGACGCTGGGCGGCTGCGTCGGCGCGCGGGGGACCGATCGGCTCACAAGCCGATCGCGACCTCGACGCCGTAGTCGCGCTCTTCGACGCCGCGGCCAACTACGTCGACCGGCTGCCGCGTTCGCAACTCGCCGGCTTCGTCGACTACTTGACCAGCCAGGAGATACCGACCGACTCGCGGAGCCGATCGGTCATCGCTCCCGACGCCGTCACCGTGGTCAGCGCTCACGCCGCAGCGGGGCGCGAATGGGCGGTCGTGGCGGTGGCGGGTGTGCAGGAGGGGCTCTGGCCGAGTTTGCGGGCACGCGGCTCGCTGTTGCGTACCGAAGCACTGATCGACCTGGTCAACGGAGTCTCTGACGGCAGTGACTCGGCCGCCGAACGACTCTCGCGAACCGCGCCGCTGCTGGCCGAGGAACGCCGGTTGTTCCTTGTCGCCTGTAGCCGTGCTCGTCGCCGCCTGCTGATCACCGCGGTCGAGTCGGCTTCGGGTGACACCGATCTGGTGCCTTCGCGTTTCGTGGACGAGTTGATCCGTGGCGACGCGTATTCGGATGATCCGACGTCCGATCTCGACGTCGTTGCACCCGAGACCGGGGATACCCGGGTTCTGTCGCTGCCCGCGCTGGTCGCACAGCTTCGCAGTGTGGTGTGTGATCCCGACATCGCGCATTTCGACCCAGAGAAGCATTCCCGTGCAGCTCGCCAGTTGGCGCGTCTGGCTGCCGCCGGAGTACGAGGCGCGCATCCGGATCAGTGGTACGGCACAGCCGAGCCGAGCACCGCGGATCCCATGTGGCAACCCGAGGACGGACCGGTGTCACTCTCGCCGTCCACCATCGAGCTTCTCGAAACATGCCCGCTCCGATGGGTGTTCGAGCGTCATGGCGGCAGCGACGGAGACAATACCCACGCGATCGCCGGCACTCTCGTCCATACCCTGGTCCAGGCGCTGGCCGGTAGGATTCCGCCGGACCAGGTCGAGAAGGCACTCGAAAATGCTTGGGAATCGATAGACCTGGGATCGCAGTGGTATTCGCGCCGCGAGCTCAATCGAACTCGGGAGATGCTGGCGACGTTCACCGCCTGGATGAATGCAACTCGCGGTGAACTGACCGAAGTCGGCGTCGAGGTCGCGGTCGAGGGGGTCCTCGAACCGCGCGAAGAAGGAGCGCCCGCGGTCAAGCTTCGCGGCCGGATCGACCGGCTCGAGCGCGACACCGAAGGTCGTCCGGTGGTTGTCGACGTCAAGACTGCGCGAAACCCCGTCAGTAACGAGGCCGCGCAATCTCACGCGCAGTTGGCGGCGTACCAGGTCGCAGCGGCCGAAGGTGCGATTGCAGGCGAGCCGGCCACACAACCCGGCGGTGCACGCCTGGTATTCGTGGCCAAGTCCAACAAGAAAGACGGTGCGGCGCAGCGAGTTCAGCCGCCGCTGACTGCCGAGGCCGTCGAGATGTGGCGAGACGTCATTCACAATGCTGCGGCAGCGACGCAGGGACCCGAATACCTGGCCCGCGTCAACGACGGATGTAGACATTGCCCGGTGCGGTCGAGTTGCCCGGCACACGACGAGGGACGACAGGTGAGTAACTAAGTGGCTGCCGCAACGCCCAAGGCACGCCGACCGAAGATCGACCCCGTCGACCTGGCGGTTGCGCTCGGTCAGCACCCGCCCACGCCCGAGCAGGCCGCAGTGATCGCCGCACCGCTCGGTCCGACGTTGGTGGTCGCCGGTGCCGGTGCCGGTAAGACCGAAACGATGGCTGCTCGCGTCGTGTGGTTGGTGGCCAACGGCTTCGTCGATCCCGAGGCGGTTCTGGGCCTCACCTTCACGCGTAAAGCGGCGCAACAGCTCACCTCGCGAATCCGCAAGCGCTTGGCGCGGCTGGCGGGTTCGGACGTTCTGCGGGCACTCGACCCGACCGGCGGAGTGCGTTCCCGGATTCTGGCCGGCGAACCCGAAGTTAGTACCTACCACGCGTACGCGGGACGGTTGCTGTCCGAACACGGACTCCTCTTGCCCATCGAGCCCTCGGCGACGCTGTTGTCGGAGACCGAACTGTGGCAGGTTGCGCACCGCGTCGTGAGCGGTTGGGACAGCGATCTGGACACCGACAAGAATCCTGGGTCCATCACCGAAACCGTCCTGGCCCTTTCCGGTCAGTTGGCGGAGCATCTGGTCGATCCCGAGCAGCTGCTCGAGGCACACACCGAGTTGGACAAGCTGATCCACACTCTGCCTGCCGGCCCGAAACAGCGGGGTGGACCGAGCAAAGAGCTCTTGAATTACCTTGACGTGCAACATAAACGGATCGAGTTGCTTCCTCTTGTCGCCCGGTTGGGTGAGACACTGCGGCGTGAGGGGGCTTTGGACTTCGGAAGTCAGATGTCGTTGTCGGCACGGGTCGCCGCCGAGCATCCCGAGGTCGGGCAAACCGAGCGTGAGCGCTTTCGGGTAGTTCTTCTCGACGAGTACCAGGACACCGGCCACGCTCAGCGAGTGTTGTTGTCCTCGTTGTTCGGTGGGGGAGCCGACGGCCGCTTGGCGTTGACGGCCGTCGGTGATCCGATGCAGTCGATCTACGGTTGGCGCGGCGCGTCGGCGGCCAACCTGCCACGGTTCGCAACCGATTTCCCGCTCGCCAACGGAAAACCGGCTCCGACACTCGAACTGCTCACCAGTTGGCGCAACCCTCCGGAGGCTCTCGAGCTGGCAAACCTGTCGTCGGCGCCCTTGCGCCGACGGGGCGTGGCCGTCAGTACCCTGCGCGCACGGCCGGGAGCCGTCGCCGGAGACGTTCGACTGGCGTTGCTGGGCGACGTCGAGCAGGAACGTCAGTGGGTGGCGGAGAAGATCGCCGGAGAATACGAGGCGGCACGTGCCGAAGATCGCCCGACACCCACGGCGGCTGTGTTGATCCGCCGGAATGCCGATGCTGCTCCGCTGGCCGAAGCATTGCGGTCCAAGGGTCTGCCGGTCGAAGTGGTCGGACTCGGTGGGCTCCTGCACACACCAGAGGTGGCGGACGTGATCGCCATGCTCCGGGTGGTCGCCGATCCGCTCGCGGGCAGCGCTGCCGTTCGGCTGCTCACCGGCGCGCGATGGCAGATCGGCGCGAAGGATCTCGCCGCACTCTCTCAACGCTCCCGCGAACTTGCCATCTCCGCGGGATACGGAACGGCGGGTGCGGTCACCGACGCCGAGGCGCTCACCTCGGCGGTCAACGATGCTCTGCCCGGGGAGAACGCCGAGCAAGCAGGATTGGTCGACTCGATCTCCGATCCAGGCCCGGCAGAACGCTATTCGGCTCTCGGGTACACACGCATCAACGCGATAGCGGCAGAGTTGGCGTCGTTGCGCGAACGTATCGGCCAGCCGCTCACCGAATTGGTGGCAGAGGTCGAGCGGGTGCTCGGGATCGGAATCGAGGCGGGCGCGCGGACCCGCGTCGGTGTCGTCGGGACCGCGGGCCGCGAGCATCTCGACGCATTCGCCGACGTTGTCGCTAACTACGCGACGCGTCCAACGGCCAATCTGACCGGGATGCTGGCTTTCTTCGCGGCAGCCGAACAGATCGAAAAGGGTCTCACGCCAGGCGAAGTGGAGGTGGCGCCGGATCGGGTCCAGATCTTGACCGTGCACTCGGCTAAGGGGCTCGAATGGGAAGTGGTGGCGATCCCGCATGTCAGCGACGGGGTTTTCCCCTCGTCCACAGCGTCCGGATCGTGGCTCGGGGCGCTTGCCGAACTGCCACCGTCGTTGCGCGGTGACCGGGCCGTCGACGCGGATTCGGCGGACGGTGTGCCCGTGCTCGACCTCGAAGAGCTGTACAACCGCAAGGACCTCGAGAATGCCATCACGGCGCACAAGAAGGCGCTGTCCAACCGTCGACTGGACGAGGATCGGCGGTTGTTCTACGTCGCGCTGACCAGAACCGAACGGGCGCTGTTCATCTCGGCTCACCACTGGGCGGAATCCGGTTCGGAACCGAAGGGGCCTTCGGAGTTCCTGGACGAGCTGCATCAGATGGTCACTGCCGAAAACGATCCCGCTGAGGAAGACTCGCACCGTGCGATCGGCGTCGTGGAGGAATGGGCACCGGCCCCGGAACCCGACACCGAGAACCCGTTGGCCTCCACACCCCGAACCGCGCAGTGGCCGCCAGATCCGCTGGGTGCGCGCCGCGGCGCCGTCGAGGCCGGAGCCGCGAGCGTCCTGTCCGCTCTCGCATCGCTGCCGAACGACAGCGAAGAGACGGAAGAACCGGAGGACGATCCGGAGAACTGGGCCTCGGACGTCGACGTGCTCCTGGCCGAGCGTGAGGCCCGGGCGAACGCGCGTGCCGAAGTGATTCTCCCGGCGCAGCTTTCGGTGACTCAGCTCGTCGACCTCAAAGCGGATCCGGACGAACTCGCGGCACGGCTGCGTAGGCCACTGCCGTACACACCGAATCCGCTCGCTCGGCGAGGCACGGCTTTTCACGCCTGGATCGAGCGAAGGTTCGGTGCGACCCGGCTGTTGGATCTCGACGAGCTACCAGGCGCCGCGGATACCGGCGCGGGTCCCGAGACCGATCTGGTGAAACTTCAGGATGCTTTCCTGCGGTCCCCGTGGGCCAATCGCAGCCCGATCGAAGTGGAGGTTCCCTTCGAAACATCCATTGCCGGAACCGTTTTGCGAGGCAGGATCGATGCGGTGTTTGCCGATCCCGACGGCGGGTGGACGGTGATCGACTGGAAGACCGGTGCCGAACCGTCGGCCGCCAACGAGGACGCTGTTGTCATGCAGTTGGCCGCCTACCGGGTGGCCTGGGCCGAATTGATGTCGGCCAGAGCTCGTTCGGCCGGGCGCAACGAACAGTTTCCGGCCGACAAGGTGCGGGCGGCGTTTCACTACGTTCGATCGGGTCGCACCATCGCCCCCGAGAACCTGCCGGACGGTGAGGCTCTCGCTCGCCTCATCCGAACGGCAGGCGCGCAAGATTAGCTTGCGTTTCGACGAGCCTTGATTGCTTCGGTCACCAGCGGAACCTGCAGGGGGAGACGTGCGATCGAACCGATCTTCTGCGGTGCGGACGTCTTCGGGCTTCGGCACCAGTCGATCGCCATCTGGATGTTGGCCGGGAACACGGCAACAAAGAGCGCGGCGGCAAGGCCCGCGCCGAGCTTGCGGGTCTTCGGCACGGCCAAGGCAGCGCCGATCGCCAGTTCCGCGACGCCCGACACCTGGGTGTAGGTGCGCGCTTGGCCGGGAAGCTGGCGCGGAACGGTGCTGTCGAAGAAGGAAGGCGCTACGAAATGCATGGTGCCGGCGCCGAGTAGGAGGGCCGACAAGCGAAGAGCTGCTGCTTGGCTGGGAGTGGACGTCGAACTGGTGAAAGGCATTTGCCCAGCCTGCCTCACGGTGGACCTTCTTGCCAGTATCGGCGCCCACAACCGGTGCGCTAATGGGCGCCCGAGTTCCGAAGTCGATCTTCGAGGGTTACGCTGCCTGCCGATGTCCGTGTAGGTATTTCGTAAATTCGAGTGAGAGAGTCGATGTATGGCCGGTAAGCTCCGGGCGCGTTTGACCAGGTCGGAAGCATTGACCGATCAGCCTGACTTCGCCCTTGTCGGGGTGCTGCGCATTCCCCAGCTACAGACCAGCCCGGCGCGGGCCATCTACAAGCGAGTTCTCATCGCTCTCGGTGCTCTCGCCGCCGCCGTCTTGATCGTGTACATCGATCGCGCCGGATACCGCGACGCGCAGGACAACGAGCTTTCGCTGCTCGACTGCATCTACTATGCGACGGTTTCGCTTTCGACCACCGGCTACGGCGACATCACTCCGTTCACGCCGTCGGCGCGCCTGGTCAACGTCCTGTTGATCACGCCACTTCGAATCTTCTTCTTGATCGTGTTGGTCGGAACCACACTTTCAGCTCTGACCGAGAGTTCGCGTCAGGCGTTCAAAATTCAGCGTTGGAGGCAGCACGTGCGTAATCACACCGTCGTCGTCGGATACGGGACCAAGGGGCGGACGGCAATCGAAGCAATGCTCGGTGACGGAGTACCGGCGTCGGAGATCGTGGTCGTGGACACCGATCAGACCGTCCTCGATTCCGCGGCGAGCAAGGGCCTGGTGACGGTGTTCGGTTCGGCGACGAAATCGGACGTACTTCGCTTGGCCGGCGCACAGAACGCGTCGTCGATCATCGTGGCCACGAATCGTGACGACACCGCCGTTCTGGTGACCCTGACTGCGAGGGAAATCGCACCGAAAGCGAAGATTGCCGCGGCCATCCGTGAAGCCGACAACGCGCATCTGCTGCGTCAGTCCGGTGCGGACTCCGTCGTCGTCTCCTCGGAGACGGCAGGTCGGCTCCTCGGTATCGCGACCACGACGCCGACTGTCGTGGAGATGATCGAAGACCTTCTGACTCCGGAAGCCGGATTCGCGATCGCCGAGCGCGCAGTCGAGCGCGACGAGGTCGGCGGCTCTCCGCGTCATCTCTCCGACATCGTGCTCGGCGTCGTTCGCGACGGCCGCCTGGTTCGCGTCGGTTCGCCCGAGGTGGACGCTGTGGAGGAGAACGATCGCCTGCTGTACATCCGCCGCGTCACGAACTGAGTGTTACCGAGCTTCGTGCGCGCAGTAATGTCGTGAGCGTGAACGACTTCCAGCTGACCGAAACACCGCTGCTCTCACGCTCGAGCGTCGGCCGCGCCGAGGAATTGCGGTCGGACGCCGCTGCACTGACGACGGGTTGGGCGGATGCGCTGCTCCTTCGTGTGAATTCACGGGGGCAGGTCAAGGTGTCGCCGGAAGGTCAATTGGTCTTCGCCGAGGCAACCGAGTTGGGGCCCGAGCCGGTGCGCGGCGCGGTGTTCCTGGGAATTCGGGAGAATCGCCACGTCTGGGCGGTGCGAGTGTCGCTGCTGGCCGGCACGTTGTCCGAACTGCGGATGCTCGGCGGAACACTCGACGACGCGGACGCCGGCTTGTTGACCGGAGCCGTCGCGATCCTCAACTGGCACGACAGTGCCGGATTCAGCGCAATCGACGGCGCACCGAGCGAACCCACGATGTCCGGTTGGTCACGCATTTCCACGTCCACCGGTCACGAGGAGTTTCCCCGAACGGATCCGGCGGTCATCTGCCTGGTGCACGACGGCGGCGATCGAGTTCTACTCGCGCGTCAGCCGACCTGGCCGCAGCGACGTTTCTCGATTCTTGCGGGATTCGTCGAGGCCGGTGAGTCTCTCGAAACCTGCGTTGTCCGCGAGATCAAGGAAGAAGTCGGTATCGACGTGCACAGCGTGCGATACCTCGGGAGCCAGCCCTGGCCGTTCCCTCGATCGGTCATGTTGGGCTTCGCCGCTATCGGCGACCCCGCCGCTCCGCTTCTGTTCGCGGACGGCGAGATCGCCGAGGGCACCTGGTTCACGAAGGACGAGGTGCGTTCCGCTCTCGAACTCGGCGACTGGGGTTCGGAAGCGGACGCGCCACTGCTGCTGCCCGGGTCGATCTCCATCGCTCGCGGAATGCTCGAGAGCTGGGTCAAGTAAGAGCCGAGTCAAGTAGCAGCCGGAGAAGATCTACAGACCCAGGGCCTGCTTGACCTGGTTGAGCGACGGGTTGGTCGCGACGCTGCCGTCGCCGTACTTCACGGTCGGAACGACGTGATTGCCACCGTTGACGCTGCCGACGAAATCGGCTGCCGCCGGATCGTTCTCGATGTCGATCTCGGTGTACTCGATCCCCGACGCATTGAGCTGCGTCTTGAGGCGGCGGCAGTAGCCGCACCACGTGGTCGAGTAGATGGTCAGGGCAGGCGCATTTTCGGTAGAAGTCACGGCCGATATAACACCACGACCGTGAGCGTTGTTCCGTATCGGGCCGTGTTCTCTTGCCCACATACCGTCGGGCGCGGCGTTCGGAGTGTCGGAACGTCCTGCCATGATGGTCCCCATGCCTGCGGACACCGGACTGGATCCAGAACAATCGGCCGCCGTGCTCGCGCCACGCGGCCCGGTGTGCGTCCTCGCGGGCGCTGGAACAGGCAAAACCCGAACAATCACGCGCCGGATCGCGCATCTGGTTGCCGACGGTCATGTGTCGGCCGGGCAGGTGCTTGCCGTGACATTCACCGCGCGTGCGGCCGGGGAAATGCGCGGGCGTCTTCGTGAGCTCGGCGTCGGTGGGAGTGGGCCGCAGGTGCAGGCTCGTACCTTCCACGCGGCCGCCCTCCGGCAACTGAAGTACTTCTGGCCGCAGGTGGTCGGTGACACGCCGTGGCGTCTGCTCGATCGAAAGTTCGCGGTCGTGAGCAGTGCCGCTGCCCGGGTGGGACTGTCCACCAGCACGGAAAGCGTCCGCGACCTCGCCAGTGAAATCGAATGGTCCAAGGCGTCGCTGATCGCACCGGAGGACTACCCACGCGCGATAGCCAAGATTCGTCGCGAGGCGCCGGTCGATGCTGCCAAGGTGGCCCAGGTCTACGCGGCATACGAAGAACTGAAGGCTCGCGGCCAGGACGGCATGCTCCTCGATTTCGACGATCTCCTCCTTCACACAGCGGCTGCGCTCGAAGAGCATTCGACGGTTGCCGACGAGTTCCGCGAGCGGTATCGATGCTTCGTGGTCGACGAGTATCAGGACGTCACCCCGCTGCAGCAGCGCGTGCTCGACGCGTGGCTGGGGGACCGCGACGACCTGACCGTGGTGGGCGATGCAAATCAGACCATCTACTCCTTCACCGGCGCCACCCCGAACTATCTGTTGGACTTCTCCCGGAAGTTCCCCGAAGCGACCGTCGTTCGGCTCGAACGGGACTACCGCTCCACCCCTGAGGTCGTGTCGTTGGCCAACCGTGTGATCGGTGCGGCGCGCGGGCGGATCGCCGGGACGCGCCTGCAATTGATCGGGCAACGAGCACCGGGCCCTGAACCGGAGTTCATGGAGTTCGACGACGAGCCGGCCGAGGCACTCGGGGTTGCGCGGGCGATCAAACGGCTGATCGCGGCAGGCACCCCCGCCGCCGAGATCGCTGTTCTGTACCGGATCAATGCTCAGTCCGAGGCGCACGAGCAGGCACTCACCAAGCTCGGCATCCCGTTCCAGGTGCGTGGCGGTGAGGGCTTCTTCACTCGCACCGAGGTTCGTCAGGCGGTGGCGGCGCTGCGTCAGGCCGCCGGACGAGACGACCTCCCCGAAGGCGCAGACAACGGCGAAGCACTGGTGTCACTGGTTCGTGCTGTACTCGCACCACTCGGTCTGACCAATGAAGAACCTTCGGGCACCCAGGCCCGCGAGCGCTGGGCGTCGCTCTCGGCTCTCGTGGCGCTGACCGAAGAACAACTCGTCCACGAACCCGAACTGTCGCTCACCGGGCTTCTACAAGAGCTCACAGCCCGAGCCGAGGCGCGGCACCCACCGACCGTGCAGGGCGTGACGTTGGCTTCGCTACACGCCGCCAAGGGCCTCGAATGGGATGCGGTGTTCCTGGTCGGCCTCAATGACGGCACCCTGCCGATCCAACACGTTCTCGGCGACGCCAATTCGGGCGCCGACGACGTCGCCGTGGAGGAGGAGCGTCGGCTTCTGTACGTGGGGGTTACTCGCGCCCGCGAGCATCTGCAGCTGTCGTGGGCATTGGCTCGCAACGAGGGTGGCCGCAAGTCCCGTCGCCGGTCGAGGTTCCTCAACGGGCTCATTCCCGAGGACTCACCGGCTTCACGCGTAGCCGCGCCGTCATCGGGGAACAAGAAGCGTCCGCGTTGCCGAGTCTGCGGCAAACCGTTGATCGGGACGTCGGCGACAATGCTCGGACGCTGCGAGAAGTGCCCGTCCAATGTCGACCTGGAATTGCTCGAACATCTCAAGGCTTGGCGTCTGGACAAATCCCGAGAACTCAAAGTTCCGGCTTATGTCGTCTTCAGCGACAACACGCTGATGGCTATTGCCGAACAACGACCACAAGACAATCGTGGACTGGTCTCGATTCCCGGAATCGGACCGAAGAAACTCGACAATTTCGGCGAAGACGTACTAGCTGTCATTCGCGGTGAACTGCGAGCGGCAACACTCGATATCTGACAACACATCCGAATCGACAACCGTGAGTTGCATAACCGCAGGTCAAAAATAGGTTGTGCAGATTCGACGGATTCTCTACTCTGGTTTTCAGTGTTACGGGGCAACCTGTGCGCAGAAACTATCCGGACCGACACGAAATGGAGGTGGCAAAAAAATGACGAACTTGATCTCTTACGAAGCGTGCGCAAGCGCAAAGTTCGCTGTTGCCGCCCCCATGCTGCCGCGTGCAGCGGGATGGGCGCAGCATGCGTTCCGCCTGCGCCCTCAAGCAGCAGCAAAGAAAGCAGCTGTCGAGTCCGTGTTCTTAAGCCATCGAGGTATTCCTCGGTAGGACACATCCGTTCACTTACGGCCACGGACCCGCAGCCCCTGCGGACCGTGGCCTTTGTGTTGGATACTCCTCTTGATCTGGTTTCCGACTCGGCTCAGGTTCGCACCCATCGAACCCATATCGTGCGACACAGTTTCGCATCCGAGCACTAGGAGACCGAGTTGTCTGCCCAGACAATCCGCGTGGAATCCGAAAACTCCACCACTGCAGTAACTTCCACCGACGTCACTTCGGCTGCAGTCACGTTCATCGAGGCCGCGTCCACCCGCCGCGACCTGCCGTGCCGGGCATCCAACCCCGATCTCTGGTTCGCCGAAGCTCCGGCCGAACTCGAGCAGGCCAAGGCACTGTGCGCGCAGTGCCCCATCCGTTCCCGTTGTCTCAGTGCGGCTCTCGACCGCGCCGAGCCATGGGGGGTGTGGGGAGGCGAGATCCTCGATCAGGGGGCCGTCATAGCGCGCAAGAGACCGAGAGGGCGCCCACGCAAGCAACTTGTGTGCGCGTGAGAGCCCTGTTCGGCGGAGCCGGTGTCTTAGGCGGCGGAGCCGGTGTCTTAGGCGGCGGAGCCGGTGTCTTATTCGGCGGAGCCGGTTTCATCCAGAACCGGCTCCGCGAACCCTGGCAACCAACGAGTCAGGATTTCCATGTACGGGGCATATGCGTCCAACTGGGCGCATATGCCGACCGAACCGAGAAGAACTCGGAAGATCATCAAATACTCGGCCGGAAGGTTGAGTGCACGGGCCGTTCGGAACTGCGCACTGTTGAAGTCAGTGGCAGTTCCGGCGGCCTTTTGCAGCCACGCTCGAGTGAAGTGAAATGACTCGGTCTGGATCGGGTCGGTGAATGGTCGCAGGTAATCCGCGATCTCCTTGTCGGTCACTGTGCGTCCAGGAATCACGAAACCGTTGGCGCGCAACAACTCCGTCAATTCGTCGAATTGTTCCTCGACCGCCAAGCGCACCATCGTGCCGAGAACCCGCGGCAGCCCGTTCGGGAACGGCGCAGCAGCACCGAAGTCGATGACGCCGAGTCGACCGTCTTCGAGAAGCATGAAGTTGCCGGGGTGCGGGTCACAGTGGAGCAAGCCGACACGGGCCGGAGACGCGAAGTGGAATTCGGCGAGCAGTGCACCGGCAGCATTGCGCTGCTCCGGCGTTCCGCTCTCGATGATTCTGGTCAGCGGGGTTGCCGTCATCCATTCGGTCACGACCACTTTCGGCGCGCTCGCCACGACGTGCGGGATCACGAACTGCGGATCGCCGTCGAACTCTCTGGCAAAAGCTCGCTGATTGTTCGCCTCGATCCGATAGTCGAGTTCTTCCTCCGTGCGAGCGGTGAACTCCTCGATCACGGGCCGCACATCGACCCCCGGCATGACCGAACCGAACAGGCCGGCGAACCTGCCCAAGGTCTTGAGGTCGGCGCGCAGAGCTTCGTCGGCGCCGGGGTACTGAACTTTGACGGCTACATCGCGGCCGTCGGCCCAGACCGCTCGGTGAACCTGCCCGATGCTGGCCGACGCAGTCGGTTCGTCGTCGAACGACTGGAATCGGTCACGCCACTTGGTTCCGAGTTGCTGGTCGAGCATCTTGTGTACTTGCTTTGTCGGCAGTGGCGGGGCGGCGGCCTGAAGCTTGTTCAGCGACTCGCGATACGGCTCCGCGAATTCCTCCGGAATTGCCGCCTCCATGACGCTGAGCGCTTGGCCCAGCTTCATCGCGCCGCCCTTGAGTTCGCCCAGCACCGCGAACAGTTGCTCGGCGGCCTTCGCGCTCAACTGCGCGTCGATCTCGCCTTTGTCGCCGCCGGCGAGCTTGCGTCCGAAGCCCATGGCGGCGCGACCAGCCATCCCCAAGGGGATGCTCGCGAGTTTGGCAGTACGGGCAGAACTCTTGCGTGGGATCTCGGACACCACACCATCATGTCTGACTGGGGCGTCCTTTGCCCGAAACAGGTGCCAGGTATTGGCAACTGCAGGATATTTGCCGAGGCCAGCGCCTGGTTGTGATCCGATACGGACGCAGCGCGATCTCGAGCGTCGACGACAGACTGGCCGCAGTAGCCGCACTGGGCAGGTCCTCGACACCGGGTAGGTCCAGGGCACCGAGAGTCGCGTCGATCTCGGCCAAGGCGAGCGCGACACTTGCATGGATCATCGCTGATTCCGCGTGACCCGCGCTGCCGAGTAGCTGCGCGGACAGATGAAGCCAATGAGGGTCGAGTTCGGATCGGATGATGTCGGCGCACCGCAGGCAACTCGACCGACCAGGCAGGACCAGAGGGCCGACCACACCGTTACCGTCCCGGATGCGGACGGAAAGGTGGGGGAGTCCGCAGCGAACGAGATCGCTCACCAAACGTGGATCGGTGACGACGTCGTCGGCCAGGACCACCAGTTGCTCGTTCCACGAGCGCACGACATCGGTGTTGCGATACCCGCGCGAGCGACGCGTGCTGACCCCGCCGGTGACCAGTGCGCGCTCGACGGCGTCCGAGAGTGGACCGACGCCGTGGATCCGGACCGTCGCGGTGTTACTGCGGGCAGTGTGGACGAAACCGGAATCGGCGAGTTGCACGAGAAACTGCTCCGTCACCGACGTGGGAATCCCGCGCCTCGACGCTTCCCAGAGGATGGCCGCGCGGGATTTCGAGCCGTCCATCGTGCGCAGGATCGACTTCACTGCGCGAGCATCGACCCCGGCAGGCAGCGTCAGCAGGACGGCACGTCCGGGTGTCCATCCCAGCTGCAGTCGACCGTCCGGGCGCGACAGAACAGCGATCCGCGGGTCCCATCGGGGTCCCGCGGATCGCTGTGAAGTGCTGTTCTGTGTGGCGTCGTGTTGCCTGTCACCGGTCATCGTTCGATGCTGGCATGGCGTACGTCCTGCGAGTCTGCCTCAGCGGCAGTTATCCACAGGCCGTCATCGTGGCTGATCTGCGAAAATGTGGCACAAAGAGATTACTTCTCTTCGTCGTCCTCGCGGGTCTTGTCCATCGCTTCCTCGGCCGCACGCTCTTTTGCCAGGACGGCTTCGAGCTGGGCGATCGGGTCGTCGAAATTGCCGGTGTCGCCGCCGCCGAGGACACGGGCGACAAACCCGTCCGGTGCGTCGAGATCGCTCGAATCAGGCATCAGGTCGGGATGTGACCAGACGCCGTCGCGAGTATCCATACCGGCTTCCGCGGTGAGCTTCTGCCACAATCCGGCCGCTTCGCGGACCTTGCGAGGACGAAGTTCGAGTCCGACCAGCGTCGCAAAGGTCTGTTCGGCGGGGCCGCCGGTGGCACGGCGACGACGCAACGTCTCGCTCATCGCGGCAACACCGGGCAGTCGCTCGCCGAGTGCGGCGGTGACCACCGTCTCGACCCAACCCTCGACCAGTGCAAGCAGTGTCTCGAGACGCTCTAGAGCAGCCTTCTGCTCCGGAGTGTTCTGCGGCTCGAACGTGCCCTGCTGCATCAGCGCCTCGAGCTTGCTCGGATCGGTGAGAGCAGACGGGTCGAGGTCCTTGGCAAACTCTTCCATCGCCGAGAAATCCATCGTGATCCCGCGGGCGTACTCCTCGACTGTGGCGAGAACACGCTGGCGCAGCCACGGAACGTGACTGTAGAGGCGCTGATGGGCCGCTTCACGTGCGGCGAGGAACACGAGAACTTCCTGATGCGGCTGTTCGAGACCCTCACTGAACGCCTGAACCGCAGCGGGGAGAAGGGCCGCGGTGCCTTCGGGTCCGAGGGGCAAGCCGATGTCAGTGGAGGAGAGCACCTCGGTGGACAGTTGGCCGAGTGCCTGGCCCAATTGCGAGCCGAACGCGAGTCCACCCATCTGGCCGAGCATGCCCAGCATCGGGCCCGCCATCTGCTGCGCTTCGGCGGGAAGTCCTTGGACCCACATGCCCGCTACCTTCTCGGCCACCGGATCGCAGAGTCGCTTCCACGTGTCGATCGTGTTGTCGAGCCAGTCGTTGGGAGTCCAGGCGAGAGTGCGGCTCGCTCCGGCCGGGAGCGTTGTCGCGGCGTCCAGCCACATCTCGGCCAGGTGCGCGGCGTCGGCGATCGCCTTGACGTTGCCCTCGGTGATCGGTGTGACCGATCCGATCTGTTGGCGTGCCAGCTTCTTGGCGATGTCGTAGTTGACCGGGCCGGACGTACCGCCCTGGCCCATCGACGAGCCCATTCCACTCAGCATCTGCCCGAACTGGGTGAGCATCTGGCCGAGTTGAGCCGGATCGAATCCCTCACCGCCCGCGCCGAACCCGAACGGCATGTCACCACCCCCGAACGGATTGCCACCCGCCGCGTTCTTGTCGCGATCGGGATCGTCGTCGGAGTTGGAGAAGCCGAACGGCATATTGCTCATACCTCAACGGTACAAGGCTCGAGCGGTCGGAGTCGCCCTCCGAGTCACGCTGACGGCGAACACGCGCGGCGCTCAGGCAGTGCGATCGGTGCTCCGGCGCCTTCGCGCTTTACTCTGGATCAGGTGAATCGACGGATAGTGACGCTCTTGGCCGCACTCGCACCCATCGTCGTGTTGGGAGTCGTCGGAACAATGGTCACTGTTCCTTATGTCGCACTCGGTCCGGGCCCCACCTTCAACACGCTCGGCGACGTCGACGGTAAGCCCGTCGTCGACATCCAGGGGACCGATGTCGATCCCACCGACGGCAACCTCAACATGACAACGGTGTCGGTTCGCGACGGCCTCAACATCTTCGAAGCGTTCGGGCTGTGGGCGAGTGGCAACAACGGACTCGTCCCACGCTCGGAGATCTATCCGCCCGAGAAGTCGAAGGAAGAGATCCAGCAGGCCAACACCGCCGATTTCCAGCAGTCCGAGGACAGTGCCGAGTTGGCTGCACTGCACTTTCTCGGCAAGCCGGTGGCACTCACTGTGTCCAAGGTGACTCCGGACGGCCCCGCTGCGGGTGCCCTGCAAGAGGGCGACGTCCTGGTCAAGATCGGCGACACTCCGGTAACCACCATCACCGGCGTTCAGGACACGGTCGGTGAGATCGCGCCCGGCACCGCGATCGACGTCACCGTCCTTCGTGAGGGTGTGGAGACCGTTGTGCCGGTCACGGTCGGGGCGCGGCCCAACAAGCCCGAATCGGGTTACCTCGGCGTCACGCCGAACGAGGTCCCGGACGTTCCCTTCACCGTGCAGTTCAATCTTGCCGACATCGGCGGTCCCTCTGCCGGACTGATGTTCACACTCGCCTTGGTCGACAAGCTGACACCGGGGGAGCTCAACGGCGGAAAGTTCGTGGCCGGGACGGGCACCATCGACTCCGCCGGCGAAGTCGGTCCGATCGGCGGCATTCGGTACAAGTTGATCGCCGCCTCCGAAGCCGGTGCGGAGACCTTCCTCGTGCCGACCCAGAACTGTGACGAGGCGAAACAGAATGCGCCGGACGGGCTTCGACTCGTCAAGGTCGACAACCTGCCCGGCGCAGTGGACTCACTCGAGAGTCTCAACACGGGCGGCGACGCACCCCGCTGCTGAAAGCTGTTTGCAGAAGAGAGAGTCCGTCAGTCTTCTTCGACCTCGTCGAGCGTCGCGTACAGCGCGTGCACGAGGTGAGGTGCAAGACCGTCGTAGGTGAGCAGTTCCAAGTCGCCGTACGGATCCGCATCCTCGTCGGGTCGCATCTGTAGAAGCGACAGCGAAGGACCGTCACGCAGCACGCCGACGAACAGTCGCGCTTCGCGTCGATCGGGATGCGCGTTGGCAGTCAGTCGAGCGACCTCGTCCGCCGCGTGCTGATCGGTCAACACCGGCGCTGTCGCGTGATCGAGATCCGATTCCGCCTCGGGCGGTAGGACGACGATCTCCTGCACCAGGATGCAGCCCTGCACCGACTCGGGCCAATGCGTCGTAGCCAGGAACTCGTCGAGTGCGCGAGAACCGCCGATGATGTCCTCGGGAAGCGATTCCTGTTCGATCGGTGTGTATTCGGCGCCCTCGGCGAGTTGGTCGAGCAATCCGGGCTCGGCCGCGGCGAGCATCTCGGTGGGCACCAACGCGTACAGCTTCGGCGGTTGATCCCAGCCTTCGGCGTCGATGTGGTCGACAACTTCATGAACGCACCGGGCGAGGGCACTCGGTGATCTGCTCATATTCTCTTCACTCACACGTTCATCCTCCCACCTTCTGTCCGGGTCCCCGCTCTCCGTGTTGTCAACCCGTGACCGTTGTTACGTAGAGTGGTCGGAAACGGCCAAGTCCACTCGGGCGTGGCCGCAGTGATCGATGCAATCGGTTGCGACGCCACGGCGTCGCCAAATCTTGGAGCGTGGCACGTGGGCATGCGGCCCCCCGCAGGTTTACCCTCTCTGTCCAGACGCAGTCGAATCTTGTTGGTGGTGGCTGTCGTAGTGGCGGCCTTGCTGCTCGTGGGGCCGCGACTGATCGGCATGTACACGGACTGGTTGTGGTTCGGTGAAGTCGGCTTCCGTGGTGTGTTCACCAAGGTTCTGCTGACGCGATTCGTTCTCTTCCTCGTCGTCGGAATTGTCGTCGGAGCCATCGTGTGGCTCGCGATGCTTCTCGCGTACCGCGCGCGTCCGGTGTTCGTCCCGGTTTCCGGACCCAATGATCCGATCGCGCGCTACCGCACCACCGTCATGTCGCGGCTTCGTCTGTTCGGCGTGATCATTCCGGTGGCGATCGGCGTCTTGTCCGGTCTCATCGCGCAGGCAAACTGGGTCACCATCCAGTTGTTCCTCAACGGCCAGGCTTTCGGTATCACCGATCCGCAGTTCAACATGGACGTCAGCTTCTACACGTTCGATCTGCCGTTCTACCGTTTCGTGTTGAACTGGTTGTTCGTCTCGATCCTGCTGGCCTTCGTGGCAAATCTGATCACCCACTACGTTTTCGGTGGTATCAAATTGGCCGGACGGGCGGGGACGTTCACGACCGCCGCTCGTGTGCAGTTGGCCATCCTGGCGGGAACTTTCGTACTGCTCAAGGCCGTCGCCTACTGGCTCGATCGCTACTCGTTGCTTTCCAGCGGCCGTAAAGAGCCCACGTTCACCGGCCCGGGTTACACGGACATCATGGCTGTGCTCCCGGCAAAGCTGATATTGATGTCCATCGCGATCATCTGTGCCTTGGCGTTCTTTGCGGCGATCTTCACCCGCGACCTCCGTATCCCGGCTATGGCTGTTGCTCTGCTGGTTCTCTCGTCGGTGCTCGTCGGCGCAGTCTGGCCGATGATCGTCGAGCAGTTCTCCGTCAAGCCCAACGCGGCGGACAAGGAGAGCACGTACATCGAGCGGAACATCGCGGCTACCAGGCAGGCCTACGGAATCACGGACGACAAGGTCACCTATCAGCCTTACTCAGGTGACGGTGACGCGGTTCCGCGCGAAGTGCCGGCAGATGTCACCACTATTGCCAATGCTCGACTTCTCGACCCGAACATTCTGTCGCCCACCTTCACTCAGCAGCAACAGCGTCAGAACTTCTACGGGTTCCCACCCTCGCTCGACATCGATCGTTACGACATCGACGGAGAGATGCGCGACTACATCGTGGCGGCGCGTGAGATCTCACCGAACAACCTGCAGGGAAACCAGACGGACTGGATCAACAAGCACACCGTTTATACGCACGGTGACGGCTTGGTGGCCGCTCCGGCGAACAAGATCACTGCGCCGGTCCTCGACCCGACGAAGGACAACGCCAACAACAACAATGCGGGCTACCCGATCTACACGGTCAGCGACATCGCCTCGCAGGACGCGGGAACACAGGTCATCAAGGTCGATCAGCCGCGCATCTACTACGGCGAGGTCATCGGTCAAGGCGCTGACGATTACGCAATCGTCGGTGGTGCGGGTGGTTCGGAAGCTCGCGAGTACGACACCGAGCAGACCAAGTACACCTACACCGGTTCCGGTGGCGTCTCGATCGGAAACTGGGTCAATCGCCTGGCTTTCGCAGCGAAGTACACGGAGAGGAACATTCTCTTCTCGGGTGCCGTCGGTTCGGATTCCAAGATCATCTACAACCGTGATCCTCGCGATCGCGTCGGTCAGGTTGCTCCGTGGTTGACCACTGACGGAGATGCCTACCCGGCAGCAGTCGACGGCAAGATCGTCTGGATCGTCGATGCGTACACCACACTCGAGAACTATCCGTACGCACAGCGCAGTTCACTGGACGGACTGGTCGCGGACAGTGTGGATGCGACGACCGGCCGCTTGCTGCCGAAGAAGGAAGTGTCGTACATCCGCAACTCGGTCAAGGCAACCGTTGATGCCTACGACGGCACCGTGACGCTCTATCAGGTCGACGACAACGACCCGGTTCTCAATGCGTGGAAGGGCGTGTTCCCGGACACGGTCAAGCCACAGAGTGACATCTCGGACGATCTGCGGGCACACTTCCGCTACCCAGAAGACCTGTTCAAGGTTCAGCGAGAAATGTTGGCGAAGTACCACGTCGACAATCCGACCGAGTTCTTCACCAACAATGCTTTCTGGTCGGTGCCCAACGAGCCGACGGTCGAGAATTCGAAGGAGAACGAACCGCCTTACTACGTGATGGTGGGGGACCAGGAAACCGGCGCGCCGTCGTTCCGGCTGACAAGTCCGATGGTGGGATTCCAGCGAGACTTCCTGTCGGCCTACATCACCGTGAATTCGGATCCGAAGGACTACGGCAAGATCACTGTCCTGCAGTTGCCCGTCAACAAACAGACGCAGGGCCCGTCACAGTCGCAGAACTCGATGATCTCGGATGCTCGTGTGGGCTCGGAGAAGGCACTGCTGGAGAGAACCAACACGATTCGATACGGCAACCAGTTGGCCCTGCCGATCGCTGAGGGTGGAATTCTCTACGTCGAACCCATGTATACCGAGCGAAGTAACACGACGACCTCGTTCCCACAGCTCTCTCGAGTCCTCGTGAGTTACCAGGAGTCTGCGAAGGCAGGCAGCAGGGTTCGTGTCGGATACGCATCCACGTTGGCCGAGGCACTTGATCAGGTCTTCGACAATGGTGGAGCCGCCGGCGCTGCCACGGCACCGGGTGGAACTGCCACGACGGAACCGCCGGCGGGAACCGAGACCACCCCCGCACCGACGGCGCCGACGACGCCTACAGGTCCGGCATCATCGGAAGATGTGTCGAAGGCTCTGGCAGAGGTCAACGCTGCCATGGATGCGCTGAAGTCCGCGCAACAGAACGGTGACTTCAGTGGTTACGGAGCCGCGCTGGATCGTCTGCAGAAGGCAGTAGACGCTTACCAGGCGCTGCCGCCCAGCTAGTCGACCTCGTTCGTGAGTCACAGAAGGCCCACCATCCGATCGGATGGTGGGCCTTCTTGTGTGCTCAGGGTGAAGCTGTACGAGCTGAATCAGCGCAGTGCAGCAACGATCGGTGCGTTGGCATCGGCGAGCTGCTGGAACTGTGCGGCGAAGCCGTACTGGCCGGCGAGGTCACGAGCGGTGTCGTAGGCCTGCTGTGCGGCGGGCTTGAGCTCGGCCGGGATCTCGATGGCGGGAGCAACTGCGGGTGCCTCGGCGACGGGAGCCGGTGCTGCGGCGGGAGCCTCTTCGACTGCAGGCTCGCTCGCGACGGTCAGACGCTGGCCGCAGACGGGCCATGCGCCGGGGCCCTGGCTCTGCAGGGTGTTCTCGGCGACGCGGATCTGCTCTTCCTTGGAAGCGTTGGCCGGCGAGCCGGTGCCACCGTTGGCGGTCCAGGTGCTCTGCGAGAACTGCAGGCCGCCGTAGTAGCCGTTTCCGGTGTTGATGTTCCAGTCGCCACCGCTCTCGCACTGTGCGACGCCGTCCCAGTTGTGGGTGGCTGCGGAAGCGGTGCCGGTGCTCATGGTGAGGGGCACTGCGACAAGTGCGCCGGCTACTGCCAATGTGCCGAATGCACGCTTGCTGATGCTGGTGTACGTCATGTCGGGGTAAATCCTCTCCGCGCTTGCTGACATCGGCGGGCCTGCGGGTCGCGGTGATGCTGACTTCCCGGGCGCTTGTCTCTCCGTGCCTCTGCCCCTCGAAGGTTTCGGGGGTTCCGATCCCGCGGGGCAGAGTCGAGCAGCGGCGGGTCGGCGTTCGCCCGGTTGATTCGGGCCGGGACCGACCGTACGGGAGCGCTGAACGAGGGTCGATTCGCGATTTTCCGGACTGCCCGGTCGGCTCTTGTAGGCGAATTTTGCAGTTTGCGCTGGTAGGGCCGTTCCGATGCGGTTTCGAGGTGTGTTCGTTACATACCTGTTATGTGTTGATCCTCACGAGTATTTTGTGAACCCAGTCACTCGAATTTGTGACTTTCAGGCGTGTATTTCGCTCCAGCGCAGGCGATTTGCGTTCCGTTCATCTGCTCGTGTAACTTTGTCCATGCATCGCGGGGTGGAGCAGCTCGGTAGCTCGCTGGGCTCATAACCCAGAGGTCGCAGGTTCAAATCCTGTCCCCGCTACTAGAAAAGGACCGCCGCACTGGATTCCAGTGCGGCGGTCCTTTTTTGCGTGCGTCCGTCGTAGGGTTGCGACGTGCGATTTTCGACGGTGCCCGTGTCTTCGGCAGTGACCGCTTTTCTCGTGACGGCTGCGTTGGTGCTCTCTGGTGGCATTGCCACCGCCGGTGGAGGGGGCGCGACAGGGAAACGCGTGGTCTTCATCGTTCCGGGCCAGCAGCTGTACAGCTCAGGCGAGGCACATCAGGCGCCTTACCGCGCCCTCGACGGGGCACTGAAGGATGCGGGCTACGAGACGCACTTCGTCGATGCTCCCGGCAAAACGATTGCCGCAGATGCCGAACTGATCGCCGAGGCGATTCGTACCTACGCCGCTGACGCCACATATGTCGGCGTGGTCGCGCACAGCGCCGGCGGACTGAGTGCCCGGTACTACGCGAAGTTCCTCGGTGGCTCCGACACCGTGGATTCATTGGTCGCTATCGGAGCGCCGCAATACGGCAGCCCCGGTGGCTGCGTGCAAGGCCCTGTCGACGGTTACGACACCTGCATGTTCTCCGAGGTTCTGACCAAGCTGAACTCAGGTGAGGACACTCCTGGTTCCGCCTACTATTCGGTGGTACAGAGCTCGGGTGAGTGGGCGGACGGTCGGTTGGACGGGGGCCAGTGCCGGGTGTACATCGATGGCGTTCCCGGTGCCGGAACCGGAGCAGACCACCTCACCGAACTCGAGCATCCAGAGGTGCTCTCGGGAACGATCAGTGCGCTGGGACGCGACTGTGTCGGTTCGTTCGTGGACGAGAGCGACGGCGACATCGCCTGGCCGGACACGTTGTTCCCGTCATTTCGGTGAGGCTTCAGGTCCGGGTTGTTCGGACGAGTAGCCCGGCTACGTGTGCGCTCGCGGCAGTTCTGGCTCCCAAGGCGTCACCCGATTCGATGGCCGCGACTATACGAGCGTGCTCGGTGACAGCGATCCGCCGATTGAGCTCGAGGCTCCACATGTCCGAACGGAAGAGATGTGATTGTCCGTCCAGGCGGTGAAGGGCTTCACTGAGCGGGTGATTGCACGCAGTCTCACGAATCAAGGTGTGGAACTCGAGGTCCAGCTTCGAATCCCGACGCTGATCCGGCGGGCTCTCGAGAAGTTCGCGTTGCACCTGCACCATCTTGTTCAGCTGTGACACGGTTTCGTGGGTGGCATTGGCTGTCGCGTGCAATGCCGCGAGACCGTCGAGAACCTCACGCACCTCGAAGACCGCGCGCAGCGACTCTGCGTCCAGTGAATCAACTTTTGCACCCGCATTTCGGGTGTGGACGGCGATGCCCTCGTAGATCAACTGCTGCACGGCCTCGCGGACCGGCGTTCGACTGACATTGAGTTTGCTCGCCAGTGCGGGAACACTCAGTGGTGTCCCCGGCGCCAACTCTCCCGAAAAGATCAGTTCGCGAAGCGTTTCGTGCACGGACTCGGTGAGTAAAGCTCGTTCGGTGGTGGTCATCTTGTCCTCATTTCGATCCTGCACGATCTCGACCGTACCCGGGAGCGCTATCCAGCGGCGCGCACTCGGTCAGCGCTGCGACCGTCGACCTCGGACTTCATCGCGCCTTTCAGTCCGGCCACTTTGGCCGCGATGTTCTCAGCGATCGTGATCGGTGGGTATCCCACTTCGCCCGGTGCGAGAGTCCCTGGCAGTGCTTCGATGACGGCGTCGTGGTTTCCGTCGAAAAAGAATGCAGCAGAGCGACGTCGGATGATCTGACCATCGACGACAGGTGGATCGACTCGGTGCACCGTCGAGCGCCATCGGTCGTTCGTCCAGCGTGCCATCGCGTCGCCGAGGTTGATCAAGAGTGCGCCGTCGGCAGGTTGGACGTCGTGCCATACGCCATCGGCACTCAGAACTTGAAGGCCCGGAACTTGATCTGCCCACAGGATGGTCAAGATTCCGAAGTCGGTGTGAGCGCCCATTCCCGTCATGTCGCCGGAGATGCGGATCTCACCCTCGGGCAGTGCGTAGTTGTTCATCTTCATCGCGTCGATCGAATGGTCGAGCATCGAATCGAAGTACCCGGGCTGCAATCCGAGGGCGTCGGTAAAGGCGCACATCAGGATTCGTGCCAAGCCCTGTGCATGACGGAAATACTCTTCGATGGCCGGTCGGAATCCGGGCGCGGCCACGGGCCAGGTGTTGGCGGCGTAGCTGGACTCGGGCAGGTCGACGCCCGGATAGTCGCTCACCTGCGTGCCCACGACTATCGCTTCGTAGAAATCGTTCATCTGGTTTGCAGAGGCGACGCCCAGGCTCATGCTGAGTGATTCCGACTTCGGTGGTGAGTAGCCACGGTTCTCGGACGAGGGACGGCGATAGTTGTTCTTCACCGTCAGTGGGAGAGCAAAGAACTCGTCGAGTGCGTCGGCCAGTCCGTCGGTCGCCGATCGTGGAATGCCGTGTCCGACAATCTGTATGAATCCGACCTCCCGGCACGCTCGATCGAGTTGGGCTGCGACCTCCGCGCAGGCAGTGCTGTTGGTTGCGTTCGCAACCGCTGCCTCGCCGCGGCGGTACGGGGTGATATCGATCGTAGGAATGTCGAAGACAGGAATTTCGTGGGTCATTTAAAGTCCTTGCGGCCGGACGTGTGCCACTTGCCGACGAGCACACGTGAGAGGAATCCAAAGGCAGAGAAGACGAGGACGCCGAACACCGACGCGATCACGATCGCGGCGATCAGATCCTCGGACTGAAGGCGGCTTCGGTAGACGTCGAGCAGGGTTCCGATCCCGGGTTGTCCTTTGGCGAAGAACATGTCGCCGATGATGGCACCGACCACAACGAGGCCGGAGGCGGTGCGAATGCCGGTGAGAATGGCCGGCATTGCCGCTCGCAGTTCGAGTTTCACCAGTCGATCCCACCGTGACGCTCGTCCGAGGGTGAAGAGTTCGTGCAATCCGCGATCGACCGACTGTAATCCGAAGTGTGTGTTGGTGATGATCGGGAAGGCTGCGATGAGAACACACACCAGAGTACGAGCGGTCATGCCGTAGCCGAACCAGAGGCCGATGAGGGGCACGATGGCAAGGATGGGAATGACTTGCAGAACAACGGCGTACGGATAGACGATCCGCTCGATCCACTTGGCTTGGCTCATCAACACGCCGGTTCCGACGCCGACTGCCACTGCGACGACGAAGCCGACCAGTGCAACCTGCGCCGTCACGGCGAGGGCTTCGAGCATGGGAGAGAGATGTTTCCAGTCGAGCAGCGACTTGGTCAGCACCTGACTCGGGGGCGGGAGGAGAAACCGGCGTTCGGGGGAGAGGACAAGGTAGCTGACGATCGACCACGCTGCGACCGCGCCTGCAAGTGAGAGCAACGGATAGAGCACCAGGGCGCCGAGCGCTCTCATTCGAGAGGACCGTCGAGGCTGTACCTCGGCTTGGCTCGTTGTCGCAGAATCGGGGCGAACAACGGTAGGGCGTGTGGCGTTTTCTCGTTGAACTGCAAGAACTTCGGTCATCGTAGGCTCCCGTGCAGACTGGCCGAGATCTCGGCGACGTATTCGGTGTATCGGGCGTCGTAGCGCAGTTCCGGGCTACGCGGGTACGGGAAATCGATGTCCACGACCGAATGGATTCGTCCAGGCCGGGCGGTCATGACGACCACCTTGTTTGCGAGGTAGACGGCCTCGGATACCGAGTGCGTGATGAACATCGAGGTGAACCCCTTGTCGGTGTAGAGCCTTTGGAGCTCTACCTGCATCTCCAGTCGTGTCATTTCGTCGAGCGCACCAAAAGGTTCGTCGAGCAGCATCACAGCAGGTGCGAGAGTGAGCGCTCGCGCCAAAGAGACGCGCATCTTCATTCCGCCTGACAACGCGTTGGGCAGTTGTTTCGCGAAGTCCACCAGGCCCACTGCGCGAATTGCCTCGTCGGCTCGCAATTTTCGCGCTGCTTTGTCGCCGCCACCGAGTTCGGCGGATAGTTCGACGTTGGCCTGCACGGTTCGCCAGGGGAGGAGAGTCGGCTCCTGGAAGATGAAGCCAACTGATTCGGTGTCGAGGGCAACCGCTCCGCCGGTCGGTCGCTCGAGGCCGGCCGCCATGCGCAACAAAGTCGACTTGCCACAGCCGGAGGGCCCGACCACGGCGACGAAGTCTCCTCGCTCCACGTCCAGATCGATGCCGTCCAGCGCGACAGTGCCGGTATCGAACTTCTTGACGACGTCGGAAAAGACCATCTGCATCGGCGCGGTGAGCTTGCGAGCGTCGGCATCCTGCATCGTGTTCGCGAGTTCCATCTGAGCCTCCGGTTCGATAATGCATGCAAAAGTTCTTCAAGTTGTAGGAACTATCTTGAATTGCATGTATGTCGCCTAGATTGCTGAATGTAAATGTGAGGTGACATTGCAGGTGAAGGTCGAACTACGGCGTGCGTTACCTGATGGAAACAACAAGTGCATTGCATGTAATCCAAGTGCTGCAGAGTGTGCTCATCGGATCACCCTGCTTGGTTCGCCCACATCCCAATTGTTTTCACGAAGGAGACGCTGTGTGTTCAAACCGCAAGATGCATTCCAATCGCAGAAGTGTGGGAGCGGCGGGCGCGGCACTGGCCTTGTGTGCAGCCATCGGATTGACTGCGTGCAGCTCCAGTGAAGCTGAGACGGCCAAGGCTGAATCTCTCGAACCAGCTGCTGAGGCTCAGAACCTGGCGGGTCTCTGTCCGGAAAACGTTGTGGTTCAACTCCAATGGCAGCCACAGTCGGATATGGGAGCGCTCTTCGAGATGCTCGGTCCCGGCTATTCGGTCGACACCGACGACAAGTCCGTCAGTGGGACTCTCGTCGCCGGAGGGAAGGACACCGGAGTCGGCCTGACCTTGCGGGCCGGGGGACCGGCAATCGGGTTCCAATCCGTCAGCTCCCAGATGTACGTCGACGATTCCATCACTCTCGGCTTGGTGCACGGCGATCAGGTGATCGCGGCCGCGGCAAGTCAGCCCGTTGTTGCCGTCACGCCATTGCTCAAATACAGTCCGGCAATCCTCATGTGGGACAAAGAGTCTCATCCGGACTGGACGAGCGTTGCCGATATCGGCAAGTCCGACGCGAGTGTCGTCGTTTCCAAAGAGCAACTCTTTCCGCAGTGGCTGGTCGCGAAAGGACTACTGAAGCAGTCCCAGCTCGACACCAGCTACGACGGAGCCCCCTCACGATTTGTTGGTGACCCGACCATCGCTCAGCAAGGATTCGCGAATTCGGAACCGTACACGTACGAGAAGGAGACGCCGGCGTGGGAGAAGCCGGTTTCCTATGACCTGCTGAAAGATTCGGGTTTCGACATCTACGCGTCCAATGTTTCCGTTCGTGCCGACAAGGTCGAGACACTCTCGCCGTGTTTGAGCAAGCTGGTTCCGATCATTCAGCAGGCCACCGCGGACTACATCACTGCGCCGGATACGGCGAATGCTGCCATTGTCGACGTCGTCTCGCAGGACGTGTCGTTCTCTCCCTACACCGAGGGTGAAGCAGCGTTCAGTGCCCAGCTCCTGAAAGAGAAAGGCCTGATCGCGAACGAGGCAGACGGATCTGTCGGCACGTTCGACATGACGCGAGTCGCCCACACCGTCGAAGAACTGAAGCCCATCCTGAACTCCGGGGGTGCGGCGATACCGCAGTCAGTGACTGCTGAAGAGATATACACCGACAAATTCACCGATCGGTCCATCGGAATCCGCTGAAGGAGCTGACAGCAAATGACGTACGACATGACAGAACTCAACCGCGAGACTCGCATGGGTGGCCTGGGCACGGAGACCACCGACCGCGAGGTCCGAAGAATCGATCTCTCGGATTTCGAGAACCGGCGAAGCGAGATCGCCGAGGAGTTGTGGTCGGCAGCGACCGACATCGGATTCTTCCAAATCGTCAATCACGGAATCGATCTGGACCAGGTCCGCGAGGCTTTCGCGGCGGCCGAGCGATTCTTTGCACTGCCCACTGAGGTCAAAGCGCAGTATCCGCTCAAGAAGGGTTTCAACTCCGGCTGGGAGAGCATGACGCAGGTGCGTCCCTCCATCGGAACACCTGATCAGAAAGAGTCCTACCAGGTGACCCGCCCGCATATGGGTGATCTGTGGCCCACTGCAGACGAATTGGGCGGATTCCGCGAAACGATCCTGGACTTCGAAGCCAAGTGCTGGGGCATTGCGATGGACCTGCTCTCGTGCTTCGCCGAGAAGCTGGGATTCGAACGAGACTTCTTCACCAGGGCACATGACCCGTCCGTGGACACCTACCAGAGCACACTGCGACTACTCCACTACTTCCCCCTTGCCGCCGACGCAGATGTCGAAGGGATGTGGCGTGCCGGAGCACACACCGATTTCGATTGCCTGACATTGCTTTTCCAGCGTGACGGTCAGGGCGGGTTGCAACTGTGCCCGGGCAAGGAGATGGACACCCAGGAATGGACGTCGGTGGTGCCGGCCGAGGAAGCGATCACCTGCAACATCGGCGACATGCTGATGAGATGGAGTGATGACGTCCTGCCGTCGAATTTTCATCGAGTCAAGAGTCCCGGAGTCACCGACTATCGGGGAGCCCGCTACAGCCTCGCGTTCTTCGCTCAGGCGAACCGCGACGTGACCATCGAGGGCCCAGCGGGTAAGTACCCGCCGATCACTGCCGAGGACTACATCGACCAGCGAGTACGCGCGAACTTCGCGCGTTGATCCGTATCCGTTCCGTCACACACTTTCAGGAGAACTGGCGATGACTACCGCGCCCAAGAACATGACCGACGCGATCATCCGGGACGTGACGTTGTACAGCGGCGGGCAATGGCTGACCGGCCGTGACGTCGTCGTCTCGAATGGGGTGGTCGAATCGATCGAGAAGTCGACCGGCACTGCCACACCTGGAAGTGTGGACGGATCGGGGGCGTATCTGATCCCTGGGTTCGTCAACACCCATACGCACCTTCAGCAGTCACTGATGCGTGGCATAGCCGAAGGGACACCGCTTCTCGAATGGCTACTCGCGGTCGCAGAAGAGTCGGTTCAGATCACGCCGGAGCGCGCATACGCGGCATCTGTCGCAGCCTCGCTGGAGGCATTGCGCAGCGGTACGACGACCCTGGTCGAACACATGTGGCCGCACCCGTCCAGCGAGGTTCACGATGCCGTGATCCGGGCGTTGCACGACACCGGAATTCGAGCCGTGCTTGGACGCGGAACCGCAGACCGGGCGGACAAGACGAGGAAGTGGGGCTTCGATCCGCGGCTCATGCAACCACTCGGAGATGTTCTCGCACATACGGATCAGATGATGCGCGACGTTGCCGGTTCCCGCGTCGACGTGGCGGTCGCGGTACCGAACCCGCGTTCGCTGACCCCGGAGGGGATGTCGGAAGTGCGTGAGTTCGCGCAGGCTCGCGACCTGACGGTCTCGATTCACCTGCTCGAGACGCAGACCGACAACACGATGTGTACCGAACACGCGGGCGTGAACGCGGTCGACTACCTGGATTCCCATGGGTTTTTGTGGGACCGGGTGCTGGCGGTCCACTGCGTCGAACTAGACGACCGTGGTCAGAAGGTACTGGCGGAGCGCGGCGTCGGAGTGTCGTACAACCCCGTCAGCAACATGCGCCTCGGTAGCGGAATCGCGCCCGTCCCGAGTTTCCTCGACGCGGGGATCGCGGTGGGGTTGGGTGTGGACGGCGCAGCCAGCAACGACACTCAGGACATGCTCGAGACGCTGCGCACCGGTGCCTATGTCCAGCGAGCCGCGCGCGGCCGCGCCGACCTGTTCGGCTTCGAGGCCATGATCGACATCGCATCCGGCGGTGCAAACGCAGCACTCGGTCTGCCGGCCAGGTCTGGCGGGATCTCCGTGGGCGATCCCGCCGACCTCACCATGATTCGGTTCGAACGTGACTTCGGCTGCCTCCCGGTGCGAGATCCGGGCGCGTCCATTCTCACGACGGGCAGTCGTCAGATCGTGGACACGGTGTTCGTTGCGGGGGAGGTCGTGCTCCGCGACGGGCACTCCACGCGCGTCGACGAGGCGGAATTGATACGGACGCTCAGCGCGATGTGACCGTGCTCAGCCTTCGCTGATCTCCATCTCGATCAGGACGCGGCGCAACAGCTTTCCGGTGGCGTTGCGGGGAAGCTCGTCGATGAAGACGATCTCGCGGGGAACCTTGTAGCGCGCCAGATTCGACCGGACGTGATCCTTCAATTCCTCGGAGTTCTGGTCGGCGCCGTGAGCGACGACGACAAACGCTCGCAGGCGGTGACCGAAGTCGGCGTCCTCGACACCGATGACTGCCGCCTCCAGGACGTCCTCGCGGTCGGCGAGCAGGTTCTCGACTTCGAGTGGGTACACGTTCTCGCCACCGGAGACGATCATGTCGTCGTCGCGGCCGTCGACGAAGAGGAGGCCGTTGGCGTCGAAATGTCCGACGTCGCCGGTCGAGAGGAGTCCGTCGATACGTTCCTTGTCACGCCCGTCGGTGTATCCCTCGAAGCTCAGTCCGCTCGCGACGAAGATCCTGCCGATCGTGTGTGGGGTGGTGATCTTCTTGTTGTTCTCGTCGAACAGTTCGACGTGGCACGTCACCGGGGCTCGACCGGCGGTTCCCGGAGCGATGGTCAGATCCTCGGGTGTTGCGACCGTGGCCACTGCGACCTCGGTGGATCCGTACAGGTTGTAGAGGACGTACCCGAACGAGGCCGTGACTCGCTTGCACAGGTCGGGTGAGAGTGACGACCCTGCCGAGAAGATGATCTTCAGGTTCGACGTGTCGTACTGGGACAGCACTTCGGGGCCGAGGTCGATGATGCGAGTGAGCATCGTCGGGACCACGACCAGACTGTCGCACTTGTACTGGGCGACAAGCTTGATCGTGTTCTCCGGATCGAACTTTCGATGCATGACGACGGTCTGGCCGAGTGCCAATGCGAGAGCGAACTGCGAGACGCCGGTTCCGTGGAAGGCGGGGGCCGCCATCATCATGGTTTGTTCGCGGCGCAACGGCACGCGGTCGAGGAATTGCGCCGACGCGAGAGGGGAGGTGTGGCCACGCGGCGCACCCTTGGGAGTTCCCGTAGTCCCGCTGGTGAGGAGGACGAAACCACCGTTCTTCTCGGGTGCCGGCACCGACGACGTGGTGCGTCCGGCGATGGCCTCGTCGAGAGTCGCTGCCGTGGAACCGTCAGCGGCCGTGCCCTCTGGCCAGGAACGATAGACGACGACGTCGTCCGGCAAGGCATCGGCGATGTCCGCGAACTCGTCGTCGTAGACGAAGGCGACCACCTTCTCCCGCGCGGCGACGTCCACGAGTTGGGGCCGTGCGAAGCCCGTGTTCATGAGAACGAGCTTTGTTCCGTTCTTCGCTGCCGCCAGCATGGTCAGGACCAAGCCTCGATGGTTACGGCACATCGCACCCATGACGGAGTCGGACGTGATGCCGTCGGCCTGCCACGCCCGGACCAACGCGTTGCTCTGACGCTCGAGCTCGGCATAGGTGATGGGTCCGCGTTCGTCGATGATCGCCACCGCGTCGTAGCCGCTCTCGGCGTGTGCATGGACCGGCCCGGCAAAGGGTCCGTACTTGTCCACGGCTGCAATGGATTTGAGCCCGCGATCGAGGCGAGGGAACGGGACGAGTCCGGCTCGGATCATGACCCCCGCCGCGCCGATGGTGTCAGTGACCTTGGTGACCAATCCGGGCATACGTGAACCTCTTCCGAGCGTCGTTGTAGGACTGATTACACACTAATGGGCAATCAGGTTTCGGTGGTGAAGTTTCACGATGGCGACCGAGCAGTCCGCCCCGCCACCTCGAAAGGTGGCGGGGCGGAGTGTGTCGGGATCGGGTCTGTGCGACCGTCACTTCAATTCGACCGTCACTTCAGTTCGGCGGACGACTTTCCGAGCAGGCGGCGTGCGACGATCAGCTGCTGGATCTGCTGGGTGCCCTCGAAGATGTCGAGAATCTTCGAGTCGCGGCCCCACTTCTCGAGCAACGGGCGTTGCGAGTAGCCGTAGGTGCCGGCCAACTCGACTGCCTTGAGCGTCACGTCGGTGCCGGTGCGGCCGGCCTTCGCCTTGGACATGGACGCTTCGAGCGAGTTCGGCTTCTTGTTGTCCGCCATCCACGCCGCGCGCAGAGACAGCAGGTACGCGGCCTCCCAATCGGCTTCCAAACGGATGAACTCGGCTGCAGCTGCATGCTGGTTGTAGACCGGTGTGTCGTAGGAGATCTCGACACCGGCTTCGGTCAGGATGCCGCGCAGTTCTTCGAGAGCTGCGCGTCCGACGCCGACGGCCATGGCTGCAACGAGGGGCCGGGTGTTGTCGAACGTCTGCATGACGCCGGCAAAGCCCTGCTCCACGTTGACCTCCGGGCTGCCGAGGATGTTGTCCGCGGGAATGCGGCAATCCTGGAGCAGGAGTACTGCGGTGTCGGAGGCCTTGATGCCCAGCTTGTGCTCGAGACGAGCAACGCTCAGGCCCGGTGCGTCACGCGGAACGACGAACGACTTGATGGCCGCTCGACCCTTCGACTTGTCGACCGACGCCCACACGACGATGTGCGTCGAACGCTCACCGGCGGTGACGAAGATCTTCTCGCCGTTGAGAACCCACTCGTCGCCGTCGAGAACGGCGGTGGTGGTCACTGCGGCGGAGTCGGAACCGAAACTCGGTTCGGTGATGGCCATCGACGCCCACACCTTGCCGAAACGTTCGAGCTGTTCGTCGGTGGACACTGCGGCGATCGCGGCGTTGCCGAGCCCCTGGTAGGGGATCGAGAGCATGAGTCCTACGTCGCCCCAAGATGTTTCGAGCGAGTTGAGGAGCGCAGACATGTTGCCGCCGTTGGCGTTGCCGCCCTTGGCGCTCGCGTCTGACCGTCCGCCACTGGCACCGCCGATGTCTCCACCGGAATCGGAGAGACCTTCGACCATGGCGGCCATGGTGTCGAGCTCGACGGGGTACTCGTGCTCAGCAAGATCGTACTTACGTGAGATGGGTCGGAAGATCTGCGCCGCGACCTGATGTGCCTGGTTCGCTGATGCTTTGAGCTTCTTGGGAAGTTCGAGGTTGATCATCGTGGTTCTCCTGGAAGTTCAGCGGCGTCAGATGAGGACGATGCCCTCGGCAACGCCGATGGCACGGAGGTCGCGGTACCAGCGCTCGACCGGGTGTTCCTTGGTGAACCCGTGTCCACCGAGGAGTTGCACACCGTCGAGGCCGATCTGCATGCCCTTCTCGGAAGCCAGCTTCCGGGCCAGAGCGGATTCGCGAGCGAAGGACAAGCCCTGCTCGGCGCGGGAAGCGCCGCGAAGCGTGACCAGACGCAGTCCGTCGAGTTCGATGCCGATGTTCGCGACCATGAAGGCCACGGCCTGGCGGTGGCTGATCGGCTCGCCGAACGCTTCGCGCTCGTTGACGTACGGAATCACGTAGTCGAGAACTGCCTGGCTGGTTCCGACGGCCATGGACGCCCAACCGAGGCGGGCCAGTCGAATCGCGTCGGCATACTCGGCCTTGCGCTGATCGGCATCACCGTCGCCGAGCAGTGCGGACTCCGACACGGCGACGTCGGTGAGGATCAGGCGACCCAGGCCGGCGGCGCGCAGACCCATGCTGGGATCTGCTTCGACGACGAGTCCCTTGGTGTCGGATTCGACGATGAAGAAGGACGGCTTGCCGTCGAGTTCTGCGGCGATGACGAAGAGTTCGGACGTAGCCGCGGCGGGCACCAAGCTCTTGACGCCGTTGAGCTTGTAGCCGCTGGGGGAGCGCACTGCCTTGGTCTGCAGGGCAAACGGATCGAACAGTGCGCGTGGTTCGTTGACCACCACTGCTGCGCCGGGGACCTGCTCGCCGGTGAAGGCCGGAAGGTAGGTCTTCTGCTGCGCGTCGGTGCCCCACTGCGTCAGTGCAACTGCAACGCCGCTGGGTGCGAGGATCGGAAGTGCAAGTCCCATGTCTCCGTGCGCAAGTGCTTCGGCAACAAGAGAATTCGTGACTGCGCCGCGATCGGCGGCTGCTCCGTCGAGTTCTTCGGGAACGTTGATCAGCGTGATACCGAGCTCGGCCGCGCGCTTGGAGAGATCGGCGGGGGCCTGAGCTGCGCCGTCGGCGTCGTGCGCTGCGGGACGCAGAATCTCGGCCGCGAACTCACGCACCGTCTCGACGATCATCTTCTGGTCGTCGTCCGGGGTGAGGTCGAAGTAGTCGGCGTTCTTGCTCGGGTTGTCGGGCAGGCGCTTGGGTGCACCGTTGCCCGAGACCTTCTGGAATCCGCGAGTAGCGGCACCGAGGGTTTTGAAGCCCGTCTTGGTGCCCTCGTAGGTCACGCGATCGATGGTCTGACGCAGATTGAACTTCTCGGCCAGTTCCGAACCGGTGATCTTGGTAAGCACACGCATGGCTGCGCCCATGGCGTCGCGTTTGATCGGGTTCAGGCCGACGGCGGACGTGTCGCGGGGCGCACCCTTGGCGCCGCCGCGCTGCGCGCCCGATTCGCTGCGCTGAGCGCTCTTGTCGGGGGCAACACTGTCTTGCTTGGTCATGATCACCAGCTGTTTCTCGGTGTTGGGGCGTTGGACGATTCTTATCTTACTCATCAGTAAGGTCTGTTGTCGAGAAACCGAGAAATGATGCGCGTCATAGGCTCGAGGGGTGAACCGGACAGAGGTGCCAGATCGGATACAGCGGTACGTGCGCTACGCACCGTTGGTGGTGGTCCCGTGCCTGTTGATTGCCAGCACGTATCCGGGGGAGTATCGAGTTCCCCTCACCTACTGGATTCTGTCGATGCTGTCGGCGCTCGCCTTCGCCGTCGGCCGTCGATGGCCGGTCTTCGCGTCCCTGGTCATTTCGGCGCTCGCCGTTCCGATGTTCGTCGCCGACGCCTGGGGGCTGTCCGAGCTTGTTCCGTATCTCGGGGCGGTCGCCGTCGTCGACGTCACGATGCGGGCCGAGCGTAGAGAAATGGTTGCCGTATCGGCAGCAGGATGGTGCGGTTCGGTGCTCGCGGGGATCTGGTTCGAATCTCACGAAGCGTTCTGGTCTGTCACGACGGCTGTGAAAGTGCTTGCGTACGTGGGGTTGCCACTGCTGCTCGGGCTGTATCTACGCTCGCAGCGTGAATTGGCCGCGAACAATCTTGCGCAGACCCGCGCTGCAGAGCGCAGTGCGCTCGCCCGCGAACTGCACGACCTGGTTGCGCACCACATGGCATCGATCGTCCTGAGAATCGGCGTGGCTCAACATGTCTTGGCGCCTCAGGACGAGGCCGTGCGTGAGGTCCTCGCGGATGTGCGTGGGACTGCGTCCGATGCGCTGGCCGATATCCGTCGCCTCCTGGTCGCACTTCGTGATCCTTCGCTCGGTGAGGTCGCTCTGGTCGAGCCGGATGCCGTCGAGGCGGAAATCGAGGCGGCGATAGATCGTGTGCGTGCGGCGGGTTTCGAGGTGGAAGCAGTCTTCGATGCCCAGGAGAATGTCGAGTCAGGCGCAGCCGATCTCGACGCGATCGGGAGGCTGACGTTGTTGCGGGTGATTCAGGAATCACTGACCAACGTCATGAAGCACGGCGACAAGAAGGGGCTGGTATCGGTCTCGGTCGGTCGCGAAGACAACCGGGTGCATGTCAGGGTTGTCAACGACGTCGAGGGATCGCCTCGGAGTGCAGGTCATGGCCTGGTGGGAATGCAGGAGCGTGCGGAGTTGGTCGGCGGCGAGATGACCGCCGGCACCAACAGTGACGGGAAATGGGAAGTGCACGTGAGTATTCCACTCGTTGTCTCGGGCGATGTCTCGTGATCAGCGTGCTGATCGTCGACGACCAGCGACTTGTGCGCGCCGGTTTGCGGATGCTGTGCGCGGCAGCCGAGGACATGACCGTGGCCGGTGAGGCGTCGAACGGCGTCGAGGCGGTAGCGCTCGCTGCAGAATTGGATCCCGACGTGATTCTGATGGACTTGAGAATGCCCGGGCTGGACGGGATCGGCGCCACGCAGCAGATCGTCAAGGCAGGTCGACGAGCGCGCATTCTCGTGCTGACCACCTTCGACGACGACGATCATCTGTATCCCGCGCTCGCCGCGGGGGCCTCGGGGTTTTTCGTCAAGGACACCGAACCCGCCGAGTTGCTCGGTGCCATTCGGCGAATCGCAGAGGGTGAGATGGTGTTCACTCCGGAACTTCTCCGCCGCGTTGTGGATCGAGCGGTGATCGGTGGTATCGCAGACACGGCTGTGACAGAGAAGGTTCCGCTGACCGATCGCGAATCGCAGGTCCTCGCACTGGTTGCAGAAGGGAAGAGCAATCAGGAGATCGCGGACACGCTGCATCTGGGTGTGACCACGGTGAAGACGCACGTTGCGAACCTGATGTCGAAGACCGGTTGCGACAATCGGGTTCGCCTCGCCGTGTACCACTTGCAGAATGTTCAGTGACCGGAGTGCGAACCAGAAGAAGGCATCGGCATGTCCATCGGCATGTCCATCTGCATCGGAGCCGCCTTCTGCCCCGGTTCGAGGACGAGGAATTGGCCCATCATCCCTTGGTCCTCGTGCATCAGCAGGTGGCAGTGGAACATGTACGGGAACGTGGGATCGGTGTACTCGGACCACTGCAGTGCGACGCGAATCCTGCTGCCCGGCGGTGCGTAGACGGTGTCCTTTGGTCCGCGCAAGTGCGGCGGAGGAGTGCGACCGTCGACGTCGAGGATCTGGAACTGTACGTCGTGGACATGGAAATTGTGTGGCCAGTTGTCCTTGTTGGTGATCGTCCACACCTCGGTGGCGCCGACCTCGGCGTCGAAGTCGATGCGGTTCATGTCCATTCGTTGCCCGTTGATCATGTACCACTGCAGATCGAAGGTTCGGGACACGCTTGCCTTCGACGGATCGAGACGCGGCAGGGCGGCCAACTGAGCCGGGAGACTCGACCGTGACGCGCGGCTGGCGACCCCCCGCAGCTCGATGATGTCGAAGCGGTCGTTCATGCCGAAGTTCTCTGCGTCGGAGGCGCTCACGCCGCCGCCGTCCTCGATCGGGAACGACACAAGTGTGGTCGTCGCGCCGGGGTCGACGCGAACCACGATCTCGGCTCGTTCGCCGGGGCTGAGCTGAATCCGCTTGATCGGAATCGGTGATTCGAGCAGTCCGCCGTCGGTGGCGATCAGATCGAACGTCCGGTCGTCGGGGAACCCCAGGTTGTAGAGACGGCCGGAGGAGCCGTTCAGAATGCGCAACCGGACGACCCCGGTGGTGACGTCGAGGTAGGCGTCGGAGATGCCGTTGGTGACGATCGTGTCGCCGAGCAGGCCGATGTCGGTCGGATCTGATTCGTCGAAATTGCCGTCGGCGAGGAACCGACGGTCCTGGATTATCAGCGGAACATCGTCGACACCATAGGTTTTGGGGATGTCCAATGCCCGCGTGTCGGCATCGTCGATCAGGAACAGTCCGGCGAGACCGCGCTGCACGTGCCGCTCGGTGGATCCGTGCGGGTGTGGGTGATACCAGAGCGTCGACGCCGGCTGACCGATCGTCCACGCCGGTTCCCAGCGTCCGCCGGCTTCGATGGTCTGGTGCGGGCCACCGTCGTATCTGGCGGGCAGATGCATGCCGTGCCAATGGACGGTCGTGGGCTCTGCCAGTGTGTTGTCGATCGTGAATGCGACAGATTCTCCGCGTTCGGCGCGGACGGTCGGCCCCAGAATGGATCCGTTGAAACCCCAAGTGTCGGTGAGTTTTCCCGCGACGATCTCGGTGGTTCCGGTACCGGCACGAAGTGTGAAGTGGCGAACACCTGCGTCGTCGACGGTGGATTCGGCAAGCGGCGGAATCGGTAGCGGACGCGAAGTTCCGGCCACCGCCAGCGTGACGCTCTTCGCTGCCGGGTCGGCGCCGCAGCCCACCGCGAGCCCGAGGGGCGCTGCGGCCAGACCGAACAGAATCGTGCGCCTGGAAATCCGGTTCATCGTTCTCCTGGAAGTAGTGCGTGATCAACTACTTCCAGTCAACGGGCCGAGATGTCGTGCCGAATCCTGCCGACGGGCCTGTCGGAACTCCTCCCTCGGACCCTTGCGGCGGGTGGGATGTTCTGGTATGCGGGTGGTTACCGCAGGCGGGCTAGAACGTCTTCGTGCAGCAGTCCGTTGGTGGCGACCGCGCTGCCGCCGTGCGGACCTGCACCGCCGTCCAGATCGGTGAACGCGCCGCCGGCCTCACGGACCAATACGTCGAGCGCTGCCAGATCCCACAGGGAAACCTCGGGTTCGGCAGCGATGTCGACGGCACCCTCGGCCACGAGGCAGTAGGAGAAGAAGTCCCCGTAACCGCGCACGCGCCACACATGGTCGGTGAGTTCGACGAACTGATCGCGAATTCCGCGGTCCTTCCACCCGGAGAGGCTCGAGAAGCTCAGGCTCGCTGATTCGCTGCGGTCGACGGCGGATACCCGGATCGCCCGAGAGTCACCGTCTCCGAAAGACGTATGTGCGCCCAAACCTGTTGCCGCCCACCATCGGCGATTCAGTGCGGGTGCGCTCACGACGCCCACAATCGGTACACCGTCCTCGAGCAAGCTGATCAGCGTGGCCCACACCGGCACGTTGCGGACGAAGTTCTTGGTCCCGTCGATGGGGTCGACCACCCACTGCCTGCCCTCGAAGACTACGTCGCCGCCGAATTCTTCCCCCAGAACGGAATCTGCAGGGCGATGCTCACCGAGCGTCGCGCGCACTGCTCGCTCGACAGCCAAGTCGGCGTCGGAGACGGGGGTGAGGTCCGGCTTGTCGTCCACTCGAAGATCGAGTGCACCGAAGCGGGCGCGAGTGATCGCGTCAGCCTCGTCGGCGATACGGAGGGCGAGTGCGAGGTCGGATGCGCGATCGGTCACGGGTACACAACCTACCGGCTCAATCGGGGAGAACCTCGTTCAGCTTTCCGGTGGCGACGTCGAAGACGAATCCGCGTAGGGAGGTCGTCGCGGTGACGAACGGACTGTTCTCGATACGCTTCAACGACTGACGAACGTCCTCGTCGATGTCCGGGAACGATTCGGCAGCCCAGTTGGGTTTGATGCCGATCTCGTCCTGGATGGATCGCTTGAAGTCGTCGTCGGTGAACGTCAGCATCCCGCAGTCGGTGTGGTGGATGAGGATGATCTCGGTGGTTCCCAGCAGACGCTGGCTGATGGCCAGGGAGCGGATTTCGTCGTCGGTGACGACTCCACCCGCATTGCGGATGACGTGCGATTCACCTTCCTTGATTCCCAGCACCCGATAGACGTCGAGACGGGCGTCCATGCACGCGAGAACGGCAACGTGTCGGCTGGGTGGGAGGGGGAGCGGTCCGGTGAACTGCTCGGCGTAGGCGGCGTTGTTCTGCAGGTATTCGTCGGTGACAGTCATCGTTCCAGTAGGTTCCCTCGGAGGGACGTTGGCAAGGCTTCCAGTCCCGGTGATCCCAATACGTGACGGACGGGGCGAGCCGAGAGGGTGACGCACGGCAGAGCCCAGGTCGGCACCCGGTAGCCTTGAGAACCGTGCATCCCGACGTAATTGCAGACCTGAACGCCCTCGACACAACCCTTCGCACCTGCGAATCGGTTGTGGACGTCGAGGAGCTGCGCCGACGCATCGACGAGCTCGAGCACCAGGCAGCCGACCCGGGTCTGTGGAACGACCAGGAACACGCCCAGCAGGTCACCAGCCAGCTCTCCCATGCTCAGGCCGAACTGCGCCGGATCGTGGCACTGCGCGAGCGACTCGACGAGATGCCGATCCTCTACGAACTGGCAGAAGACGAAGGCCCTGACGCAGTGGCCGATGCCGACGCCGAACGGGCCAGCCTGCGTGACGACATCGCGGCGATGGAAGTCAAGACCATGCTCTCGGGCGAGTACGACGAGCGCGACGCACTCATCAACATCCGCTCGGGTGCCGGCGGTATCGACGCTGCCGACTGGGCCGAGATGCTCATGCGCATGTACATCCGCTGGGCGGAGAAGCACGACTACGGCGTCGAGGTCTACGACACGTCGTACGCCGAAGAGGCCGGACTCAAGAGTGCGACGTTCGCGATCAAGGGCCCGTACACGTACGGCACGCTGTCCGTCGAGATGGGCACCCACCGGCTCGTTCGCATCAGCCCCTTCGACAACCAGGGGCGTCGCCAGACGTCGTTCGCCGAGGTCGAGGTCCTGCCCGTCGTCGAGACCACCGACCACATCGAGATCAACGAGAACGACATCCGCGTCGACGTCTACCGCTCGTCCGGTCCCGGTGGACAGTCCGTGAACACGACGGACTCCGCTGTTCGACTCACACACATCCCGACCGGAATCGTCGTCACCTGTCAGAACGAGAAGTCGCAGCTCCAGAACAAGGTGTCGGCGATGCGCGTCCTGCAGGCCAAGCTGCTCGCGGTCAAGCGTCAGGAAGAGCGCGCCGAGATGGATGCGCTCAAGGGCGACAGCGGCAGCTCGTGGGGTAACCAGATGCGCTCCTACGTTCTGCATCCGTACCAGATGGTCAAGGACCTGCGTACCGAGTACGAGGTCAACAACCCGTCGGCAGTGCTCGACGGCGACATCGACGGGTTCCTCGAGGCCGGCATCCGCTGGCGCATGAGCGAGAACCAGTCCGCATAGCGTTCGGATACCGAAAGGCACGATGACTTTACTCAGACCTGGGCAGAACCTGCTCGATTGGCTTCAAACCACCGGTTTGTCCGTCCTCATGACAGTGCTCGGCGCGATGATTCTCGCCCGGCTGGTCAGTTGGGGAGGCAACAAGGTCACCGACCAGATCGACTCCAACTATCAGTTGGGCGATGCGCTGGTTCGCTCCGAGGCGACCAAGCATCGTCACTCGGTCGCGCAGGTCATCACCTGGGTGGTCATCACGTTCATCTACGTGATCGCGACACTGAAGGTTCTCGACCAACTGAACCTGCCGATCGGAAGTCTCGTGGCGCCGGCAACTGTTCTCGGTGCGGCGCTCGGTTTCGGTGCTCAACGCGTCGTGCAGGACATCCTTGCCGGCTTCTTCATCATCACCGAACGCCAGTACGGTTTCGGTGACACCGTCCGGCTTGCGATCACCGGCTCCTCCGACGACGCCGAAGGCGTTATCGAGGACGTGACCCTGCGCGTGACGCGGATGCGAAACTCCGACGGTGAGGTCATCACCGTTCCCAACGGCCAGATCGTGAAAGCGACCAACCTGTCCAAGGATTGGGCACGCGCCGTCATCGACGTGCCGGTTCCGGCGACCGCCGACCTCACCCGAGTCAACGAGGTACTTCGCCAGGTCGGAGTCGACGCGATGGCCGACCGTGGACTCAAGAAACTTCTGCTCGACGAGCCCACCGTCATGGGCGTCGAAAGCCTCGAGGTCGATCAGGTCAACGTGCGGATGGTCGCGCGAACGCTCCCTGGCAAACAGTTCCAGGTCGGACGCGCTCTTCGTGTCCGCGTCGCCGCGGCACTGCGACGTCAGGGGATCACGGTGTCACCGGATCTGCACACCGCACGGACCGAGGAGGCGAGCGAATGACCGATCAGGAACCGCGCCGCGGACTCGACCGACTGTTTCACCTGGACTGGCTTCCGTCACGGCTCTTCGGTGGCCGGATGCGAACGTCGACCTTCATCCTCGTCGTGGCGTGGCTGGCGACGTATCTGTTGCATACGTACCTCAATCCTGAGGAACAGCCCGCAGCCACACCGCCGCCCAGCGTGGACACGTCGCAGACCGAACCGTACGTCGCTCCGTCGGTCAAACCGTCGACGACGACCCCCGTACCGTCCTCGACCGAGCCGACGACCACATCCGAGACTCCGTCCTCGGAATCGAGCACGGGCAGTTCCGGTTCTCCGACGCCGACGTCGGGTCCCGCCCCGGCTCCGGGAAACGCCGAACAGTCCGCAACCACAGTGCCGACGACTCCTGCGACGACGACCGTCCCGCAACCTGGCGCGGCAATGCAGGCACCGACGTCGGTGCCGCAGTCACCTGAGACCACCGGTACCGGATAAGGACGAGGCTCGTCGCGCGTGGCGCCAAGGTCACCGTTAGATAACGGCTAGACTGGCTAGTTGTGATCAGCATGAAGAATGTGTCGAAGTCCTACAAGGCCTCTACCAGGCCGGCGCTCGACAAAGTCAGTGTGGAGGTGGAGAAGGGGGAGTTCGTCTTCCTCATCGGCCCCTCCGGCTCTGGCAAGTCGACGTTCATGCGATTGCTGCTCAAGATGGAGTCGCCCACGTCCGGCGATATCGAGGTCGCGGATTTCCACGTCAACAAGCTGGCGGCTCGCCGTGTGCCGAAGCTTCGTCAGAGCATGGGCTGTGTGTTCCAGGACTTCCGGTTGCTTCAGCAGAAGACGGTCTCCGAGAACGTGGCCTTCGCCCTGGAGGTCATCGGCAAACCCCGCAACGTCATCGCGCGCACTGTGCCCGAGGTCCTCGACATGGTCGGGCTGGCCGGAAAAGCCGATCGACTGCCCACCGAACTTTCCGGCGGTGAACAACAGCGCGTCGCCATCGCCCGCGCATTCGTGAACCGCCCGCTCGTGCTGCTCGCCGACGAGCCCACCGGCAACCTGGACCCCGAAACGAGCCAGGACATCATGCTGCTGCTCGAGCGGATCAACCGCACGGGTACCACCGTCGTGATGGCGACCCACGACCACCACATCGTCGACTCCATGCGTCGACGCGTCATCGAACTCGATCTCGGCAAGGTGACCAGAGACGAAGCGCGGGGTGTGTACGGCGTCGGCAGGTAGCGCCGACTACGACCACACGTCCCGTACGCCCACCGGTTGTCGTGAAACAACCGGCCTCTCGAAAAGGAATCGGATTCCCCGATGCGCGCCAGCTTTATTTTCAGTGAAGTCCTGACCGGCCTACGCCGCAACATCACGATGACCATCGCCATGATCTTGACGACGGCGATCTCCCTCGGCCTCTTCGGCGGTGGTCTGCTGGTCGTGCAGATGGCAGGCAAGACCCAGCAGATCTTCCTCGAACGCGTCGAGGTGCAGATCTTCCTGACCGACGACATCTCTTCGGCCGATCCCGGTTGCGAGCAGGAGATCTGCAGTTCGTTGCGCAAGGAACTCGAGCAGACGCCGTCCGTCGTCGCCGTTCAGTACCTCAACCGCGAAGACGCCGTGAAGGACGCCACCGAGCGCGTGTTCAAGGACCAGCCCGAGCTGGCAGCGCTGGTGAGCCCGGACAGCTTCCCGGCGTCGTTCAAGGTCAAGCTCAGTGACCCGGAGCGATTCGGCGTCATCAACGACACCTTCGGTTCGCGGCCCGGTGTCGAGAGTGTGCTCAATCAGCGCGAGTTGGTGGACCGACTCTTCAGCGTGCTGGGCGGAGTGCGCAACGCAGCGTTCGCGATCGCGATCGTCCAGGCGATCGCGGCCATCCTGCTGATCGCCAACATGGTCCAGATCGCGGCGTTCACGCGTCGTACCGAGGTCAACATCATGCGATTGGTCGGCGCGACGCGGTGGTACACCCAGCTTCCGTTCCTCCTCGAAGCCGTCGTTGCGGCCTTGATCGGTGCGGTGCTCGCCATCGCCGGACTGTTCACGGCGAAGAACGTCTTCATCGACGGGGTCCTGTCCGACGTCTACGAAGCCAACATCGTGGCGCGGATCTCCAACAGTGACGTGCTGTTCGTCTCGCCGATCCTCGTGCTTGCCGGTGTCGGTATGGCAGCGGTGACGGCGTACGTGACGCTGCGTCTGTACGTCCGCGAATAATCGGTTTGCACGAGCTTCTATGCTGGAACTGTATTTGACGGTAAGACAGTATTCGACAGCAAGACAGCGGACTGAGAGGCCCGGACAGTGAAGGAAAAGGGCCGCAAGGTCATTGCGACCAATCGCAAAGCACGTCACAACTACACGATCATCGACACCTACGAGGCCGGTATCGCGCTCGTCGGGACCGAGGTCAAGAGTCTGCGCGAAGGCAAGGCGTCGCTCGTCGACGCGTTCGCCACCGTGGACAACGGCGAAGTGTGGTTGCGCTCGTTGCACATTCCCGAGTACACGCAAGGCACGTGGAACAACCATTCGCCGCGTCGTACCCGAAAGCTCCTGCTGCACAAGCGTGAGATCGAGCACCTCGTCGGCAAGACCCGCGAGGGAAACCAGACACTGGTCCCGCTGTCGATGTACTTCAACGACGGCAAGGTCAAGGTCGAACTCGCACTGGCAAAGGGTAAGCAGGACTACGACAAGCGCCAGGACATGGCCAAGCGCACCGCCGAGCGCGAGGTGACCCGCGAGCTCGGTCGTCGTATCAAGGGCATGCGCTGACCTCCATCCTGCTTGCCCTCGTGGCGGCAGTTGCCTACGGAGTCAGCGACTTCGTCGGCGGAGTTGCGTCACGACGAGTTGCCGCACTCCGTGTGGTGATCGTCTCGTATCCGCTCTCGCTCGTCATCGTTCTGATCGCAGCACCTTTCGTTTCCGGCACGCTGACGCTGAACGGTTTGATCTGGGGCGCGATCGCGGGCGTCACGAGTGGTCTGGCGGTGTGGTGGTTCTATCTCGCCTTGGCGACCGGACCTATGTCTGTGGTCTCACCGCTGACAGCTGTTCTGGTGGCGGGTATTCCGGTGCTCGTCGGATTCGCCTTCGGCGAGCGGCCGGGGCTGATCGCGTACCTGGGTATCGCCGTCGCGCTGGTCGCCGTCGTCCTGGTCAGCCGCGAGTCGCCTGACGACACCGCGGGTGAGGTTGCCGGCGGAATCACTCTCCGCTTCACCAGACAGGTGGCGCTTCTGACGGTCGGAAGCGGTGGTGCATTTGCACTCTCGTTCATCGCACTTCACCAGATCGGCGAGGGCAGCGGGCTGTGGGCGTTGGCCGTGTCGCGGGGCGCCGCGACCGTCGTGGTGTGGTTGGTCGCGCTGGCGGCCGGTCACTTCGTTCTCCCACGAGGCGAGCCACTCAAGCTCGCGGTGTACGTCAGCGTCCTCGACGTCGTCGCGAACGGGACGATGATCTACGCCTTCCAAGGTGGAATGCTTTCACTGGTCAGTGTGATCGGTTCGCTGTATCCGGCTGCGACGGTTCTGCTCGCCATGGTGATGCTGGGCGAGCGGGTAAGCCGCGTGCAACAAGCGGGAATGCTGTTGGCGCTGGCGGCAGTCGGCATGATTGCCGTTGCGGGCGCCTGACTCGGTCCTGGCAGTTCAACCGCGTCTGTCGGCCGGCGCTGCGCGTAGGTGAACACGCTCGCCCTGCTTCCCGAAGAGACTGATCGCCTCGGCAGGTCGGCCGTCGGCAGCGCTGATGCGGTGCGGAATGTGGGTGTCGAACTCGGCGGCCTCGCCTGCCCCCATGATGAAATCGCGGTCGCCGAGTTGGAGTCTGATGCGCCCTGACAGAACGTAGACCCACTCGTAGCCCTCGTGGGATCCCGGCTCGCGATCGTCGTCGGTGGGGGAGATGATCATCTTGTAGGCCTGGAGGTTGCCGGGCTGACTCGTCAGCGGAATGACCGTCATGCATCCGACCGTTCGCGGTTCTTCTCGAACGCGGGGGTCTTTGATCTTGCTGTTCACCAGGTCGTCCAACGGGACGCCGTGTGCCTTGGCGATCGGCAGTAGAAGCTCCAAGTTGGCTCGGCGAGTGCCGGATTCGAGTCTCGACAGTGTGCTGACGCTGATGTCGGTGGTCTCCGACAGGTCGGCCAGGGTCATGTCGGACTGCTGGCGCAACGCACGTAGGCGAGGGCCGATGCCGGCTAGAACGGCGTCGAACGATGTTTCGGTCATGGATCTATTTTGCCAAAGTGGCAACAGTGTTTGTCAAGAACGCGATCTCTTGTCATTCTGGATTCATGACGCAGAACTCATTCGACGTAGCAGTAATCGGAGCCGGCGCGGCAGGGCTGAACGCCGCACTCATCCTTGGTCAGGCACGCAGGTCCGTGATCGTCTTCGACAACGGATCACCACGGAACGCGGCCGCCGATCACATGAACGGATTCCTCTCCCGCGACGGCATGAACCCCGCCGAATTGCTGACCATCGGCCGAGGTGAAGTCCGCAAATTCGGCGGCGAGTTCCATGACGGCACAGTCGTCTCCGTGGCACGGGACAGCGAGGATCTTTCGGCCGATTTCTCCGTCGAACTCGCTGACGGCAGCAAGATTCAGGTGCGCAAAGTCCTTGTTGCCACAGGTCTGACGGACCGTCTGCCGGTCGAGCTCGAAGTCTTCGGCGAGCGTTGGGGCCGCGATGTGTTGCACTGCCCGTACTGCCACGGGTACAGCGTGCGTGATCAGCCGCTTGGCGTGATCGCCAAGAGTGCGGAATTTGCGATGCACCAGGCGCTCATGGTTCGCCAGTGGTCCGACGACGTGGTTCTCTTCCTCCATCGAATCACCGAACTGGGTTCAGAGGACCGGGAAAAGCTTGCAGCTCGCGGTATTTCGATCGTCGAGGGTGAGGTCGCCGGTCCCGTCGTCGAGGACGATCGGTTGGTGGGCGTGCGTTTGGCCGACAGCACTGTGGTCGCGCGTTCGGCGGTCTTTGTCGGTGGCGCCCTCACGATGGACCCCAACGATGCGATCTTGCGCGCATTCGGCGCGCAGCGTGCCGAGACGATGATGGGCGATTTCGTGACGGTCGACATGATGGGGGCCACAAGCGTGCCCGGGGTGTTCGCCGCGGGCAACGTCGTCGACCCAGGTGCCCAGGTCATCATGGCCGCGGCCGCCGGGGCGAAGGCCGGAGCGGGCATCAACATGATGTTGACCAACGACGACCTCGAGGTTGCACTCGCGCTTCGCAGTTGAATTCTGCGTAGCGTGGGGTGATGGACGCAGTGAGAGTGTTGATCACGGGTGCGACCGGATACATCGGCGGCCGTCTTGCCCCTCGCCTGGTCGAAGAGGGCCATCATGTGCGTGTGGTGGTGAGAAGCCCCGAGAAACTACGCGATGTGCCCTGGCATGATTCGGTGGAGATCACGCGTGGGGATCTGACCGACAGTGATTCCCTCTCAGGTGTTTTCGACGATATCGACGTGGTCTACTACCTCGTTCATGCCATGGGTGGGGGAGGCTCGTTCTCCGATATCGACAAGCAGAGCGCGCAGAACGTGGCCGCCGCTGCGCGCGATGCGGGGGTGCGCCGGATCGTCTACCTGGGCGGGCTTCATCCGTCCGATCGAGAGCTGTCGACTCACCTGCAGTCTCGGCTCGAAGTTGGTCGGATCCTGCTCGACTCCGACGTTCCGACGGTTGTGTTCCAGGCCGGCGTGGTGATCGGATCGGGATCGGCGTCCTTCGAAATGGTGCGCCACTTGACCAATCGACTTCCGGTGATGACCACACCCAAGTGGGTGCACAACAACATTCAGCCGATCGCCGTGCGTGACGTACTCCACTATTTGATCGCAGCCGCGGCGACGACGCCGGAGGTCAACCGCGCCTTCGACATCGGTGGGCCCGATGTCATGCAGTACGGCGAGATGATGAACACCTACGCCGACGTCGCAGGATTGGTACGCCGACGCATCCTCGTCCTACCCGTCCTCACCCCGCGTCTGGCCGGTCACTGGGTGGGATTGGTCACGCCGATCCCGCGAGGTCTGGCGATGCCGCTGATCGAATCACTGCAGAACGACGCGGTGATGCACGATCACGACATCGACGACTTCATCCCGCCTCCGGCCGGTGGCCTCACGCCGTACCGGGAAGCTGTGCGTTTGGCGCTTCGCAAGATCGAGACCGGTGAGGTGGAGACGGCGTGGTCCGGCGCGACGATCGCGGGAGCGCCGTCCGATCCTCTTCCGTCCGACCCGGACTGGGCAGGGGAGGCAGTTTACGTAGACCACCGCGAACGTGACTGTGCTGCGGATCCGAAGACCCTCTGGTCGGTCGTCGAGTCGATCGGCGGCGAGAATGGTTGGTATTCATTCCCTTTGGCGTGGGCCATCCGGGGGTGGATGGACCGGGCGGTCGGCGGGGTCGGACTTCGCCGGGGTAGACGGGATCCACGTCGGCTCAACACCGGTGAAGCCCTGGACTTCTGGCGGGTCGAAGAAATCGACCGAGGTAAGTTGCTCCGACTGCGCGCCGAGATGAAGGTCCCGGGCGGAGCATGGTTGGAGTTGCGAGTGTCGGAAGGTCCGGCGGGTGCGGATGGACGGCCGGTGGGTTCACATCTCGATCAGCGTGCGGTCTTCTTCCCTCGCGGGCTGGCCGGCCGGGCGTACTGGTACTCGATCCTGCCTTTCCACGGAGTCGTCTTCCAGGGGATGATCACCAACATCACCGGTGCTGCCGAGCGTGAGATGGCTGCGGTGCAGGAAACGGCTGCAGTTCAGGAAACGGCTGGGGTGCAGGAAACGGCTGGGGTTCAGGACACGGAAAGTGCCGCCGATTAATTGGTATGACTTCCGAACTTCGGCGCGTTATAGTGAATAGCCCCACGAAAGACGCGGGGCACACACGGGGCTGAACGGTTTCGACTGCGTGTGTTGAGTTAGGGGAAGCGTGTCGGTGCAGGCAAGAGACCACCGTAAGCGTCGCTGCAAACCTATAAGCGCCGATTCCAATCAGCGCGACTACGCTCTCGCTGCCTAAGTAGCGAAGCGTGTCTGTCAGCCCGGGGTTGCCCTCGACCCGGTTCCTGGCATCAGCTAGAGGGCTTTACTGTTCGGCTCGGTCACGGAGTCGGATGGGACATCAAACAGTGACTGGGATCGTCATCCTGGCTTGTTCGCGAGACTGGGAGATCCAAGTAGAGACTTAGCGAACTGCACACGGAGAAGCCCTAGCGATTCAACGTAGGACCCGGGTTCAATTCCCGGCAGCTCCACAACAGGTCGGGCCGGAGAGCACACGCTCTCCGGCCCGACCTCTTTGCTGTGGTGCTGCAGCACTCTGCTGAGCGTCGGTGTCTTCTCGAGATCAGGAGCCGAAGAATCCCAAGTCGATCGAGCCGACGAAGCCGGGAGCGTCCTTGGTCAGCGGCTTACCGTCCAGATCGGCAGGCAATGCGACCCCCAGGCTCTGGAGGATGGTCGGAGTGATGTCGGCGATCGTGTACGAGTCGGTAGTCTTACCGGCTGCGTATCCCGCACCACGCGCGATGACGAATGTCGTTGCTTCCGCCGGTGTCTGACCTCCATGTCCGCCGGCGGGCTTATGGCCGTGATCCGCAGTGACCAGAACGGTCCATTTCTCACCGGTCTTCGCAGCGCGCTGATCAACAGCATCGATGATCTTGCCTACCTGAGCGTCGACGGAGGCGATCGACTCTTCGTACGCAGCGCCGTTGGTGCCGCCGCTGTGCCCCGCGCCGTCCACCTGATCGAGTTGGGTGAAGATCAGGTCAGGTCCCTTGTCGGTGATGTCGCGGGCGACGGCGTCAGCGGTCGCAGCATCGGTGGCCGCTCCGGACCCTGCATCGGTAGTGGTGACGACAACGTCGGCTTTCGGCGTGCCGCTGGATGCGATGTTGTCGATGCCGCCCCAGGTGGAGATCGACTCGGTGAGCAGAGAGGGCTGTGCTGTTTCCAACCGTGTGAACACGCTCGGGTAGAGGTCGAAGCGGGCGCCTGCGTACGTGTTGTCCTTGACACCGTGCTTGGTGTCCCAGACTCCGGTCAGGATGGTCGACCACGACGGTCCGGAGATGGTGGTGTGGCCGAGGATGGAAGATTCTCCGCTGGTTCCTTCGGCGATCAGCTTCTGGAGACGGGGAGCATCGGCGGTCTTGATGTGGCTGAGCATAGTGCCGTCAAGGCCGATGACAACTGTCTTCTCGGCGGCCGACGGATTGATGTCAGACGATCCGGGAATTGCTGCGGCAGTTGCGGTTCCGGCAGCAACAGCGCCGGCGAGGAGGAGTGTGATAGCTGCTGAGGTGCGTGCGATTTTCTTGGTCACGCTAAAGATATTGCGATAGGACTAGACCAATTGCACTACCTGAATGCGAGGGTTGTCCGATTGTTCACGACGGATTCAGATTGGACTAGACCAATGTTTGCTCACGCGGCCCAGCCGTCGAGGATGACGCTGACCGCGTGATCGAGGTGGAGGGGCTCTCCGCCCCACGCCGGCACGATCGCGTCGTCGGGCACGTCCCCGCGCAATAGGTCATCGGCGAACCCCTCGGTTGGCGGTGCTGGGTCGATGACGCCGCCGCCGGCATAGCGAAACTCGAACTTCTGCTCGCCGAGTGCAGTGATCGTGAACTGGCCGTCGTGCAGCGCGCGGTGGCAGGTACCGCAAAGCATGATCAGGTTGTCCAAGTCCGTATTGCCGCCGCGTCCCCAGAATTTCACGTGATGTGCGTGCAGGAAGCGGGTCCGTCCGCATCCTGGTGTGCGGCAGCATCCGTCGCGGTAATTCAATGCCAACATCTGTTTGGCACTGACGACGCGGGTCCGCCGGCCCAGATTCAGAACGCATCCATCCTTTGTCGTTCCCAGGCGAAGCTTGGCATTGCAGAGCACTTCCTCGGCATCGTTTTCGGAGAGGGCGGGCCCGCTAGGAATGCGGACAGAGTCCGCTTCGTGGAAGAACACAACTTCGTTCGCGGCGGCCTTGGATGTGCGGTCTGCGGCCGCGGCGGTGGCGAGCTCAGCCATTGCGACGAGGCCCGGCCCGATGTTTCCGACAGGGTTCTTGGTGGCTGTCTCGTCGGCGGGGACGGTGGCGGTGGTTCGAGTGCGTTCACGTTCCGCCAGAGCTAACGCTGCGAGGATTCGGGCGCCGTCCTGCGCAGGCAGGCGTCCTTTGATGACGAACTCGCCCGTATCCGAGTCCCAATGCCAGCGGACTTGAAGATGTGCGGGCGCTTTGGTTTTGCCGGATTCGTTGTCGGTTGCTTTACGCAGGCCGGCAGCGAGACGATCGATCTGGGCTGCGGGCGCCTCGCAGCCGAACCGAACCATCTGCTTCTCGTTCGAAGGTGTCGTGACTCGGGTGAGTGCGCGAACCTTCGAGTACGACAGGCGGCCTTGTTCGAACGCCTTCCGCATCTCTGGCAATGATCGGAGTGCTTTGGCGACGCGAACATATTCGCGGCCGGTGTGCAGGCTCATTCCGCACTTCCATGACAGCCAGTGGGCGCAGGAGTGAAGTCCAGGGCCGGTCCAGCCGCGGTCTTCGTCGAATTTTGCGAGGAGGGTGAGGAATCGGGCGGTGGCTGCAGCGATCTGGCCGGCGAGGGCGCAGATTTCCGTGCCGAGTTGCTCAACGCCGTCTCGGGTGGAACTCCGAGTTTCTTCGTCGATCAGTGTTGCGTTCATGACTTGCCCCCCGGCCTGTCTCCGACGTCAATTCGAATGTACGTTCGATATTAGAGGTGGGTGCCGACACACACTTCCGAACGGGGTCCGAAAGCGTCCCCGCGGGGACGTCTAACCGCTGCCGATCGAGTACTCGGTGTAGGTGCCGACGTCCTCGAAGCCGAGGTTTCGATAGAGCTGTGCGCCGTCGCTGGACGCCTGAAGTACAGCGGTTCGGGCACCTCGCTCGCGGGCGATGTCGAGTGCGGCAAGGGTGACCGCCGAGCCGAATCCGCGTCGGCGAGCCGTTTCGAGCGTGACGACGCCGTACAGTCCGGCGACGCCGGCCGCAAAATGGACCTCGGCTCCGGCGACGGGCTGGGAGTTCGCGTACCCCACGACGAATGAACTCCGCGAACGCTCATCGAGAGCGGCATCGGCGGTGTCTTCGAAGAAACCGATAACTGCGGCTGAGGGCGGCGACCAATTGGCGGCCATCACGGCGGCATAGTCGGCGAGCTGGGTACGAGTAGTCACCCGATGAACGGAGAGTTCTGGGACAGGCGTCGGATGAGGGACGACGTCAAGGTCCGCCGTCATCGCTCGTTCTTCCTCGGAGCGCAGACAGCCGAGGGCGGACAGGCGAGCCCCGAGGTCAGAGGGATTGTCGCGGGGTCCGGTCCACCAGGAGAACGGACGTCCGGTTGCTCGAATCGAGGCGAGGATGTCGATCAGTCGCCGATCTTCGGGCCCGTCGGCAGGTACGGCGAAGCGAGCACCAGCGATGATGTTGAACGTGTCGTCGGCGAGGCCGCTGTCTGCGACGACAACATCTGCAGTGACCGTGACCGATGCAGTCGGCAAGTGTTCATGCAGGTGGCAGGCATGGGAAACCAAGTTGGCGTCCATGGCGTCGAGGACGTCACCGACGAGTGCTTCATGATTCACAAAAGAAATTCTACGAACCCCATCCAAATGGTTTTCGGCTCCGAATGCCATGCATGACGCCCAACCGACGGCAACAGCAGGACGGTGACCAGCACCTGGTGGTGCTCGTGCTGCCTGGAGGTAAGGTCTCGAGCCATCGCCCGGCCAGGGCCTGGCATCTGTCCAACCTTCGGATGCGCCCGTTCACCGCTCAGCTTCGCCGCTCCGGTGTGAAAGCGGTGCAGGCTCGCTATCGGGTTCGTGGTTGGAATGGTGCCGAGCGCAGTCCGGTCGCCGACGCTCGCGCCGCACTCGACGCGATAACGAAACGTAATTCACAAGCTCAGGTGATTTTGCTGGGGCACTCGATGGGCGGGCGGGTCGCCGCCGATCTGTGTGGCGATCCGGCGGTCGTCGGTGTGGTTGCGCTGGCGCCGTGGTGGCCCGATGGAACGTCGGTGAATCTGCGTTCGGACACACCACTGGTTGTGCTCCACGGCACGGCCGACTCATGGACCGATCCGGCAGCGTCTCGTCGGAAAGTTGACGGACTGCAGAAGTCGGGTAAGTGCGCTGAATGGATCGGCATCGACGGCGCAGGCCACTTCATGTTCCGCCGCGTGGCGACCTGGCATCGCCTCGTCGCCGAGGCAGTCGCAGAAATCAGACGCGGGGTAACCGCAACGAAGACGGGAGAACGACGATGAGTTCGGACAAGCGCAAGGTGGCCGTCGTCGGTAGTGGGGTCGCAGGTCTGACAGCGGCGTGGGTGCTGAGTAAGGACAGTGACGTCACCCTCTACGAAGCGGATTCACGGCTCGGTGGGCACGCGGACACCCATTCGGTCACCGACCCGGAAGGGCGAAGCCTCGCCATCGACACGGGGTTCATCGTCCACAACGATCGCACCTACCCGACATTGTTGCGATTGTTCGCAGAACTCGATGTGCCTACGCAGGAATCGGATATGAGCATGTCGGTAAGGTGTGGGGGTTGCGGGCTCGAGTACTCGGGAGGCCAAGGGTTGCGCGGCGTTCTGCCGACGCCGGGGCTGCTGGTGAATGGCAGTTTTCTGTCGATGTTGATGGAGGTCAAGCGCTTTCATCGCCGTGCCCGCGCCTTGCTCGACAACACGGATCCGTCGACACCCGACCAGACACTGGGAGTGTTCCTGCGCAGTGGACGGTTCTCCGACTACTTCACCGCTCACTTCATGACTCCGCTCGTGTCGGCAGTCTGGTCGTGTGATCCCGGCTCGGCGCTGAAATATCCCGCGCGATACCTGTTCTCCTTCCTCGATCACCACGGAATGCTGAGCGTCACCGGATCGCCGACCTGGCGAACAGTCACCGGTGGATCGGGCGAATACGTTCGCCTGGTTGCCAAGAGCATCGGCGATATCCGTCTGAACACGCCGGTTCGCGCCATCCACCGATTCGACGATCGCGTCGACATCCGCGACGGCGACGACCAGATCCAGACCTTCGACGCAGTTGTCGTCGCAACGCATCCGCAGCAAGCGCTGAAGATCTTGGCCGAGCCGACGCCTGCCGAATCCCAGGTCCTCGGCGCGATGCCGTACTCCGTCAACCACACCCAACTTCACACGGACGAAAATGTGCTGCCCGGCAACACCAATGCGCGCGCGTCGTGGAACTACTACATCCCTGAATGCAACGCGAAGCCAGATCACGTTCTGGTCAGCTATGACATGACGAGGTTGCAGCGGCTGCCGGAGACCGGTCGGCGCTACCTAGTGACGTTGGGGGGAAACGAGATGGTGTCCCCGGAGTCGGTGATCGATCAGATGACCTACGAGCATCCGCAGTACACGCCCACCTCCGTTGCCGCTCAAGCGCGGCTTCCCGAGTTGGACTCGGGCGTGCTCGCGTTTGCCGGTGCGTACCACGGATGGGGCTTCCACGAGGACGGTGCACTGTCCGGCCTGCGCGCCGCCGAACGCGTCGGAGGTCGGTGGCCGTGACCACACCCCTGACCCCGCCCACACCCATCACGCCGTCCATCGTTCATACGAGCATCCGTCACGTACGAACGGAGCCGTTGCACAACGAGTTCGAGTACCGAAGCTACAGCTGGCTCGTCGACGTCGACGATTTGCCCGAGCTCCCGAAGGCTCTGCGACCCTTGGCGGCATTCGACGCCGGGGATCACCTCGGCGACCCCACTCGATCGATTCGTGCCAACGTCGAGACGTTTCTGGCAGCCAACGGGGTGGAGTTCGCAGGCGGCCGCATCCTCATGCTTGCGAACGCACGTGTTCTCGGCCATGTGTTCAACCCGCTGAGTGTGTTCTGGTGTCTGAACGACGACGGCAGTCAGCGGTGCGTCGTTGCAGAGGTTCACAACACCTACGGCGAGCGACACTGCTACCTGCTCGAAACCGACGAACGTGGCGGGGCTCGCACGTCCAAAGAGTTCTACGTCTCTCCGTTCAACGATCTGGACGGCGAGTACCGGATGCGACTTCCGCTACCCGACACCGCGCTCGCGCTCTCGATAGTTCTGGCCCGTGACGGCAAGGCTCCATTCGTGGCCACGGTGTCCGGTCGTTGTGTGCCGGCGACGACGCGCGAGATCGTCCGCAGTGGGCTCGCCATCCCGCTGGCTCCGCTCCGAGTCGCCGCGCAGATCAGATTTCAAGGAATCCGGCTGTGGGCCAGGCGCTTACCCATCGTTCCCCGACCGCAACATCACCCGCAGGAGGCAGTGCAATGACCACAACCACTCTCGGCACCGAACCTTCCGCTCACACGATCGAAACCGAGCGGTGGCCGGGCGTCGCCACAGTGCCGAGCGGGCTCAAAGTGCGGGTTGCATCACCGGTTGCCCGCGCCCTGTTCCACAAGGCGGTAGCGCGTTTGCCACTGCGCGTCCAGATGCCCAACGGTGAGTTCTCCGGTGGCGGTAGCCCCGATTCGCCGTTGATGGTCATTCACCGCCCGGACGACTTCGCTGCTCGCGTGGGTGACAGTGGTTTGATCGGATTCGGCGAGTCGTACATGGCGGGCGATTGGGAAGCCTCCGACCTCACCGCGGTCCTGGAAGTCTTCGCCTCCCGTGTGGCGACGCTGATTCCTGACTTCCTGCAGCGGCTACGAGGCCTCTACATTCCGAAGCAGCCTCGCAGTGAGCGGAATTCGACGCAGAACACGCGCTCGAACATCTCCAGGCACTACGACCTCTCGAACGAGATGTTCGAGCTGTTCCTCGACGACACCATGACGTATTCCAGTGCTCTCTTCGAGGATCTGTCGGTAGGAGCTACCCCGTCGTGGGACGTGTTCGCAGCGGCCCAGCATCGGAAGATCGATCGCCTGCTGGACGGCGCGGGTGTCGGTCCAGGTTCGCGAGTGCTCGAAATCGGCACAGGCTGGGGAGAATTGGCGATACGAGCAGCCCAGCGCGGAGCAACGGTGCGCTCGGTGACACTGTCGGTCGAACAGCAGGAATTGGCAGCGAAACGCATAAGCGCTGCGGGACTGGCAGATCGCGTTCAGGTCGATCTTCTCGACTATCGGCAAGTAAAGGGGGAGTACGACGCCGTTGTATCGGTCGAGATGATCGAGGCTGTCGGCCACCAGTACTGGGGAAGCTACTTCCAGACGATCGACGCCCTGCTGGCGCCGGGTGGGCGCGCAGCGATCCAAGCGATCACCATGCCGCACGATCGAATGCTCGCGACCCGCAACACCTACACCTGGGTGCACAAGTACATCTTCCCCGGCGGATTTCTCCCGTCGGTGCGGGCGATCGAGGATGTGACAGAACGCATGACAACCCTCCGGGTGCGTGAGCGGATGTCGATGGGCGATCACTACGCGCAGACGTTGCGACTGTGGGACGAGCGTTTCAGTGCTCGCACCGACGAGGCGTCCGCGCTCGGATTCGATGCGGTGTTCGCGCGCATGTGGCATTTCTATCTCTGCTATTCCGAGGCGGGTTTCCGCTCGGGTTATCTCGACGTCCAGCAAATTGTTCTCGATCGGAGGAACCAGCGATGACTGCCACGATGGATCGAACGACGCACGGTACCGGCGTTGCGGGTCGTCTCTCGGACATCCTCAGTCCACTTGTCGGCGGCGAGCTTCCGGTGCGGTTGACTGCATGGGACGGCAGCACAGCAGGCCCGGACGATGCTCCGAAAGTGACGCTCTACAGCCCGAACGTGTTGCGACGCTTGCTCTGGAATCCCGGCGAGTTGGGGGCAGCGCAGGCATATGTGCTCGGTGAACTCGACGTCGAAGGCGATCTCGGCGATGCGCTGACGCATGTGTGGAAGGTGGCTGCCGAGCGGGGACTCGGGTCGATCACCCCCACACCGTCGCTCGTCCTGGGTGCAGTCAAGGCTGCGCGATCCTTCGGTGCTTTCGGGAGACCTCTGGCTCCACCGGCGTCGCAGGCTCAGGTGAAGGGTCGCTTGCACAGTCTCGCGCGCGACCGCGCGGCAATCGGGCACCACTACGATTTGTCGAACGATTTCTACCAACTGATCCTCGATGACAACATGGCCTACTCCTCGGGCTATTGGACTTCCGATGCACCGGACTACACACTCGAAGATTCACAGACGGACAAGCTGGACCTGGTGTGCCGCAAGGTCGGTCTCGATCGAGCGCGAGGCTTGCGGTTTCTCGATGTCGGCTGTGGCTGGGGCTCGCTGAGCCTGCACGCGGCGCGGGAGTACGGCGCTCGGGTCGTCGGTATCACGATCTCGGCGGAGCAGAAGGCTTTTGTCGACGCGAAGATCCGCGCACTCGGTTTGGAAGACTGGGTCGAGATCCGGCTCCAAGATTATCGAGAGATTCCCGACGGTCCTTTCGATGCGGTCGCGTCGATCGAGATGGGTGAGCACGTCGGGGAGGACAACTATCCGACGTACGTGAGAGCGCTCCACGACAACGTGATTGCCGGTGGCCGTGTGCTGATTCAACAGATGTCACGCACCGGCGCGCACCCCGGGGGAGGCCCGTTCATCGAGTCGTTCATCGCGCCGGACATGTACATGAGACCGGTGGGCCGCACCGTTGCGATGATCGAGGAAGGTGGACTCGAAGTCCGTGACGTCCACGCCCTGCGAGAGCACTACGTGCGGACCGTGGAAGCGTGGATCGAGACCTTCGAATCGAACTGGGATCGCGTCGTGGATCTCGTGGGCGTCGAGGTCGCTCGGGTGTGGCGCCTCTACCTCGTCGGCGGCGGAATGGCATTTCGGGACGGCCGGATGGGCGTCGATCAGATTCTGTCCGTCCGGCCGCACGGTGACGGTCGGTCGGGTATGGAATCGGTTCGGCCGCAGTGGGTGTCGCGGCCATGAACGGATTCGACTGGGGCGCATTCGGAGTGGTCACGCTCACGAGTCTGCTGGCGATCGCCGTCGGAATGGCAGTGACAGCGACGATCGGCGTACGGATCGGGCGCCACAATGTCGTCGACGTGTCGTGGGGCGCCGGCTTCGTTCTGATTGCGCTCGTGTCCGCGATAGTTGGAACCGGCGACCTCTGGCGCCGGTTGCTCATGCTTGCGCTGGTGGCGATCTGGGGTCTGCGGTTGGCGACGCACATGGCGATCCGATCGCGAGGCAAGGGTGAAGATCCGCGGTACGAAGAAATGCTCGGACGAGCGACGGGTAGCCGAACGCTGTATGCACTCCGCAAGATCTATCTCACGCAGGGGATTTCGTTGTGGTTCGTCTCCCTGCCGATCCAGGTCGCAGCAGTATCGAACGGCAGCTTCGGATTTCTTGTCGTACTCGGTATCGCGCTGTGGATAGTAGGCGTCACGTTCGAGACGGTTGGCGACCGACAGATGGAGGAGTTCAAATCCGATCCGGGCAGCCGTGGCCACATCATGGATCAAGGTTTGTGGGCGTGGACACGGCATCCCAATTATTTCGGCGACGCGTGCGTCTGGTGGGGGATCTTCCTCGTCTCGGCTTCCGTGTGGCCGGGGGTGTTGACCGTTCTCTCTCCGATCGCCATGACGTACTTCCTGGTCTTCGCCACCGGAGCGCGGTTGCTCGAGCGACACATGGAACAGCGTCCGGGCTATCGCGAGTATCAGCAGCGGACAAGCTACTTCATTCCTCGCCCGCCGAAAGCCCGCTCCGGGACGTAGGCTCTTTCGCGTGAGGTCAGAGCATGGGTGATCTGAAACTGCCGGCTGCGGTAGGCGCGGTTGCCGTCGGTGGAGCGTTGGGTGCGCTCAGCCGCTTCGGTTTGGGGGAGCTCTTTCCTCACATCTGGACGACGCTGGTCATCAACGTCGTCGGCTCGTTCGTGCTCGGCGTTCTCGCGGCCCTCCTCGTGCACAACAAGGCTGGGTACCTCTTTCTCGGCACCGGGTTCTGCGGAGGGTTCACCACCTTCTCGTCATTCGCGGTTCACGCGGTGACGGAGAGTCCATGGCGATCGATTTTCTATGTACTCGGGACGCTTATCCCCGCGATCCTTGCCGCAGCATTGGGCAAAGGGCTCGGTGAGCGTTGGATCCGCACGCGGGACGGAGCGTCGGCATGACAGTTCTCCTGGTGGCGCTCGGCGGCGGCGCGGGTGCGAGTGGCCGGTACCTGTTGGCGCGGTATGTGCCCGCGTACAAGGGATTCCCGGCTGCGACGTTCGCCGCGAACGTGATCGGCTGCTTCCTCCTCGGATTGTTCACCGGAGCAGCTCTTTCCACCGAGATGGCCGCTCTCCTGGCGACAGGCTTCTGTGGTGGCCTGTCCACCTACTCGACCTTCGCGACGGAGAACGTGGGCATGGTCGAGCGGCGCCAGACGACGCTTTCGCTGATCTACATCGTCGTCAGTCTCATCGTCGGCTTGTCCGCTGCGTGGGTGGGGATCCAGATCACGGATTGACCGATCCGGCGCCGAGCGTGCACGCCACGCAGCCAGGGTAGACAATTGTCCACAGTCGCGTCGACACAGTGGTCGACCACCGGGCCGAGGGGGATTCGTGGCGCACGAACGAGCAGGACAAGTGGCTCTGCCAGAGGATCTGATCGACGTTCCTCATCTGGTTTCCGCGTATTACACGCGCACCCCAGATCCCGAGAACCCGATGCAGCAGGTACTTTTCGGCACCTCCGGACATCGCGGTTCCAGCCTCGATTCCGCCTTCAACGAAGCCCACATCCTGGCCACGACCCAGGCGATCGTCGAGTACCGCGCCTCGCAAGGTATCGACGGGCCGCTGTTCATCGGCCGGGACACACATGCGCTGTCCGAACCCGCCTGGCTGTCCGCGTTGGAAGTCCTCGTTGCCAACGACGTCGTCGTGCTGGTCGACTCACGCGACGCCTACACGCCCACCCCCGCTGTGAGCCACGCGATCTTGCGATACAACTCGACGGGGCCGGAAGCCAAGGCCGACGGCATCGTCGTGACGCCTTCGCACAACCCGCCGCGCGACGGTGGCTTCAAATACAACCCGCCACACGGTGGGCCCGCGGACACGGACGCGACGTCGGTCATCGCCGATCGAGCGAACGAGCTACTGCGCAAGGGGCTTTCCGGGGTACGGCGCGTCACGGCGGCGCAGGCACTGGACCGCGTCGAACGCTACGACTTCCTTCGCTACTACGTCGAAGACCTTCCCTCGGTCCTCAACCTCGATGCGATCCGCGACGCCGGAATCCGGATCGGTGCAGACCCACTCGGCGGTGCAAGCGTCGACTACTGGGGCGCGATTGCCGAAACTCATCGACTCGATCTCGAAGTGGTGAATCCTCTCGTCGATCCGACCTGGCGGTTCATGACGCTCGACACCGACGGCAAGATCCGCATGGATTGCTCGTCGCCCGACGCGATGGCCTCGCTTATCGGGATTCGGGATCGCTACGACATCGCGACCGGAAACGATGCAGACTCCGACCGCCACGGCATCGTCACGCCCGACGGCGGTTTGATGAACCCGAATCACTATCTCGCGGTTGCCATCGAGTATCTGTTCGCGAACCGACCAGGGTGGGGTGCAGACACCAAGGTGGGCAAGACACTCGTGAGTTCCTCGATGATCGATCGCGTGGTCAGCAGTTTGGGCCGCGAATTGCTCGAGGTTCCAGTCGGTTTCAAGTGGTTCGTTCCCGGTCTGCTCGACGGGTCTGTGGGATTCGGCGGCGAGGAAAGCGCCGGAGCGTCCTTCCTCCGCCACGACGGTTCCGTCTGGACGACGGACAAGGACGGCATCATCCTGGCGTTGCTCGCGTCGGAAATTACCGCGGTGACAGGAAAGTCTCCGTCGGCGCACTACGACGCGTTGGCTGAGAAGTTCGGGAGCCCGGCCTACGCACGGATCGATGCGCCGGCGACACGCGCACAGAAGGCAGTCTTGGCAAAACTGTCTCCCGATCAGGTGAGTGCGACCGAACTGGCGGGTGAACCGATCACTGCGACACTGACCGCGGCGCCTGGAAACGGCGCGGCGATCGGTGGTCTCAAGGTGACGACGGAGAGTGCATGGTTTGCAGCTAGGCCGTCCGGCACGGAGGACGTGTACAAGATCTATGCCGAGTCGATGAAGGGTGCCGATCATCTGGCGCAGGTTCAGGCAGCGGCCAAGGACTTGGTGTCCGGCGTCTTGAAGGCGAACTAGCTCGCGGAGCGTTCGTGTCGCCCGGCTAGAATCCCGGGCGACATGAAAACTCGTGCAGCCAAGCTGCCACAGGAAATTTGGGTACTGGTCGCCGCCAGCTTCGTCATCGCCCTCGGATTCGGATTGGTCGCTCCGGCGCTACCGCAGTTCGCGCGCAGCTTTGACGTATCGGTCACCGCCGCCACGATCGTGATCTCGTCTTTCGCATTCATGCGACTGGTGTTCGCGCCGATGAGCGGCACTTTGGTACAAAAGCTCGGTGAACGGCCGGTCTACATCGTCGGCCTTCTGATCGTCGCGGTGTCGACCGGTGCGTGCGCCTTCGCGGGGGAGTACTGGCAACTTCTGCTGTTCCGGTCTTTGGGCGGCATCGGGTCGACCATGTTCACCGTGTCGGCCCTCGGATTGATCATTCGCATGTCACCACCGGACAGCCGTGGACGCGTGTCCGGCCTGTACGCGACAAGCTTTCTCATGGGTTCGATCGGCGGCCCGCTGGTCGGTGGCGCGCTGTTGCAGTTCGGTCTGCGGATGCCGTTCATCATCTACGCGATTGCGCTGGTGATCGCCGCGCTCGTCGTCTTCGTGAGCCTGCGCGGGTCGCACCTGGCGTCACCGGACAAGGCCGTCGATGTGAAGTCGATGACTCTCACCGAAGGCCTCCAGTCGCCGGTGTACCGGGCCGCCCTCGGATCGAATCTCGCTTTCGGCGGTGTGATCTTCGGAGTTCGCGTTGCCATGGTTCCCCTGTTCGTCGTCGAGTTCCTCGACCGGGACCCGTCGATTGCCGCCTACGCTCTCACGATCTTTGCCGTCGGAAATGCGTTGGTGTTGATCGTTTCCGGACGACTCTCGGACCGCTTCGGGCGTAAGCCCTTCGTCGTGAGCGGTCTGCTCATTTGTGGTCTGGGAACCATCGCAATGGGATTCACGGACAACCTCGTGCTGTTCTTTGCCATCGCTGCTGTGACGGGCGTCGGCTCCGGGCTCATGAGTCCGGCTCAGCAGGCAGCGGTTGCCGATGTCGTCGGGTCGACTGCCCGCGGCGGACCCGTTCTGGCGGTATTCCAGATGATGTCGGACATCGGCGGCGTAGTGGCACCGATTTGTGCCGGTCTGATTGCTCAGCATGTGTCGTACTCGGCAGCATTCGCCGTGATGGGGGCCGTAGTCGTCGTGTCGGCGACGGGCTGGTTGTTCGTCCCGTCGCGAACGAAGCCTGTCGAGTCCGTCGTCGAAGATCTGACCGATGTGGCGGCGCTGACGGATACTCCTGCGCGGACAAACCTGGACTGACCGGGCATTCTGTACTCTCGATCGGGTGGCAATTCGTATCGTGAGTCTTGTAGCCCGATTGGGTTTGGCTGCCGTCTGGCTGATTTCCGGGGGGCTCAAATTCCTTGATCCCGTGCAGACGAAGATCGCGGTGCGTGCCTATCAACTCTTGCCCGAGTCACTGGTCGGTCCGGTGGCAACGGCGCTTCCCCTCGTCGAAATAGTCCTTGGTCTGCTCATCCTCGTCGGGCTGGCGGTGCGAGTATCCGCCGCAGTCTCGGTGGTGATTTTGACGGTTCTCATTGCGGTGATCATTTCGGTGTGGGCCAGAGGATTGTCCATCGACTGTGGATGTTTCGGCGGCGGAGGTGCAGCCGACGTCGGCGCTTGGGACTATTTGAAGGAGATTCTCCGGGACCTGGGCTTCTTGGCACTTGCCATCTGGCTGCTCGTGTTCCCGCGTTCGCCGCTCGCATTGGGGCCGGGATCACGTGCGCCGTTCTCAGTGGATACTCAGTCTTCAGTGGCAAGGTAAGCAATCGGTAAATCGTTTCGACGCACGAAGGACTGCATCAGCGTGAGCACCAAGAGCAGCAAGAACAAATATTCGCCGGAACCGGTCTCGAGCCGCTCCACCTACATCATCGGTGGCCTCGCGGTGCTCGTGATCGCGGCCCTCGTCATCGGCGGTGTCTTGTGGACGAACAGCAAGAACAAGCCCCAGAACGACGGCTACGGCTCCGTGCAGAATTCCGAAGTTGCCGTCACGGTGCAGGACAACGGCGTGGTGCTGCTCGGCAAGCCTTCCGCCGCGACGACCATCGATCTCTTCGAGGATCCGCTGTGCCCGGCCTGCGCTGCGCTCGAGCACCTCAGTGGCCAGGCTCTCGCGGCCGCCGTCGACAACGGTGACGTCGCTGTTCGTTACCACATGCTGAACTTCCTCAACCGGGCGTCGGGCAGCGGCGATTACTCCACCCGGGCCGGCGCGGCGCTGCTGTGCGTCGCTCAGAGTGGCGACGCAATCGCGTACTCCGCATTCCACACGAAGCTCTTCGCTACCGACACGCAGCCTGCCGAGGGTGGCAGCAGCGACCACACCAACGACGAACTCGCCCAGATTGCTCGTGATGCGGGCGCATCCGACGACGTGGCAACCTGCATCTCTTCCGGTACCAACGTCGAAGCCGCCGCGGCCAACGCCGCAGCCGCCAGCCAGGCGCTCAAGGATGTCGGGTCCAACGGCACCCCCACGGTCGTGGCGAACGGCAAGATCGTTGACACGGGCAGCAGCGACTGGGTTTCCAAGCTCTCCTCCTGAGCGGAAGCGGCCGCTCCGACGAGGAGCGGCCGCCTCGCTCTGACCAGGCGATTTGTTGCCCAGGAGTCAAGTGGTGTAACTTTCTTCCAGCAAGCGGAAAGCAGTAAAGCCGCTGCGAGTTCGACTGTTAGAGTGAATTGAATACGGGGCTATGGCGCAGCTGGTAGCGCACCACACTGGCAGTGTGGGGGTCAGGGGTTCGAGTCCCCTTAGCTCCACCATATCGATGCAGGTCAGAGACCTGCAAGGTGAGAAAAATGTTGACGGTCAACACGCCACGTCAACACCTGTCACACAACGACGATACGATGACCTCCCTAACCGGGAGGTTTTTTCGTTTCATGGCATCCATTCGACCACGAACCACCAAAGCGGGCACGCCCTACTACCAGGTTCTGTATCGGCACAACGGCACGCAATCCTCGGACAGCTTCGACGATCCGAAGGAAGCCACCAAGTACAAGAAGCTGTTGGAGCAGATCGGCCCCGACGCAGCGAAAGATCTGATGTTCGGCGCCGAAGCCTTACCTGAAGAAATCCCATCGCTGACAGTGACGGAATGGTGCACCGAGTACATCGACCACCTGACCGGCGTCGAGGAAGCAACGAAGAACAAGTACCGCTCGTACCTTCGCCGCGACATTGATCCGATTCTTGGTTCTCTGCCGCTGTCCGTGGTGAACGAGAAGGCGATCTCGAAGTGGGTCCAAGCGCAGGAGGGATCCTCGAAGACCATCGCCAACAAGCATGGGTTCTTGTCGGGTGCGTTCAACGGTGCTGTGCGAGCGAATCACATTGAAGTGAACCCTTGTGATGGTCGGAGGTTGCCGGCGCGTCACAAGGAAGATGAGCCGGTGTTCTTGACTCCAGCTGAGTTCGTTCGGGTGCGGGATGTGGTGGTGGAACAGTGGCGTCCGTTGACAGTGTTTCTGGTGTCGACGGGTATGCGGTTCTCTGAGGCGACCGCGTTCCAAGTTGGCGATCTGAATGTGGAGGAGAAGACGGGACGGATCGTGCGGGCCTGGAAGTACACAGGCGAAGCGAAGCGGAAACTTGGGCCGCCGAAGTCCCGGAAATCTGTGCGGACGATCAACCTGTCAGATCAGGCGATCGAGGCGTGCGGCGATCTAAAGGGGCGCGCACCGGATGAGTTCGTGTTCACAAATCGTCTCGGGCGCCCGGTCACTGCTCAACTTTTTCACAACAAGGCGTGGCGGCCGATGATAGCGGAGCTGTCCGACAGATTAGGGAAGAAGCCGCGGCCACATGATCTTCGGCATTCGTGCGCTAGTTGGATGATCGCGGCCGGGGTGCCGCTGCCTGTCATTCAGCAGCACCTCGGCCACGAGTCGATCACGACGACGATCAACATTTACGGGCACCTGGATCGTCGTGCCTCACAGGCGGCTTCAGCCGCCCTCACCGCAGCCCTCGAAGGACTTTAAGCCGACAACTGTTGGATGAGGTCAGCGATGATCAGTTTCAGTTATTTGGAGCCGGTGACTGTGACGATGTTGACCTGAACTTTAGGCGCGGTCGTACTACCTCCGCGCTGCGTGTCGTACGACTGCGATCCAAGCACCTCGACGTAAAGGGTCACGAAGTCGTCTTCGACGACATCTGCAATCAGTGTGGGATCAATGGCCGTGACGATCGTGTTCTGGTCGTAGTCGTAAGACGCATCCTGCGGAGATCCGGCGGTGCGGGCGAGGAACATCTTGTTTCCGGTCGCGGCGTCAGCCTGGAAAACCACACCGTAAAGGGTGAGCTTCCGACCCTTGTACGCATCTGGATTCTTGGCAAATAGTGCGAAGTCGCGATCCGAGATGGACTCGTACGTATTTGGATCGAGTTTTGCAGCTTCCGCTTGTCGTTTTGCTTCAGCGGCTGCTTCGGATGCGGCGCGAGCAGAAGTGGCTGCGGCGGCACTTGCCGATATTTCAGCGGCGGACTTTGTTGTCGTGGCCGGGGCAGTGGTTTGCGCCTGCGTAGTTGTCGCTTCGGAGGCGACGGTTTCGGGGGATTTGTCTTTTCCGCCATTCACGGCGGCAATGCCGATGATGATGACCAAGACTCCGGCCGCAATCGCGCCGATTACGGCTTTGTTGGACTTCTTCTTCGGTGCGTTACTGGAGGTATCAGTTAATCCGAGTGGCGGTATTTCTCCGGCCGGTTGGGGCGCGGTTTCTGCGTGCTTGGGCTGAGATGCGGGAGTCGTGGGTTGTGTTCGGGGTGTGGCCTGAGTGGCGTTGGTCCACTGCCGACCGTCCCACCAGCGCAGTTGATTTGGGGTGCCCTCGGGGTCGGGGAACCAACCTGAGCCGGGAGGCTGAGTCATTGTCGTGCCTTTCAATTTGTCCACGGCGATCGTCGCCGTAGTTCCGTTTCTATGTATTCGCGCTCTTTTGGGGTGAGGCGGGCTACACGTGTTTGGAGTATCTCGAATTCCACCCAGAGTGTTTCTGCTGTTCCGTCGTGGATTTGAGATTGATCCCAAATGACAGCATCTAACAGGTCGTCTAATTGCACGAGGGTTTGAGCTGTTAGATACTCCACAGTCTTTTCCTCACGCATCGCGAGGTATGGATCGTCGGGTAGTGGGCCGCGCTCGTGGTGGTGCGTTTCGTGGGTGAGGGTGTTGCGCCGTTCTGTTTGGCTGGACGTTTTGTCGATCTCGATGACGCCTGGCTTCAGTCTGCCCATGCATCCGGCTTCACCGCAGCTGTCAGTGAATTCGACGGTGACGTCTGGGTGTTTGTCCCGGAGGTGTCGCCATGGGTGGTAGTGGGCCATGTGGGGAGTGTGAGGTAACCCACCGACAATGACAAGGTTGGGATTCGGTCAAGCGCCGAACTCAGGACCTTCATCCTGGGGGTGGTCTTCGAAGTCGCCTTCAAGTCGTCGGCGCCGACGTTCCTGGGTTTCGCCTTTACGTGCGGCGAGGATGTAGTCGTCTTGGCTTGCGTCAACTGCTGTGGGTTGATTCTTCTGAGTCAACGGCTCTGACTTGTCGAGTGCGTATGGGCTGGACTCGATCGCGGCTTGCAAGACCACGCGGTAGGGCGTCCTGGTTTGGTCCGCGAGGGCTTCGAGGTACTTGCGCGCCGGCAGGGTTTTGAGTGGTTTCTTCCACTGATTCAGGCCTTGTGGAGACATGCCCATTTTGCGTGCGAGTGCAGCCTCCCTCGCCCCGGTGTCGTCCAGGTAATGCTGGACGATCTTCCACAGCTCGTTCATGACAGCAAGCTTCCGGTTGCGGCGTTGTGGTCCGCAAATTGGCCGTCTACCAACACGTCTACCTCTATCCCTGCTGAATCCTGCGATTCGGCGTCGAGTCTGCGCAAAAATCGTCTACCAACTGTCTGTGATCATTTTGCAGCATCTCTGCTGGCTGCGGAAATACACGGATGTGACTAGTTGACAATCGTCTACCTATCAGTGATGATTCATCCGTTGCTGGTTGACAGTTCATCGACTACCGAGGAGACTACCCAGTGAGAACGAAATGCCGATCCAGGAAGGGTTCATGGATGAAACTCACCTCCGCCTCAGCGTTCAAGGGGCTAGTTCAAGAGAAGGGCATCTCGTACGAGCGTCTCGCTCGGTACGCGGACTGCCACAAGAGCTTTATCGAAGCTCTTTGCAATGGAAGGAAATCCACATGCACTGAAGAGTTGGCGGACGAAATTGCGAGGGCGCTCGGCGTGAATACGGAACTCATTTTCGTGCGCAATGTATCTGCCAATGGAAGACGTTATGACCGTCCACGACGGACCGTTCGAGTTCAGGTTCCGGCATGAGGGCAGAAAAAAGCCCGCCCCGGTGCAACGGGACGGGCGAGGCAATCACCAATCGGAAGGAAAAGCGAATGCACGTACACCTTACCCCTGACAGCGTTGGGGAAGCGATAGCGCGGATCGAGGACCTGTTGGAGTTCCATGGCGGTACCCCGATGTGGCGGTACATGTGGAATCACACCATCGATGCGGTTCTGTTCACACATATTGTGTCGACACCTCTGCCTGTTGGCTTGTCTCATCCGGAGGCGGTTTATGGCCCTCATTCCCAGTTGTGGCATGTGACTGTTGCCGAGACGGACTTTGCAGTCGCCTTGGTCACGTTGGGGGACAAGGTCGCTGAGGCTGTCAACTTCAAGGCGGCGTCATGACTGCCCTGACTGGCTTCCAGCTTCCTGAACCGCTTGCTCCTAGCACGGCGGAGTGGTGGACGAAGTACTCGGCGTCGAAGGTCGCAGCGATCTGCGGGTTGTCGAAGTGGGACACCGAACGATCGATCTACGACGGCATCACAGGCGTAGTGCCGCCGCAGCCGCAAACGGATGTGCAGGGCCGCGGGCACGAGTTCGAACCGCTGATCCGTGGTTGGTTCTCGAACATGCATCTCGATTGGACGATCGAGGAAACGTCGACATGGCAGCACAGTCTTCGTGATTGGCAGACAGCGGATCCGGACGGGATTGTCACGTTGCCTGACGGAACGGTCGAACTGTTGGAGATCAAGACAGCCGACGACATTCACTCGTGGGGTGATGAGGTTCCGATCGGTTATCTGGTGCAGGTGATGTGGCAGATGGATGTGATCGGTGCTCGCCGTACGCATCTCGCGGCGTGTGGTCCGTTTGAACTTTTCCATCGTCGCCCGAAGGTGTTTGTCATCGACTATGACGCTCGGGATGCGGCGGTGCTGCGGGAGCGGGTGTTGAAGTTCCAGGCGCGTGTTGAGGCTGGCGATCAGCCGGCGGCGGATCATTCGCGTGATTGTGATCGGTTGTCGGTTCGGTATGCGAATACGTCGATTGTTGATGATCCCGGGGTGGATGTGCCGGCGGAGATCGCGGTGCCGTATTTGGAGGCGTTTGCGGCGGAAGCTGCTGTGGCGCTGGAGAAGAAGCGGACCGGGTCGGTGCTCCTCGAATACTTGGGTTCGTCGAAGAAGGCGACGTTCAACGGTCACACGATCGCGTCGCGTGTCAATAGCAAGGGTGCGCCGTCTATCCGCGCCACGTCTGGCCTCGCGGAGAAGGCCCCCGAAATCTTGAAGCCACGAAAGGCAGAAGCAGCATGACTGAGTACCTGATCGCAACGTCTGGGTGTGATGACACAACACGCGCCTTCGTCATCCTGACCGACGCCGAAGCGGAAACCGTGAAGACGATCGCTTCGGCGATCAACGTTCGCGCCGGAGGCTGCAAGCCCTCCCTATCCATCAGCCTGTGGGCTGATGCCAGCGCCTATGAACGTGAAGAAGCCACCGAACCGATCGACGAGGACTGATGACGATGACCGAGATCGCAGTACACACAGGATCCGCACTAGCGGTTTCGCCCGAACAGGACTTCTGGACCCCGAAGCAGGAATCGGCGCTCGCTCAGATCGGCGTCGAGAAAGCATCGAAAGCTGACTTGGCCGTGTTCTTTCACCAGTGCCAGCGCACCGGCTTGGATCCGTTTGCGCGCCAGATCTACATGATCGAACGCAAGGGGAAGCAGACCATTCAGACCGGGATCGACGGGTTTCGTTTGATCGCTCGGCGCGCTACCGACGCCGCTCGTGGCACGTTCGGCTACGAGGACACCCTGTGGTGCGGAGAAGACGGCAAGTGGACCGACGTCTGGTTGCAGCGTGAGCAGCCCCGCGCCGCGAAAGTCACCGTGATTCGTGACGGTGCACGCTATCCCGCAATCGCGCTCTGGAACGAGTACGTGGGAACCAAGTTCAACGGCGATGTGACACAGATGTGGGCCACGAAGGGCGCACTGATGTTAGCGAAATGCGCTGAGGCGCTGGCATTGCGTAAGGCATTCCCGCAGGACTTGTGCGGACTGTATACCTCGGATGAGATGCAGCAGGCGGACAACGGGCAGCAAGGCTCGACTCGTCAGCGCCCGCAGCAGTCGACGCAAGCACGCCCGCGTTCGATCACTGAAGCATTGGGTGAACCGTCTGTGGACGTTGATTCTTTGCTCGCGGCGATTGAGGCTGCTGAGTCGAAGGATGTGTTGCGGGAGCTGTGGAAGGAAACGGCGGCACTGGTTGATCCGGTGCAGGCGGATGTGCGTGCGCTTATCCAAGGCCGCTTGACGGACCTCGACACGCCTGCTGATGCTGCTGAGCCTGAGCAGTTGCCGTTGGATGCGGAGCCTGTTGACGCGGAGACGGTGGAAGAGCAGGCAGCGTCATGAGCATCTACTTCCGCGATACGTGCACGTGCAGTGGCCCGGTGCCGGGCTGGAGCCAGCACGAAGCGTGGTGCGGGCAGCGTGAGGACCGTGGTGGCCCGTATAACCGTTGGTCGCATCCGGACGCGAACCTCCCAACCGAAACAACAACATCGAAAGGTCTGTCATGACTGTTACTGCGATTCGTAAGTTGACCCCTGCGCAGGCCACGAAGTTGTGGTCGGATCTGCGCGGACATTTCGTCAACGCTGAGAAGAAGATCATCGAGATCATCGAGGCGAGGGCTTGGGAGCCTTTGGGTTTCGAGTCTTTCGCTGAGGCGTGGGCGTCGAAGATGGACGGGGTCCGGTTGGCGACCGACGAGGTCCGGGCGCATGTGGTGTACGCGATGTTCTCGGATGGCCTGTCGGATGAGCAGATCAACGAACGTCTTGGTGTGGGTTCGGGGGTGTCGGATCGGCAGGTGAAGCATCTGCGCCGGCAGAAGTCGAACGGTGTACCACCGTCGCTCGCTAGTACTCGGGTGCGGTCGCATGTGCGCCGTAACCCGTCTGCTCCGAAAACAATTCACGTCGAACTGCACTCAACGGAGTACGCCCGCTATCAAGAGATCGCGAAGCGCGAGGAACGTGACATCGCGGACATCGCACTCGAAGCCATACGCCACGCATTCGAGGAGTTGGCATGAACGACAACACTTTCAAACATGGGCGGTCCGGTTATACCAACCATGGATGCCGATGCGACGAATGCAACTTCGCTACCTCGGAATATCAACGCATGTATCGCGAATCTCAGGCAGCAGCAATACGCGAGCAACGGCGTGAACATCGGGCGACTAACCGCGAGTCGATCTTGGAACGTCGCCGTGTGAATTATCGCCGGAATCGGGAGGAGATTCTGGCAAGCAACCGTCGCTGGCGCGAGTCGAATACCGATTATCTGGACAGCTACCGACAGCGGAACTATGCAGAGAATCGCGCTGTGATCCTAGAGCGTTGCCGAGACTACTACGCCTCCGCACGGCCTCAAGTTCTTTCTCGTATCCAGTCAAGGGAGCGCTACACGAGAGGATCTGCCCACCGACTAGGGCAGCAGTACAGCCAAGCAGACGACTTGATTCTGTTGAATCCCGATTTGTCATCACTGGAAGCAGCACTGCTTCTTGGTCGGACAGTTTCGGCCATAAATCAGCGTCGGCGAAGAATCCGGCGAGCGCTGGTGACCGCATGACTTGGATGCGAATCGACTGCGCTCGAAGCGACGAAGTGTATGAGGCGATCGAGAACCGTGCTCCGCTCGCGGGACGCTCCGACATGGGCGGTGAGTTCGGCGAACCTCGCATCGAAACCATCTGGGGCAACAGGGAAACCGGACAGGAAGTCCTCAAGAACGTGCGCCACCCGCGCTACGAATGGGACTCCCAATCCGGAGACCGCAAGCCCTGCGAACACTACGAATGGACAAACTGATGACTTCTGCTGGTGAGCAGCTCAGGTTGGACGGGCAAGACGCAGCCCTCGCAGCCGCAACAGTCGGACACCACGACCACCCCAACCACATCGAAACCGCACTAACCGAACTCATCCGATCCGGCCGCGAATTCTCCGCCGACCACGTCCGCGACGCAGTCCCACCCGAAACCCGCGCATGGATGACAGACCACTACAACGTCCTCCCCGCACTCTTCGGACACCACGCCCGCCGAGGACACATCCACCACGTCGGCTGGTGCTCACCCACCCGCCGAACCCGCCACAACAACCCCAACCGCACATGGAAAGGCGCCGCATGATCCGCGAAGCCTCACTCAGAGTACCCATCACCCACCCCAACATCGGCACCTACAGCGCCCTCAGCGAAGTCACCATCGTCCACAAAGACGAACACGGCTACACCATCTGCCTCGACAACGGACACCCCCGCGGCGGCCTCTGCCACCTCGCCGTCGTCCAACGCAACCAGCTGTACATCCCACACGAGAAACGAGAAGCCGCATGACCACCACCGAACAACGCCGGCACGTACCACCCGACGAAGTGTTCACCATCGACGAGGCCGCGCTACGGCTCAGGTGCAGCCCAACCTACTACCGCGAGCAACTGCGATCGCAGAAGTGGCCCGGCAGGAAGATCGCCAACAAGTGGCGCGTCACTGAAGCGGACATCAAAGAAACCTTGGAGATCGTGTACTCCGATCCGATCTTCCGCCCGCGACCGGATCCGGTGTCAGCCCGCCCTGGCACTCGCCGACGCTACGAACGACGCAACCGCACCAAGTGAGGCACTGATGTCAGTAACGAAACGTCTCCGCTACGAGATTTTGCGGCGCGACAATCACACCTGCCGATACTGTGGAGCATCCGCGCCGGATGTGAAACTCACCATTGATCATGTCCTCCCTGTTGCACTCGGAGGGCAAGATGATCCCGCCAATCTCGTTGCTGCGTGCAAAGACTGCAACGCCGGCAAAACATCAACCACCCCCGGCGCTCCTCTAGTTGATGACGTGACAAGCGCTTCGATCCTGTGGGCACGTGCAATGGAGCAAGTCGCAGTCGAACGGGCGAGAGCACGAAGCACCCGAGATTTCATGCGCCAGTCGGTTCACTCCCTGTGGACAGACTGGAAGTGGACCGACGAGGACGGGGTGCGACACGCTCTAGAACTCCCGGCTGATTGGGAGCTGAGCGTTGACAGGTTTTTCGCAGCAGGAATCGAGTACGAAGACTTCATCGAACTCATCGCAACCGCCATGAAATGCAGGACCACAACCAACAAGTGGAAGTACTTCTGCGGCTGCGCCTGGACCAGGATTCGCGAAAACCAAGATCGAGCTGGGCAACTCATCGCCGAAGGCGCGGTGCCTGATGGCCGGTGAACATACAAGAGTCAACCGCGATATCTGGTCGAGCGACGAATTCCTCGACCTGTCAGGCGGCGCACAACACCTTTACTTCATCCTCTGGACGCACCCGCACCGTAGTTTCTGCGGCTCGGTGGAGTGGCATCCAGGAAGGCTGGCGGCATTCGCGTCAGACCTCACGGCGGAGCTGGTAAACGAGAACGCGATCGAACTGTCCGAGAAGTTGTTTCTGTGTGTCGATCTGGACACCGAGGAGGCTCTCATTCGGTCTTGGATCAAGCATGACGGCCTGTATCGGCAGCCGAATATGGCCGTTGCGATGGCGAAGGACAGGGCCGGTTTGGCGTCTCGCGGGCTGCGCGGTGTGGTGGTTCGCGAGGTGGCGAAGCTGCGTGTTTCGGAACCTGATTTGCCGGCATGGAAGCGGGATCAGGTGATCAATTTGTTGGGTCAGAATTCGGTAGATCCAGCCGAATTGTGGGCGGCGCACCCTTGGCGAAAGGGTCCACGAAACCCTTCGGTTAAGGGTTCGGTTAACCCCTCGGGAAAGGGTTCGGTTAACCCTTTATCTAGCCCCAGCGGAATGACCCCGCCTACTACAGCTCCTACTCCCAACTCCACAAACTCCAACTACAAAAAGAGTGGTTACGTAAGTAGGGAACATTACGAGGCGACGCGAACAGACCCCCCACCCAAACTTTGCTCACAGCACATTGACAATCCGACGAGCACTCCGTGCCGTCCATGCGGGGAAGCCAGGCAGGCCCACGCGGATTGGGAAAAGAGCCGCAAAGCTGAGTTGACGTCTGAGCAGTCGAAGCAGGCTCAGGCCCGCGCCGAACTCATTGCAGAAGCGATCCAAGATTGCAATTTGTGCAATGTCGACGGCTACTTCGGGACCACGGTTTGTAGTCACGATCCTGAGATGGCTGATCGCCAGAAGCGGGGGATGGCTGGGATTCGTGAGCAGATGGGCTGGAAAGCATGATCGGGGCTGAGAGCGTTTCTGCGGGGTTAAACATGGCAGTTGGGGTGGATGCACCAGAAATGGGCCGAACGGCTGCCGGTGGCCGATCCTGGGATCGGGAATTGGCCACTCCAAGCCAAGATCGTTTGGCAATGGACCAAACAGAAATTAATCATGGTTATATCGTCTGTCGGTGGTTGACAAAACGTCTACCGTCTACCAAACTTTACGTAGCCCGGTGCAACGGGCTCAAATCGGAAGGAATGTCATGACTGTTCTCACTTTTCGTTCGCGTGGCCGGCACCGCACAGGTGTTCCCGCGCTTGAACTCATCGCTTCACGTAAGCCCGCCACTGTGAATGCTCCGGTGTGCGGCAACTGCACCTCCATCAACCTCAGCGAGCACACGGATCCGGGGTTCGGTGACTACTTCGTGTGCGAGGACTGCATGACGCAGCTCGACACAGACGGCGGTCGGATATGAGATCCCTTGCCTCGCATTGCGACCGGCTCGAATCCCTCGCACTCATGGACGACTACACCGGCCGAGCCGAGAAGCTCGCTAGACGCCGCGACTTCTACATCAACCTGAAAGCGCACATCGCGCTCGCCGCATTCGGAGCAACCGGCGGCGGAATCATCTACCTCTGGGCGATCGGATACACAGCATGAGCACTTACCTCGAAGAACTCGCCACTCTCGCCGCGAAGATCGGCGACGACAACGCGAAAGCCACCCTCGACTTGGGTTGGATTGGGCCGCAGGAACGGGACGCCCTCGTCGACGCCGCACAGCAGGCCCGGAAGCAGTTGGATAAGGCCCGCACTGACCTGCAACAGGCGCAGATGACCGCGAACACCAGCAACATCAGCCAACGGGACTTCAGCAAGCTCGTAGGTGAGTTCTGATGGCGCACTTCGACAACGACGACGGACTAGACGACCCCGTCACCCTCGACCGTTGGGAAGACAACGACGCATGGGACCGAGCCCACGAGGAAGCCACAGGGAAATGATCGCAACCAGCCTCTCCACCCAATCCTGCCCCACAGGACTATGCGGACAATGCGGCCCCTGCCGACGCGAAATGCGCGAAGCCGACCGATTGATGATCCCGAAAGTTCAAGCACCAATCGAACTCTCACCCACCGTCCAACAACTCCTAGCCGAAGAACGCAAACGCCAACACCGCACCCGACGCCCCGCGCCAAAAGTCGCGAACCGGCGCACCACCCCACCACGCCGACCCACACCACTACCCCCAACAACACCCACCCCACCCCACATCGAACCCTGCACCCAATGCCACCAACCCCGCGGACTCACCCGCGGCCGCATCGACGGCGTAGGAACCCTCTGCACCGTCTGCTACGACAAACCAAACCTCCAACGCATCATCGACACCATCACCGCCACACCCGTACGCACCAAAGCACAAAACACCGCAATATCCCGCGCCCGCCTCCGCATCCAACGCATCACCTACAACGGGCGCCCCTACCACCCCAACGCACCACACGGCACCGACAACAGTTACATCTGCTACCAATGCCGCTGCGAAGCCTGCACCCAAGCGCACGCCGAACTCGACAAGGCACGCCGATGATGCACACCCTCACCATCATCGACACAGCGCATCCCGGCCGACCGCCCCTCACCATGAACAAGTGGCGCAACGCCCACTGGCGCACACAATCCGTCGCAAAGAAACGCATCTACTACCAAGTCAAAGCCGCACTCCAAACCACACCCATCCCCACCCTGGAGCGGGCGACAGTCAGCATCATCCAATACGCGCCCAACGCAATTCGCCGCGACGTAGACGGACTCGGAGCCTTCCGGAAAGACATGCTCGACGCCCTCGTCATGAACAAAGTGTTCCCAGATGACAACACCAACCACGTCATCGACGGCGGCAACACCATCCTCCTGGACCGCGAAAACCCTCGCATCGAAATCCGAATCGAGCCCACACCATGACCGACATCACCGCAAGCATTGCGACCGCGATCCAAGCGAAAACCGGCGGAAACGTCGAGGGGAAAATCCCCGAGTGGTGGGCGGAGTTCATCGGCATGGTTCTGGCCGAACTCCACTCCAACGGCCGTCTCATCCCTGCCGGCGGTATGGCTCTCACCGCCGAACAGGTGGAAGACGTGCGGGCCCTGGTGTGGCTGGATGGCCGCAGGAACTTTGATGCGTTCTACCGTCTCCGCGCCCTGTTCCCGGCAACCGAACCCGCCGCAGTTCGTGACGGCAGTGATCTCGTCGTCGTGGAGCGTTCACACACCGCGAAGGCAGTGCAGTCGTGGATGACTCTGGACCTGTGGACCGACCTCGGGAAGAGCGACAAAGACTTCGACGCCGAATATGAGCGTCGAGGGTTCGGGGACTTGTGGGCCATCTTGTTGGGTGAGGTCCGCGCCCTGGTTCAAGCAACTGAACCCGCCGAGGAGGAGACGAAAGCGGAGACCGAAACCGAGTGGGGCGTCGAGTTTCCGGGCGGCATCTGCAATGTCTCATTCGATCCAGCGGAAGCCGAAGAGATGGTGCAGTGGATTCGTGACGGGCAACTTGTCTCCCGCGAAGTAACGACAGGCCCATGGGTGAATGTCCCCGCCTCCTCGCCGGTTGTCCCTGCCCCCACCGAAACCGGACCGTGGCAGACATGGCAGGAAGTGCCGGAGGGCGTGCAGTACTACGGCATCAACGGATGGGGACCCACTTACTACGTGAACCGGGGCGGTGTGCGGTACAGGGTTTTCGACGACACGCCCTCCAAGACGGCAGATTACGTCGTGCAGAACTTCGCCCCGTTCGTTGCAGCGGCCGAGGAGGGGTGAGCATGAGCGACCTCCCGATTGGCATTGGTTGGAAGCGTGAAGGCGACAAGGTCGTTGCCCACGTCATCGAGGCGCACCCCAGCGGACGACGCAGTGAACTCGTCAAGGTCACCTACACGCTCGAACAGGCCGCAGAGAACGCCAAGCAACTCCTCGCAGCGATGGGCGGCAAGTCATGAGCATGCAGCACATCCGCGACTACTACGGCGTGCCAGCGAAACGTGGTGCGCGAGTCAAGTACACCTGGCGGAATCCCGGAAGGCTCGGCACTGTCGTCGGATCTCGTTCCCAATACCTGCGCGTCAGGTTCGACGATCAGCCGAAGCGCATCGAGACCGTGCACGCGACTTGGGAACTCGAATTCGTGGGGGTGGCGGCGTGACTGGGGTGGATGTTGAGCACACGAAAGCGCTGGAGGCAGCAGCAACACCAGGGCCATGGTTGTACTGCACGAAGACGTACGACGGTATGCCGCTGGTCGTAGCTGAGGGGTACGGATTCCCTGCCGAACCGATGCGACAGACTCGCGGGATTGTCTGCTACCCCGAGGCTGATGCGGAGTTCATTGCTCACGCCCGGACTGCGATACCCGCCCTGGTTGCGGCTGTCGAGCGAGTCCAAGCACTGCACAGTCCGTGGCCGAGTCCATCCATCCAAACCTATTGCCGCACCTGTGCGCACCCCATGCCCTGCCCCACTCGACAAGCCTTGGAGGGACCATGAGCACTATCGAACCCGTGATTCACCGCGTCACATTGCCTGTCACAGACGAGCAGATCATCACCATTCACAACGGCGGCGAGGTCCTGTCCGTTGCGCCGTCACGCGACGGACGTAGCGATGTGATCGACCTGTGGTTCACCACTTACCCCACCGAGGAGCCTGGACGCCGCCCGATCTACATTGCCGGAACAGGTCATCCGCGCCCGCGTGGAAAGTTCATCGGCACGGTAGTCACGCCGCAGGGATTGGTGTGGCACGCATTCGCGGGAGATCCGATCTTCCGCGCCGAGGTGGCGTCGTGACCGCGCCTGATCCGGGGTTGACCGACGTTCAGTGCACAGCATGTGGGGCCATTGGAAGCCTACGCATCGAAACCAGACTCGAAGCCAAACCGTTCGGAACCTTCTCACTGGCAGGAGTTCAAACGAAAACAGTTCTTCAGAACTGGCCGTGGATGGTGTGCGATTCCTGCCGAGCCGAATGCCGAGGTAAGCGTGATGCCTGATCCGGGGTTGACCGACCTCATCGCAGCGCATTACCGGCACTGCGTCAGCGAGGAGATCCGGCTCGATCCCGAGACGGGCGTTCACACGAAATGGATCGAATGCACATGTGTGTGCGGAGCTGACACCTCGGTCGAGGTGACTGGAGACCGTGAGGCTGCCGTCCGCCTTGCGGATGCCGCGCATGTGGCGTTGGTGGTGGAGCAGCACACCAACGGGCGGATCACGGAACTCGAAGTGGCCGTCGAGCATTGGAAGGACCGCAGTCAGTACAACTACGACTGCGGAATGGTGCTCGCAAATGAAGCCAACGCCCGCGCCGAGAGGGCTGAGGCCACGATCTACCGCGTGAAGAACGCGCTCCCCAACGTCGAAGGCATCAACCCCGCCAGCAGCCACTACGACAAAGGCTGGGACCGAGGACAGCAAATCCTCACCGAACACATCCAGTCGGCAATCACCGGCGACTACACCCGCGCAGCTTTGGAAGGGGAACAGCAATGAGCGAGAAATGCAAGAACTGCGGATTCACGATCGTCCGTATCAACTACGCGCTCGGAGAGAAGTGGATGCACACACTCCCCGGCGGCCGATACGACATGGCGCCAGGCTCCATGTACGAACCATACGAAGTATGCCGCGCAAGAACAGTCGCCGAGCCTTCTGAGGAGTCGTTGTGAGTGAGATCCGATCACAGACCACACCCGCGAGGGACGAACTGGCCGAGGCGCTAATGAAACTGTGGGGCTGGCTAGGTCCAGATGCAGCAAAGATGTTAGTGGAGCAGGTGGAGGCCGCTGGTTGGTCGAAGCCTCGCACGGTGAACGCCCCGTCCGAATTCGAAGCGTTGCCGGTGGGGACAGTGGTGCGCGAGCTTGATGACGCACCGAGCGTGTTCGAGAAAGTGGCACACGAGGAGGGCGAGACAGGTTGGGAAATGCCAGGCGACCTGCACTGGTACACGCCCGGCGAGATCACCCTCCCTGCGACCGTCCTCTTCACTCCGGGAGATGCGGGATGAGCGACCTCGAAACCCAACTGCGCGACGCCTTGCAAACCGCGGCCCGCAACGAAATCCTCCGCAACCCAAACAGCGCAACACAATTCAAAACCCAAACCAAAACCAACCAAGACCGCATCATCCAGGCCTACAGCGCATGGGTCCTACCCACCATCCTCCCCATCATCAAGGAACACGCCCGGTGACAACTGACCTCCTCGAATGGACTCCCGCAGACTCCAAAGCCCTCGACGCCTACGCCCGATCCATCCCCGGCCGCCCACCACTCAAACGCGACCCACACCTCGCCGAACTCCTCGCAACACTCCCCGGGGCAGGCGGACGCATCGGAATCGACATCGGACAACCCTGCCGAGAATGCGGAACCCCCATGGCACCCCGAACCCGACGCATCGAAGGCCACACCCCACACGGCGCACGAGGACGCTGCCGACCCTGCCACGACCGCGCACGCCACCGCATCGGAGGACACCGTGACTGAACACTGGTACATCCCGCGCCACGAACAACAAGAGATCGTGGACGCACTAACAGACGTATCCGACATCCTCGACGACCTCCGAGAAGCCCAAAAACCCCGCATCGCAACCGCAACCTGGAACCCCAAAGTATCTACCGGGGATCGCCCGCAACCCTTGCCGTTCAACGTCGCAGCAGTCGACGCCGCCGACAGACTTCTCATCGAACTCGAACGATGGGTGTACTGGCTCGCCGACGCACGACAGATCGCAGCACCCAACACCGACTGCAAAGGCTACGCAGACTGGCTGACCCGAAACATCCTGCTACTCGCAGCAACCCCCGGCAGCGAAGCCGCACACCACGACATCACCACCGAAATCCGGCACGCACGCAACGCCTCCGGGCGCAGCCACCTCCAACCCATCCCCAAACCCAACCCCACCCGCCTCGCCCAAGCACACGCCGAACAACTCAACGCCCGAGGAATCGCAACCCTCGCCAAACACATCGGCGCCCAAGGCCTCACCATCCGACGCATCAACCACCTCGTCGAAAAACACAAAATTTCGCCGATCCGCTACGCGGACAAGAAAACCCCCATCTACACACTCGGTGACATACTCGACGCCCACTACGCCACACCCCAACGAAAGGCATCATGAAAATGGGAGCACCAAGTCCGACACCCACACTGTCCATCGAAGACATCAAGAACATGTCGAGCATGGCGATCACACGAACGCAGGTTTCGCAAGCGCTCGGAATAGACCCCCGCACAGTCCGAATTGGCATCGAGGACGGCACTATCCCGTCTGTTCGGATTGGTAGACGAATCCTCATTCCTCGGCTGCCGTTCCTGGCAATATTCGGAGCTGATGCATAGTTATGCACGCATGCGGATGATCATCTGATACGCTATGCGCGTACGCGACACCTGACAATCACAACTCAGGTGTCGCGTTTCGTCTTGCTGCACACCGCGCCCACTTCCCCCAGGGCCACCTTTTGAGGAACGTGCAGCAACCCCCGGCGACTGCGGGCAAGGCGATGTAATTCGCTGTCTGAGCTGACGCACCCGGGGTTCAACTTCGCAACACCAGCAAACAAACAACCGGAGGTCAACATGTCTGAACACGTCATGCGCAAAACCAAAGACCTCCGCGAATACCGATTCGCCAGCGACGAACCCAAAGAACCCAACGCAGTGCAACGCATGCACAACCGAGGCTGGCCTGTAACCGACATCGCCAAATTCTTCCGCTGCACTGTCGCTAGCGTTCGCCACGACCTCGCACTCCCATGATCCTCGACTTCATCGAAGCGATCCGAATCATGTGGGCACTCATCCGATTCTGGATCCTCTAATGCCCAGCCGCGACCTACTCATCTGGGCAATCACCGGAATCTGGCGCATGTGGAGGTGGCAGTAATGCAATCACTCCAAGACGAACTCGACCAAAACGAATGGGACCTCGAACAAGCACGAAGCGCAGGCAACCCAAACGCCATCGACACCCTCCTAGATGAGCGCAACAACATCCTCAACACCATCCACAACACACGCACAACGAGGTGAACCAATGGCGCGAAGTACACGTTTACTTGGCTCACCGCGTGCGCGAGAGCGTTGAGTGGCTGCGTGGACCGATGAAGAGAGCACACGGCTAACCGAACTTCACGCCGCGGGGAAGTCACTGCACTTCATCGCGAACGAGTTGGGCCGCTCGAAGCGGACGATCAGCGTGTGGGCTGAGAAGCTGGGACTGTCTTTCGATCGGGCCGAGACTGCGAAGGCTGCTGAAGCTGTGCACGTCGACAACAAAGCGCGGCGGGCACGCATCGAGGAACGGTTGTTGGTCAAGTCTGAGGACATGCTCGCTCAACTCGATGAGCCTGCGATCGTGTATTCGTTCGGCGGCCAATTCAATCAGTATGAGCAGCATGAGTTGGATAAGCCGGATCCGGTGGCGCAGAAACACATCGTCCAAGCCCTCTCCACCGCACTCACAGCTGCGAACAAGCTGCACGAGATGAACGCCGGCCAACAAGCCGAGAAGGCTGTATCCGCGCTCGTCCAGATGCAAGGCGCCCTCGAACAATTCGCTGCACAGTACGAAGCCGAACAACAAGGGGAGTGACCGGGTTGTTGCCATCGAAGCTCGGCACACTATCCCCGAAGCAAGCCCACAGCATCGGTGCAGCATCAGCGGAAGTTGTCATCTGGCACGGCGCAGTGTCATCCGGCAAGACCATCGGGTCCCTGTTCAAACTGCTGATGAAGATCGCGACCGCCCCCACCTCGGGTGAGATCGTCATCATCGGCCGCACCAGGGACACCGTCTACCGCAACATCATGCAAGCCCTGCTCGACCCAGCATTGTTCGGTGATCTGGTCGACCACATCAGCTACAACCGCGGCGCACCAACCGCAACCATCTTCGGCCGCACAGTCCACATCCTCGGCAGCTCAGATGTTCGCGCCGAATCAACCATCCGAGGCATGACCATCTGCATCGCCTACCTCGACGAAGCAACACTGGTCAGCAAAGAGTTCTTCTCCATGCTCCACAGCCGCCTACGCGTCAAAGGGTATGCGTGCCAACTGTTCGTCACCACCAACCCCGACGCACCCAGACACTGGCTCAAAACCGACTGGATCGACCGCGAACACGACCCCAAACTCAACATCCGCTGCTTCCACTTCGAAATCGAAGACAACCGCGACAACCTCCCAGACGGATACATCGAAACCCGCCAAGCCCAATACTCCGGACTCTGGTACGACCGATTCATCCTCGGCAAATGGACCATGGCCGACGGCGTCATCTACGACTGCTTCGACCCCGCACGCCACGTCGTCGACCAAATCCCCGAAATCCAACGCATCATCGCAATGGGCATCGACGACGGCGTCAACCACCCAGCCGCCGGCCTCCTCATCGGCCTTGGCATCGACAACAAGCTGTACGCAATGGCCGAATGGGCGCCACCATCAGGCACACCAGCCGACCGCACCAAATCGTTACGCCGATTCATCAACGAACACGGCAAACCAGAACGGTTCTTCGTAGACCCATCAGCAGCAGCACTGAAAATGCAGATGCAACGCGAAGGGTTCGGCATCATCATGAACGCCCACAACTCCCACAAATCGGGCATCGGCGTCGTCTCAGCCCTACTGTCCACCGACCAACTACTCATCAACGGGCCGCTGTGCACCAACCTGCTCGGGGAGATCGGTGGATATGTGTGGGACCGCAAAGCTGCTGAACGAGGCGAAGACGCCCCAGTCAAAGAAGATGATGACTTCTGCGACGCCTGGCGTTACGGCGTGTTCTCGTCGTTCACGTTCTGGCGCAACCACATACCCATCGAAATCACTATCGCCGAGGAGGTAGCCGCATGATCAAAGCTGGCATGGCGTGGCCACCAACCGAGCTCGGCAAAGTCGTGGAACGCACCCGCGAGTCTCAGGTGTGGTGGGAAGGTGACCCCGCGAAGCTCGACGACTACTACCAAGCAGGGAACCGCACATCCCCGTCTGGGGTGAAGGATCGACTGTCCGCGGCGTACAACGCGTTCTGGGGTCGCCCCGTCAGCCAGACGACGACCCCGATCAAGCGGTTGCATGCACCGATCGCGGGCGATATCCCGAAACTGTCTGCGTCATGCTTGTTCTCGGAGACACTCACGGTCGTCGACCCCACAGGTGCCACGCAGGAACGCGCTGACCTGATCTTCAACACCCCCACCTTCCACGGTGACCTGTTCACCGCCGGCGAGTCCTGCTCAGCGTTGGGGGGCTCGTATCAGCGTGTGGTGTGGGACGAGGAAGTCGCCGACAACGCGTGGATCGACTTCGTGGACGCTGACAAGGCGATCCCCGAATACAAGTGGGGCCGGCTTACTGCGGTCACGTTCTGGTCTGAGCTCGCGGGTTCGGATGAGCGGGACGTGTGGCGGCACCTCGAACGATACGAGAAGGGCCGCATCGTCCACTCCCTCTACAAGGGGACACCGACGAACCTCGGTAGCGCAATGGACCTGGACGCCCACGATGACACCGCAGGGATCACCCTCAACGGCTTCGACGACGAGACAGGCGGATACGTCGACCTCGAAGTCGACGAGCTGGCAGCCCGATACGTCCCCAACGTCCTCCCCAACCCCGAATGGCGGAACCACAACACACTCCGCTACCTCGGACGCGCAGACATCTCCACCGACACAATCCCACTGCTCCACGAACTCGACCGCATCTACTCCTCACTCGTCCGAGACTTCCGCATCGGCCAAGCCCGCATGTTCGCCTCAGACGACCTCCTCGAAAACCTCGGCGCCGGCAAAGGGAGTGTCCGATTAACGGTGGATCCGACCTTGATGTCGGTTAGTTACCGTTCAGGGTGATGCGTCCTTCGAAGGTGATCGCAAACGCATTGAGC